>JBDHIS010000005.1:0-113790 GCA_039587315.1 Gemmatimonadota bacterium | reverse complement strand
TTGGTACAGTCGCTCCATACGCCGCATTGGCTTGGGCTTGAGCAGCCGGCGCCCGATCCGGCCCGTGAAGAACTGCCGCCCCAGCGTTCGGCCCGCCAGGTAGACCGCTACGGCTCCGCTGACGTTGGCCGACCAGGTGACGGCGAATATCGCGCTTGCATTGATTGTCCCGTGCTGGGAGAGGAAGGCGCCGATGGCCGCGGCCGTGTCGGCGGGGATCGGAGGGAAGACGTTCTCCACCGCGGCGCCGGCCCCGACCAACAGGTAGACCAGCCAATCGGGGAGGTCCAGCAACCGATCGAACAGCGCGTCGAACAGGCTATGCGCCTCCCAATGACGCTACTGCGAACACCTGGAGGCCCTTCCCCCTTCCCACCGAATCCATCTTCTCGTTGGTCTTGGCCTTGATGGAGACGGCGTTCACCGGGAGTCCCAGCGCGCGGGAGACGTTGTCGCGCATCTCGGCAATGTGGGGTCCCAGCTTGGGCGATTCGGTGATCACCGTAACGTCCACGTTCACCAGGGTGTAACTCGCCGCCAGGACCCGCCGCTTCACCTCGCGCAGCAGCTCGATGGAGTCGGCCCCCTTCCACTTCTTGTCTGTATCCGGGAAGAGCTGCCCGATGTCCCCCATCGCGGCGGCCCCGAGAAGCGCGTCGATCACCGCGTGGCACACCGCGTCGCCGTCGGAGTGACCCTCGAGCCCCTTGGGATGCTTGATCTTCACGCCGCCCAGGATGAGCGGCTTCTTCTCCACGAAGACGTGGGAATCGAACCCAATTCCGAAGCGTTGTCGCATGCAAGATGATAGGCGTTAAGGGATTGGAATGGTAGGGTGGAGCGGGCTCGGCATGCGGGTGGAGCAAGCGCGTCGAGCCCCGCCCCTCACCTACCGGGAATCTAGCGGAGCGGAGCCGAGCCTCCTACGCTCCTTCAGGGCAGAGGATCTGCACTGCCTTTGGACAGACAGAAAAGGTAGCTGGCGTCACACCGAATATGTCACCGTCGACGTCGAGGACCGCGGGAGGGTCGCTGTCCACCTGGATCTCCCTGGCCGGGAAGTATTTGACCCCAGGCTGATTCACGTGCGCACCCGACGCCACCTTGGGCAACATCTTGGTCACCATGGTCAATTTGGACCGGGACGGAATGATTGAGACGTTCAACTCTCCGTCGTCAAAACGCGCCCCGGGCGCGAGGCACATGCTGCCTCCCGATGTCCGCTCGACATTGCCCACGATGACTATCCAGGCTCGGCCGCTGTATTCCTGGTCTTTCCAGCGCACCGTCACGCGTGGAGCCCGGAAGGAAATGATCAGCAGGATGGTGCTCAAATAGTACGCCCCCGTCGGACCGAGAAACCGCTTCATCCAGGGTCTAATCAGGGTGTTCGCCGAGAACCCTGCGTTTCCCATCAAGAAGGCATACCGGTGCGCGGCGCGGCCCTCAGACTGGCAGTCGATCCGTATGAGGTCGACCTCCCTCGCATTATCACCGTGTAGAGCGTTCCGAGCGCTTTGAAGAGAGAGAATGCCCAGGTTGCGGGCGATGTCGTTCCCCGTGCCGGCCGGAATGATGGCCACTCTCGGGCGAAGTTCCTGACGGGTCATTATTCCTGACAGGATCTCTCCGACCGTGCCGTCGCCTCCAACCGCAGCGATGATGTCGTAGCCCTGGGCGGAGGCAGCGATCTCTCGCGCGTGCCCCTGCCGCTCGGTGACATGAACGTCCTCGGGATCGATCTGGTCGGACCACTTCGATCGCACCTCCTCCCAGACCTTGATTCCCGCTCCCCCGCGGCCGGCGGGGTTGATGACGTAGAGGGTCTTGCTCATGGGGCTCACGTCTCACATTCCGAACCGGGCCCGGAAACGCGATTGCAGTGTGCGAGATACGTGAGTATCGACATGTGGAAGATGTCCCACGTGCCCTCCCCGTCCGGGAGTTGGTGAACAAACGTGTACGCCAGGGGTGCGTCGTTCTCCGCGATCGCATCGTAGACGCTTCGTACGCTATCCAGGTCACGCGGATTCGAGACACGGAAGAGCAGCATGAGTTGACCACCATCGGCGTCCAACCAAGCGACGGTGCCATCCACGACGTCCTGCTGAAGCCCGCGCTTGAGCGCCTCGGACTCCAGCGCCGCTACATACTCTTCCTCAGGAAGCGAGAGTATTGCTGCCCACGCACGCTGCTCTGCTTTGCCCAGCGGGTAGAACATCCGAGCCAGATCCTGGAGTTCCTTCTGCATGATAGACTCTCCCGCAGCTCAACTCAGTGAGCCAGGCGACGTGCGTCGGCGCGCCGCCTGGCGCAGCTCGGATCCGTGGAGATCCCTCTTCCCGCTCATTCCACTAGCTGCACGCTGCCGAGGATCTCCCCCATGACTTGCTGGTGCCGCTCGTAGTCCTCCTCTGGACACCAGATCATCACGATGTAGAGAACATCCTCTCTCGGCCACTCCATCGACTTCCCATGCGGAATCACGGCCAAGACCACCCGAGAGCGGACGTTCCGTTCACTGCCGGGCGCACTCAGAATCCAGGCATCGCTGCCGCCGATCGTGGTGGGCGTAGGCCTCTCCGGGACGGTCATACCCCGCATGTCAGCCATCTTCCAGAGGTAACCCGACGCGCTCTGCTCGGTTGAAGTGGCCCAGAGCACGACGTGAACGGCACCGTCAGGATCGGCAACCTCATAGATGAGCTTGTCCTCCGGACGCGGCACCTGGCGCCAGTTCGCCGTTGCCTCGAACGCGATGTCGAGTGACGGGTGCGTATATGTCTGCTTCTGTTGGCCTAGCGACGTGGAAGGCAGCACCAGGGTAACAAACCCGCCGAGAACAGGAAGCATGTATCTCATTTCACCTCACTGTGCCGTGCAGCCCAGTCCGCCGAGACGCCGGGAGGAGGGATAGCGCCAGAAAGGAAGCGGCGGTTATCACAAAACTACAGTAGATCGACTCTCACGAAAACACCGAGAGTGGGCATCGAGCGCCCGACTCGGAACATTCGGACCGCGACGGCGCTCCCACCCCTTGCCGCGGCAGCAATCGGAACACATCCTGTAGGCCATGCCGACCGCACCAGACCAGGTCTTCCTCACCCTGCAGGAGGCGCTCCTCGGCCGCTACTCGCTGGAGCGCGAGCTGGGCCGCGGCGGAATGGGGATCGTCTACCTGGCGCACGAGGTGAGCCTCGACCGCCCGGTGGCACTCAAGCTGCTGCCCCCCGAGCTGGCCGCACAGCCGCAGCTCAAGGACCGCTTCCTGCGCGAGGCGCGCACGGCCGCCAAACTCTCGCACCCCAACATCGTGCCGATCTTCGCGGTGGACGAGGTAGACGGTTTTGTGTTCTTCGCGATGGCCTATGTGGGCGGCGAGAGTCTGGGCCAGCGAATCCGCACAAAGGGACCGGTCGCCGCATCCGAAGTCGCGCGCATCATGCGCGAGGTCGCCTGGGCGCTGGCTTACGCCCACGCCCAGGGCGTAGTGCACCGCGACGTGAAGCCCGACAACATCCTGCTCGAGGAAGGCAGCGGCCGCGCGCTCGTCACGGACTTCGGAATCGCCCACGTGCGCGAGGCGCCCGGGATGACGGCCGTGGGCGAGGTCATCGGCACAGCGGAGTACATGAGCCCCGAGCAGGCGAGCGGCGAGCCCGTGGATGCCCGCAGCGACATGTACTCCCTGGGCGTGCTCGGCTACTACATGCTCTCGGGCCAGCTTCCGTTCGAGGGCAAGACGGTGGGCGCGGTGCTCGCCAAGCACATCACGCAGCCCGCGCCACTGGTAAAGAACGCGGCTCCCGAAGCTCCAGGCAGGTTGTCGCGCGCCGTGGACCGCTGCCTCGCGAAGGAGCCGGCGCAGCGGTACCAACATGGCGAGGAGTTGGCGGAGGAGCTGGGAAACGCGCTCGAGACACGGAGTGAGCTTCCCGTTCCGCTCCGCGTCTTCATCAAGCAGAACCGGGAGTACCTCAGGGCCTCGGGGCTCGTGGTGTTATTCTCTTTGATCCTGCTATGGACCCTGATCGAAGGCACGGTCAAGGGAGACATCTCGGAGATCGTGATATCGCTGCTTTTGGCCGGTGCGGTCGTGGCGGTACCCGTCGCAATGCTGAGGCACATAGCCCGGCGCCTTCTCAAGGCCGGATACGGACTGGAAGACGCCCGGACTGCACTCAAGTCGGACTTCGATCAGAGGCGGGAGGACCTGGCATTCGAATACGGCCGCAAGGTACCGCTCTTCGAGCGTGTGATACGTGGCGTAGCACTGACCGGGGTCGCGGGGTTTGGCCTCGGCTTGGCGGCGCTCGGCTTCAACTCCGACTTGGTCTGGCCCTACATCGCAATGACGATGTCGGGCACGGTGGGGATCGCCACGGGCATCGTCGCCGCCAAACGGTACGAGCGGCGCAAAGACCTGGGCGCGAAGCGCCGTCTCAAGCTGTGGAGCGGCCGAGTGGGCCGCTGGGTGTTCAAGCTCGCCGGCCTGGGACTCAAGTCGGCGGCGATGGGGACCGGCGCCACATACCGCCGTACCGAGTTGGCCATCGGGATGGCGGCAGGCCGCATGTTCGAGGAGCTCTCCAAGGCCGAGCGCAAGGAGCTGCGAGATCTGCCGGACATCGTGCGCCGCCTGGAGGAGGACGCCCAACGCATGCGTGGACGGGTCGAACAGCTGAGCGGCCTCATCGCCTCGGCGGGCGACCAGCGCTACGCCTCGAAGGCCCTTCCCGATGGAGTGCCCGATCGGCGCGAGGCGCTGGACCGCTATCTGGCCACGGCGCGAGACGCTGCCCAGAAGAGGCTCGCCGATGCGGTCGCGTCACTCGAGACGATTCGTTTGGGTCTGCTTCGCATGCAGGCCGGTACGGGGAACGTACAGAGCATCACCACCGATCTCGCCTCAGCACGCGACGTGTCCGAGGCAGTCGAGCGGCTGCTCCAGGGTCAGGAAGAGGTCGAACTACTGCTCCAGGGCGAAGAGGCCGAGGAGCCCTAGACGCAGGCTAGGCGCCTGGAGCGTTCATTATCCTGAGGGCCAGCAGCGCCGCGTTCTTCGCATTTCCGATTCCCACCGCTCCCACAGGACAACCCGGCGGCAACTGCGTGATCGCGTATAGCGCATCCACGCCGCTCAGCGGCCCGACTTCCAGCGGGAGCCCCACGACCGGCAGGTCGGTGAGCGCGGCCACGGCTCCCGGCAGCGCGGCGGCAAGCCCCGCGGCCGCAATGACGACTCGGTACCCCTTGTCCTTCGCCGACTTCGCGATTTCGGCGGTCTGCTCCGCGTCGCGATGCGCGGATGAGACGATGAAGTCGTAGCCGACACCTGCCTCGTCCAGCACCTTGAACGCCGACTCGACCCGCTCCCTGTCACTCTCGGATCCCGCGATGATCAGGACGTCTTTTTTGGGCATGGTCAGTTACGCCGCTTCCTCGGCAATGATCGAGTAATCCTGCCGCCTGCGCGCCGGGACGAACCCGGCGTCGCGGATGTGTCGCTCCATCTCGCCCAGCGTGGCGCGGTGTGTAGTTCCGGCGGCCGAGACCACGTTTTCCTCGATCATCAGCGAGCCGAAGTCATTGCACCCGAAGTCGAGCGCCACCTGGCCGACCTTCAAACCCATCGTCACCCAAGATGACTGCAGGTTGGGGACGTTGTCGAGGATCACGCGCGCCATGGCGATCGTACGCAGGTACGTCACCGCGTCCGTCTTGGGCGTTCCCTCCATTTCGGTGTGCTCGGGCTGGAGCGGCCATGCGATGAACGCCGTGAAGCCGCCGCCGCGCGCCTGGACCTCTCGTACCCGCATCAAGTGCTCCACTCGGTCGGCGAGCGACTCGCCCAAACCGTACATCATGCTCACCGACGTCTTCATTCCCATCCGGTGCGCAAGCTCCATGATCTCGAGCCAGCGGTCGGCGCCAGCCTTCTTCTTGGCGACCCGGTCGCGGACCTCCTGCACCAGGATCTCGCCGCCGCCGCCGGGGATGGAGTCGAGCCCCGCCGACTGGAACTCGCGGATCACATCCTCGGCACTCATGCGGAACCGCGTGGCGAAGAAGTCTACCTCGGAGGGGGAGAACCCGTGGATGTGAATCGGGTGGTGCTGCTTCACGTACCGCATCAGGTCGAGGTACCAGTCGAACGGTATGTACGGGTTGTGCCCACCCTGGATCAGGATCTGCACTGCCCCGAGTTGCTTCGCCTCTTCGATCTTCTCCCCGATCTGCTCGAACGAGAGCACGTAGCCCTCTTGATGTTTGGGCCTGCGGTAGAACGCGCAGAACTTGCAGTCGGCCACACACACATTCGTGTAGTTAATGTTCCGGTCAACGATGTACGTGACCGTGTTGCCGGGATGTAGCTCACGCCTCGCGGCATCGGCCAGGTGCCCCAACTCCAGGAGCGGTGCGCGCTCGTAGAGCTCGAGGTACTCGCGAAACGGGGAGGAGTCGCGGTCGAACATGGTCATGCCACCGAGAGGAAACGAAGGGTCCCGTCCGGCACCACTCCACGCTGCGCCAGACGCCGGAAGAACGACGTGAGCCCCTCCAGGTGCGAGTACGAGAGCGCGTAGTCCAACCCATCCAGGTACTCGCGGCACACAGCACTGGGAATTCCGGTCTGCCGAGCCGCCTCATCGGCCAGCTCCGGCAGGTGCCCCAGGCCCCATGCGCGCGACTCCAGCAGTGCCCGGTGCAGCGCCCCAACCTGCTCCACCGGCGCCTCGCGCCGCGCCGCCCACACGGCAAACACGAACGGGAGCCCGGTGAGCGACTTCCACTCCTCACCGAGGTCGTACCGGTGCGCGTAGCGCCCGCCCGCAGCCAGCAACAGCGCCGCGTCGCCGATCACGAGAACGGCGTCGTGCGGCAGCGACTCGAGCTCTTCCAGGTCCCGGGCTTCGGCCCGCGCTTCCACCAACACCGGGTGGACCTTCCAGACGTCGTGGCACAACAGCTCGAGCAGATGCACCGAGGTGCGCGATGACGCGGATACAAGCACGGTCCGCCCGTCCAACTCCTCTACCGGAAGCCGGCTGAACAGGGCAACGCTGCGCACCGGCCCGTCACACGATATTGCGATGTCAGGCAGCAGGTGGTACGCGCCCGCGTCGCGCGCGTACTCCACGGCGGATACGACCGAGACATCCAACTCGCCGGCAGCCAGCAGCCCGTTCAGCTCGGTAGGCGAGCCCGTCACCAGCTCGCCGCCGGCCGACACCAGCCCCCGGTCCATCGCGCCGTAGACCGGATAGCAGTTGATGTAGCCGATCCGACCCAACCGCATCATGCCCGCCCCGTCCCGACGAGTTGCACCAGATCGGCATTGGCCGGCGCACCCAGCGCCGAGCCCTCTTCGGGATCGAAGATCGGATCGTCGGGTTCGAACGTGCGCACCGTCTCGTACAGCGAGTTTCGTTCGACCGGTTCCTTCCCAGCGCCCTTGACGAGCCGCACCAACTCACCGTAGGAGAGCATCATCGGAGTGTGCGCGCCCGCATCGTGATACACCCGCTCGTAGACGACCGTGCCCTCCACGTCGTCGCACCCGAAGCTGAGCGCCACCTGCGACACTGCCGGCGTCACCATGGGCCAGTGGGTCTTCACGTGCGGCACGTTGTCCAGGTAGAGCCGGCCCACCGCGACACCCTTGAGGTCTTCGAACCCAGTCGTAGCGGTGCCTTCTCGATCCAGCTCCTTGCCCAGCTCGTTGTTGTCCGGGTGATAGGCCAGCGGGATGTACGTCAGGAACCCGCCGGTTTCGTCCTGCAGATCGCGTAGCAGCGTGAGATGCTCGATCCGGTCCTCCGCCGTCTCGACGTGCCCGTAGAGCAGTGTGCAGTTGCTGGGAATCCCGAGCGCGTGAGCCGCGCGGTGCACCGCGATCCAGTCCTCCGCGATCAGCTTGCGGTCCGCTATGGTCGCACGCACCCCCTCTGAGAACACCTCTGCGCCGCCCCCCGGAAGCGAGGTCAGCCCAGCGTCCTTGAGCTCGTGCAGCACTTCCTGGATCGTCGTGCGCTCGATGCGCGCCAGGTGCGCGATCTCGACGGCGGTGAGCGCCTTGATGTGGACGTCCGGGTGGCGCTCCTTGAGGCCCCGCATCATGTCGGTGTAGTACGACAGCGGGAGCTTGGGGTGCAGTCCACCAACTATGTGGAACTCAGTAGTCGGGCTGCTCAGCGCCGCCTCAGCCTCCGCAAACACCTCCTCGAGTGAGCGGGTGTATGCACCGTCCTCCTTGGGCGTGCGCGCGTAGGAGCAGAACACGCATACGTTGCGCAGGATACAGACGTTCGTGGGATTGATGTGCTGGTTCGCGGAGAAGAAGACCCGGTCGCCATTCATCCGCCGGTTGGCCAGGTCTGCCAGCGCGCCGAGACCGAGCAGGTCGGACGTATCGTAGAGGGCCAACCCGTCTTCTCGGGTGAGCCGCTCACCGGCCTCGACCTTGGCAGCGATCGGCTCGAGGCGTGGGTCCCTGATCGGGACGCCGCCGCTCATTCGTGGTATCGTCCGAGCGCGAGCGTGACGTTGTGGCCGCCGAACCCGAACGAGTTGGTCAACGAGACCTGGACATCGCGCTCGAGTTTCACGTTGGGCGCGCAGTTCAGATCACACTCGGGATCCGGAAACTCGTTGTTGATCGTGGGCGGGATCACACCGTGCTCCATCACGAGAAGCGTGATGCCGGCCTCCAGCGCTCCCGTAGCCCCGAGCAGGTGCCCCGTCATCGACTTCGTGGAGCTCATCACGAGCTCGAACGCGTGCTCACCGAACAACGCCTTCACCGCCTGCGTCTCGGCGATGTCGCCGTGCGGCGTGGACGTGCCGTGCGAGTTGATGTATTGGACTTCCGTGGGTTGGAGGTCGGCGTCCAAGAGACAAGCTTCCATCGCCCTGCGGGCGCCCTCGCCGCCGGGCACGGGCTGAGTCATGTGGTGCGCGTCAGCGCTCATCCCGTAGCCCAACACCTCACCAATGATGGTGGCGCCGCGCGCAGCCGCACTCTCCAGCGACTCCAGGATCATGACGCCCGAGCCGTCACCCATCACGAAGCCGTCCCGTTCCTTGTCGAACGGCCGCGAGGCCTTCTCCGGCGCGTCGTTGCGGGTCGACAGCGCCTTCATGTTGGCGAACCCCGCCATCGCCAGAGGCGTGACCGCAGCCTCGGCGCCGCCCGTAATCATCATGTCCGCGTCGCCGTTTTGTATCAGACGGAACGACTCGCCCAGCGCGTGTGCCGACGAGGCACAAGCAGACACCGTGCAGTAGTTGGGGCCCTTCGCCCCGTAGCGGATAGATATCAGGCCAGAGGCAATGTCCGGGATGAACATCGGAACGAAGAAGGGGGACACACGCTTGAAGCCCTTCTCGATCGAGATCCTGCACTGTTCCTCGAACGTCCAGATGCCGCCGATCCCGCTCCCGATGAGAACTCCGGTCCGATCGGGATCGGGCAGCGTAGAGTCGAGACCCGCGCCGGCCAGGGCCTCCTGCGTAGCCGCCATGGCATAGTGGACGAACCGGTCGGACCGCTTCACCTCCTTGCGATCCATGCAGGCCAGGGGGTCGAACCCCTTCACCTCGCAGGCGAACCGGACGTCCATCTCGACGGGATCGAACCGCTGGATGGGTGCAGCGCCGGACTTGCCGGCAAGCAGGCCGCCCCAGGTCTCGGAAACGGTGTTCCCGAGCGGGGAGACCAGGCCGAGCCCGGTAATGACTACTCGACGCTTCAAGACAGTACTACGCCATCTTCTCGTGGAGGTACTTCATCGCGTCCCCCACGGTGCGCATCTTCTCGGCATCCTCGTCGGGAATGTCGATGTCGAACTCCTTCTCGAACGCCATCACCAGCTCGACCGTGTCGAGGCTGTCTGCGCCCAGGTCCTCCATGAAGGAGGCCTCGCCCGTCAGCTTCTCACGCTCAACGCCGAGCTCCTCCACGATGATGTCCTTGACCTTCTCCTCGAGTTGGCTCATGTCGGTCATCGTTTGCTCTCTCCGATGCGGTACGTTGGACTACATGACCATGCCGCCGTCCACCACGACGACTTGGCCAGTAATGTAGCTCGCCAGGTCGGATGCAAGAAAGAGCACCGCGTTGGCGATATCTTCGGGCTGTCCCAGCCGCTGGAGCGGGATCTGCTCCTGCAGCGCCTTGCGTACTTCGTCTGACAGCTTCTTCGTCATCTCAGTGTCGATGAACCCAGGTGCTACGGCGTTCACCAGCACCCCCCGAGGGGCCAACTCGCGGGCGATCGACTTCGTGAAACCGATCACCCCGGCCTTGGATGCCGAGTAGTTGGCCTGCCCCGCATTGCCCCGGATCCCGACCACACTCGAAACGTTGACGATCCGCCCGGAGCGCCGCTTCATCATGCCGCGCGCGACGTGCTTGGTGCAGTTGAACACGCCCTTGAGGTTCACCTTGAGGACCAGGTCCCAGTCGTCCTCACTCATCCGCATCAGCAGCCCGTCGCGAGTGATCCCGGCGTTGTTGACCAGGATGTCGATGGGCCCGAGAGTCTCCTCGGCTGCCGCGACGGTCTCCTCGACCTGCTTGGGATCCGAGACATCTCCGCCGGCACCGAATGCCTTGCCCTTCCCCGTGAGCCGAGCCGCCGCCTCGGGCGCACCCTGGAGGTCGCTCAGCCCGACGTCGGCGCCGGCCTCGTACAGCAGCTTCCCGACCTCGAAGCCGATGCCCCTCGCTCCGCCCGTGACGAGGGCGACCTTGCCCGAAAGATCCACGGTCATGCGTACTGCTCCATGAAAGTGTTCAGCTGGTCCGCCGTACCGAGAGCCACCGACTGGGTGCCCCGTTCTATGCGCCGCAGCAGACCGCTCAGCACCGCCCCTGGCCCCACCTCGACGAACGTCACTTCATCACCCGCTTCGGCAACCGCCCGCTGCATCGACTCGACCCACCGCACCGGCGCAGTGAGCTGTTGGCCCAGCAGGGTCCTGGCCGCCGCTGCGTCCCGCACCGGTTCGGCTGACGCATTGGCGATCACCGGAAATGCGGGTTCGGCGAACTCGACTCCCGCAAGCTCAGTGCGCAGCCCCTCCGCCGCCGGCTCCATCAGAGGAGAATGAAACGCGCCGCTCACCTTGAGCGGCAGCACACGTTTCGCCCCCGACTCCTTGAGCCGCTCTCCGGCGCGCTCCACTGCCCCGGGGTCGCCCGAGATCACGGCCTGGTCCGGCGCGTTCAGGTTGGCCGCCACCACGACGTCGCCTTCCCCGCTCGCCTCGGCGCACACATCGGACACCTGCCCCGCCTCGAGCCCGATCACTGCGGCCATCGTACCGGGCCGCGCCTGACCCGCATCGTACATCAGCTCGCCGCGCCTGCGTACGAGCCGCGCTGCATCCGTCGCGCTCAGCGCGCCGGCAGCCGCGTAGGCGCTGTACTCCCCCAGCGAGTGCCCCGCGCCGGCAACAGCATTCAGCGCGGGCTCAACCACCGCCCAAACCGCAAGAGAGTGCGTGAGTATGGCTGGCTGGGCATTGTGCGTGAGGGTCAGCTCGTCTTCGGGCCCGTCCCACATCAGCTTCGAGAGAGCGACGCCGAGGGCGTCGTCCACGGCCTGGAACACCTCTCGCGCAGCCGGGAACGCCGCGCCGAGATCCTTCCCCATCCCCACCTTCTGCGCCCCCTGGCCGGGGCACAGGAGTACGGCCCTCACCACCGAACCAGGACGCTCGCCCAGGTGAAACCACCTCCGAACGCCACGAACAGCGCGAGCGAGCCTTCCTTGATCCGGCCATCACGCACGCACTCGTCCAGCGCTATCGGGATGGAACCCGCCGACGTGTTGCCGTAGCGATCCACGTTCACGTAGACCTTGTCCATCGGGATGTTGGCGTGCTTGGCTGTGGCCTCGATGATCCGGATGTTGGCCTGGTGCGGGATCAGGACGTCCACGTCATCGCCGCTCAAACCGGCCTGCTCAAGAGCCTTGTCGCACGCGTCGGCCATCAGCCGCACCGCGTTCTTGAACACCTCGCGCCCGGCCATCCGGATGAAGTAGGTACGGTCCTTGAGAAGCTGCTCGTCGGGCGGATGGTTGCCGCCGCCGCCGGGCCGGCACAGCAGCTCGCCCAACCTGCCATCGGTCTTCAAGTAGGTCGAGAGCACGCCGCGCTCACCGTTGGAGGCCGGCTGCACCAGCGTTGCGCCGGCTCCGTCCCCGAATAGCACTGACGTAGTGCGGTCCGTGTAGTCGGCGATGGTCGACAGCCGATCGCCCCCGATCACGAGTACGTTGCGCGCCGTCCCGCTCGCAATCATGCCCTCAGCGGCCGAGATGGCGTAGAGGAACCCGCTGCAGGCGGCCGCGACGTCGTACGCAGCCGCGTTGTGCGCACCGAGCTCGGCCTGGATGTCGCACGCCGTGGAGGGAAGGAACCGGTCGGGGCTGGCCGTGCCCATGACGATGCCGTCCACGTCCAGCGGCGTCAGTCCGGCTTCGTCGAGCACCTGCTTGCAGGCCTCCGACCCCATGTATGCGAGCGTCTCGTGCTTCTCGGCGATACGCCGTTCGCGGATCCCGCTGCGCTCCCGGATCCACTGGTCGGACGTATCCAGGATGCTCTCGAAGTAGGCGTTGTCGAGGATTTTGGACGGCGTGTAGCGGCCAGTGCCCACGAGCTGAGCGAAGGGGCGCTTCATACGACCGCCTCGTCGCCAGCCATCTCGGCCGCGATGTGCTGGCTGAGGTGGACCTTCACCGCCTGCACCGCGACACCGATGGCGTTCTTGATGGCCAGCGCTGGAGAGCGCCCGTGACAGATGATGGCAACGCCCCTCACGCCCAGTAGTGGAGCGCCGCCGTATTCCGCGTAGTCGAGGACCCTGAAGACTCGCCCCATGGCCTTGCTCTCCAGCACCTCGGGCTCGATCTCACGCTTCAGGAGATCCCCGAACAGGTGCGCAACGGTTTCGTAGAACTTGAGCAAGACGTTCCCCACGAACCCGTCGCACACGACCACGTCGCACTCGTTCCCCAGAATGTCCCGACCCTCCACGTTGCCCACGAAGTTCAGCCGCTCGTCGGCCTTGAGGAGCTCGTGGGCGCCGCGCACAGCCTGGTTCCCCTTCTCTTCCTCTTCGCCGATGTTGAGCAGGCCCACCGTGGGGTTCTCACGCCCCAACACGTCGCGCGCGTACACCGCCCCTATATGGGCGAATCCCCTCAGCTCGCGGGGGCTGCAGTCGATGTTGGCCCCGGCGTCCACGATCAGCACCGGCTCCGAGCGGGTCGGGAACAGAGCCCCGATGGCCGTGCGCTGCACGCCTTCGTGCAGCCCAAGCAGTAGCGTGCTGCCGGCCATTACGGCGCCGGTGTTCCCCGCAGATATGAAGGCGTCCGCCTCCCCCGCCTTTTGCAACTCGAGCCCCACGCGGATGGAGGACTTCCGCTTGCCGCGGATCGCCGCCAGCGGCTTGTCGCCCATCTCGATGACCTCGGGCGCATCGACCACCGTGATACGCCCCTCGGGCACGTCGGGATGCCGCGCCAGCGCCGCCTCGACCTCAGCCCGCCGGCCCACCAATTGAACCTGGTAGGATCCGGGAACCTCCTGGACGGCCTGGGCAGCGCCCGCAACCGGTACGTCCGGTGCGGAATCTCCCCCCATCGCGTCCAGTGCGATCCGGATCACGCTCAGGCTTCCTCTACCTCGACCCGCCTCTCTTCCCCGTAATACCCGCAGCTCGGGCACACCCGGTGCGGGCGCCGCGGATCGCCGCAGCGCGGGCAAGCCTGGACGGCGATGTCAGGGGCCTTGTCGTGGGTCCGCCGCTTGCGCTTGCGGGTCTTCGACGTGCGGCGCTTGGGAACTGCCATGTCTAACTCCCCTCATCGGACCGTTGCTGCTTCAGCCCCTCGAGCTTCGCCCACCGCGGGTCGGCCTCGGGACGGCATTCGCACGGTCCTTCATTCAAGTCCTTGCCACAGCGCGGGCAGAGCCCGCGACAGTCCTCCCGGCAGACCACGAACTGCGGAACCGCCAGGATCAACTCCTCGCGAACCATCTCACCCAGGTCCAGCTCGACCACGTCGGGCGAGACGGTGTACGCAGCCGCGTCGTCCCCCGAGGTATCCTCGGTGAACAGCGCCCTTACCTGCGGCGCGACCTCCCGCCTGATGTCGGCCAGACAGCGACGGCAGTTCGCGGCCACGGCAGTGCGGAGCGTCCCGTGCCAGTAATAGCGCCCGGTACCGCTCGCTGTTAGACGCCCCCGGACCCCAATCGGCTCCGCGAGGACGAAATCCACATCTACGAAGATCGGGTCGTCCGCTGCAACGACCCCGTCAGTCTCGATGGGGCCTTCGTCGAGAGCGCGCAGATCGACGCGCAACATAGCCGTTAAACCTATTCGGGACCTAGACTTGCGTCAACGCGAGCCGGTCAGCCCCGAAGCCCCTCGAGTTCGGCCTCGGAGAAGAAGAATCCAATCTCCCGCTCCGCGTTCTCCGCCGAGTCAGATGCGTGAATCCCGTTACGCTCCTTGTTCTGGGCGTAGAGCTTCCGTACCGTGCCCTCTGCAGCCTCGGCCGGGTCGGTCGCCCCGATCACAGCGCGCAGGTGCGGCACCGCGTCCCCGTGCTCCAACACCATCGGGAAGCACGGCCCAGACGTCATGAAGTCCACCAGGGAGCCGTAGAAGGGACGCTCCCGGTGCACCGCGTAGAAGGCCTCGGCCTCGGGCCGCGTCAGCCTGACGAGCTTGGCCGCGCGCACCGTGAAGCCGGCCTCCTCCAGATGGGCCAGAATCTTGCCGGCCTTGCCGGCTCCTACCGCATCAGGCTTTATGATTGCCAGGGTGTGCACTGTATCTGCCGTTCCTGTATCTCGATCTCGGTCGTCACTCCGGCCTGGGGCCGGTTAGAAAGAGAGCGGGCAGGAAACCCCTGCTCGCTCGGCCACGCAATATACCAGGGTCTGCAAGCCGGAGGGACCGTCAAGGCCCCCGGCCGGCAGACCCATCCACCCCAACCCTACCCTACCGGCCGAGCAGCCGCCGCACTATGTCGCCGCGCGTCAGGAAACCGACCAACGCCCCCTCCCGCACGACCGGAAACCGCTCCGTGTCGCGGTTCAGCATGATGGTCGCCACCTCGGCCAGAGTCTGCTCCTCCGAGACACACAGTACGCTGCGGTCCATCACCTCGCGCACCGGGATCGTGTGAGGATCGATGCCCGCAGCCACTCCCCTGGGAGCTGCCCGAAACTCGCCGCTGCTCATCCGCTTCACATACAGCGGCAGCAGGAAGCGCAGCAGCTCGCGATGGGTCACGACGCCCATCACCTCTCCCGTCTCGGACACCACCGGCAGCGCCGCTACTTCGTGCGCGACCATCAGGCGTGACGCCTCGCCCAGCGGCGTGTCCGGCCTGACCGAGAGCTGGCGCGCCTCCATCACGTCGCGCACGGTGAGGTAGCCGGGGAGCTTGAGATCGGCCAGCGGCGCGGCCTCGAGCACAGCTTCCGGCCCGTCAGCTCCGAGGATGGCCTCGATCACCTCCTGGCGGGAGAATGCCCGCGAGAAGGCGCTCAGGGCCTGCAGATGGATCGAACTCTCCCGTGGCGGGGCCACCAGCAGGACCACGATGCGGGCCGACCGAGGCTCGTCCCCCTCGGGCTGCGCGATCGGCTTGGGCGCAACACCCAGCGCCGCTGCGTGCTTCTTCACCGCATCGGTGCGGAAGTGGATCAGGAACGCCTGCCCCACGGGGACTATGTCCTTGGGCAGAGCATCCTTGACGAGGCCCCGCAGTACGTCAGGCTCGCTGACCACGCCGGAAGCGACCATCGCCTCGGCGAGCTGGGACGCCGCCTTCGGCAGGGTGGTGGCCTTGAGCGGCACCACCACCCGGTCCCGTTCCAACAGCTCGATGAGCTTCATTGCGCTACACGTGCTCCTTCTTGAGCAACGATACGACCTCCGCGGGCCGGTCCATCACGCCGATTCCGGCTCGCTCGAATGCCGCAATCTTCTCTTCCGCCGTGCCCGAAGATCCGGAGATGATGGCTCCGGCGTGCCCCATGCGCCGACCCGGCGGCGCCGTGCGTCCGGCAATGAAGCCCACGACCGGCTTGGAGACGTGCGCCGCCACGTACTCGGCGGCGTTCTGCTCGTCCGTGCCGCCGATCTCGCCGATCATCACGATGGACTCGGTGCCGGGGTCCGCCTCGAACCCCTCCAGGCAATCGATAAAATTGGTGCCGATGATCGGGTCGCCGCCAATCCCAATGCATGTCGACTGCCCCATTCCGTTCTGCGTGAGGTGGTAGATCACCTCGTAGGTCAGCGTGCCGCTGCGCGACACGACCCCGACCGCGCCCTCGCGGCAGATCGAGCCCGGGATGATCCCGACCTTCGTCTTGCCGGGCGAAATTGCGCCCGGACAGTTGGGGCCTATCAGCCGCGTTCCCTTCTCCTTCAGGAACGGCATGACACGCGTCATGTCCAGCACCGGCACGCCTTCGCTGATGGCCACTATGAGGTCGATGCCGGCGTCAGCCGCCTCGAACACGGCGTCGGCCGCGAAGCGGCTCGGCACGTAGACGACCGAGGTGTTTGCCCCGGTCTCGGCTACGGCCTCGTCGACGGTGTTGAACACGGGCACCTTGCCCGCGAAGCGCTGTCCGCCCTTCCCGGGGGTGACGCCCGCCACCACCTGGGTGCCGTACTCCATCATCTGCTCGGTGTGGAACGATCCGTCCCGCCCGGTTATGCCCTGCACCACCAGATTGGTGTTCTCATCTATGAAGATGCTCACGCCGCCTCCCGCGCCAGTTTCACGGCCTGCTGCACGGCCTCATCCATGTCCGTGAGCGCTTCGAATCCGGCCTTCTTGAGAATGTCCACCGCGATTTCCTCGTTGGTGCCCGTCAGGCGGATCACCATGGGCAGGTCCAACTTGACCTTCTTGCTGCCGGCCACGATCCCGTTGGCAACATCGTCGCACCGGGTGATCCCGCCGAAGATGTTGAACAGGATGCTCTTCACCTTGGCGTCGCTGGTGATGATCTTGAGCGCCGTCACCACCTTCTCGGGGCTGCTGCTGCCCCCGATGTCCAGGAAGTTGGCTGGATCGCCTCCGTAGTACTTCACCAGGTCCATCGTGGCCATCGCGAGCCCCGCACCGTTCACCACGCAGCCCACGTCGCCGTCCAGCGGGATGTAGGAGAGGTCGGCTCTGCGAGCCTCCACCTCGCGCGGCTCCTCGGCGGTCGCATCGCGCAGCTCCGCGATGTTGGGACGCCGGTCCAGCTCGTTGTCGTCCACCGAGATCTTGGCGTCCAGCGCCACGACCTTCCCGTCCGGCGTCGTGATGAGCGGATTGATCTCCGCCAGGGAGCCGCCCGCATCGCGGAATGCCTGGAACAGCTGCTGCATTATCTGAGCCGCCTGTCGCACGAGCTTCACGTCGTCGTACAACTTGAAGCCGAGATCCATCGCCTGGTGCGGCAGCAGACCGTAGCGCGGATCAACCGCGGTCTTGAAGATCTTTTCAGGCGTCTTGGCTGCGACCTCCTCGATGTCCACGCCGCCGGCGGGGCTCACCATCATCACCGGTCGCTGGGTGGCGCGGTCCACGATCACGCCGACGTAGCTCTCGGACGCTATGTCGGCGGTGGGCACCACCAGCACCTTTTCGACCGTGAGGTCTTTGATCTGCATGCCCAGGATCGCGCCGGCGTGCGCCTTGGCCTCGGCGGGGCTCTTCGCGAGCTTCACGCCGCCTGCCTTGCCGCGCCCTCCAGCGTGCACCTGCGCCTTCACGACGACCGCCCCTCCCATCCTCTTCGCGATCGCCTCCACCTCGTTCGGCGTCGCGGCCACCTCTCCGTCGGGAACCGGAATCCCCGCCGCCTTGAGCAGTCCACGCGCCTGGTATTCGTGCAAGTTCACTCCGCATCTCCTGTGATCGTCGTTCCCGTCTCGCCACGAATGGCCGCCAGGCCATCAGCCAGATGTGCCACTATCGCCCGCTTGCCTCCGCCCCTCAAGAAAGCCACGGAGGCCTCGACCTTGGGTCGCATACTGCCCTTTCCAAGCTCGCCGCTCTCAAGCAGCGCCTCGGCCTGGGTCACAGTCAGCCGACTCAGCGGCTCAGCATGCGGTGTGCCCCATCCCTGATAGACCGCGTCCACGTCCGTGAGAATCAACAATGCGTCGGCACCGAGCCGGTCGCCGAGAATGGCGGCCACCCGGTCCTTGTCCACGACCGCGTCCACCCCCTCCCAAAAGAGCCGCTCATCGAAGTACACGGGGGCACCGCCGCCCCCCGCCGCAATCACTATCTTGCCCTCCTTAACCAACTGGCGCACCGCGTCCGCCTCCACCACGTCATCCGGCACGGGGCTGGGTGCGAGTCTGCGCCAGTACCCCGCCCCGTCCTGCCCCACCGGCACGCCTCGGCCACGCAGCCGCTCGGCCGTCTCCGGCGACAGCGCGTGGCCCACCGGCTTCTTCGGCTCGGTCGCGCCGGGGGCGGTGCGATCCAGCGACGACTGAGTGATCATCGTGAGCACGTCCCGCTCGACGCCCGCGCTCAGCAGGGCGTTCTGCAGCGACTGCTGGACCATGTAGCCGATCCACCCGGCCGTCGCCGCCACCAGCACACCGAGCGGCAGTGGGGCCACTCTCTCGTGAGCCAGTTCGTTACGCTCCAGCTCGTCGCCCACCTGCGGCCCGTTGCCGTGCACGATGGCGATGTGCCAGCCCTCGCGGGCCAGGGCCACGACGGCACCCATCGACTCGCGCGTGTGCCGGAATTGGTCGTGGATCGTCGCCCGCTCGCCGGGAGGCGCAAGCGCGTTGCCGCCCAGGGCGACGACGATCGTGCCGGGAGTCTCAGTCACGGGACGTGCAAGCTAGTCCTCTATCATGGGCGGCAGCAACCCGCGTCACCGGACCGTATCCGACTCGGTAGTGAGAATGCCGCGCAGCTCCTCGTAGGCGCGGCCGAATGCAGTCCAGTCGCCGCTGCGCCTGGCCGCATCCATCCGCTCGAACCAACGCCTCGCCTCCGCCTTCTCCCCCGCCTCCATGCCGAAAGGCGACGACTGTGTTTCCACTCGCGCCAGCGCAGTGGGCAACGACTGGCCGCTTCCCACCGCTACCCCCCAACCGAGCGCCACTTCTGCCAACTGGGGCGGCGCCCGTCCTTCATCTGCCGAAACGTACGTCGCCTGCAGCGCCAGCACGCCATCCTCGAACGGAGCCATCCTGAGCACACCCTGCACTCCCGAGGGCTCGGTGCGCAGCCGGTTGAACAGCCGGACGGTCCGGACGGGTCCCGGCAGCTCCAGGTCCGGAGCAACCCGAAGCAAGGCGAACGCCGCACGTCCACCCTGCACCGTGCCGTCGGCGAGACCCGCGAGCGACCCGCCGGACTCGAGAGCCGCCATCAGACGGAGCCGCACGTCCGGGTCGCCCGGCGCGCCGCCCACCCACCAGTAGGGCTCTGCGCCACCGATGGGCCGCAGGCCGACGCGCGGCAGCACGGGCCCGATTGGGTCTCCGTCGAGCCGGGCATGACGCAGCAGCCCCAGTTGTACCGCGAACAGCTCCGCCGGATAGCGCACGTGTCGCGCCAGCGCCGCCGGCATCTGGCTGAAGGGGCGAATCACCTCGGGCGCGATCTGCGCCCACGCCTGGCTCAGGGGGTCCGCCTCTCGCAGCAGATACACTTCGGTCCGTCCGCTGCTCGCCTCCACCACCCCCACCAGACCGGAGCGCAGGTAGCGCACCGTCTCGCGGCGCCAACTCGCCCGGGATGTGAGTGGGAACGCTCCGGCCGAGACGAAGCCGTTCGCCATCCAGTAGAGAGCGCCACCCACGAACACTGCGTGCGGCTCGCCGAACTGCGCGAAGGGAGCGAAGCTCTCGAGCCGGGACACGATGTCGCGGCGCCACAGCACGAGCGAGGCGTCTTCCACCGCGCCGGAGGTCGCGAGCCCCGGACTTTGCAGCGTCCATGCAAGAGCGAGGCGGCGCCAGAATCCGGCGGCCGGAACACCCGCCAGCGGCGCGTCGCCCGCCGGCGCAACGGCGAAGCTGCTCGCCGCCGGTCCGAACCACACTTCGGGCCGCGTCAACGCCAGCTCCTGGAGTCGCGGCGTCGCCCGGTCGGGACGCACGGGGTCGTCCAGGAACAGCGGCAGTCCCGTCTGCGAGACTCGGTTGGCCGGCATGGCCACCGCGCCCACCGCGTGCGACAGCGGGCCGGCGTGTACGGTCTCCCAAGACAGCTCCATGCCCGTGCCGCGCGCCGCCTGGAGATCCACCTCCCGTGCCGCGACATACACCGGCACGACGCTGCCGTCGGGCGCCTCGTACGTATCTAGTTGAGCAGCCGAGAACACATGATACGGCTCCCGGTCAGCCGCGCGGCTCGCACCCACCGTCACCGCGAAGGCATCCCAAATCACGGCGCTTCCCAGCTCCTCCTCGTGGCGACGGAGGCCCTGCGGCTCGGGCGGAGCACGCAGCGGCAACTCGCTCTCGACGGGAACCGCCCCGAACGCCATCTGAATGAACTCACGGCGGCTGCTCTCGACCGCCGGGAGAATCAACTCCTCGGGAGTCCGGGCTGCTCCGGCGAACGCCGGGGCAACGTAGTGACCGGTGAAAGAAGCCACCGCCAGGAGCGTCCACGGCACGACAACGACGAGGACACGGGGACTCCACATCCAGAACGCGGACGCTCCTGCAACGACCAACGCCGCGACGCTCAGCATCCGGGCCACCGGTATCCGCACGGTCGCAAGCACGCTATCCGCCGGGACATCGTGGATCCCGGCCACGTACTCCGCCGGCTCCAGCCGGTAGCCCCAGAACAGAGCGAGCGCAAACGCCGCGAGCAGACCGGCAAGGTGCCAGCGAGCCAGATCGCTCACTCGAAGCCGGCGGCGTGCGCCCCAGCGAATGGCGCCTACCGCCGCGTAGAGCACGGCGGTGAGCCCGAGCATCGTGCCGGCGAGCAGAGTGACGAACGTGTGAACGGTCCGCTGCCAAGGAAGGCGGAACAGGTAGTAACCCAGATCCCGATCCAGGACGGGATCCGTCGAGCCGAGCTCGGCGCCGAAGCCGGCCAGCGCCCGCGCATACCACCATCCGCCGGCACCATGGCTGAACGCGACGGCCAGAGTCAGCCCGAGCGCACCGGCCGCGATCAGCAGATACTGTCGCGGCACGACTTCGAGAATTTCGAGGTTACCCAGGCGGCGAGGCACGTGCACCGACCCTATCGACCGGTACACGAGGTAGAGATTGCCGAGGCACCAGACGGCGGCCGCCGTGAAGGCGGTGAGCAGGAGCATCGTCTGACCGCGGCGAATTTGGGCGTGGGTGGCGCCCACCCCGAGCGCCTCCGCCCACAGCGAGTCGGCAGTCGCGACCGCCAGCCAGCGCCCGCCGAGCAGCACCACTAGGGTGAGGACGACGGCCAATTTGATGAGCCATCCTGCCCGCTGGCTCATGACGCTACCCCGCCCGGTGCTGCTCCTCGAGCCAGCGTTCCACCTCCTGGCGGTAGCTGGCGAGAGCCGCCTCCGAGGTGGCTTCGAACCGGAGGACCAGAACCGGCTGCGTGTTGGATGCGCGCAGCAGCCCCCAGCCGTCGGGGAACGAGATGCGTACGCCGTCGAGAGTCAGGACTTCGTAGCGGGCGCCGAAGTGCTTCGCCGCGGCCTGCACTATCTGGAACTTGCGTTCCTCAGGGCAGTCCGCGCGCAACTCCGGCGTCGCAAAGGTCTTTGGAAGGTCGGCGAGCAGCGTGGAGAGCGGTCCACTGCCGCGCGCAACGATCGCTAGCAGCCGGGCGGCCGCGAACTGCGCGTCGTCGAATCCATAGTAGTCGCCGCCGAAGAACATGTGCCCGCTCATCTCGCCGGCGAGCGGCGCTCCAGTATCCTTCATCTTCGCCTTGATCAGCGAGTGCCCGGTCTTCCAGATCACCGGCTCGAGCCCGTCCGCGGCGAGCGCTTCCCCCAGCACGTTGGAGCACTTGACGTCGAATATGACCGAGTGCCCTTTCCCCATGCGCTGCGCCAGGTCGCGTCCGTACAGCACTAGCAACTGGTCGCCGTAGACGACCGTTCCGTCCTCGTCCACTGCCCCGATCCGATCGCCGTCACCGTCGAACGCGATGCCGAGCTCCGCGCCCGTGCGCCGCACCGCCGCCTGCAGGTCAACCAGGTTCTCGAGGACCGTGGGGTCCGGATGGTGATTGGGAAACGAGCCGTCGGAATCGCAGTACAGCGGCACGACGTCGGCGCCCAACCGTGTGAGGACATCCACCGCGCACAGGCTGGCCGTGCCGTTGCCGCAGTCCACCACGACCTTGACCTGTCTGGCGAGGGGCGCGTTGCGCGAGACGATGGCATCCCCGTAGCGTTGCAGCACCGAATCGTCCGCCTCGATCGAGCCAGTGCCGGTATCGCTCCCGTCCGTCTCGATCAGGCGCTTGATCTCCTGTATGTCGTCACCGTGCAGGGTCTCTCCTGCCGCAACCATCTTGAACCCGTTGAACTCCGGCGGGTTGTGCGAGCCGGTGACCTGGATGCCACCGTCCACTTCGAGTTCGTGAAGCGCCAGGTAAAGGGCCGGGGTCGGCAACATGCCCACGTCAACCGCCGTGCCGCCCGCCTGCGCGACGCCGTCGCGCACGGCACGCGCCAGGAGCTCACCGGACGGCCGGTTGTCGCGTCCCACAGCAAGCTTGGGATCGCGCCCGATACGGGCGCGTGTGATCGTCGCGACGGCCCGCCCTATGGCATGTGCCAGTTGGGGCGTCAGCTCGTCACCGACGATGCCTCTGATGTCGTATTGCCGAAAGATGAAGGAGGGTACTTCCACGCTATCTCGATACGGTGATCATCACCGAAGGTCTGAGATCCTGTCCTCCCTGTTCCGCCGCGTCCATGGCTCGACCCGGCCACACACCGAGCACCAGCAGCACCACCGCGGTGGCTGCGATGACCCAGCGAGCAATCCCGGTCACCCTGACGTGCTCGTGCACGTCATCCGATGCCGGCGGCTTCATGAACATCGCCATGACGACCGGCAGGTAGTATCCAGCGGAGATCACCGTCGTACCCACCAACACGACCGCGAGCAGCCCGTTCTGCGCCTCCACCGCGGCCGAGAGGATGAACCACTTCCCTATGAAGCCCGCGGTCCCCGGGAACCCGAGCAGAGAGAGCATGAACACCATCATCGCCAGAGCGAGCCACGGACGCCGCTTCGACAGCCCGTTGAGATCCTCGACCCGAAGGTCGCGCTCGCCGCGCCGTCCCGCCGCGGCCACGATCGCAAACGCGCCCACCGTCATGATCGTGTACGCAAACGCATAGAACAGGAATGCCGCCGCGCCGAAGTCCGTCCCGCTCGCTACAGCCGTGAGCAGGTATCCCGCGTGCCCGATCGAGCTGTAGGCGAGCATCCGCTTCAGGTTGCGCTGTGCGAGCGCCACGAGGTTCCCGACGACCATCGTAATCGCCGCGAGCCACCAGACGGCTTCTGTCCACACCACCGCCGTCGTACCGAGGGCTTCGAGCATGACGCGGAACATCGCCGCGAACGCAGCAGCCTTGACGGCCGCCGCCATGAACGCCGTGATGGGAGTGGGCGCGCCGTCATACACGTCGGGCGTCCACATGTGGAACGGAACCGCGGCCACCTTGAACCCGAAGCCCACCAGCAGCATTGCGATGCCGACCAGCAGTATCGTGTTCTCCTGAAGAGCCCAGGTGGTCGTCTGCGCGTAGATCAGACCGAGGTTCGTGGTTCCCGTGAAGCCGTACACCAGCGCGATCCCGTAGAGCAGGAACGCCGAGGCAAAGGCACCCAACAGGAAGTACTTGAGAGCGGCCTCAGCGCAGAACACGCTGCGCCTGTCGATGCCCGCGAGCACGTACACGCTGACGGACATTACCTCGAGACCGAGGAAGATCACGATGAGATCGGCGCCCCCGCCCATGAACATCATCCCCACCGTAGCATACAGCAGCAGCAGGAAGTACTCGGGCACCAGAATCCGCTCTCGGCCCAGGTAACCCATCGAGAGCAGTACGGCGAGCAGCGCGCCCAACAGGAAGATCAAGTCAGCGATGTAGCGGAAGCTGTCGAGCGCGATCATCGTCTCTAGGCCCCCGGCTCGCGCGCCCGCCAACCAGAAGACGACAACGACGGCCGCCGTGAGCACTAGGCCGACCGCCGCCAGGTATCCGACCAGCAGCTGATCATCGTTGCTGCGGTGCCGCCACGCCACGAGAATGGTGAGGAACAGAGCCCAACCCGTGAGGACCAGCTCCGGCAGGAGCGCAACCGCGATCCCACCGGGCATACCGAGATCGATCACCGGCCACATCAGCGCTGTCCTCCCACCTCGAAGTGTTCCGGCGCCTGCGCCCCTCGCACCTGCTCCACGAGCATGCTCGTCGACGTTTCGATGCGTCGCAGGAACGGCGCGGGATATACGCCGATCCAGAAGATCAGCGCGATGAGCGGCACCAACACGGCGAGCTCACGCCGCGAGAGATCCAGCATGCCTTCGTTGTCCGGATTGTCGAGCTTGTTGTAGATGACCCGCTGCAGCGCTCGCAGCATGTACATCGCCGCCACTATCACTCCCGTCGCGGCGACTACGACGGCCCACGGATAGATCGGGAACGACCCGATCAGCACGAGGAACTCGCCGATGAAACCGTTGGTTCCCGGCAACCCAATCGAAGAGAGCGCAACTATGGTCAGCGCGGCCGCGAGCAGCGGCACGACCTTGGCCAGGCCTCCAAACGCCGCGATCTCGCGCGTGTGACGTCTCTCGTACAGCATGCCGGCCAGGAAGAACAGCGCTCCGGTCGAGATCCCGTGGCTGATCATGATGATGATCGCACCCTCGAGGCTCTGCACGGTCGCCGCCCAGATACCCAGCATCACGAAGCCCAAGTGAGCCACCGACGAGTACGCGACCAGCTTCTTGAAGTCGGGCTGCACCATCGCGACCAGCCCACCGTAGATGATCCCGATGACTGCCAGCAGGACCACCACCGTCACCACGGTGGGATCGAGCACGACGTTGGGGTAGAAGGGCAGCGCGAAACGCAGGAACCCGTAGCACCCCATCTTCAGCAGGATCCCCGCCAGGATCACAGATCCCGCGGTAGGCGCCTCGACATGCGCGTCGGGCAACCAGGTGTGGAACGGGAACAAAGGCACCTTGATGGCAAAAGCCAGGAAGAAGGCGCCAAACAACCAGAAACCCCAGCGGTCCGTGACCTGGATGTTCGACAGCAAGTGATAGTACTCGAACGAGTACGTCCCGGTCGCGCGGCCCACGTAGTAGTAGATGGTCAGGATCGCTACCAGCATGAGCAGCGACCCAACGAACGTGAACAGGAAGAACTTTATGGCGGCGTAAAGCCGGCGCGGTCCGCCCCACACCCCGATGAGGAAATACATCGGGATGAGCATGATCTCCCAGAACACGTAGAAGACGAAGAGGTCGAGCGCGAGGAACACGCCCAGCATGCCGGTCGTGAGCACGAGCAGCAACCCGTAGTAAGCCCGCTCCTTCTCGCGGATGTAGTTGAAGCTGCCCAGCACCGCCAGCGGCATCGTGAACGTGGTGAGGAGCACCATGAACAGGGAGATGCCGTCCAGTCCCAATCGGAACCACACTCCCCAGCCGGCGATCCAGGGTCGCGCCACCTGGAACTGCATGGCCGCGGTCGTGACATCGAACTTCCACCAGAGGGGCACCGAGACCAGGAACTCGATCAGCGTCGCGACGAGTGCGATCCACTTGGCCTCGCGCACGGGCCGCAGCAGGACGGCGACCGCCGCCAGCAGCGGGAACGCCAACAGGGCGTCTAACACCCATGCCTCGTAGTTCATAGCAGCTCCCACCCCGTCACCACCCGCAGCAGTATCAGCGCGCCGAGCACGAACAGGAACACGTAGGTTCCCACATACCCCGTCTGGAGCCGGCTACCGAGCCAGCCCATGGCGCGGGCGAAATTTGCAGAGCCGTTCACGGCAAAGCCGTCGATGATGCCCTTGTCGATCACCTTCCACAGCACGTTCTCCGAGACCCACATGATCGGGCGCACTATCAGCGCGTCGTAGATCTCGTCCCCGTACCACTTGCGCAGTAGCACCTTCTGGATGCCGGTCTCCTCCGGAGCCTCCCGTGCAGGCACGAGCTCGGCCGGTTTGAGCAGCCTCCACGCGCCGATGATGCCCGCGGCCGCGATGAGAGTGGCGAACCCGAGCAGAGCCCACTCCGTCGAGTGTGACAGGTGGACCTCGGGCAGATACGCCGCGGACAGCTCCGTCACGGGCTCCAGCCAGTGATGCAGCCAACCGCTCCCCGGTAGGACCGCCGGCAGGTTGATCAAGCCGCCCACGATCGAGAGAACCGCCAACACCAGCAGTGGCGCGGTCATCACCCACGGCGACTCGTGCAGGTGCGCCTGCTCCTTCTCACCGCTGCGGTTCGGACCGTGGAAGGTGTAGAGCATGAGCCGCGTCATGTAGAACGCCGTGAGCAGCGCTGTAACGATCCCAACCGCCCACAGCACGTAGAATGCGGCCGCCTCGTGGCCGCGCGCGAAAGTCGCAGCCAGAATCTCGTCCTTCGAGAAGAACCCGGAGAGACCGGGGACTCCGGCGATGGCCAGCGTCGCGATCCACATGAACGCCGCCGTGAACGGCATCCACCTTCTCAAGCCACCCATGTTGCGCATGTCCTGGGCGTCTTCACTGCTGTGGGTGTGGTGATACGCGTGGTGCAGAGCGTAGATCACGCTACCCGAGCCGAGAAAGAGGAGTGCCTTGAAGAAGGCGTGCGTAGTGAGGTGGAAGATGCCGGCCGCGTACGCACCGACGCCCACACCCATGAACATGTATCCGAGCTGGGACACCGTTGAGTAGGCGAGCACCTTCTTGATGTCCCACTGCTTGAGCGCGATGGTCGCCGCGAACAGTGCCGTAATCGCGCCGACCGCGGCTACCGTGAAGCTCGAGACCGGAGCCATGGCGAACAGTACGTTGGCGCGCGCGACCATGTAGACACCCGCCGTCACCATCGTCGCCGCGTGGATCAGCGCGGAGACCGGCGTCGGACCCGCCATGGCGTCGGGCAGCCACGTGTAGAGCGGAATCTGCGCGGACTTGCCGGTGGCGCCCACGAACAAGGCGAGTGTGACCAGCGTGATGGCCGTGCCGCCAATCGTGAAGGCGCGCGGTGCCTGCTCGAAGACCTCCGTAAACGACAGGGTCCCGACAGCCTGGAAGATCATGAACATCGCCAACAGGAACCCGACGTCCCCGATGCGGTTCATGATGAACGCCTTCTTGCCCGCGTTGGCGTACGCTTCGGTCTCGAACCAGAACCCGATGAGCAGATAGCTGCACAGCCCGACGCCTTCCCAGCCGATGAACATCACCGGGAAGTTGGCCCCCAGGATCAGCACGAGCATGAAGAAGACGAAGAGGTTGAGATACGCGAAGTACCGCGCATACCCCGGATCCTCGCCCATGTACCCGACACTGAAGACGTGGATCACCATGCTGACGCCAGTGACGACGAGCAGCATCACCGCGGACAACTGGTCCACCTGAAGCGCCAGTTCGATCTCCAGCCGGCCCGCCGGCATCCACTGCCAGAGGCTGAGGACGTAGGGAGCATCCGCCGGCGCACCAGCGAGCCCAGCCACCGCCGCCACCGCGACCAGGAACGAGAGTACCAGCGCTCCCACCCCTATCGCGGTCACGGCCCGCTTGGCGTCGAGGCGCAGCAAGCTGATCGAACCGTTCGCCAGGAACCCCGCGAACGGGAACAGCAGCACGAGCCACACCCACCCAACCGTTGCCGGCATCATCCCCTCAGTAGATTGATCTCTCTGACGTTGACCGTGTCCTTGTGCCGATAGATCGCGATCATTATCGCGAGGCCGACGGCCGCTTCAGCCGCCGCAACCGCCATCACGAAGAACACGATCACCTGGCCCGAACGGCCCAGTTGCTGCGCGAACGCGACGAACGACAGGTTCACCGCGTTCAGCATCAGCTCGATGCAAATGAAGATCACTATGGCGTTGCGGCGGAACAGAACACCGGCTACGCCAAGGCTGAACAGCACGGCCGACAGCCCGAGTGACGGTCCAAGGAGCACTAGAGCCTCCTTTTCGCCAGCACCACGGCCCCCACGACCGCGGCCAGCAACAGCACGGATGTGATCTCAAACGGGATCACGTAGTCGCGAAACAGCGGCGTTGCAATGGCGCCTACCGCTCCCTGCTCCTGCGTGATCTGCCTTATAGCTCCGGCCGGCAGCACGAGATCCTGATGCGGGGCGACCCGGGCCAGCACCAACAGCTCCGTCGCCAGAAGCGCGCCCACCGCGAGCATCACGATCCGGCCCGTCCACCCAAGCATGTCGGTGCCGGTGTCGCGCCCGAGGTTGAGCAGCATGATCACGAACAAGAACAGCACCATGATCGCGCCCGCGTACACCAGTACCTGCAGCGCGCCAATGAAGTGGGCGTCGAGCAGGATGAAGATGGCGGCGATGGCGAACAGCGTATTCACCAGCCACAGGGCGCTTGCCAACGGGCTCCTCCGCGTGATGCAGAGGAACGCCGAGATCACGGAGACAGCGGCAAAGAACCAGAATACGAGCTCAGTCTGACTCACGATTCACTCACCCCGGGGATCCGATGGATCCCACAGCGTGGATACCGGATGTGTTTGCGCGCAGAGTCGCTCCAGGTCGTACACGAAGCGCTCGCGTTGATACTCGGAGTTCTCGTAGTGCACGCCGACGTGGATGGCCTCCTCCGGACACACCTCCTGGCAGTACCCGCAGAACACGCAGCGAAACTCGTCGATCTCGTAGATCAGCGGGTACCGGTGGCCGTCCTCATCCTCGCCCGGCACCAGCTTGATGCAGTTGGCCGGACATATCTGCGGGCACAGACCGCAAGCGACGCACTTGGCACGACCCTGCTCGTCGGTGAGCATGCGGTGGGTCCCGCGCCAACGCGGCGAGATCGTCCAGTCGTCGGTGGCCTTCTGCTCCGGGTACTGCATCGTCCACTTCGGCGCTACCAGGTGGCGGAACGTCATCGCCAGACCCTTCAAGGCAGCGCGCAGGTAACTCACGTCCCGCTCCGGCCGCTTCATCAGCTTCACGTTGATCGCCACTATGCGCTCCCTTCCCGCCGGACGTACTGCTTGCCGATGAGGCGGTCGCTGTCGAGCACCCGGAACACGATGAACAGCGCCACGAGGTTCACGCCGAACAGAGCCAGCCCATACAACGCGCCGTCAGCCAGTCCGAGCGCGTCGAGCGCCCACACCGCGGTAGCGATGAGCATGATGTAGGCGAGAGCGACCGGAAGCATGATCTTCCAACCCAGCCCCATCAGCTGGTCGTAGCGGAACCGAGGCAATGTCCAGCGCACCCAGATGTACCAGAACACAAACAAGAAGGTCTTCCCAATGAAGGCGACCAGAGTCGCCAGTGACTTGAGGACGGAAGGCTCACCCTGGTCCCATGCAGTGAACGGGATGTCCCACCCGCCGAAGAAGAGAGTCGCCATCAAGGCAGACATCGTGATCAGCGCGCCGTACTCCGCGAGGAAGAACATCGCGAAGCGCATCGAGCTGTACTCGGTATGGTATCCGCCCACCAGCTCGGCCTCGGCCTCAGGCAGGTCGAACGGCAGCCGGTTCCCCTCGGCCAGCGCAGAAATCGCAAAGAGCACGAAGCCTAGTGTGAGGCTGACCACGAACCAAACCGACTGCTGCTGGACCGCGACCACCTGCGTCAACCTCACGTTCCCCGCCAGGATCAGCACAGTGATGACGCTCATGCCCAGCGCGATCTCATAGCTGACCATCTGCGCGCTGGAGCGCAGGCCGCCCAGGAACGAGTACTTGTTGCCGGACGCCCATCCCGCTATCACGATTCCGTACACGGCGAGGCTGGAGACGGCGAGGATGAACAGGATCCCGATGGAGACGTCCGCCACGATCATCGGCATCGGCCCCTCGAACGCAAACCGCCCGAGCAACGGGAGCGAGAAGTCGAAGGAGAGTGGAAACGGGGCCGCCATCGGGATCACCGCGAACAGCACGAGCGAGGGCACGAACGACATGGCCGGCGCCAGGAGAAACAGAGTCTTGTCGGCCCCCGCCGGCAGTGTCTCTTCCTTGACGAAGTTCTTGAGCCCGTCGGCCATCGGTTGCAGGAGGCCGAACGGCCCCACCCGGTTCGGACCGAGCCGGTTTTGGATCCACGCGGCCACACGCCGCTCGAGCCACGTCACGAACGCCACCCCGATCAGCAGCGCGAAGAACACTACTACCAGCTTGATGACGCTGACGAGCAGGAACCCCTTCACTTCTGGCGTCACGTCGACACCTCCGCCGGGCTGGCCTGGCCGAGCACGATGCCCTTGTAGCCGAGCCCATCGTATCCGAGCCCCGCAAACTGGGCCTCGTGGGCCGCGAGCCCGCCGAACGCCTCGCCGGCGCTCGCCAGCGGCTCGCCCCGCCCCATTTCAGCCAGGAGCTCACCGAGAACCCACCACGCGGGGCGGGCCATTCCCGGGCCGGCCTTCGCCTGCAGATAGCGCTGCACGCGGCGGTCGCGGTTCACGAAGCTACCGTCCTCCTCGACCACGTTCGTGATCGGCAGGACCACCTTTGCGCCGCGTGCGGCGTCGGGTAGAACCGTACCGAGGTAAATGACGCTTCCGGCCCGGTCGAGTGCGTCGCGGGTCACCCCGTCGAGCACTTCGTCCAGCACGATCACCAGCGCCGCATCGGAAACCGCCTGCAGGGCCGCGTCGAATCGCTCCTCGTAGCCAAGCAGCTCGGCGCCGGTCGCGTTGGGCGCCCGCTCCTCGCGCAGCGCGAGGTTGGGGACACCAGCAAGCGGCACCTCACCGTCCACCCGGTCCACTCGGAAAGCGCCGGTCAGGTCGAAGTCCGCCAGCACCTGCTTGGCCAGAAACAGCGCCTCGCTCGAAGCCCCTGCCGACACGAGCGCCACGGCCTTGCCGTTAGCGCCCTTTACGATCTCGGCCGCGCGCTCCAGTGCGTGGTCCCAGTCGGTCGCCACCAGCTCCCCGCCATCCGCCACCAGCGGAGCTTCGATCCGGTCGCCGCGGTTCATCCAGCGATAATCGAGGCGCCCATGGTCGCACATGAAGTAGCCGTTCAGGTCCTGGTTGGGCCGCGGCCGCAAGCGGACCACCGCGTTGTCGCGCGTCTCGACGTAAACGTTGCAGCCCTGCGAGCATCCGGTACACACGCTCGCCGTGCGATCGAGCTCCCAGACGCGTGCCTTGTGTAGGAAATCCTTCGAGAGCAGCGAGCCCACCGGGCAGAGATCCACCACGTTCCCCGCCCACGGATGGTCCAGCTCGCGATCCGGGTGAACGCCGATGAAGGCACGGTCGCCGCGCTCGCTCACGTTGATGATGGCGTCCTCGGCGGCGTGCTCCATGAAGCGCACGCAGCGCGTGCACAGGATGCAGCGGTTCTGGACGTACAGGATGTCGCCGCCGAAGTCCTGGACCGGGTTGAAGCGCTTGGCGTATGTCGGCGTGTAGCGCGTGCGCGCCCGCCCCTCCTGGAACACGTAGTCCTGCAGCTCGCACTCGCCGGCCTGATCGCAAATCGGGCAGTCGAGCGGGTGATTGATCAGCAGGAACTCGAGCACGCCCTCTCGCGCCTTGTTCGCCTCCTCGGTGTTGACGCGCACCTCCTGCCCCTCAGCAACCGAGGTAGCGCAGGCGATCGCCAACTTCGGCATACCCTCGACCTCGACGAGGCACATGCGGCACGCACCGGCGACCGGCAGTCCCGGGTGGTAGCAGTAGTGCGGAATCAGCACCCCGGCCTGCTTGGCGGCCTCGATAATCGTCGTCCCCTTGGGGACCGTGACCTCGACGCCCTCGATAGTCAGTGTGACCAGTTCTCGTTCCGCCATATCCTCTACACCGCGGCCAACATCGGACGCCGCGCGCCCTTGATGTAGGCCTCGAACTCGGTTCGGAACTTCGTGACCGCGCTCATCGCGACCGCCGCACAGGAATCGCTGAGCACGCAGATGGTCTTGCCCGTCATCTGCTCGCCCAGATCCATCAGCAGATCCAGATCCTTCATCTCGCCATCACCGGCGAGGATCCTCTCGAGGATGCGTACCGTCCAGCCGGTTCCCTCGCGGCACTGCGTACACTGGGCGCAGGACTCGTGCGCGTAGAAACGGCAGGTCCGCATGGTCTGGTAGACCATGTCCGCCGTATCGTCGAACACGATCACGCCGCCGGACCCGAGCATGGTGCCGACTTCGACGCACCCCTCGTAGTCGAGCAGGCAGGCCTCCGACTCTTCCCTGGTGAGATACGGTACCGAACAGCCGCCCGGCACGACCGACTTGAGGGTGCCGCTGTGGACCCCGCCGCACAGATCGTAGATGAGGTCCTTCAGCGGGAAGCCCATCTCGACCTCGTAGTTCCCAGGCTTGTTAACCTGGCCACACACACTGAGCAGCTTGGTTCCCGTGCTCCTGGGATTCGACAGGCTGAGGCCCTTGTACCACTGGGAACCCTGGTTGATGATGTGCAACACCGAGGTGAGCGTCTCGACGTTGTTGATCGTGGTGGGCCGCCCGAACACGCCGTACGCCGCCGGAAACGGTGGCCTGATACGCGGGTTGCCGCGCTTGCCCTCGATCGAGTTCATCAACGCGGTCTCTTCGCCGCAGATGTACGCGCCGGCGCCGCGATGGACGTACATGTCTATGCGCTTGCCCGAGCCCATCGCGTTCTTGCCCAGCACCCCCTTGTCGTACGCCTCGTCGAACGCCTGCTGCATGACGGCGATCGGTTCGGTGAACTCTCCGCGTATGTAGACGTAGGTCGTTTCGGCCTGAATGGCGTGCGCCGTGATGGCGGCGCCCTCGATCAGCGCATGGGGAGTCCACCGCATGATCTCGCGGTCCTTGAACGTCCCCGGCTCCGACTCGTCGGCGTTCACGCAGAGGTAGTGGGGGCCCTTCTTCTCCTTGGGCATGAAACCCCACTTGACCCCCGCCGGGAAGCCGGCGCCGCCGCGGCCGCGCAGACCGGACTCCTTCACCTCGTCGATGACCGCGGCCGGATCCATCGCGAGCGCCTTCTCCAGCGCCTTGTAACCGCCGCGCTTCACCCAGCCGTCGTAGCTGCGCGCGTCGGCATCGCCGAAGTACTCGCTGAGGACCAGGGTCTCCCTGGGATGCGGCTTGTGTGGATAACCCATTATGCCCCCTGCCCCGCCACACCCCGGCGGCCCGCGCTCACTTGTACCTCTCGAGGAGCTCCGACACCGACTCCGGCGTCACGCTCTCGATGAAGTCGTCGTTGACCATCACCGGCGTGGGGAAGCCACATGCCCCGAGACACTCCACCTCGATGACCGTGTACTTCCCGTCCGGCGATGTCGCTCCGAGCTCCTTGCACCCCGTCTGCTCCAGAAGCGCCTCGACGACGGCTTCCGCCCCAACGACGTTGCAGCAGGTCGTCGTGCAGACCTGGATGAAGTGCTCCCCTACCGGGTGCTGATGGTACATGGTGTAGAACGTCACGACGCCCTTCACGTAGGCCGGCGTGAGATCCAGCACCTCCGCCACCTCCGCCATCGCATCGTCCGGAATCCAGCCGTGCGCCTGCTGCACGATCCAGAGGGCGGGAAGCAGGCCCGCCCGCCTGGTCTCGTAGCGCTGGAGCAGCTCTTCCAGCTTCTCCCGGCGCTCGCCGGTCAACACGGGTTCGTAGGTCGTCGTCTCGTGCATCAGTCACCGTCAGCCAGGGGGTCAGCCCCTAGCGGTCGATCTCTCCCAACACGATGTCCACGCTGGCATTGATAGCGATGAGGTCCGCCAGCAGGAGCCCCTCCGCCATCTTCGGCAGCGCCGCCAGGTTGATCAGCGACGGCGGCCGAATACGCCAGCGGACCGGCTTGGCCGTGCCGTCGGACACGAGGTAGTAGCCCAGCTCGCCCTTCCCGTTCTCGATCGGGAAGTAGACCTCGCCCACGGGCGCCGGCACGCCCTCCATGACCTGTTTGAAGTGGAAGATCATCGCTTCCATGTCGGACATGGCCGCGCTCTTGGGCGGCAGGATCACGCGCGGGTCCGAAGCATTGATCGGACCGTCGGGCAGCCGCTCGAGCGCCTGCTCGAGAATGCGCACCGACTGTCGCATCTCCTCCATTCGGACGAGGTAGCGGTCGTATATGTCGCAGTGCTCCCCAATGGGGATGTCGAAATCGTAGGTCTCGTAGTCGAGATAGGGCTTGTCCCTGCGAACGTCGTAAGCGACACCGCTCGAGCGCAGCATCGGACCCGAGAGGCCGTAGTTGATCGCGTCCTCGCCCGAGATGTACCCAACGTCCTGAATCCGTGCGCACCAGATCGCATTCCGCGCAAGCAGGCGGTCCACCTCATCGAGAGAGCTGAGGATGCTGCGGTTGGCGGCGCGCAGACCGTCCTCAAAACCCTCGGGGATGTCGGCCATCAGCCCCCCGACCCGCGTGAGGGTCGTGGTGAGCCGCGATCCGGTCCACGCCTCCTGCAGATCGTAGTACTTCTCGCGCTCCTGGAACGTCCACAGGAACGGAGTGAACGCCCCGATATCGACCGCGGTGGTGCCCAGCCAAACGATGTGCGAGATGATCCGGCTGATCTCGCAGGCGATGACGCGGAGCACCTTGCACCGTTCCGTGATCTCGATTCCCATGAGCTGCTCGGCCGCGAGCGCGAGCCCCACGTTGTTGGCCATGGGAGCCAGGTAGTCGGTGCGGTCCGTCAGGGGGATGATCTGATTGTAATGGCGGTACTCGCCCAGCTTCTCGAAGCCCGAGTGCAGGTAGCCGATGTGGGGTATCACCCGCTTGACCACCTCGCCGTCGAGCTCCACGACCAGACGCAGCACGCCGTGAGTCGCGGGATGCTGCGGCCCGATGTTGATCAACATGTTGTCGGCGCGGAAGTCGGGCTCAGCGTCGCCCTCGAGCGCACCAACCCCGACCGGGATCCGAGCCGGTCGGCCCTCGGCGTCGACCCCCGTCGTCGCTACATCCAGTTCAATCGTCCGCTTCTCACCCATCTTCGCCGTCCGGTAGATCGGGGATCGAGCCACGCTCGCCCCGCTCGAGCCGCTCTCGCATGTCGGCGGGAAGATCATGGTAGGCCTGGGCGGTGGAAAGCTCGTCCAAGGAGTAGTTGGCCTCTGGATTCGCGTGCAGTGCACGCCGCACCTGCTCCGCACGCGAGAACCGGCCCCTGAGCGGGAAGTCCTTCCGCAGCGGATACCCCTCGGCGTAGGTGTCCCACATCAGCAGGCGCCTGAGGTCCGGGTGGCCGCGGAACGTGATCCCGAACATGTCGTAGGTCTCACGCTCGAGCCAATTGGCGGCGTTCCACACGGGGACGGCGGAGTCGATCTCGAGCGGTTGGTCCTTGGGCAGCGCGGCCTTCACCCTGAGGTCCACACGTCGCTCGAGCGAGCGCAGCTCGTAGACGACCTCCAGCGGCGGCTCCGGGTCGCGGTACTCGACGGCCGTCACGTCCACCAGGTAGTTGTATTCCTCGCCGGGGGTCTCCTTCAACCACTGGAGAACCTCCCGGACAGAGCCGGGATCGACATATACGATGGTCTGACCGCACGAAACGGTCGCGCGCCCGATCTTGTCGCCGAAGGCGCGCCGCAGTGACTCTACTGAGGGGTTCACCTGGGCCTACGCTGAGCGCGTCTGATGGACGGAGTTGCCGAACGGCTCGGAGAGCTCGTCGACCAGCCGCGGCGGGATCCGTAGCCCCCCGGGCTCCAGTGGCCGCTCGACCCGCAGTTCCGGGTCGGCCAGCGTCTCGCCCTTGATCTTCTTGTGCAGCATCAGGATTCCGTACAGCAGCCCCTCGGGACGCGGCGGGCACCCCGGCACGTAGACGTCAACGGGAACTACGGTGTCTATGCCCTGCACCATGGAGTAGGTATCGAAGATCCCTCCGGTGGACGCACAGGCGCCCATCGAGATGACCCACTTGGGTTGCGGCATCTGGTCGTAGATGCGGCGAATCACCGGCGCGAGCTTGAAGGGGAGCCGCCCGGCGCACAGCAGCACGTCCGCCTGCCGCGGCGTGTAGCCGAGGCGCTCCATGCCGAAGCGCGAGATGTCGAACCGGCTGGCCGCCACCGCCATGAACTCGATCGCGCAGCAGGCCGTTCCGAACGGCATCGGCCACAGGCTGTTCGCCCGCGACCAGTTGATGAGAAAGTCGAGCCGCGTGGTCACCCAGTTCGGTGAGACCTGCGAGACCAGCTTTCCCGAAGGCTGTTCGGGACTCGGGTTCAGCTCCATTCGAGCGCCCCCCGTTTCCAGGCGTAAATGAAGCCCACCAGCAGTACCAGCACGAACACGAACATCTCGATGAGGCCGAACAGCCCCAGCTGCCGGTAGGCCACCCCCCAGGGAATCATGAAGACCGTCTCGATGTCGAAGACGATGAACAGCACCGCAACCAGATAGAACTTGACGCTGAACCGACTACGCGTGTCACCCAGCGGGGGTATGCCCGACTCGTAGGGGGTCAGCTTGATTGGTGTGGCGCTCGCCCCGGGGTACAAGTGGGACAGGATGATGATCCCCGCCGCCGTCACGACCACGAAGGCAAGGAGTAGAAGGAGGGGTACGTATTCCTGTAGCACCGACTATTGCCTCTCCCAAGGAATCCCGTTCACGTCCGTCGGTTTACGCGGCGGAAGTTACCTAGGGTTCCGGAGCAGTGTCAAGCAAACCTAAGGTGGCGCGGCAGCGGCGCTTACGTATCTTTCCCTCACCCCACTTCGGGTCGCCCAGGTGTACGCCGGACCCCGTTCGCAACCGCTACCAAGGAAGGTCATGTCGATCAAGTCTGACCGGTGGATCCGCCGAATGGCCAAGGAGCATGGGATGATCGAGCCGTTCGGTGAGTCGCAGGTGCGCGAGGGCGTGATCAGCTACGGGGTCTCTTCGTACGGCTACGACATGCGGGTGGGCCGGGAGTTTCGGATCTTCACCAACGTGCATTCGCCGGTGGTGGACCCCAAGAACTTCGACCCGCTCTCGCTGGTCGACTACGAGGGTGACGTGTGCCTTATTCCGCCCAATTCGTTCGCGCTCGCCCGATCAGTGGAGTATTTTCGTATTCCACGGAGCGTGCTCACCCTATGCGTTGGGAAGAGCACGTACGCCAGATGCGGGATCATCACGAATGTCACCCCGTTTGAACCCGAGTGGGAAGGACATGTGACCCTGGAGATATCGAACACGACTCCGCTGCCTGCTAGGATCTACGCCAACGAGGGCATCGCGCAGGTCCTGTTCTTCGAGGCCGACGAGCACGACCAGTGCGACGTCTCCTACGCCGACCGCAAGGGGAAGTACCAGGCGCAGCGCGGCGTGACCCTGCCCAAGATCTGACGAACCGACCATGGCGCTAGTCCGTTGCCCCAAGCACCAGATTCCGTACAACGATGAGAACCCTCGTGGTTGTCCGGCGTGCGCCTCCGAAGAGGAGGAGGGCGGACAGGCGAACATAATGAAGGAGCTGGCGCGCCGGTCGCGGACGCGGCCCGCACCGGAGCAGAAGGCGCCGAAGCCGCAAGCCACTCCCACCCCTGCCCGGACCCCCACTCCGAGACCGGCACCGGGCATGGCGATGCCCGAGCGACCACCGGTCACTCCGCTGCCGGCTCTGTTTGAGACAGTCGAAGAGAAACCGCCGGGGCTCATTCGCGAGGTGCTGGCCGGGCGGCGCTGGATGGGTGTTGGAGCAGTGGCCGTTCTGGTTCTTGCCGCGATCCTGTTCTTCACCTCGGGCCCGAGGTTCGTGCGCCAGTCACACCCGGCCGAGGTGGAGCCGGTGGAGATCCGGCCGCTCCCATTCAATCCCGGCACACCTACCAACATGGTGTTCGCAGTCCTGGGTACCCAGGCGCCGAGTCCGCACCCCGACGACCAGCGTCTCACCCGATATGCCTTCGGCGCCGAGCTACAGGTCGACGCCCTGAATCAGGTGGTCTACGCAATCACGTTCGGCGTTCCCAACCGAAGCTGGCAAGGCCTGCGAGTGGGAGTGCCGGAGCAGAACGCGCGTGGCACCCTCGCTTTGTTGGGAACGCCCGAGGCCGTGCCCACGGGAGTGATGAACGAGCCCGAGTCCGTAGGGCGCTACTTCGTGTATCCATCGCTCGAGGAGCGGCCCGTCCGTAGGCTTCGCGCCGAGGTCCGGCCTCCGAACGGCTGCCTCGACGTGCTCGTCGACCTGCAGCCCCGCGCGATAGGCGTGCTACTGGACGGCGACAACCGGTACGCAGTTGTAGGGAGGGGAGATCCGACTCTCGATTGGGTCGTCACCCGGGTTCGCGTCGTGAGCCGCTCCATCCGCGGTCCCTACGCGGCCGGGGTGGCCTGCTAGGGAGGAACACAAAGTGAATAACGCCGAGCAGCAGTGGGGTCCGTGGAAGCTGGCACTTCGGGTGATCGATGAGCCTGTGGGCGTGTTCCGGCAGTTGAGTACGCGCCCCACTTCGTGGGTGCCGATGGTGCTCCTGGTCGTCGTGACTCTGATCATGGCATTCGGTACGCCGGCAGAGCCGATCCAGGAGATGACGCGGCAGCAGATGGAGTCTGCCCAGCAGCGCTCGCCGGACCGGATAACGGACGAGATGGTGGAGGACCGGGTGGAACGGGCCGCGAGCCCGCAAAGCCGCGCCATCTTCGGCGCCGGCCAGATCGTGTTCTACCTGATCGCGTTCGTGGTCGTCGCGGCGGTTCTGATGCTGGTGTTCGGTGCGATGGGCACCGAGTCCATCAAGTTCAAGGCGGAGTTCGCGATCGTCGCCCACGCCTTCATGCCCCAGCTGTTGGGCTTCATCCTGATCGTGTTGTTGACCCGGTTCGCCGGGTTCGAGGAGCTGACGCTCTCGCTGGGGTTCCTGTTCGACGCGGAAGCCAGCCCGTTCCTGAGCAACCTGGGCACACAGTTCACTCTCTTCGGCGCGTGGAACATGGTGCTGCTCGCGCTCGGGAACCAGATCAAGAGTGGCTCCAAGAGCCTGGGCGGCCCGCTGATGGTAGTGGGAGGCCTCTGGGTGACGGTGAACCTGTTGTTCGCCGGCCTGGCGACCGCCTTCGCGGGTTTGGCGGGGTAACGCCGGGAGAGATTCGAGCGCGTCCCAAGCCGGGACGCAAACGGGGAGCCCGGGCCATGCCAGGGCTCCCCGCCTCCTATCCGCGTTCAGGCAACTACTGCACCGTGAAGGTCATCTCCTCCAGGACCTGTCCGTCCATGGTGCGGACGGTGACCTTCCACTCGCCGGTCCACTCCGGTACGATCTTCTTGGAGCTGTAGGTGCGCCAGGGTGAGCCGCCGACGTCCAGCGCCACGACCCACTCGTACTCCCCGAAGCTCCACACGTGCTCAACCGTCATTCCCTCGGCACCGGTTACCTTGGTCCAGCACCACAGGGTTCCCACGTCCGAGCCGAACGTGGTGCCCGGCTCCACGGGCTCGAGATCCATCACGTCGACCGCGATGGCTCCCTCGACCGTGATCTCCTGCATTTCCTGAGCTGCCAATGGCGTAGCCAAAACACCGATCGCCAGCGGCACCACCAGGAAGCACAGCGCGCGTCGAATCACCTTCATAGAGTCCTCCCCTGACAGGGTACTAGGGCGCACAGCATGCTAGCGGCCGCGTTTACTCCAAGCTATCTTGCGGCCCGATCTGAGAAAAGCATGGAGGATGCAACGGATGCGAACGGCCCGTTTTGTTGCGGTGATCGGCATCACACTGGCCCCTTTTGCCTGCATCGGCGGGGGTGCTGAGGGCGGCGGTCGAGACCCAATCAGGGTCTCCGGTGTCGGGTTTGCGACACCCGAGTCGGTGCTACACGACCGGCGTGCGGACGTTTACCTGGTGTCCAACATCAATGGCTCGCCGCTCGCCAAGGACGACAACGGGTTCATCTCGCGGCTCGCGCCCGACGGCAGCGTCACCGAGCTCAAGTGGATCGACGGCACCGCCGACGGCGTAGCGCTCAACGCGCCCAAGGGCATGGCCTTCAGGCGCGATACGCTGTTCGTGGCTGACATCGACGTGGTGCGGCTGTTCGACCGCACCACGGGTGAGCCGATCGGCAACTGGCCGGTTCCGGGCTCCACGTTCCTCAACGATGTGGCGGTGGGCCCGGACGGCACCGTGTACGTCACGGACAGCGGCTTTCGCGCGGGACCCGACGGCTTCGCGCGATCGGGCACGGACGCCGTGTACAAGTCCACCGGCGAAGGGGAGCTGGTTGCGCTGGTCAGCGGCGAAGCGCTGGGTGGCCCCAACGGGATCGTCGTGGACGGGGGCCGCGTCATGTTCGTCACGTTCGGGACGGGACGGGTGCACCTGGTGCAGCGCGAGACGGGGACGATCAGCGGGCTGCCATCACCGGCTGAAGGGCAGCTGGACGGGGTCGTCAAAGTGGCCGAGGGGGAGTTCCTGATATCCAGCTGGGAGGGCCGGGCAGTCTATCGGCTCGGCGGCGGCGGGCTCTACACGACGGAAGTCGACAGCGTGGAGTCCCCGGCCGACATCGGCCTCGACACGAGACGGGGCCGGGTCCTCATTCCGCTGTTCAGAGCCGACGAGGTATTGATCCACCCCGTCGTCAGGTAGCCCACAGCCGACGCGGGGGCCTACGGCGCCGTGGCCTCCGCGCTCTTTGCGGCCTCGACCATCCGCGCTACGTCCGCCAACAGGCTGCGCGAGTCGTACACGATCCCGTCCTTGACCGTGTAGCGCACCCCACCGACCCGCTCGACCTCGCCGGTCTCGTCGTTCAGGCGTTCGGTTCCCGTACCGTAGAGGACCTTGAGGTTGTGAATCGGGTTCTCCTCCACGATTGCGAGGTCGGCCAGCATGCCCGGCCGCACCACTCCGAACTCGATCGCCTCACCCTTGGGCTCCAGGATCGCCTGGGCCCCATACATGGTCGCGGAGCGGATCACCTCCAGCGGGTGCAGTCCCGCTTCCTGCAATAGCTCCAGCTCCCGGATGTAGCCGAAGCCGTAGAGCTTGTAGATGAAGCCGGCGTCGGAGCCGGTCGTCACCCGCCCGCCGCGGTTATTGTACTCGTTGACGAAGGCCATCCAGAGCTGGAAGTTGCGCTTCCACGCGATCTCGTCTTCGGTCGTCCAGTCGAACCAGAACGAGCCGTGGCTCTCGCGGCTGGGTTGGTAAAATTGCCATAGCGACGGCAGAGTGTAGACGTCGTGCCACTCCGCCCGCCGGGCACGCATCACGTCGCGTGTCGCCTCGTAGATGGTCATCGTGGGATCGAGGATGAACCGCAGCTCGAGCAACTCCTCCATCACGGCGTCCCACCGCTCACTCCCCTGCGGAGCGGCCTGCTTCCACAGGCGACCCGCCTGACCGAAGCGGTGGTACTCGTCGTTGTAGTTGTAGTCGTATGGAAAGTCCTGCACCGAGCGGTCGTCGAACAGCGCTTCGGGCAATCCGTACCAGTGCTCCATCGACGTCAACCCGAGTCGGGCGGCGTCCAGCACGTTCATGCGCGCGACTCCCATTTGGCCGAGGTGGGCCGCGGTCCCCATTCCCCGACTGGTCGCCTCTTCTATCAGTGCCGCCATGATCTCGGGGTCGTACGAGACGAGCTTGAGACCGTCCACGCCCTGGTCAGCGGCCCACCGCACCCAATCGCGCGCGTCGTCCGGCGTGAGGACAGGGCCTCTGTCCCAACCCGCACCCGGGCGCGCGTACACGAAGATCCGGGGCGCCACGATCGCGTTCTCGGCCGAGCGCTCCTTCTCGTTCAGTGTCCAATCGACCCCGTTGCCGGAGCCCGGCTCCCGTACCGTAGTGACGCCGTGTGCCAACCAGAGCTTGTACACGTACTCCGCAGTGGTCCCTTGCGGGCGTCCTCCCACGTGGCCGTGCAGGTCCACGAACCCCGGCAGCACGTACATCCCCTCGGCATCGAGCTCGAAGGTCGCATCACCGGGCCTCCTGTCAGCGTCGATCGGCGCGCCGGGCGCACCCACGCTGCGCACCGCCACGATGCGATTGCCCTCGATCACGATGTCCATCGGACCGCGCGCCGGTGCCCCGGTGCCGTCCACGATCGTCGCTCCACGGATGATGAGCCGCTCGAACGGGCCGTCTCCTTCGCCCGGACCGCGGTCGGGGCCGGGCGCGACGCCCTGGTCCTGCGCCGCGGCGACGGCCGGTACCAGCAATAGAGCACAAGTTGCCGCGGCCAACGCCGCAAGGCGGTGTAGCGTTCTCTGGGCTTTCATCGGATCTCCAGCACCTGGCTGACTCCAAAGTTCCGGCGCGAAGGATCGGCGGCCACGACCACGAGCTCGACTGCCGGCGCGCGTCTCACCACGTCCGCAATAACAAAAGTGCGATTCGACATCACCGCAAGTTCGCGCTAAGGTTCTGAGTCAATCGAACCGGAGCAGGATGAGGCCTGAAGAGCTCGAGCTGCGCGACCTCGTAGCGCCTGACGACGTGGAGCAGTGCCTGTCTCTACAGCGGGCTACGTGGGGGGACGACTTCCGCGAGTTGGTCCCGCCAGCCGTGCTGCAGATAGCTCAGAAGGTGGGTGGCCTGGCGGTGGGCGCCTTCGACGACGAGCAGACGTTGGTCGGATTCGTCTTCGGGATCACCGGGGTCCGCGCGGGCCGCCTCACCCACTGGTCGCACATGCTGGCGGTGCGGGAGGACCGGCGGGACGCCGGCGTGGGACGGATCCTGAAGCAGCACCAGCGGCAACGTCTGCTCGAGCTCGGCGTGGACTCGGTCCTGTGGACGTTCGACCCGCTCGTCGCGCGCAACGCGCACCTCAACCTGAACCGCCTCAGGGTTCGGGTGCTGGAGTACGTGGAGGGGATGTACGGCGAGAACCCGATGAGCAGGACAGACAGCGTGATCGGCACCGACAGGCTCGTGGTGGAATGGATGATCTCCGGTGAGAGCCCTCCTGCCACTGCGCCCGAGCTGCCGCAGGTCACGCCGGTCGTGTCCAGCGGTGCGGTCGGCGCCGAGCCCGACCTGGCGGACGCCCCGGCCGTGCTAGTGGAGGTACCCCCAGACGTCCAATCGCTCAAGATCAATCAACCCAAGGTCGCCTTGGCTTGGCGCGCCAGCACGCGCAGGGCCTTCGCGCACTACCTCGGGTCGGGCTACAGGATCACCGCGTTCGAGCGCTCGCCCGACAGGAGTCGCTGCTACTACGTGTTGCAGCTAGCGGAGCAGTCGGGTGCTTGAAATAGCCAGGCTCACCGTGCGCGAGATCCAGCTCGACCTGAAGGAGCCCTTCCGGATTTCCTCGGGCGTCTGCCGTGACCGACGGGTACTCCTGGTCGAGCTCCAGAACGCCGACGGGGTGAGCGGATGGGGCGAATGCGTGGCCGGCGAGCATCCCAACTACTCGCCGGAAACGGTGGACACCGCCTGGCTCGCCATCCGGCGTTGGATCGCCCCTCTGGTGGTGGGACGTGAGTTTGAGCATCCGACCGAAGTGTACGGCACGCTCTCGGCCATCCGAGGCCATCACATGGCGCGCGCCGCCGTTGAAATGGCGGCCTGGGAGCTCACGTCGCGGCTCCGAGGCGTGTCGCTGGCGGAGCAGTTGGGAGGCACCCGGGAACGGGTGGAGACCGGGATTTCGCTCGGCATCCAGGAGAGCCCGGCTCGGTTGGCCGAGAAGGCGGTCGCCGCCAGGGACGAGGGCTATCGGCGCGTGAAGCTCAAGATTGCGCCCGGAATGGACCTGGCGTACGTGGAGGCTGTGCGTGCCGCAGTCGGGGACGATACAGCGCTCAGCGTGGACGCAAACGCGGCGTACACTCCGGCGGATACGGAGCACCTACGGGAGCTGGACGCGTTCGGTCTCGTGATGCTGGAGCAGCCGCTGGCGCCGGGCGACCTGGTACGCCATGCAGTACTGCAGCGCAGCCTCGAAACCCCCATCTGTCTCGATGAATCGATCACCGAGCCGGAGCGGGCCGCCGACATGGTGGTGCTGGGAAGCGGCAGGGTCATCAACATCAAGCCCGGCCGGGTGGGCGGGTTCACCTCGGCGTTGGCCATACATCAAGTCGCCGCTGAGCACGGCATCCCCGTGTGGTGCGGCGGCATGTTGGAGAGCGGGGTCGGACGAGCGCACAACGTCGCCCTTGCATCCCTGCCCAACTTCCAACTCCCCGGCGACCTGAGTCCCAGCCGCAGGTATTGGGAGCGGGACATCGTGAGTCCGGAGTGGACCATGGAGGACGGCCTGGTCACAGTGCCTTCCGGCCGACCCGGCATGGGCGTGGAAATCGACATCGACTACGTCGCCGGTTGCACGACGCGCTCGGAGTCCTTCTCGGCAGGTGAGACCGCATGACAACCCCCGTCGACAAGGAACTGTTCGAGCGGATCGTCGCGCTCAGGCGCGACCTGCACCAGCACCCCGAACTCGCCTGGAACGAGAAACGCACCGCCGCGAAGGTGTGCGAGACACTGGACGCTCTCGGCATCCGCTACCGGAGCGGCGTAGCCGGTACTGGAGTGATCGCCGACCTCGAGGGAACCGCCGGCGCCCCGCTGGTTGCTCTGCGCGCCGACATGGACGCGCTCCCCATCACCGAAGAGACCGCGCTCGAGTTTGCCTCCGAAACCGACGGAGCGATGCATGCGTGCGGTCACGACGGGCACACGGCCATGCTGCTCGGGGCCGCCGAACTGCTAAGCCGCGAAGGGAAGCTACCCTGCCCAGTGCGGCTCATCTTCCAGCCGGCGGAGGAAACCGGCGCCGGCGCCCCGGCAATGATGGAGGAAGGTGTGCTGGACGACGTGCAGTTCGTGTTCGGCGGCCACCTGGACGCTGCGTATGACACGGGAGAGATCGTGGTCCACCAGGGTGCGGTGAACGCCTCCACCGACGAGTTCCTGATCGAGCTGACTGGACCCGGCGGACACGCGGCTAGGCCGCACGAGACCGTCGACCCGATCGTGGCCGGGAGCCTGATAGTCTCTGCCCTCCAGACCATCGTGGCGCGCTCCGTGGAGCCGAGTCAGGCCGCCGTCGTATCCGTGGGGCAGTTCGATGCCGGCACGGCGTCCAACGTGATTGCCAGCCGAGCGCGACTGCGCGGCACGCTGCGGGCGCTGGAGCCCGCCGTCAGAGGTCAGCTCGTGGATGCCGTGCGGCAGATAGCGGAGTCGACCGCTGGTGCGCAGGGTGTGTCTGTCACGGTGGAGATCACCGCGGGGACGCCGGCCGTCCTCAATGCCCCGCAGGCCACATCGTTGGCGCGCGACGCGGCTGCCCTGACTGTGGGACCTGGTGGCGTCAAGCCGCTCCGCTGGCCGAACCTGGGAGGCGAAGACTTCGGGTTCTTCCTCGAGCGAGTTCCGGGATGCTACGTGCGGTTCGGCGCGCGTCCGGCAGGCGAGACATTCCCCGCTCACTCCAGCCGGTTCCGGTTCGACGAGCAGGTCCTCGCCCTTGGCGCCGCCTACTTCCACAACGTCGTCCTTCTAGCCGGCCGCGCCCTGGCCGGTGACGCTTGAGTACTGCGCTACTCGCCTCCTCGACGAGCGTCCTTCGCGACAGCGGGTGGCGCGACGGGTAACAGCCAGCGTATGGCGAGCAGCCACGCGACCAGTCCGAGCAGCCCGCCCACGATCGCTCCGACGACCATCCACCACGGGCCCGCCTCTCCCTCCTGGCGCACGCCCGCGATCAGCGCGCCCAACCATCCCCCAAAAAAGGAAGCCGCCCACACCACCACGGGTGTGAGCAGCCAGGCTACAGGTCTCAGAAACTGGCTAGCGCGAGAGTGGCTCACCGCTTCGCTGGAAAGTGGGCGACGACGAGCTGGATCAGGAGAGCGACTAACCACGCCAGTCCGACCACCGCGGGGCCGGCCGGCGCTATCCTCGTCAGGGCGAGGATAGCAAAGACGACGGCGCAGATAGCGGCAGCCAGCCCGGCGAGCTTCGCGAGGCCCACCGGCCTTCCGTCCCGACTGGCGGCCGCCCAGATCCAGCCGCCGAGCCACGCGAGCACGGCCGAGAGCATCCACCAGACCGGGATGTACCAGAACCCGCTTCCGCCTCCGATCCTGTCCCATGTCCAGTGATACAGATCCAGGGGCCGGAGCAGCGCGGTGTCGAACACCGTAAACGTCAGCGCGCTCAACAAACCAACGAGTGCGGTCCAGGCGATCCCGTCGGTGCTGCGCGGCTGCACCCAGAGCGCCGGAACGAAGCTGAACGCGATCCCGCCGACCAGCACCAGCAGCGACTGCACGATGATCTCGGGCGTGCCCGTCATCGCCCTGGAGAGCAGTGCGAAGACCGTGACACCGGCAGCTGTCAGGATTCCGAGCTTGATACCCCCGGTAATGATCGTGCGGGCATCAGCGTGCTCTGCTCCGGCGGGTTCGGCTGCTGAGGTCATGTTCGCTTCTTCCTTTTCATCGCGTCTCGTGCCGCGGCAAATCTAGCGGTCGCGGCACCCGGCCGTCTACCGCTACGCGCTCACCACTCCAGACCCAACCGCCCGGCCGCCACCTTGAGACCGAGCAGTGTGAGGTGCGGTTCGACGGTCTCTATTTCCTTGCAGAGCGGAGCGACGACATCGGCGAGACCACCGGTGGCAACCACCTGGGGTATGTCGCCCGTCGGCCACTCGTCCTTGATCCGGCGCACGATGCCGTCGACCGAATCCGCGGTGCCGAACAACACGCCTGCGCGGATGCACTCTTCGGTGCGTCTTCCGATCACTCGCTCCGGCGGTACCAGCTCCGTGGCCGGGAGTTTGGCGGCCTTGAGTGAGAGGTTTTCGGCCGCCGTACGCACGCCGGGCGCGATGACTCCGCCGAGGAAGGTCCCGTCCTTCGTGATGCAGTCGAACGTCGTCGCGGTGCCGAAGTCCACTACGATCGTGTCGCGCGCGTACAGCGCAGCGGCGGCAACCGTGTTCACGACGCGGTCCGCACCAACGCTTTGGGGCTCCTCGACGTCGAGAGTGATGTCGAGGACCGAGTCCGGTCCGATCGTTACCGGCCTCAATCCCAGGGCCAGCTCGATCCCCTCCGCCAACACCTCCGTGACCACCGGCGCGACTGAAGCCTCGACCGCGGCACGCACCTCGTGAGTCGAATGCCCAGCGTGCGTGAGGAACGAAGTGAGCATTGCCGCCCACTCGTCCGGGGTTCGGGATGTGTCGGTGGTGAGCCGCCAATGTGCCAGCAACCGTTCGCCGGCGAAGAGCCCCAGCGTGATCTCGGTATTCCCGACGTCTACCGCTAGCAGCATGCGAGCTACACTATGCCGCGCAGGATGCCCTTGCGGCGGGCTACGAACAGACAGAGCATCACGATGGCGATCGCGTGTGCAGCCGTGTACTCCCACCCGACCACGACCGGCGGAGCACCCTCCATCGTGGGTGTGGCGACACGCAGCGCCTCGAACCCGGCGAACGTGAGACCCGAGTAGAGAGCCGCGACCAACAGGGATCCCGACAGCACGTAGAGGCTCCCCGCGCCAGCTGCAGCCAGTGCGGAAAGCCACCAGGGGGCCTCGAACAGTCGGGATTCGGCTGTGACCAGCAACGTCCACAATGTGGCGATGAGAGCAGCCCCCAACACGAGGACGAGCCCCGCACGGTCGGGATGACCGACCAAGAGGCGTCGGAACGCCAGCTCGCTGGTGACGAGCCCAGCCGCCGACCCGACGGCGGTGAGGAACACGAGCGCCTCTATGACGGTCGCTCCGCAGGTCGCACCCTCTGCCCCCGTCGTGCTGAGGACGCAGAGGTTCGACTCACCCCGCACCAGCAGAGCAAACACGGCGAGCATGAACGGAATCAGAGCGGCCGCGGCGGCTGCGCCGTACCATGGAAGGAAGCGGCGCTGATGGACGAACGCCCAGGCAAAACCCCAGGCCACCACTCCCACTACTATGAGCACGGCCATTCCGGGCTCGAGTTCGGCCGCCAGCTCGGGCAGACGATACGGGCGCGCCGCCAGGATCAGCGCGGCGAACACCGCTGCAACGGCTACCACCGTGCCCATCGAGAAGCGGTCGCGCCACGGTCCGTTGGGCCACAACCCGAGCGGCAGATGCATCCCCTGCAGGATGAACGCCGCCACCACCCCAAGGCTGAGCGGCGCGATCGCATAGCCCACGAGGCCGCGAAGCGTTTCCGTCTCCAGCAGCCACCAAGAGGCGAATAGCAGCAGCGCGGACGCTACGGCGCGCGCCCATAGCGGCAGTTCACGCGGTGGCAACACTGCCCCCCAGTATCCGTTCCACGCCTGTCTCCGTTTCCACCAAGAGCGCCCCGTCAGAGTCTATTCCCCTGGCCGTGCCGGCCACCGGCGCCTCCAGCACCCTGCCACGCAGCCAGTCGTGCCGCTCGAACGCTGCCAGTTCCGCATCGTCCAGCGAGGGCGCGTCCCTCAAGGATCCGAGCCGCGGCGCCAGCCGCTCCAGAACCTGAAGCCGTGTAGCGCCCGCCGCCACCTCGTCCAGAGCTATCGCCCGGCCCGTCAACTCCGGCGGCAACGGCCGGTGCACGTTGAGGCCGATGCCGATCGCGACCCACTTAGCGCGGCCCTCGGCCCAGCGCGCCTCGCACAACACACCACCCAGCTTGCGGTCGCTCACGACCACGTCGTTGGGCCACTTGAGGCTCGCTTGGACCCCGAGCTCCTCCAGTGACTCTACCACCGCGAGCCCAACCCGCAATGCCAGCACTCCGCGCTCCGACTCGGCCCGCGGCCGCGCCAGGAACCCCAACCAGATTCCGGTCCCGGCCGGACTCTGCCACGACCGCCCGCGTCGACCCCGTCCGGCCGTTTGCTCATCGGCAAGCACGACAGTTCCGTCCGGCGCTCCGGCCGCCGCCAGCTCGTGCACGACGTCGAGCGTGCTCGCGACGGACTCGAGGGCCAAACAGCGCTTCACGCCGAGCCGAACCGCCAACTCGTCGTGAGCGACGCCGTCGTACTGCCTCAGCCCAACAGCGCCCATGTCACCGTCACTGCTCCAATCGCCCAACAGTACGGCGCGAAGCGGTGGAACGCGCCCTTCCGGAGCAGCGCCACGAGAAAGCGTATCGCCCACACGCCACATGCCAGTGCCGCCGCGAAGCTCAGCGCCAGCGGGCCGAGCCCCACGCTCTGGGTATCCGCCGCCACATTCGGCAGCTGCAGGACGGCAGCTCCGAGAATGGCGGGGATCGCCAGCAGGAACGAGAACTCTGCCGCTCGCGCCGGGTCAACTCGCTGCCAAAGTCCGGCCGCGACGGTGGCCCCTGAGCGCGAGATGCCGGGGAGAATCGCCAGCGCCTGCGCCACTCCGATCCCGAAGGCCCCGCTTCCGCCGGGCTCCTCTCGCGGGGCGCCCGGCCTTATCCACCTCGTGCTCCAGAGGATAAACCCGGTGACCACGAAGTCCACCCCCACGAGCAGCAGCGACTCGAATGCGCGCTCGAAAACGTCCGCGAGGACGAAGCCGACCAGGGCAGCTGGGATGGAGCCCAGAAAGAGGAGCCCGATGTAGCGCCAGGCAGAGCCGCTACCGCTCAGCGCGCCCCGCGTGAGCTGCCAAAGCCGCGTTCGATACACGATCACCACGGCCAGCAGCGTGGCCACGTGAAGCGCCACCTCCAACACGACTCCCGGCGTCGTCAAGCCCACGGCCGCCTCGGCGACCACCAGGTGCCCGGAACTCGAGATCGGCAGGAACTCCGTGAGGCCCTGAACCACACCGAGCACTAGTCCCTGCCAGTAGCTCACTTCTCGATCACCCGGGCGTAAAGCGCTTCATATAGAGGTACTATCTTTTCGGCCGAAAAATCCTGCGATCGCTGGACGGCAGCCGCGCGCGCCTCCGCCCACCGCGCCGGCGCAAGCAGCTCCATCGCCGCCCCGGCCATGGCGTCCACGTCGCCGACGGGTACCAGCGTTCCGGTCTCACCGTCCGTCACGACCTCGGAAATCCCGCCTACGCGACTCGCCACGACCGGCGCCCCGCACGCCATCGCCTCCAACGCGCTGAGTCCGAAGGACTCCGAAGAGCTGGGCAGCACGAACAGGTCCGCCGCGCGCAGACACTCGGCGACCGCGTCGACCTTGCCGAGGAACTGCACGTGCTCGCTCACCCCCAGTCGCTCGGCCTCGGCTTCGGTTGCCTGCCGCTCCGGCCCGTCCCCGATCAGCACGAGCACGGATGGAATCCGCTCGCGCACCTTCGCGAACATGCGCACCACGTCGGGAACCCGCTTCACCTCGCGGAAGTTGGACACGTGCATCAGTACCTTGGTGCCTGCCGGTGCAAACACCGCCCGACACTGCGGGTCGTCGGACGGGAAATACTCCTTCAGGTTCACGAAGTTCGGGATCACCTCGATGCCGCAGTGTTGGCATCCGAACGCGCTGTAGGTCTCCTCCCGCAGGTACTCAGAGACCGCCGTGACAGCATCGGAGCGCTCGATCGAGAACTTGGTCACGGTAAAGAAGGCACGCTCCCTGCCTACCAGCGTGATGTCCGTTCCGTGGAGCGTGGTGACCACCTGCAGGTCGCGATGCTCCCGCACCATTTCCCGCGCGAGGAACGCGGCGGTCGCGTGCGGTACCGCGTAATGCACGTGCAGAATGTCCAGCTCCTCGCGTAAGGCCACCTCTTCCTGCGTGACCGCCAGCGCCAGCGAGTACGGGAAGTACTCCAGCAGCGGATACGTGGCCGTAAGGTCGACTTCGTGGAAGTACACGCGCTCCGTGAAGCCGCGCAGCCGGAACGGAGACGCATAGGAAATGAAGTGGATCTCGTGCCCCCGCCGCGCGAGTGCCAGGCCCAGTTCCGTACCCACTGCGCCGGACCCGCCATATGTCGGATAACAGGTGATGCCGATTCGCATCAGTCGCCTCGTTCCTCCCACAGCTGCATGATTTCCCGCGCCAGCACGTCCGGCGCATCGGTGGCATCCAAGGTTACTACGGGATGACCGGCCAACTGGTGCCGAAACCAGGTCTCCTGTCGCTTCGCGTAGCGCCGCGTGGACCTCGCGATCGCCTCCGCCAGCTCCTGCTCCGGCAACTCGCCCGCCAGGTGCCGCACCACCTCACGATACCCCACACCGTCGAGTCCGGCCGCGTCGGGAGCGACACCGCGGTCCAGCAGCCGGCGCACCTCCGCAACGAACCCTGCATCGAGCATCCGCTCAACGCGCTCCTCGATACGCTGGCTGAGCACGGCGCGAGGCGCGGTGAGCCGTACGTACCACGGACGCATCACCCCCTCCGCCTTGGCTTTGACCTGCCACCACGAGAGCGGTCGTCCGGTCAGCAGCGCAACCTCCACGTAGCGGGCCGCCCGCTGTCTCCCGCCACCGCTGTACCCCGGGTCGAGGCGCGCCGCCCAGCGCGCGAGCCCCTCCGCCCCCCTGGACCAGCCGCGCAACCGCTCGCGCCGCTCCGCCGGCAGCGGTGGCTCGCGGAACAGTCCGTCCGTCAGCGCGCGCACGTAGAAGCCGGTCCCTCCCACGACGACGGGTTGTCGTGACGGTGCGAGGTCGCTGAGCCACCCCGCCGCCTCGGCGGCGAACCGCCCCGCGCTGTAGCGCTCTCCGGGTTCCACGAGGTCGACACCCAGGTGCGGGACCTCCCGCCGCTCTTTCGCGGTGGGCTTGGCGGTTCCGACGTCGAGCCCCCTGTAGATCTGCCGAGAGTCCGCGGAAATCACCGTCACGGGCCAGCGCGCCGCCAAGGCGAGCACGACTGCCGTCTTCCCCACAGCAGTCGGGCCGACGATCACCGGTACGAGGGGCTTACGATCGTCCAAAGCGGCGTTCCAGCTCCGTCCGGGAGAGTGTGACGAGCGCTGGGCGTCCGTGCACGTCGTGCGGCGGGAGGTCGCAGGCGAGCAGCCGGCGCACCAGTTCCCGCATCTCGACCGGGCTGAGCCCGTGCCCCGCCATTACCGCCGCCCTACAGCCGTACATCGCCGCGAACCGCTCGAGCCGGTTGGCAATTCCTCCGAGCCGGCCCCGTGCAAGGTCGGTTGCGAGCTCCTCGAAGCAACGCTGCGCGTCGAACCGGGGATGCGGGTTGGGCACCGCGTGGAGCACGACCGAGCGACCACCGAAGGGCTCGACTTCGTAGCCCACCCGGTTCAAGAGGTCGGTGTGCGCTTCCACGGCCTCCAGCTCCTCGGGCGTGAGATCCACTGTCACCGGAAGCAGCAGACGCTGCCCTCCGGCTTCGCCGCCGGAGAGCTCGGTCATCGCCCCCTCGTACAGGATGCGCTCGTGCGCCGAGTGCTGGTCCACGACGACCATGCCTTCAGGCGTCTCGAACACGATGTACGTGTTGAAGAGTTGGAGCAGTGCCGAGGGAGTTCCCTCCTGCTCAGGCGCGGCGGCGAACAGTACTTCCTGCCGAGCCCCAGTTCCGGCGGCCTCCCAGGAGACGCCCTGCTCGACCGGAGCTTCACCCACGTCGAACCCGGGCGCCGGCTCCGCCACAGCGGCCGCGGCCGCTATCGGCCCGAGGCTCTCCCGCACCGCTTCCTCTACCACGCGCTCCACCAACCGCTTGTCTCGGAAGCGCACCTCCAGCTTGGCCGGATGCACGTTCACATCCACACGGTCGCCGGGGACCCCGATCGCCAGAAAGAGGGAGGGACGCATTCCGGCTGGGATCGTGGCGCGATACCCTGCCTCGGCGGCGCGCACGACGAAATGATCGCGAAACGGCCGTCCGTTCACGAAGAGATGTGCCTTGCGGCCGCTGGGCCTCGCGTCGGATGGTCGCTGCACCAGCCCGCGCACCGACACGTAATCCGTGTTGTACTCCACCGGGACAAGTTGGTCGGCGAGGTTGCGACCGAACAGCGCCGCGATCCGCTCTGCGACGCTGGACTCTCGTGGCGCGTCGAGCAGCGTGCGACCGTCGCTGGTGAGGCGGAACGACACGTCGAGGCGGGCGAGCGCGAGCACTGTCAGGGCCTCGACCGCCGCCCGCGTTTCACTGCGCCGGGCGCGCAGGAACTTCCGGCGAGCCGGCGTATTGGAGAAGAGGCGCCGCACCGTGACGGTAGTCCCCCGCGCTCGGGCCACCTCGTCCACCCGGTCGAGCCGCCCCCCTTTGACGCTGATCCGCGTGCCGCCGTCAGCTGTAGCCGTCTCGAGTTCGAAGCTGGACACGGCGGCTATCGAAGCCAGCGCCTCCCCTCGAAACCCGTAGGTCGCCACGCCCACCAGATCCGGCGCCGTGCGGATCTTTGACGTCGCGTGCCTGTCCACTGCCAGCACCGCATCGTCGCGGTCCATTCCCGCGCCGTCGTCGCTCACGCGGACCAGGGCGCGGCCGCCATCCTCCAGTTCGACCGTGACGGCCGTGGCTCCAGCATCGAGCGCGTTCTCGACCAACTCCTTCACGACAGACGCCGGTCGCTCCACGACCTCACCAGCCGCGATCTGATCGATCACGACCGTGGGGAGGATCTTGATACGTCCCATCAGGGCAGGACTACCTCGGTGCGGAGCAGCCAACCACGCCTGACCCCGTCGGTGGCAAGCACCCACGGGCCGCGCTCACCCTCGATCAATACGGCCACGCCACGGCCCAGCTCGCGTGCGGCCTCCGCCGACCCGAACGGTGCCGCCCTGAGCGGCGTCTCGTCGAGCATCACCAAAGCGAGCGGGCGCGCGTAGCGCCTCGTGACGGCGTTACCATAGGCCGCCACGATGAGTGCGACGAGCAGCAGCGGCGCCACGTGACGCAGACGCACTCGAGCGGCGAGCAGGAACCAGGCGAACATCCAGAGTGCTGCCGCGATCAGAAGCGCTTCGGCGGGGGTTATCGGCGATATCCAGGTGAAGCCGCGGGGGCTCGCGTCCGGCGGCGTGGTCCCATCGAGGGCCCGCGTGATTGTCTCGTCTCGCGGTGCCAACCGGGCGGCACGTAGCCACGCTGCACGCGCACGCACGTTTTCACCGAGCCGGTTCAGCGCGGCGCCTGAATTGTACCAGTGGGCGGCCGTCAGTGGATCCTGCGCGGCGCGGTACGCGAAGCTGTCGGCGGCCGGCCGAACGGCGCCGGCATCATAGAGTCGCTCGGCCGACTGCGCCCGGACCGCGCCCGCAACGCCACAGAGAAGCAACAGCACCAGCACCACGCCCGGCGTCGCACGCACCTTTCGGGTTCCGCCCACGAGGGCGCGCAACACTTCCTGAACCTCCGCAGTCAACTCGTCCGGATCGGTCGACCCCTCGGGCCCGTACAGCGCCTGCCGCAACCGGTCCCGCACCCTGGCCGCGTGGGCCGCGAGCGATGCCTCGACTCCGGCGGCGCGCAGCGCCGCGGCCAATCCTTCGGAAGCCTTGTGTCGCGCGGTCGGCACGAGCCCCTCGAGCACTCCACGGAACTCGGATTCGAGCGCCTGCAACCCGGCTCCAGTCTCGCCACCCTGCCGGGTCCTTCGTCGCCGCGGAGTCGGTCGTGGAACGTGCATCTCGACACGCATCGCGAGAACGATCAGCGGCGGCAGCACGATGACCAGGATCCACCCCCAGAGAGGGATGCCGGCGACGAGTCCCTCCGCCGAGTAGCGAGTCGCGGCCACCAGCGGTTGCACCGTCTCCACCGGTGTGAGGCCCGCTCTCCGGCTCGGCGTGACGAACTCGATTGGCGCGACCCGCAACTCCACATACCGACCATCGGCTACGTCGAAGTAGGTGTAGCGGGGTGGTGGTATTCGATGCGTGCCGGCCGAGTCGGCAACGACCATGTAAGCGAACGTCTTGGACCCGCCGACCAGGCCGTTTTCACTGTTCAGGTTGACCTCGATCTCCTGTGGGTAGGCTCGGAGACCTACCGGCCAGTCGAGTGGCGGCTCGGGCCACAGCGCCACGTTGCCGCGCCCACTGAGCGTCGCGTACACCATCGCAGCGTCGCCGAGGCGAAGCTCACCGGGAGGAACGTCCACCTGGAAGTCCAGCGCCCTGCCGGCGGCGCCCTGGTATCCTCTGGCTGCTCTCGCTCTAGGCTGCGGGGTCACGGCGATCTCGAACGGCTCACTCTGCACCTCGTGCCTGAGCTCGCGACTCAGGAACGAAGAAGACACCGGCAAGCTGTAGGAGACGGTGGCCGATCCGATCTCCATGGATCCGGCCGCCAGGGGGAAGACGACCTCGTGGAGCGCGAAGAGATCGTACCACACGCCGCCAACCTGACGGGACGCCACGATCCCGGTCGGCGCAGGGCGATCATACGTCCAGGCACCGCGCAGCGCCGGCGCCTCGAGCGTTGGTGGGTTGCGCAGACGGCTGCGCACCTCACGCGGGAACCACGCGACGACGACGAGATCCACTTGCGAGCCCAAGACGACCGACTCCGAGGACAGCATCACCGAGAGGATCACCTCGTCGGGTGACAAACTCGGAGCGGGCGCCGAGCGAACCAGCGCGTCTATTGCGTCCTCCAGGCCGGTACCGACATCAGACGCCGGTGCATTGACGCGGATATCGATGGGTTGAGTCTGGGCGCTCTCCTCCCCCTGGCGCACTCGCACCGGTCCGATCGTGGCCGTGCCGGGACGGAGCGTGCGCAGCGTGATCTGGCGCGTCGTTATCCGAGTTGCCGCTCCGTCTTGCATGCTGACCCTGGTCTGATCGCGCGAGTTCCTGAGCTCGAGTCCGGTTAGATCCGGATCGTCGATCTCCACGGGCGCCGGACCAGCGTGCGCCTCCACCGTAATCGTGAGAACGATCTCCTCCCCGACCATGACCTCCTGGCGGTCGACCTGCACGCGGACCTCTACCTGCTGCTGCAGCAGCAGAGCGGTCGCGAGGAGGAGCGTTACCACTCCTTGTGCCCCCGCGTCTCGCGACGCTGGCGCTGGCCGAGTTGGCGCGCCCTGGTGCGCCGTTCCTCGTCGGCCATGGAGTTGAGGATCTGCTGCGCCTGCGCGGCCGAGAGGCCCTGCGGCGGCGGCGGCGCCTCAGGCGGGGGCGCGCCGCCTTCCCCACCGCCCGGCGGCGGCTGCCCGCCGCTTGGAGGGGGCGGCATACGGCGGATCGTGAGTTCCATGTTCCACTTGGCGGCATCGTCATGCGGCCGCAGCAACAGCGCCTCCCGGTAGCTGCGCGCCGCCGCCTCGATGTGCGCCGCGGCCTGGGAGCTGTCCTGGTCGGCCAGGTGGAGGTGCAGCAATCCCAGATTGTAGAGGGCGCGGAACCGCAGATCCGGCTCCAACGATTCCGCGGCGCGCTCCAACGCGCGCCGCGCAAGCGCAGTGTCGTTGGCGGCGAGGGCGGCGGTGCCGAGGTTGTAGTAGGTCGTGTCACCACCCTCGCCAGCACGCACCTGCACCAAGTAGTGCGCCGCGGCCTCCGCGAAGTCGCCTCGAGCCCACGCCTCGTCACCCAGGTTGCGCGGTCCCTGCGCGTTCGCGACCCCACCACTGGCCAGGAGCAGCATCAGCGAGATGAGCGCCATCGAGCGCCGCGTGAACGTGTGCGCGAGCAGGATCACGGTGGCGATCAGGAGTGGGATCCACGCGCGCGAGATGTCCTGCGCCGCGGTGGACGTGGCCTGCGGTGAGCGCTTGTAGGCCGAGACGAGGTCGCGCACCGCGCCCGCCTGGTCCGCGAGCTGCGCCGCAACCAGAACTCCCTGGGCTGCATCGGCAACGGCTGTGAGTATGTCGTCGCGGCGGGCGGTGGCGACAATCTCCCCCATCGGGTCGCGCTGGTAGCCCGTCATTGTACCGTCCAGATCGCGCACCGGTATCGGCACCGGCTCGACCCCGCCTTCGGCCACCAGCACCAAACGCACTCTCTCGCGGCGCAACCGCTCCGCAGCTTCCAGGATCGGCGTCAGCGAGTCGTGCGCCTCTCCATCTGTGAACACGACCAGTACCCGATCGGCGACGGGATCACCGGCGAATAGCAACTCGCGCCCGCGTTCGAGTGCCGCTGCGAGCCCGGTGCCGGCGGCGCTCGTGAGCTCGGGGTCCATCGCCTCGATCAGCAGGTTGAGCGCGCCACCGTCCACCGTGAGCGGTGAGAGCGTGAAGCTCTGCCCCGCAAACGCCACGAGTCCGATGCGATCGCCACCCAAATCGTGGACCAGCCGGCGGGCCTGCCGCTTGGAGCGCTCCAGTCGCGACGGCGGTACGTCCTCCGCGAGCATCGAGCGCGAGATATCGAGCGCGATGACCAGATTCAGCCCCTTGGTTTCCGCCACGACCACCCGGCTCCCCCAGCGCGGCCCGGCGATAGCCAGCGTGGCGCCCACCGCAACGAGACCAATTACCCACGGACCGGAGCGTCCCAACCGCGCAGCTCGCTCCGCCAATTGCACCGACCACCTGCGGGCATGCGCCACGCGCGCCCCCCTGCACCACAGCGCGAGCAGCGCACCCAAGAGTCCGAATACCGGCGCGAGCCACAGCAGTTGAGGCAGGTCGAAGCTCATCACGGCACCCGTACGACGATGGTAGCGGCGAGCAGCAACTCGAAGCCGAGCGCGCCCAGCCCGAGGAAGAGAGGCAGGTGAAACGCTTCGTTGTACTGGGTGTAGCGCGTGACTACCACCGGCGTCTTCTCGAGCCGATCGATCTGCTGGAAGATGCGGTTCAGGGCCTCAGGGTCGGTGGCGCGGAAGTAGCGTCCGCCGGTTAGCTGTGCGATGTCCTCGAGCAGCTCTTCGTCGATTCGCACGGGCAGCGTCTGATAGCGCAGCTGCCCTTGCGTGCCCCGCCCGATCGGCATCGGCGCCTCGCCCTCGGTACCCACTCCAACCGTGTATATCCTGATGCCGAACTGGGCCGCGGCCTCGGCCGCAGTGCGCGGGTCGAGCATCCCACGCGTGTTCTCGCCGTCGGTGAGCAGCACCACCACCTTGCTCGCCCCCGGTGCGCGCCTGAGACGGTTCGCCGCCGTGCCGATTGCGGTGCCGATAGCCGTGCCGTCCTCGAGCTCCCCGACACGCAGGCCCCGCACCGCTTGCTCTAGCACCGTGTAGTCGACCGTGATCGGGACGCGCGTGAGTGCCTCGCCGGCGAAGGACACCAGCCCGATGCGGTCGTACTCGCGCCCCGTGATGAACGAGACCGACTGCTCCTTGGCAACGTCGAGGCGATTGGACGGCGCGAAGTCCTCGGCCAGCATGCTGCTGGAAACGTCCACCGCGAGCACGATGGCGATTCCCTCGCTCTCGGTGTCCATCGAAGAGACGCCGTACTCCGGCCCTGCAGCCGCCACGATCCAGGCGGCGAGCGTCAGCGTGCGCAGCGCCGCGGGCAATCCCGCCAACCAGCGCCGCTGCGAGCGGGCCGCGTGGAGCTGCCTGGCGTCGCTGTACGTCGCGACCGGTGTGGGTCGGGTGCGGCGGCGCCACCACCAGAGAGGCAGGATCAGGAGGAGCAGGAGTACCAGGGGGCGCGCGAAGATCATAGCACCTCCTCGAGCAGAGGCGGTTCCAACTCGCGCGACACGCGCTCGGCGCGCTGCACGAGCTCGACCACGTCGCTGGGGACCGCCGGCGAGAAACGTGCCCGCTCCAGCGACCGCAGCACCTCCGTCAACTCCCGCATCGGCAACGGATGATCCGAAGCCTCCAGCACGCTGATGCACTCATCCGTGTCGAGGTGGCGTCCCGCCTCCGGCGCCACTCTGGCGATGTGCGCGCGCAAGCGGTCGGCCGTCACGGCGGCGACAGCCCGTGGCTCGCCGGCTTCCATCCAGTTGCCGATGGGAGGGTCGGGGCGCACGTCGGATGCCGTTCTGCTCCGGGGTCGGGGCCGGTCACGGCGGCGCCACGCAGCCCATCCGAGTCCCAACGCCAGAACGCCGAGCACGAGCCCCGCCAGAGGGATGGATCTTTGCAGCCGGCGCTCGAGCGGCGCTCTGGCGGGTAGGGCCGGCGGCAGCGGATCGCCCGCCGGAAGCACGGTCGCCACGTTGATCATCACCGTATCACCCGTGAGCGTCTCCACGCGCCCATCCGGGTAGAGCAGCTCCGCGTCCGGCATCGCCACGGCGTGTTCGCCGGGCGCAAACAGAGCCACCGTGTAGAGAATCGTGAGTGCGCCTTCGGCGTAGGCGGCGCGCGGTGCGCTGAGCGGCTCCACCAGCGCAGTAGCGTCCAGCGACCGAAGCCGTGCCTGCACATCGGGCGCCGTTCGAACACGGCGCACGAGCCGAACGGTGTCTCCCACGGTCGCCGGGACCGGAGTCACCGTCCAGGTCGGCATTTGCAGCGCGAGAAGGAGGAAGAGCGCCGTCACCGTTTGAGCCGCCGCGCGCGCTCGGCGAACGCGCGGTGAAGTGCCTCGGCATACGGCCGGTCGGTGCGCAGGGCAATGTGATCCACCTGCGCCTGTTTGAGCGCACGGGAGCGAGAAAGCCGTACCTTTTCCGCGGCCATCGCGAGAGCGAGGCGTGTCGGTCCGTGCGACGTGTCCACCAACTCACGCTCACCCGATTCAGCATCCTCGAGCTCGATCCACCCGGCGTCGGGGAGCTCGAACTCGCGCGGGTCGTCGACCGTGATGGCCACGACCTCGTGGCGCCGGGTCAGACGGCCGAGCGCCTCCTCCCATCCGGGCGCGCGAAAGTCAGAGAGAACAGCGACGATGGAGCGGTGCCGCAGCAGCCGCGTGGCGTACGCGAGTGCGGACGCGATGTTCGTGCGCCGGTCCTGCGGTTGGAAGGCGAGCAGGTCGCGCACGATGCGCAGGGCGTGCAACCGTCCCTTGCGCGGCGGGACCACGTGATCGATCCCACCCGAGAAGATGAGCCCGCCGACCCGGTCGTTCTGCCGGGCGGCCGCCAGGGCGAGGACCGCAGCCACCTCGACGCCCAGCTCGGCCTTGGCCACCGGAGCGCCGAACTCCTCAGAACCCGATCGGTCCACGACCAAGAGGAGCGTGAGCTCACGCTCCTCCATGAACGTCTTCACGTACGGCGAGCCCATCCTCGCCGAGACGTTCCAGTCTATCGAGCGGTAGTCGTCGCCCTGCTGGTAGGCCCGCACCTCCGCGAACTCCATGCCGTGTCCACGGAAAACCGAGCGGTATTCACCGGAGAAGAGCGTGTTGACGAGCCGGCGTGTGCGCAGCTCTATCGTTTTCACCTGACGCAACACGTCGGCCCCGACGATGCGGGACGGATGCGTCACGGGACGTCCACGGCCTCCAGGATCTTATGGATCACCCCGTCGGAGGTGATGTCCTCGGCTTCGGCCTCGAACGTGAGCAACACGCGGTGCCGCAGTACGTCGGGCGCCATGGCCTTGATGTCCTCGGGAACGACATAAGCGCGGCCGCGCAGGAAGGCGTGCGCCCTGGCTGCCTGCGCCAGGTAGATGGACGCGCGCGGGCTCGCGCCGTAGGCGATGAGGGGGCGCACCTCGTGAAGGCCGATCGACTGCGGCTCCCGCGTGGCACGCACCACGTCGACTATGTAGTCGACGATCTTCTGGTCCATGTACAACTCGGCGATCGTGCGCCGGATGGCGAGGATCTCCTCGGGGTCGGCCACGCGACTAACCGGGATGTCCTGCCCACCGGCCATGCGCCACAGGATTTCCTTCTCGTCGTCACGGTTCGGATAGCCGACGAACACCTTGAGCATGAACCTGTCGAGTTGCGCCTCCGGCAGCGGGTAGGTCCCCTCCTGCTCGATCGGATTCTGGGTGGCGAGCACCAGGAACGGCTCGTCCAGGGCGTGAGTCTCGCTGCCGATGGTCACCTGCTTCTCCTGCATCGCCTCCAGCAGGGCGGCCTGCACCTTGGCGGGGGCGCGATTGATCTCGTCGGCGAGCAGGATGTTGGTGAAGAGCGGACCGCGCTTGGGCCGGAACTCGCCGGTCCTCTGATCGAAGACCATCGTGCCGATGATGTCTGCCGGCAGCAGATCGGGCGTGAACTGAATCCGCTGGAACGTGGTGCGAATCACCTCTGCCAGCGTGCGCACCGCGAGGGTCTTGGCGAGGCCGGGGACGCCCTCCAACAGGATGTGCCCGCCCGTGAGGATCCCCACGAGCAGGCGTTCGATCATTGCCTCCTGCCCCACAACGCGCTTGCGCACCTCCTCCACGACCGCAGTCGTGACTGCCGCGTCGGGAGCCTTCACGGCGCGTGACGTCATCGCTTGAAGCGCTCTCCTTCCTCCTCGTTGCGGAAGATCCAGGTCGCGAACCTGGCCGGCCCTATGGCATCGCCCGGCTCCATCGCGCCCCACTCGACTCCGCTGTCCGACCCGTCCCCGCGTGCCTCGGCCTGCTGCACGACGCGCTTGGCGCGCTCGACCCAGACGCCGACGTTCTCAGGCCGCACATCGACCCAGCCACGGGCCACTGCCTGCTCAACGTCGCCGCCCTCCGGCTGGATGATGACCACCTCTCCCCTATAAACCTTCCCGTCCGGAACGATCACCGGAAGACCCACGGACACTATGGTGGAGCGCAGCTCAGCGTCCAGCGCAATCAGGTCTACCGCCTCCGCTGAAAGTGACTTTGAATCGCTCTTGGCCAACTCCGCCACGGACCCGCGCAACCTCGAGAGCACGAACGCCTCGTACAGCGCCTTCGTGAGGCGCGGCGGCCCCAGGCTCTCGAACGCCACCGAGTGAAGGCGGTGCCGCTTCTCGAGCTCCTTCAGCCGGTCTATGGCGAACGCGCGCAGGATTCCCGCCTGGTAGGTAGGGCCGGCCGTGGCCGCGTCCAGTGCCGTCATGACGTCGCGGCCGGTCGGATGTCCCTGCAACTCCATTACGACGTACGCCGCCACCTCTTCGGGCGTGATGAACTCCATCTGGCGCAGTGACGTGACCGTCTCGAACTCCTCGCGCGCGAACTGCCCGTTCTCCCCGCAGTCGGCCCAAACCGACTCGAGCACCGAACCGGTGTCCACCCAACCGCCCGCATCGGTCCCGAACGCGCCGCCCACGTCGAGCGGCTTGGGACAGTCGATCTTCTGCACCGGCTGTCCCTTGCGGCGCACCGGACCGTACGCGAGGTCGCGCCAGGCAATGGCCGTCGTGGGCTTGATCTCCATCGTCGCAGGCGCCCCGGGAGTCCGCGCAACCAGCCACAGCAGCAGCGAATGAGCTCCGGCCACGGCCGACTTGGTGAGCAGCGTGCGGGACGGACGCTCCTCGGAGTGGGTGTATGGGATGTTGAGACCCATGCCTCCCGTGCCGCTGGTCCCGATCTTCATGTAGGCTTCCGTCGGGAAGGTCCTCAGGCACTCCAGCATGATCTGCACGTGGCGAATCAGCTGCGGCATCGGAATGGAGAGGATGTGCTCCTCCACGTGCTCGCGGCTGACGGGGCCGGAGCGCGCAGCCTCGAGTAGCGCCCGCGAGCTGTGGAACACGTCCTGATACGCGAACGCCGTGGCGGTGTTGATGCAGTCGACCACGGCGTCGGGTTCGTAGCGCTGGAATAGCTGGAATAGAAAGCTCCGTTCGAGGACCTCCCGATTGAGCTCGCCGAGAATGTCCCCCAACACCAGCTCGCGGTGCGCCGGATCAGACAGCATCTCGCTCCGCTCCAGCTTCGCGACGCTGGTCGGTACGAACACGTCGCCCCACTCGGCGCATATCTCGGTCTTGCCGGCGTGCGCCGACAGCCGCTCGGAACCCTCAGTCACCTCGTCCTCGTACAGCGCTACGAGTACGATTCTCCTGGGCCGAAAGTCGAGCAGCTTGCGTGCCACCGCCCGTCCCACCAACCCGCTGCCGCCCAGAATGAGTACCGTCTTGCCCTTGAGTTCCATCGCTCGCTTCCCGTATCAGGCCGCGCGCATGTCGCGCACCGCCTGGAGTTCACGCTTCGATAGATAGCGCCACTTGCCCGGGGCCAGGCGTCCGAGCCGCACCGGCCCATGACTCAGCCTGGTTAGCCGCTCCACCTTGAGTCCCAGCCGCTCACACAGCCGCCGCACTATGCGGTAGCGTCCCTCCGCAAGCACCAGTAAGAGGTCGCTGGAACCCCGTTCACCCTCTCGCACGACCGCCTTGACGACTTGAACGGGCCGACTGTCGATCACCACCGGTCGATCCAACATACGTCGAATCTCGTTACCGGAACGCCCGTGCACCAGCACTCTGTACGTACGCTCCACGGCGAAGCTCGGGTGCATCAGCTGATGTGCCGCCGTACCGTCCGTGGTCAGCAGTAGGAGCCCGGACGTAGCTACGTCGAGCCTCCCCACGTACGTGAGCCCCGGTACCTTGGGGAGCAGCTCGAAGATCGTGCGGCGCCCTTCAGGATCCCGCTTCGTGACCACATACCCCAGCGGCTTGTTGAGCGCGATCCAGACGCTCTGCGCCTGCGCTATCCGGCGGCCGCCGACGGTGATCACGTCGCTGTCGGGATCCACGCTCACTCCGAGCTCGGCAACCCGCCCGTTCACCTTCACCCGCCCCGCCCGGATCAGATCCTCGGCCCGTCGCCTCGAGGCCACTCCGGCTCGTGCCAGGGCGCGCTGCAGCCGCATGGTCGTCACTGCTCGAGCGTCTCGGGCGCCTCTGTTGGAGAGTGCAGCGCCACCGACAGCTCCTCCAGCCTCGGCAAATCCTCGGTCCCCTTGATCCCGAGCAGCTCCAGAAACGACGGCGTCGTGCCGTAGAGCAGCGGACGCCCGAGGCCTTCGGCGCGTCCCACCGCCTCCACCACTCCCCGCTCCTGCAGGGAACGCAGCACGCCCTCGACCGACACTCCCCGGATCTCCTCGATCTGCGCTCGGCTCACGGGCTGCCGATAGGCAATCACCGCCAGCGTCTCGAGTGCCGCTCTGCTCAGCTTGCGCGGCCTCGACACCAGGTGGGCTTCGGCTATGGCTTCAGCCAGCTCGCGTCGGGACACCACCTGGAAACCGTCCGCTACCTCCGCCAGCTCCACTCCATGTCCGTGCGCGTCGTAGTGCTCGCGCAGGTCATCGAGGGCGGCACGGACCTCGTCCTCCGTCGCCTCCGGCGCCAGCCGGCGGAGCTCACCCAGAGAGAGCACGTGGTCCGCCGCGAACAACGCGGCCTCAAACAGCTGTGTTATCGGGTTCACGGACTATTGCCACCGTGCCAAAGGACTTTCGTTGAGCCAGACTGATGCGGCCGACGCGCGCCAGCTCGAGCAGGGCCAACAGCGTGGACAGCACGTCGACGATCCCCGTTTCCTCTCCGATCGCCTCGAGCAACGTGAGTTCCTCGCGCTGCTCCAGCAAGCCGAGAATCCGCTTGGTCGCCCCTTCCACGTCCAGCGGACGCGGCACCACGCGGTGCAGCACCGCCTCGGGCATCGACTCGATCAACTCCTCCACTGCGACCAGCAACTCCTCGACGCTCACCGCGACCGGCTGAGGCGGCGCCTCGGGAGCCTCCTGCAACCACCCGCGCGGGAACCGCCCCGCGTGTGCGCTCACACGTTGAGCCAGCCAGTCCGCCACTTCGCGGATCTGCTCGTATTCGAGCAGGCGCCGCACCAGTTCGGCTCGCGGATCCTCCCACGATTCGTCATCGAACGGACGCGGCAACAGGAGCTGGATCTTGATACGGAGCAGGTGCGCCGCCATCTCCAGGTAGTCGGCGGCTTCGTTCAGCCCCAGCTCCTGGATCGCCGCGAGGAACTGATCCGCGATGGAAGCGATGGGGATATCGGCGATGTCGATCTCCTGCTCCCGAATGAGATGGAGCAGCAGGTCCAGCGGGCCCGAGAAGCCTTCGAGCTCAACGACGAAGGGGGTCTCGTTCGATTGCACTATCGACGGCACCGTCATATGGCACACAACGGGAACGGCCGCAGAGTGTACGGCGCGGCCACGTGGCAGGCGACGTCCTGCAGCGCGAAGGCAGGAGTCAGCAGCCCGTAGAGCACCTGGGGCGCGATCAGGATGAGCAGCATCAGGGCAAACACACCGTAGCGCCCTACTGCCCTATACCGCGCCGCCCATTGGGGCGGCAGCGCGTGGTACAGGAGGTGCGACCCATCGAGTGGGGGGATCGGGATCAGGTTGAAGAAGGCGAGCAGCAGGTTGAGCCACACTCCCCACAGGAGCCCGCGCTGCACGAGGGCCAGAGCCCCCTCCAATGCCGGAACGGCCGCCGCCACGAGACCAACGGCCATGCCCAGCACCAGACACACCAGCGACAGCACCGCGTTCGTTACGATCCCCGCGGACGAGACGATGAGGTCCCCGCGCCTCGGATCGCGGTAGTTGCGCGGATTCACAGGGACGGGCTTGGCACCACCGAACACGATCCGCCCCCCCGACGCGAAGAACACCGCCAGAGGCAGGAGCACCGTCATGAACGGATCGATGTGCTTCAGTGGATTCAGGGTCAGTCGTCCGAGCTCCTTGGCCGTCGGGTCTCCCTGCTTGAGGGCTGCATAGCCGTGCGCATACTCGTGCGCCACCATGGAGAAGAGGAGCACGGGCAGCGCTATTAGGAGTTCGTACACGGTGGGGTGTGTCGCTCGGTTGATGCGGCCGAAAGCTAACGGCGCCCTGCGCCGGTGTCAAAGGCGTAGCGCCTTGACTGGCAGACACTTGCGCGATAGTATTCCGGTTCGTTTCCGGGGCCCGATTGGCCCCGTTTTATCACGAGGAGCGTAAGTGCCGAACATCAAGTCAGCCAAGAAGCGAATGCGACAGGCCGAGGGCCGCCGGGCACAGAACCGGCAGAAGAAGAGCGCCCTGCGGTCAGCAGTGAAGAAGGTCAGGCAGGCGGAGACGCAAGAAGAGGCCCAGGCAGCCTACAAGGAAGCCGAGCAGTTGCTGGACCGCGCCGCACGCACGCACCTCGTGCCAAAGAACGCCGCGGCGCGCAACAAGCGCCGCCTGCACAAGGTCGTAGTCGAGAAGGGACCCAAGAAGTAGCTAGAGCGCTGCGAGCTCGGCGCCGCAGCGCTCGCAGTACCACTCGGTGGGGAGGTTTGGCGCCCCGCACTCCCCGCACTTGACGATCTTGGCCGAGCCCCGCGCCGGCTTGGACTCCTCCTTCAGCGGCCCGACCCCCTCAGCTCCAACTTCAGAAATCCGCGGCGGGCGGGGTGTATCCCCCAGCTGCTGGTCCTCTTCGTCGTTCGTGACCGGCGACACCAGGTCGTCGGTGGAGAGCCGCGGTTGGGCGCCGCTCAAGCGGCGTTTCGGCTGGCCTTCCTCGCCAGTAACGGAGCGCAGGAACTCGAGCTCGTCGAAGGCTTCGGTCTGCGCAGGCTGATCCAGACTCGGAGCCACCTCATCGGTGGTCGGCCCCTTCAGGATTTCGGGCTCCGGCTCTGGCGCCGGTTCCGGTTCCGGTTCTGGCTCGGGCGCCAGCTCCGGTTCCGGCTCTGGCGCCGGCTGGCTCTCGGCCGTATCCACTGCCGACACGACCTCCTCGAAGCCGGCGATCTCGTCCTCGGCGACCTTGAGCTCCTCGCGGATTCTCACCAGGTTTTCGAGGATCTCGCTGCGTAGCTCGGCCCATCTGGCCTCGTCGAACTCGCCCACGGTATGGCGCAGCTCGGCCTCGGCCATGCGCTCGGACTCCTGGGCTTCGCGAGCCGCCAGATCGTCGCGGACCAGACGCTGCTGATCCACCTTGGTAGAGAGCTCAGCACGAAACCCCTGCAGCTCCTCGAGGATCACCTCGTAGCGCTTGCCATAATCGGACTTGACCTTGTCCCGCACGCCCTCGGGCGTCTTGTCCGCGGCCATGTCGAGGCGCTGGAGCCACTGCTCGATCTGCCGCTTCTCGTCCAGCAGCTTCTGGATATCGGCGGTCGAACTCTTGGAGCGTTTGGCTGTCAACTGCTCTCTCCTACGGCTGGGCGACGGGGAGGCGCCGGCCAGCGAGCGGTGGCTAAGCTGCTATCCTGTTAAGATATAACAACTTTGGTCACTTCCGTCACGCGCCGCAGCGGCGTGCGTCACGCTTTTCCTACCCTGTGAAAACCGTCACACCGCCCACCAAGGTACGCTCCACCTTGCCGGTCAGTTCCCAGCCCCCGAACGGGGTATTGCGGCTCTTGGACAGGAAGGCCCCCGGGTCCACCACCCAGCGCGCCTCGGGGTCGAACACCACGACGTCGGCCGCCACGCCGCGCCGCAAGGTGCCGGCGGGCAAATGGAAGATCCTGGCGGGCTCAGTACTCATCCGGTTCACGAGCTCGGGAAGCGTGAGGCAGCCCTCACCCACCAGCTGTGTGAGCCCGATCCCGAGCGCTGTCTCCAATCCGATGATGCCGAACGGCGCATCGTCGAACTCGCGCTCCTTGGATTCGTAGTGATGAGGGGCGTGATCCGTCGCGATCGCGTCGAGCGTCCCGTCCTTGAGCCCGTCGCGGACGGCCTCCACGTCTGCCTCCTCGCGGAGCGGAGGGTTCATCTTGGCGTTGGTGTCGTAACCCTCGGTCGCCTCGTGGGTGAGGGCGAAGTGATGCGGGGCAGCCTCGGCGGTGACGGTCACGTTCCGGTCCTTGGCGCGCCGGATCAACTCTACGGACTCCCGACTCGACATGTGGCACAGGTGTACGTGCCCGCCCGTCAACTCCGCCAACAGGAGGTTGCGCGCCACCATGATGTCCTCGCAGGCGGAGGGAATGCCCTTCAATCCCATCCTGGCCGAGACCGTACCCTCGTGCATCACGCCGTGCTTGAACAGGTAGGGATCCTCACAGTGCTCCGCCACCGGAATCCCGAAGGAGCGCGCATACTCGAGCGCGCTCCGCATGATCTGGGTGGAGACCACCGGGTGGCCGTCGTCGCTGACCGCCACGGCGCCGGCGTGCACCATCTCGCCGAACTCGGAGAGCTGCTCGCCCTTCTGCCCCAGGGTGGTAGCCCCGATGGGGTACACGCGGGCGGCGCCCGCGTCAGCGGCCTGCTTCACGATGAATCCCACCGCCGCCTGGTTGTCGGTTACCGGGTCGGTGTTGGGCATCGCGCAAACCGAGGTGAAGCCGCCCGCCGCAGCCGCCTGGGCTCCGGAGGCCACCGTCTCCGCATCCTCGCGCCCCGGCTCGCGCAGGTGGACGTGGATGTCCACGAGGCCGGGCGCCACGACCTTGCCCTTGCAGTCGACGACCTCCGCCCCGTCCGGCGCCGAGAGCTTCTTCTTCAGCGCCTCGACCTTACCGTCCACGATGAGGAGATCTGCGACGGCATCGTGGCCCTGGGAGGGATCCACGACCCTTCCGCCCTTCAAGAGCACCGGCTTCATTCTTCAACCTCCCGGCTTCCCTTGGCCGCTTCAGCCAGCTCCGGCCTGCCCCCTGCCAGCAGATAGAGGACGGCCATTCGTACGGCCACGCCGTTGGTAACCTGGTCCAGGATTACGCTGTGGGGTCCGTCCGCCACGCGGGAGTCGATCTCCACCCCGCGGTTCATCGGACCCGGGTGCAGGATCAGCAGGTCCTTTGGAGCCTGCTCCAGCCGCTCCAGCGTCACGCCGAACACCCGGTAGTACTCCCTGAGCGAAGGGATGTAGCCCGCCTTCATCCGCTCCAACTGCAGCCGCAGGATGTTGAGCACGTCGGCCCACTGGATCGCTTCCTCGATGCGGCGGAACACCGTCACCCCGAGGCCTTCGATGCCGCCAGGCATGAGGCTCTGGGGTCCGCACACGGCGACCTCCGCTCCCAGCTTCCGCAGCCCCCAGATGTTGCTCCGCGCCACCCGGCTGTGCGTGATGTCACCACATATGCAGACCTTGAGCCCGTCGAGCCGGCCGAACTTGTCCCTGATCGTGAGCATGTCGAGCAGAGCCTGCGTCGGGTGCTCGTGGGTCCCGTCTCCCCCGTTGATCACGTTGGAGGGGATCCGTTCCGCCAGGAACTTCGCGGCGCCCGACGACGGATGGCGCATCACGACCATGTCGATGCGCATCGCCTCCAGGTTGCGGGCGGTGTCCACCAGGGTCTCACCCTTCTGCACCGCAGAGCCGGACGAGGCGACGTTCACCGTATCGGCGGAGAGCCTCTTCTCGGCGAATTCGAAGGAGATGCGGGTTCGGGTAGAGGCTTCGAAGAACAGGTTTACGATGGTCTTGCCGCGGAGGGCCGGGACCTTCTTGATGGTGCGCTCACTGACTTCCTTGAAAGGCTCGGCGGTATCGAGTATGAGCTGAATCTGTTCCTTAGTCAGATGCTCGAGACCGAGCAAATCCTTGCCGAGCGTCGGAACCGTCACGTGTTCCCCCCGTGCACGAGCTCAACTGCATCCCGCCCATCCAGCTCGGCGACCAGGACATCCACCCGGTCGCTCGACTGGGCGTCGACTTTGAGTCCCACGACGTCAGCCTGAATCGGGAGCTCGCGCCCCCCACGGTCCACCAGCACGCAGAGTCCGATCCGCGCAGGCCGGCCGAAGTCGGCCAGTTGATCCAGCGCGGCCCGGATGGTGCGGCCGGTGAACAGAACGTCGTCCACGATCATCACCCATTTGTGGTCGAGATCCACGGGAAGCCGCGTCTCGCCGACTACGGGCCGTGGCCCGATGGTCTGGAGGTCGTCGCGGTAGAGGGTGATGTCCATTACCCCCAGCGGAACCGTCGTACCCTCGGCCTCGGCAATCATGCTGCAGAGGCGCTCCGCCAGGTCGGAGCCGCGCCGCTGAATCCCGACCAACACCAGCCGGTCGGTACCGCCGGCGAACTGAACGATCTCTCGGGACATCCGCTCCAGCGCGGTGCCGACGCCCGAGTCATCGTGCAGGGTTTTTCGCTCGGAAGGAGTCATGGCTCGGAGCAAGTTAGACGCGGCGCAGGAGGGCGTCAACGCGGCGCGACGGGCGTCAGCGGCTCGAGCCCCCCGAGCACGGCCTGGATGTTTCTGGCCGCGAGCCCGGCCATGGCCTCACGCGTTCGGGTGGTCGCGCTGCCGAGGTGCGGCAGCGCCATCACCCTGGGGTGCCGCACCAGTCCCTCCGGCACGTTCGGCTCCTCGGAGAACACGTCCAGCCCCGCTCCACCCAGGTCGCCACTCTCCAGCGAATCCAGGAGGGCTTCTTCGTCTACGATGTCGCCGCGCGCCGTGTTCACGAACAGCGCACCAGGGCGCATCCGGGCAAACTGAGCCTGCCCAAACATGCCGCGCGTCTGGGGAGACGACGGAACGTGCAGCGAGACCACGTCGCTACGGGCCAGGAGATCGGGTAGCTCGGCGCGCTCGGCGCCGGTCGCGTACTCGAACTCGGGCCGGGGTGCCGAGTCGGCGTAGATGACCCGCATGCCGAACCCCAAGGCGCGACGTGCCACCGCCTGCCCTATGCGCCCTGCGCCGACGACGCCCAGGGTGCTGTCCCTCAGCTCGAGTCCCAGCAGCTGCTGGGGATGCCATCCCTCCCAGCGACTCTCTGCGAGAAGCGCCTCTGCTTCCTTGAGCCGCCGCGCTACGGCCAGGATCAGCGCCCAGGTGAGGTCTGCGGTCGCGTCGGTCAACACGTCCGGTGTGTTGGTCACCACCACGCCGCGCGCGGCGGCGGCCTCGAGATCGATGTTGTCGTACCCGACGGCGCAGTTGGCCACGATCTTCAGATCGGGGAGCTTGTCGAGCTCCGCCGGCCCGACGCGGCGCGAGAGGAGAGGAAGAATCGCGGCGAAAGAGCCACTGGGTGTCGGCTCGGCTGACGCGAGCCATTCGACCGTGTGGCCCGGCACCGGATCGGCGGGAAGCAGTCCCTCGAGCTCTGAGGCAATGAGGACAGTCATCGGGGTGGAAACTAGCCCATGGGCCGTCTATTATGCACCGGGCCGCACGCGGCCCGTCTGTTCAGTGGCACTCTGGAGAGGTGTCCGAGTGGTTGAAGGAGCCGGTCTCGAAAACCGGTAGACCCTTGCGGGTCTCGTGGGTTCGAATCCCACCCTCTCCGTTCACGCAGACGACGGCACGTTCCACGGTCCCTCCGCTCGCGAAGGCGATCCCATGACGGACTTCACCTCCGATTCCGGGCCGCGCTGGCTCCCCAAGGTGCTGCGCAGGCACTTCGGGAACTTCTCCTTTCTGCTCATCGTGCTGCTCATCCTGCTGCTGGCACACCCGTTCATCGCCGGGGAGAAGCAGGGCGAGTTCTTCACCGCGGGATTCACGCTGGCCTTTCTGGCCGGACTGTACGCCGTCCGCGGCGAGCGGCGCACGCTGAAGCTGGGACTCATCCTCGTCATCCCCGCCGTCGTCGGGAGCTGGGCCTCTTACTTCACCGGCAGCGCGGCGGTGCTGACGATCGGTCACATGTTCGAGGCAGCGTTCCTCATATTCGTGACCGTCGTGATCCTGCGGTACATCATGACCGAGAAGGAGGTCACGGCCGACACGATCTACGGCGCCGCGTGCGCGTACATAATGATCGGGCTGATCTTCGCCATCGGGTACAGCTGGCTCGAGGGTCTTGCCCCCGGGTCCTTCCGGGGCACAACAGCCACCGGGGGCGAAAGGACCTGGGAGTTCATCTACTTCTCGATGGTGACGATGACCACCCTGGGCTACGGCGACATCGTTCCGGTTCACGAGGGCGCAAGATCGATGGCCTCACTCCAAGCCATTCTGGGCCAGTTCTACGTGGCGGTCCTGGTGGCCCGCGCCGTCACCCTCATGGTGCCCAGGTCGACGAGACCCTGAGTCTCCCCCAACGCAAAACGGGCGGCCCGCCAAGCGAGCCGCCCGTGTCGCATCATCGGATTCGCGGCGTTACGGGAACGTCAGACCGATAGTGAACATCAGAAAGGTGTTGTTGATGTCCGACACCCTCTGGAACAGGAAGTCGGCGTTGGCCGTGAGCGAGAGCGTCTCGCCGAGCGGCACGTCCCAGCCGACTCCGGCGGTGACGCCGGGTCCCGTCTCCCAGGTGGATTGCGAGCCGCCCGCCGTGATCAACTCGGCGAAGGACATTCCGACCCCGAGCTTCACGAAGCCACCCAGGTCGAGGCTCGGGTAGTACTGGCCCACCAGAGTCACGTTGCCGGCCGAGAGAGAGAGATCGTCGCTCTCCGAGCGGTACCACCATTCGGCCTCGCCGCCGAGCGTGAAGTGGGGAGAGAACGTGCCTCCCGCCCGCAGGTAACCGGCGAACCCCGACTTGACCTCGTCACTGAGGCTCTTGCTCAGGTTCCAGCCGACCCCAAAGCCGAGCGAGAAGAACACTCCGTTGCGGCGGTGCGCGTTCATTTGCAGCTGCGCCTGGGCCGGCGCGGCGAATCCGGCCAGGGCGAAGGCCGCAAAGAGAGCGCCGCAGAGGGCTCGCCCGCGGACCACTTTCCTGACGGATCGCGGGATCAATGCCACGTCGCCCCCAACGTGATGAGAACGGCCCAGGCCTTGACGGTCTGCTCTTCGATCGAGACGCTCTGCCAATTGAAGTCCACGTTGGGCGTCAGGAAGAAGTTGCGGCCGACCTGGATGTCCCACCCGATCCCGCCCGTGGCTCCGAACCCGTAGTACTTCTCGGCCGGGGGAATCAGACCCTCCACGTCCGTATCGCCCACCCAGTCATAGATGCCCAGTCCGGCTCCGAGCTTGACGTAGAGTCCCATGGGATAGAACGGGAATACGAATGCGCTTCCCGTGACGTTCATGCGCGAAATCCACTCGTCGGCGGCCTGGTTGCGCTGGACCCAAAAGGAAACGTCGGCGCCGGCGAGGAATATCTGGCTGAACGTGCCACCGAGCCGGATGAACCCCGCACCGCCCGTCAGAGAGGAATCGCTGATGTCGTCGCCAGTCCAGCCCCCACCAAGTCCGATACCGGTCCACCAGCCGTTGTGTTTCGTCTCCTGCTGCGCCGTGGCAGGTCCGGCCAGGCAAACCAGCAGCGCTGCAACCGAAAGGCCCGAGACGAGACTCCGCATCACCACCTCCTGGATTCGATGGGGCGCCGGGACACGACTCCGGTACGTCCGGCCCGGACACTGACCTAATCTGGCGCATCGGTGGGCGTTTGCCCACCCTGCCCCACGCCGGTTACCATACTCCCCGATTCCGCCGTGCGCCAGAACCACGGCGGGACCCGCTCGGCAGATCCACCGTGCTCGTTCTCACTCCCGGAGCCGATCGATGGGATTGATGCGCACCCTTCTTCTCAAGGCCTCGGAAAGCAGCTGGTTGGCCGACCGCGCGAGCCGGCGCGGGTTCACCCAGCGGGCCGTGCGGCGCTTCATGCCGGGCGAGGACGTCGACGCCGCGCTCGCTGCCGCGGAGCAGCTGGGCGAGCGGAACATCCCTACCCTGATCACTCAGCTGGGTGAGGCCATCACCAACCGGGCGGAAGCCGACGCAGTCGCGCAGCACTACGTGGACGCGCTGCAGCGGATCGAGCGCCGGGGGCTCGAGACGCAGCTCTCGGTCAAGCTGACCCAGCTGGGCCTCGACATCAGCCGCGACCTCTGCACCGAGCAGCTCATTGCGGTGTTGAAGCAAGCGGCTGCGCACGGGAACTTCGTGTGCATCGACATGGAGAGCTCCTCCTACGTCGACGCCACGCTCGAGATCTTCCGTTCCGTGCGTGCCGAGCATTCAAATCTGGGAGTGTGCCTGCAGGCCTACCTCTACCGCACGGCTGAGGACCTCGAGTCTCTCGTGCCTCTCTCGGCCACGATCCGCCTCGTGAAGGGCGCCTACAACGAGCCACCGCGGATCGCTTTCCCCAAGAAGGCGGACGTGGACGCCAACTACTTCAAGCTGGCCAAGCGCCTGCTGGCCGAGGACGCGCGGCCCGAGGGAGTCTATCCCGCCTTCGGCACCCACGACCTCGGCCTGGTCACACGCATCCGGGATTTTGCCGAGGGTGCGGGAATCGCGAAGAGCGCATACGAGATACAGATGCTGTACGGAATCCGGCGCGAGGAGCAGCTGCGGCTGGCCGCAGACGGCAACGTGATGCGCACGCTGATCAGCTACGGAGACGCCTGGTTCCCCTGGTACATGCGCCGGTTGGCGGAGCGGCCCGCCAATCTCTGGTTCGTAGCGCGTTCGGTCGTGGGATGAGGCTCAGCCGGCCGCCCTGCTCACCGCGTCCACCAACCTCCTGCTCGCCGCTTCCAGGTCGCCCTGCGCATACAGGCTGCTCCCGATGAGGAACATCGTCTCCACCCCGTAACGCTCGGTCCAGTACTCCACCCTGCCCACGTCCATGCCCCCTCCCGGCACCGGAAGGGCCGCCCGCAGCGATCCGAGCGGCCCGCGCAGGCTCTCGTTCACAACGTGACACTCCTGCTCCGACACGGGGAATCTCCCCCCGGCGTTCACGTAGGTCACACCGTCGCTCCCCAGCACACGCAGAAGGCGGCCCAGCACGTGCGGCGCGACGCCGTGATCTGCGTGGTACAGCGCTCCCGAGAAGGTCGGGTGTACGAGGACGATCATGCCGCTGTTCTCGGCCAGCCACCTCACGGTGTCGAGCCCCGTCGCAAACGGGCTCACCAGCACCCCTTGGCACCCGGCCGCCTTGGCCGTCTGAACGCGGTCTACCAACTCGGTCGCGGGAGCGGTCACGTTGGGGAAGTAGACGGCCGATCCGTCCGTGGCGTCGTTGGCCCGCTGCACCGCCTCGCTGCAACGGGCGACACGCTCCGCGAACGGAGCCGTCGCCTGATCCGCTACGCCGTGGTCGTCCTTCACCACGTCTATGCCGCCACGCGCCAGGGCGCCGCAAATGGAAGCCAGCTCGGCCGCCGACAGGCCTACCGGCTTGGCACTCGTGCAGAGCAGCGGACGCCCCTGGACATTGCCGCAGGCCGCGCGAATCCCCTCTATTCCGAACCGCGGACCGGCGTAGCGCAGCAGCAGCGTATCGGGCAGCTCGAGATCCACGACTCGGGTCGCCGGCAGCAGCGACACCATGCCGAAGATGATGTTGAGGAGCTGCGGGACCTCCGTGCCGACCAAGACGGGGTCGAACGACAACGCCGCGCGGCAACGGGCCCCACCGAGGTCCTCGGTCTCCTCTACCCGCGCAACGACAGCCTCCTCGATGCTCTCCGGATAGCAGCCGTCCGGCAGCTCGACGGTCTGCTCCAGGGCAATGCGCCGAGCTCCCGCCTCGGGTGTCTCGCCTTCGGCGAGCGCAAATTCGTACGTGATTCGGATCCGCTCGTTGGACGGCATGGCTCACGTATCTTGCCGCAGCCGGTCCCCAAGTGCAAACCGCCCCGCAGGCATCGGCCTGAGGGGCGGTCTCCTTCATGGAACCAGCGGGCACAGTCAGACCATCAGCACCCCGGACACCGCTGGCGCATCCGCGCCGCGTCACGGGTTCCCCGCATCTGACGGCTCTGACCGCGCATGCCGCGCTGGCGCATGCCCATGCGGCGGCCCTCTACGAACCCGGCGAGCTTGCCCTGCTGCTCCGGCGTGAGCAGAGCCTTGGCCCGCGCCGCGCCCTCCAGCGTGGCCAGCTGGACCTCCTGCCGCGCCTCCATCCCGGCCTGGGCATAGCGCCGAATTGCCTCTGCGTCCGGCTGCGCAGCCTTCCATGCCTCCTGCAGCTGCTCCTGACTCTGCTTCAGGGCCTCTCCGGCCTGCTCGCGAACGGCCGCTGCCTCGGCGTCCAGCTGCTCGAGCTGGGAGAGCTGCTCCTCCGTGAGATCCAGCATGTCCTTGCGGGCGATCAGCCAGTGCGGCGTGTACATGCCGGCCGTCACCATCTGGGAGCGCCCCTCCCGCATCCGCTGGCGCATCGCCGGCCCGTCCTCGAGTCCGGTTCCGGGCGCGTGGAGCCGCAGCTGTCGGGGGCGCTGTTCGGGTGGGGGCGGAGCATCCTGAGCCGGCAGAGACCCTGCCGCGGCAACCGCCAGCAGCGCCGCGCCCGTGAGTGCGTGAATGATCTTCATCGGAGACCTCCCTCACCGACACGCGGTGTCGGTCTTCAATACGTGGTGACCCTTCCTCTGAGTGGGACGCACCCCGGCTGATGTTGTTAAGGACCGGGGCCGCAAAGAGAAGCGCCCCCGGGGACGGCTTCACCGGGGGCGCTCGAAGACACATTGGACCGACGGAGCTACTCGCCTCCGGCCCCCGACGTCCGGCCGGCAAGCTGCCGATCCATCATCAGCAGCGCCGGGCCGCTGTCGCCCGCCAACTCCATCTGGGCGATCAGGTCGCCCACCGTGCGCTCCTCCTCCACCTGCTCGTTGATGAACCACTGCAGCATGATCTGGGCCGGGTAGTTCTTCTCCTTGAGCGCCATCTCGTAGAGATTGTTGATCGAGGCGGTGACTTTCTTCTCGTGGGCCAACGAAGCCTTCAGGACATCGAGCGGGGTGCCGAACTTGAGCGCCGGCTTCTCGATGGCATTGAGCTCGACCTTCTCGCCCGCCTCGAGCAGGAAGTCGAGGAGACGGAGCGCATGGGACAGCTCCTCCTCGTACTGCATGCGGAGCCAGTGCGCGAACCCCGGAAGGTTCTTCGAGTCACAGTAGGCCGACATGGCCAGGTAGAGATAGGCCGCGTAGAACTCCTTCTGAACTTGGTCGTTGATTCCCTTCGCCACGCCTTTGGCCGGCATCGCTGTCTCCCTTGATGTCTGTTCTCGTGGTCGCTTCAGCCTGGGCCGGGAAATATAAGGCCGGCGCCCCCGCGCTCGTCAGGGCCGCGAGTGGCGCCGACCGGCGTGACCTGCATACAATAGTAGAGTAGTACTCTCGTTAATCGACACGTGCGGCTGGTGGTGGGGATCGGTGACGGGCGGCGGCCGCAACCACGCCAGGTCCACGGACACACATGAACGACCGCAGAAGGCCTTCTTCCCCCGACGCGCGCGGCGTGATGGCACGCGAAGTGCGCGACTCAGTGGTGATCCGCTTCGCCGGGGACTCAGGAGACGGGATGCAGTTCACCGGCTCCCAGTTCACGCTGGAGGCCGCCATGGCCGGGAAGGACATCGCGACCTTCCCCGACTACCCAGCCGAGATCCGCGCACCGGCCGGCACCACCTATGGAGTGTCGGCCTTCCAGATCCACTTCGGCGGTGGGGACATCACCACGGCCGGCGACGAGCCCGACGTGCTGGTGGCGCTCAACCCCGCCGCGCTCAAGGTCAACTACCGCGACCTGCGGGTGGGCGGACTGGTGGTGGTGGACACCGGGGCGTTCTCGAAGCGCAACCTCGCAAAGGCCGGATACGAGACGAGTCCTCTCGAGGACGACACCCTGGCGCCGTATCAGCTACTCAAGCTCGACATCGGTCAGCGGACGCTCGACGCCGTCGAGGGCCTTGGACTCACGCAGAAGCTGGCCCTCAGATCCCGCAACATGTGGACCCTGGGGCTCATGCTCTGGATGTTCGGCCAGGACCACACGGCGACCGCGGAGTGGATCCGCGGCAAGTTCGCGAAGCAGCCCGAGGTGGCCGAAGCCAACGTGGCCGCGCTGCTCGCCGGCCATGCATTCGGCGAGACGGTCGAGATGTCCAGCGACGTGGTTGGATACACCGTGGCCAGGGCAGACGTACCGCCCGGCGTGTATCGCACGGTGACGGGAACCGAGGCGACGGCCTGGGGGCTGGTGGCTGGGACACAGGCCGCCGGAATCGAGAAGCTGATGTTCGGCTCGTATCCGATCACACCGGCAACCGGCCTGCTCCACGTGCTCGCCAACCTGAAGCGGTTCGGCGTGCTGACGTTCCAGGCCGAAGACGAGATCGCGGCCATCTGCGCCTCGATCGGCGCATCCTACGCCGGTGCCCTCGGGGTGACCTCGAGCTCTGGGCCCGGAATGGCGCTCAAGACCGAGGCCCTGGGATTGGCCGTCGGCACCGAGCTTCCGCTCGTGGTGGTGAACAGCCAGCGGGCGGGCCCCTCGACGGGATTGCCCACCAAGGCCGAGCAATCTGACCTGTTCCAGGCCGTTTACGGCCGCAACGGCGACGCGCCGCTGCCCGTGATCGCGGCCGCCACGCCGGCGGACTGCTTCGACGTGGCGATCGAGGCCGTGCGGCTGGCCACCAAGTACATGACGCCGGTCGTGATGCTCTCGGACGGTTATCTCACGAATGCCGCCGAGCCGTGGCTGCTGCCCAGCGCCGCCGACGTGCCGGAGTTCCCGGTCACGTTCCGTACGGAGCCCGAGGGATTCCATCCGTTCGGGCGCGACCCCGAGACTCTGGCACGACCGTGGGCCGTACCGGGCACGCCGGGACTACAGCACCGCGTTGGAGGGCTCGAGCGCGACGCCGAGAGCGGGCACATTTCCTACGATCCGGAAAACCACCAGCGAATGACGGACCTGCGAGCCGCGAAGATCAACGGGATCGCACGCGACATCCCGCACCAGGACGTGCAGTTGGGAGAGAGCCACGGCACCGTGGCGGTCGTGGGGTGGGGCTCCACTTTCGGACCCATCTATCAGGCGGTGACGCGCCTGCGGGAAGCCGGCCTCTCCGTGTCACACATCCACGTGCGACACCTGAACCCGTTCCCCGAGAACCTCGGTGAGCTGCTGGAGGGCTTCGAGTTGGTTCTGGTTCCGGAGATGAACAATGGTCAGCTCGTCTCGTTGCTGCGAAGCAAGTACCTGATACCGGCAGAGGGCATCAACAAAGTGAGCGGCAAGCCCTTCAAGGTATCCGAGATCGAGAACCGGGTGCGCGTGAGATTGGAGTGCTGACGTGACCGTCGCTGCGAAGGACTTCGCCTCCGACCAGGAAGTGCGCTGGTGTCCGGGCTGTGGGGACTACGCGATCCTCAAGGCCATGCAGAAGACACTGGCCGACCTCCAGGTGGAGCCCGACCAGACCGTGTTCGTCTCGGGAATCGGATGCGCCGCCCGGTTCCCCTACTACATGTCCACCTACGGATTCCATACGATCCACGGCCGCGCGCCCGCGTTCGCCACCGGCATCAAGCTGGCCAAGCCGGAGCTCGACGTCTGGGTCATCACGGGCGACGGAGACGGGCTGAGCATCGGCGGCAACCACATGATCCACGTGCTGCGCCGCAACGTGGACATGCAGATCGTGCTGTTCAACAACGAGATCTACGGGCTAACGAAGGGACAGTACTCGCCAACGTCCAGGCGCGGCACGCTGTCGCCATCTACGCCGCAGGGTTCCATCGAGCTTCCAATCTCGCCCTGCGCTCTCGCGCTCGGCGCGAGCGCCCGCTTCGTGGCCCGCTCGGTGGACACGCGGCAGCCACACCTGGTCGAGGTCCTCAAACGGGCCCATGCCCACCGCGGCGCGTCGTTCGTGGAGATCTTTCAGAACTGCGTCGTGTTCAACGACGGCGTCCACTCCGCTTTCACCGACAAGGGCGTGGCAGGAGACATGCAGCTCCACCTGGAGCACGGCAAGCCGCTCCGCTTCGGAAGGGACGCCGAAAAGGGCCTGCGCCTGAAACCCGGTGCCGTGGAGCTGGAGGTGGTGACGGTGGGCGAGAACGGCGTGAAGGAGAGCGACCTCCTGCTGCACGACGAGACGAACCGCTCGCTCGCGTCACTGCTGATCGAGCTGGGTCCGCCGCACTTCCCCGTCGCGCTCGGCGTGCTGTACTGCAATCCCGAATCGAGCTATGAAAAGGATGTGGCCCGGCAGATGGACGAAGCCGGCGCCCACCCCGCCACGGACGCCGACATCGACACGATGCTCAGGGGCGGCCGCACCTGGGAAGTGGACGAGTAGCCGCCGGAGCGGCAGCTAGCTCCCGGTTCCCCAGATGTCGCCCACCGTGTAGCCCTCCGGGAAGGGGTCGGCCGGGTCGACGACGTACTCGCTGTAACCGCTGATCCACGCCTGGCCCGTGAGCGTCGGCACCACCGCCCGGTGGTCGCCGACCTTTGCTTCACGGATGAGGCGCCCCGTCCATATGGTGCCCAGCACCCCCTCGTGCAGGAAGTCTTCCTCGAGCCCGAGCTCTCCCTTGGCGAACAGCGCCGCCATCTTGGCGCACGTGCCCGTACCGCAGGGAGAGCGGTCCAGCGCCCCGGTCCAGGTCTCGGGACGATCCCAGTCCACTCCTCCCGTCGCCACGACGACTGCGTTCTTGCGCGTCGCATCCGGGTGGCTCGGCGGGCCCGAGAGCTGTGAGATCGACACGCCGCTGATGGCAGCGTTCTCGGGATGGACAGCGGGCAGCTGCTGCGCCGCCGCGCCCTGAATCATGCGGCCGATCCTGGTGATCTCGCGGCCCTCGTCGGGCACGAGCTCGAGGCCGAACTGGTTGGCGTCGGCGATCACGTAGAACATCCCGCCCCAGGCAACGTCCACGACGACCTCGCCGAGGTGGGGCACGTCTATCGTCCGGTCCAGGTGCACCGCGTACGCCGGGACGTTCTCGAACGTCACCCCGGTCACCTTTCCGTCAGACACCGCAGCGCGCACCGGCACCAAACCGGCCGGAGCCTCCAGCACCAACTCCGTCACCGGTTCGCTGACGGGCACCATTCCTGTCTCGATGAGCACGGTCGCGACGCAGATCGTGTTGCTCCCCGACATGGCGGGATACTCGGTCTGTTCCATGATCACGAAGCCGGCATCTGCTTCGGGGTGGGTCGGCGGCAGGATCACGTTGCAGTTCATCGCGGGGTAACCGCGGGGCTCGCGCAGCATGAGCTTGCGGAGGTGATCGCCCTCGGTCTCGAGGTGGGTCTTCTTCTCGAACATCGTCGAGCCCGGCACGTCGAACACGCCGTCCGTGATCACGCGTCCGGGCTCGCCGCCCGCATGGGCGTCCACCGCAGTGATTCTCTCCCCCAATCGCATGGAGAGAATCCTACATCGGCTTCTCGATCCGCGCCCGGATCACGTAGGGCACCTCCAGGTCGTCCTCCGTCACGGCGTAAATGAACCCGTCACGGAACACGGGAGGCGGGTTGGTCGAGAGTTGGAACGGAAGCTCGATCCGCCCCAGGTAGCGTCCCTCCGGGTCGAAGATGTCCACCACCCTGTCCCTTTCCGAGACTACCGTAACGGGCAGGACCCAGATGTTGCCTTCGTCGTCGAACAGGAACTCATCGGTGGCCGGCTTGGTGCCGGGAATCCGCGAAGCGTCGACCTTGCCTCCGTTCTCGACGAACCACTCGAGACCGACCATCGCGCTGTCGATATCCTCCCCGGTCACCGGCAGCGGCTCAAAATCGCGAGTGATCGTGCGCAGCGTGTCGCCCTCGAGCGAAAGTTGGACGATGTTGTAATCCCCGGTGAGCATGAACCACATGTATCCGCGCGGGTCGAGGCGCCACTCCAGGCTCGGCGTGAACGGCACGCCCGCCATCATGTGGCTGCTCTCGTTGCGCAGCTCGAAGAAATCCCGCTCACCCTGATACTCGGGAACCTGCACCGTGTCCAACGGATTCAGGTCCTCGTCGTACGATATCATCACGATGGTGGGTTCCGGCGCGCGACTCAGATCCGGAGCGAAGTTCCAGAAGCGACCCCGCGTGTCGATGCCGCCGGGCCACGGCATGATCATCCAACCGCCGACGGTACCGTGGCTGCCCACGTAGTTGCCCGCGGTGTCGATGATCGAGATGCGCGCGTTGGAAGGGTCCACCGCCCAGAGGTTACCGTCCGGAGCCCACGACGTCCCGATCACTCGTGCGAACTCTCCCGGGCCGCCGCCCTCTCGCCCGATGGTGCGAACGTGGGCGCCATCCCGGTCGAACACCCTCAGCTCCTGGGCCTGGCCCTCGAACACCCAGATTCGCCCCCAGGCATCTACTTCCAGCTCATCGACGCTGCCGAACATGTCGGGACCGATGTCATCGAGTGTGCCGATGCGGAGTTCCTCAACCACGTTCCATGCCGTCGTCTCGTCCCATATTCCCGTCGCCGGGTTCGTCACCACGATCCGGCCACTCGCCAGCGTGTCCATCGTGCCGTTCCACATGGCCGCTGCGCTGGTCTCGCGCGCGCCGCATCCGGCCAGCGCAAGCAGCAATGCAGCAAGCGCCAACGTCTTGCCGGCGGATAGCCTCGTCGTCTTCATGAATGACTCCTCGAGATCACTACACATTCGATGCTCCAGTCCCACCGACCGTCGCGTCAGGCCGGGACGGCCGCGAGAGCCAGCCGCCGCCTCTCCGCACGGCGCTCGAACAGCAGGTAGAGCGCCGGTGTCACGGTGAGCACGAACAATGTGGAGCTGGCTAGCCCGCCGATCAGGGCGTAGCCCAGCGCGTTCCAGATGTTCTCGTCGGCGTACTCGCTGAAGAGCACCAGAGGAAGCAACCCGAAGATCGTCGTGGTGCTAGTCATGAGAATGGGCCGCACCCGCTCGAGCGTGCCCTTTACGATTGCTTCCCTGAACGGTAGGCGTTCCACCCGGCGCACGTAGTTGATGTGGTCCACCAGAAGAATCGCGTTGTTCACGACGATGCCGCCCATCATGATTACGCCGATGTACGCTTCGCGCGTGAAGCTGGCCTTGGAGTAGAAGAACATCAGGAACACTCCCACCAGCGCCATCGGTACCGCGAGGAGCACCGTGAGTGGCTGGCGCAGCGACTCGAACAGCGCCGCCGTCACCATGAAGATGAGAACCAGCGATATCGCGAGCACCGCGTAGATCTGCTGCTGCTCTTCGCTCGACCAGCTCCAGTCCTGTTCGCCCTCGATCTCGTAGCCCTCGGGGAGGGTGGTCGCTTCGATCACGGCGTCGCGCGTCCGGTCGCCGAGCTTCGTAGGACCTCGGAACTCGTAACTGACGAAGCGTTGATACTGCTGGTCCTCTCGCACAATGCGGGTCAGCACGTCGCGTTGACCCACGGTCGCGACGTCCGCGAGCCGTACTCCGTCACCGGAGGAGGTCTGAACGAGGAGCTCCTGTAACTCCAGTACGTCCACCTCTTCGTTGCCCTGTAGCTTGACGTCGTAGCGCACCTCTTCGCCGCCGATGCGGATGTTCCCGGGGCGCACCTGCCCCGCAACGGCCGCGGCAACCTGGTAGACGACGTCCTCGGCCGTGAGCCCGTAAACGCCGAGCTGCTCACGGTTCAGATACAGCACGAACTCGCTGGCCTTGTCCCTGGTGTACCATCCCCCTGCCGAGTTCACGTCCACGTCGCGGATGCGGGAAAAGCGTTGCAGCCGGCGGCCCAGGTCTTCGGCGATGACTCGCACCGTCTCGTAGTTGTAACCCAACACCTTGATGGAGTAGTTGGGCGGGCCGGCGCCACCGCCATAGAACGACGGCCCGTAACCGTACACCCGCACCTCGGCGCCCCCGAACTGGTTGCTGTACGCGACCATTTGCTCCTTGATCGCCACCGGTATCCAACTGTTCTCGGTCGAATCGGGAAACGTCACCGTGATCCGCGCGTACTGCGGGTAGACCCGCGTCACGAAGCGCTCGATCTCGGGCGTCTGGTGCAGCTTCTCCTCGAAGAACTCGGCGAGCTCGTCGGTGCGCTCGAGTCCCTCGCCGCGCGGCAGCCGGATGATGATGCTGATGTACGTCTGTTCACCCCACCACGAGCGCCACAGAACGCCGCGCGTCACGTACTTGTCGAACAGGCGGTAGGAGCCGAACAGCATGGCCAGCGCGACGATCGCGGTGATGACGGGTACTCTGAGCGTCACACCGAGCATTCCGGCGTAGACCCGGACGTACAGGGGGGAACGCTCAGGCGACCCTGCGTCTGGCGCAGGCAGGGAACCCACCGGAGCGAACGTCGGCGCGCCAGAGTCGGGAGCATCCGACGACGCCGGAGCGCCACGCTGGCGCGGCGCAGTTCGTGGAGGTGGGTTTCCTGCCGAGCCAGGACCGCCCCGGTCGCCCCCGCCCAGCACTTTGGCCGCCAGCGCCGGTATGAACGAGAACGCGACGAACAGGCTCGCGATCAGCGCCATCCCCACCACGATGGCGAGCGGCACGTAGTACACGCGAAGCTCGCCCTGCAGGTACACGAACGGGATGAACACGATCACCGTGGTGAGCGTCGCGGCCAGGATCGGCAGCACGACCTGGCGCGCTCCGTTCTCTGCTGCGGCCTCGGCTGATTCACCGCCGCGACGCCTTCGATAGATGTTCTCCAGCACCACGATGGCGTTGTCCACGATGAGGCCGAACCCCATCGCGAGGCCCATCAGCGTGAGCACGTTCAGGGTGAAGCCGCCGAAGTAGATGAGGTTGAGCGCGATCAGAATCGAGAACGCGATCGTGGCAAACACGATTCCCGCCGATCGGAACGAACGCAGGAACAGCAACAGCACGAGGAAGATCACGCCGGCGGCGATCAGCGCCCGGTAGCGCAGGTCGGTAAGCTGGGTGTTGATCGCCTCGCTCTCGTCCTCGTCCAGGATGACGCGCACGCCGAACGGGTGGATGCCCTCGATCCGCTCGAGCCGCTCCTTCACGCCGTCGGCGACCTCGACCGTGTTGACACCCACTTCCTTGTGCAGCTCGAACGAGACCGCCGGCTGCCCGTCTATGCGATAGTGGCTCTGCGCCTCCTCGTAGGTGTCGTGCACGGTTGCCACGTCGCGCACGCGGACCAGCCTGCCCCGGTCGGTGAGCAGCGGGGCCAGCCTCAGCTCGTCCGACGAGCCGGTGCGGTGCCGAATGGCGATCGTGCGGAGCAGACCGCCCTCCTCCACCATTCCGGCCTCGCTCACGTACTCGAGCTCGCCGATCTTGAGCCACACCCACACGGGATCGAGCCCGAGCGCCTGAATCTTGTTCTCGTCGAGCGCTATCTCGACCAACCGGTCCCGTCCGCCGCTCACCTCCACTGCCGCCACTCCGTCCACCTGCAGCAGCTCCGGCACGATGTCGTCGTCGACGTGAGCGCGGAGCGCTTCCAGCGTGTACGGGCCGGTCAGGGTGTAGCGCAGAAACGCGCGCTGCTGCTCGCGGAACTCCTCCGGCACGTACGGCTCGATGCGGGGCGTCGTGACCTCGGGCGGCAGGTCGTCCTCCAGCGCCGCGAGCCTCTCCGCCAGATCGAGCCGGGCGAAGTCCATGTCGGTGCCGCGCGCGAACTCGATCGTGATGTTCGCGCGCGCGTAGCCCCACCGTTCGCTCGAAACCGACTCGACCTTCTCCACGCCCCGGACCTTCTGGATGGCTCCCTCCACCGGAGCCGTGACGAAGGCCTCCATTGCTTCGGGCGACGCGCCTCTCCACTGCACGGAGACGTTCATCTGCGGCAGGTCCGTGTCCGGCAACAGCTCGATGGGGATGTTGCGCCACGCCGCGATGCCCAGCAGAGCGACGGCGACGTACGCCATCGAAACGGCTACGGGGCGACGGATGGAGAGGCGGATCACCGACTATTCACCCGGTTTGATCAGCTCGTATAACTGGACGTGCTCGACGTCGAGCTCGTCGCGCCAGGTTCCGAGCAGATAATCCACGCCGATCTCAGCCACCGACAGGTCGGCCGGCGTCCACGCCGTGCCCCGAATGCGCCCCTCCGAATCGAATACGGTCCAGACGGCATCGGTCGCTCCGGGTCGAACCGTCTCGCGGACCCACAGGTTGCCGAGACGGTCCGTCTCCAGTCCGTCGAACGCCGGCATCGTCGAGGGAATCGGCATCTCGGCGAACATCCGCTCCAGGGTGCGTCGCCAGTTGCCGTCCGCACCCTCCATTCGGTCGGCCTTCTCCCGCTCGATGTCTTCCTGGGTCACAGGCAATGGCTCGTGCGCAACGCGGACGATGCCTTCGAGCCGGCCATCCGCTGCGTAGCGCAGGATCTCATAACTGTCGCTGGACCCCAAGTACGCCGTTTGACCATGTACGGCAGCGTACGTGCGACGTCCGAACGGCAAGCTCGATGCGGCCGCTCGTTGGTCGGTGCCGAGCACGTAGAACTCGATCGATGGAAACCGACCGATCGAATCCAGGAGATCTCCTTCTCGACTCACGTGCCCATAAAGAGCGGTATCGCGCACGACCGCCGCGATCTCGCTGGGTCGAAATGAGAAACCGGCAGTGAACAGTGAGCTTCCGTCGGAGAACGTGCCGGCCGGCACCGTGAGTGCCGCATGCACCCGGAAGCCGCTCCCGAATTCCCCCTCTCGGCTCAGCACGGACATCCGGCGCAGGCGGAAATCCCAGACGAAGATCGAGTCGCCCACGAGGACCGGAGACCCCATGCTCTCGAACTCTCCGGGCCCTTCCCCCTTGCGCCCCGCGGCCTTGAGGAACCCGCCGTCGCGATCGTAGTAGCGCAGCTCTCCCGTTCCGCCGTTCGCCACTACTATGCGTCCGTCGTCGAGCAGCGTTGCTCCGCCGACCTGGAACAGCTGGTACTCGTCCTCGCCCTCCAGCACCCCGATGTCCAACACAGGCTCGGCCGACAACCGCCAGCTCTCGGACTCGGACCACGAGCCCTGCACATTCTCGACAATCGTGACGCCGGCGCTGTCGCGCTCAGTGAACGCCGGACCGCCCTCTCCACCGGCACAGCCCGATACCGCCGCGATCAACAGGCCAAGCAATGCCGCGCGGCACCTCATTCCTCTTCCCCTCATTCAACCACCTCCACTGCCTTCCGGCTTCGTACCGCTCCGAGCCCGACGAGCGAACGCATCCTGCCCCTGAGCTCCTCCAGCAGGTCGTACGCGACGGGGACCACTACCAAGGTGAGGGCGGTCGCGCTGATCAACCCGCCGATCACCGCAATCGCGAGCGGCGCTCTCAGGTCCGCACCGCGCCCCACACCCAAGGCCATCGGCGTGAGACCGAGCACCGTCGTGACCGTCGTCATGACGATGGGCCGCAGCCGCACGCGCCCCGCCTCGAGAATCGCCTCGCGCAGCTGCATCCCCTGCGCGCGCATTTGGTTGATGAAGTCGACCTTCACTATCGCGTCGTTCACGACGATCCCCACGAGGATCACCAGCCCAATGAGGCTCATCGTGTTGAGCCCCTCTCCGGCCGCGAACAGCGCGAGCGCGGCGCCTACCGTCGCGAGTGGCACGCTCAACAGGATCGTGAAGGGGTGCACGAACGACTCGAACTGCGCCGCCAGGATCATGTAGACGAGGAGCAGGGCCAGCCCGAAGGCGAAGGCGAGATCGCGGAAGCTCCGGTTCCGCTCCTCGTTGGCCCCGCCGATCTCGATTCTGAGGCCGCGCGGCGCGGGCACATCCCTCAGCGCGGCTGCGGCAAACGCAAGCGCTCCGTCCAGGCCGCCGGACCCGACGTCCGCATAGACGGTCACGGCGCGCGCCTGCTCGATGCGGCGAATCTCGGCCGGCCCGGTTTCGTCGTATGTGTTCACGAGCTCGCGCAGCGGAATCCCGTTCACCCGCAGGATGCGCAGGGTCTCGAGCGAGCGGCGCTCGCTCTCGGGCAACCGTACCAGCACGGGGACCTTCTCGTCGAAGTCCACGAACTCGGTCGCCACCGCGCCGCGCATGTACTGCTCCACGGTCTCCGCGATGAGGCGCGGCTCTACGCCGTAGTTGGCTGCGCGCTCGCGGTCGATCTCGACCCGAATCTCCGGCTGCCCTTCTTCGGTCCCGAGGCGCACGTTGACGAGCGAGCCGACCGACTGGAGCCTCTGCTCAATCAGCTGTGCATGGCGCCACGCCAGGCCGAGATCGTCGCCGCGCACGCGGATGGCGATGTCTGCCTCACCGCCGCCGAGCAGCCGCCCGAGCGCGGTCGCTGTGCCGGTCTCGACAGATACCATGCCGGGTGGGAACTGGTCGAGCCCGTCGCGGGTCCGCTCCAGCACCCGCCGGGTGCTGGCGCCGTCCTGGAGCCGAACCTCCAGCACAGCCGTGTGCAGCCCGCTCTCCTCATCCTCCACACCGGCCACCGCATCCTGCCGGCCCACCCGGGTGAACACGGCGTCCACATCCGGGTCCGCGAGGAACACCGACTCGACGCGGCCGGCAGCGAGCTCGGTCTCCTCGATGGGCGTGCCCCGAACCAGGTTTATTCGTACGGTGAACGCGCCCTGATCCACGTCCGGCAGCACATCCCGGTCGAGCACTGCCGTCAGGGCGATACCCACCACCAGCATCGCCGCGGCGAACGCCACGACCCGGGCGCGATGATCGAGGGCCCACTCCAGAACCCGGTGATACCACTCGGCGAACACGGCAAATCGGCGGTCGAACGCGTCGAGCAGGGGTCGGCTCAGCCGCCCTATCCCGCGGCCGAGCGCCGCCACTCCACGCTTGACGGCTGCAACGACGGCCCGCGGGATGGCCATCAAATACCCGCCGCCGGCACGAAGGCTCGCCCTGGTTCCCTCGTAGACGCGCCGCGCGAGCCCCCGCTCCTCCGAGCTCGATCCCCTGGCACCCGCCTCATCGCCGGAACCGGTCGCCGGGCCCTGCGATGACCGCGCCCACCGAGCGCCCATGGTCGGCAGCAGCATGAGAGCCACCAACAGGCTGGCCAACAGCGCGAAGGCGACCGCCAGCGAGAGGTCTCCGAAGAGTTCGCCGGCGACGCCCTCCACGTAGATGATCGGGCCGAACACGCTGATCGTCGTCAGGGTGGAAGCGGTGATGGCCCCGCGCACCTCGTCGGCGCCGCGAATCGCGGCCGTCTCGGCATCGGCGCCCAGCTCGCGGTGCCTGAACACGTTCTCGAGCACCACGATGGAGTTGTCCACCAGCATGCCGACGCCCAGCGCCAGGCCGCCGAGGCTCATGATGTTGAGCGAGACGTTGAAGAGGTCGAGCAGCGCAAACGTGCCGATCACCGAGATCGGAATCGCCAGCGCGACCGACACCGGGTAGCGCGGGTCACGCAGGAAGAGGAACAGCACCAGGAAGGCCAGGAAGCCGCCGAGCACGAGTGCCTGCACCACGTTGCTTATCGCCTCGGTGATGAACCCTGCCTGGCTCATCGCGATGTCGAACCGCACGTCGGGGAACTGCCCTCTGAGCTGGTCCAGCACCTCGTTCACGCGCTCGGTCACCCGTACCGTGTTCGCACCCGACTCCTTGAACAGCAGGAGTCCAACCGATTCTTGGCCGTTGTAGCGCGCGATCGACTCGCGGTCCTGAAAGCCGTCGTCCACGCTCGCGACGTCGCCCACGAGCACAACGGCCGCGGAACTGTCAGCCTGTCCCTGCCCGCCCTGCCCGCCCGACCGGAGCGGCACTCGCTCGATCTCTTCGACCGTCTGGAACTCGCCCAGCGTGCGCAGCGCGTAGCGGTAGCGGCCCCGCAGTATGGTACCACCCGGCGCGCTCTGGTTGGCCGCATCCAGAGCGCCGAGGATGTCCCCCACCGTGAAGCCGTAGCTCTCGAGCAGGCGCGGGTCGACCTCCACGTGGATCTCGCGCTCGAAGCCGCCGGCGATCGCCGCCTCCGCGACGCCCTCGATCTGCTCGAGGCGGCGCTTGAACACCGACTCGGCGAGGTCCTTGAGGGACGCGAGGTCGGTGCCGCCGACTACCGACAGCGCGATTATCGGCTCTGAGTTGGGATCCGTGCGCAGGACCACGGGGCGCGAGGCCAGCTCGGGCAGCTCATCTCCCAGGTTGTCGAGCTGCTCGCGCACGTTGAGCGCCGCGAAATCCATGTCGGTGCCCCACGAGAACCGCAGGGTCACCAGGGAGACGCCCTCTCGCGAGACGCTCTCCACCCGCTCAACACCCGGCACCCGGCTCACCCCCCGCTCGATCGGCTCGGTCACGAACCGTTCGACCTCGGCCGGCCCTACGTCGGGATACTGGGTGTAGACCACGAGCCGAGGGTACGAGACGTCCGGCAGTAGATCGATCGGTATCCGGACGAACGAGATGATCCCGAGGAAGATGACGCCCACGAAGAGCATCGCCACCGCTACGGGACGCCGAACGGAGAGACTGCTGATCGACATCAGCGACCTCCGCCCTTGCCCACCATCACGTCCACCACACTTCCCCCCATCCTCACCACGACCGAGCGATCTGCCCGAGGAGTTCCTGCAGCGTCACGCCGGCCCGCGAGTATTCCAGCTGAGCCTGGAGCCAGGCGCGCGCCTCCTGCGACGACTGCGTGACGATCTGCTGAAAATCCGTGAAGCCGATGGTGCCGAGCTCGTACTGCTCCTGCGCCATCCCCAGCCGCCTTTGGCTCAACTCCACCGAGCGCCCCGCGAGCACCAGGCGCCGGTACGCCGTCACCAGGTCGGTATGCGCGTTGCGAACCTCCCGCTCCAGGCGAAGGTTCTCCTCCCGCAGCGTCTCGTGAGCCACCTCAGCGTTGGCGCTCGCCCGCGCTACCGCCTGAGAGGTCTGGAAGCCGGTGAACAGCGGCCACCGGACTGTAAGCCCGAAGTTCACGTTGTTGTCCTGCGGATTGAAGTTGAACAGATCGCCGTAGCCAACCTGCCCCTCCGAGCGGCCGATGCTCGCGTTGGCGGTCAGCACAGGCCAGCGACGCCCCTTGGTGGCCGTCCTCGTATAGTCGGCCTCGGCGGCCTCGGCCTGGAGCTGGCCGATGCGCGGGTTGCTCCGCATCGCCACCTGCACGAGGCTGTCCACGTCGAGGCCGGACGGGTCTATCTCCGTCGGCAACTCACCGTCCACCTCGAACGCCGACCAATCGTCGATGCCGATCTGCTCGGCCAGCGACACGCGCGACTTCTTCGTGTCGCCTCGTGCCCGCTCGAGCGCCTGCTCCTGCTGGGCTAACTGCACCTGCGCACCCAGGACGTCGACCTCAGTGCGGGCAGCCACCCGAAACAGCCGCTGGGTCGCGTCCAGCTGGCGGCGCGACACCTCGAGCAGAGCCTCCTCCACTTCGACCAGGCGCCGCGCCTGGAGCGCATCGTAGAACCGCCGAGTGACCTCGGCCGCTACCGCGGTACCGGCTACGTCGACGCCCGCCTCGGTGGCGGCGGCCCCGGCACGGGAGGCCTTGTAGTTGTTGAAGTTCTCGAACCCGTTGAACAGCGTCCACTGACCAGAGAGGTTCTGGCTCGCGTTGCTGTTTTGGAAGCTCACGGGCCGTGGGAGCTTGATCGCCTGTCCCGTGGTGTCGGTACCGGTGCTGGTGCTCGTCCGCGACCCCGAGAACCCCAGGTTGGCATTGAGGGTCGGCAGGAACGCGCCAAACCCTGCCCGCACATCCGCTCCCGATGCGTCCGCCTGGACCACGGCACGACGCAGCGCCGGGTTGTAGTCCTGCGCGAGGCCGAGCGCCGTCTGGAGAGAGAGCGTGTCGGGCAAGCCCTGGGCCGCCACCGATCCGGGCAGGAGCAGAGCCGCCGCTAGCAGCAGTGCGCACCTCACTGGGGCCTCCCGCCTTCGGCCTGAACGCTCTCGACGAGCCGCACCTGCGCATCGTGGATCAGGGTGTAGTGTCCGTCCGTCAGCACCCACTCGCCCGGCTCCACCATCTCCGTGTCCGGATCCGGTACGATCTCCACTACGGAGTCGTTGGCCAGTCCCGTGGTGACGTAGCGCCACTTGGCCAGACCGGCGTTCCCCTCGCTCTCGAACACGAACAGCATCGTACGGCGGTCGCGCTCCAGGATCGCGGCCCTCGGCACCAGGACGCGATCCGCGAAGCTCCGCGCCTGAAGCGACACGCGCGCGTACATGCCGGGGAGTATGCGCCCGCCCGGATTGGGCAGGGTCACCGTAACGCGGGCGGTCCGCGTGTCGGTCTCCACGAGCGGGTTGATCGTGGCGATGCGGCCGGTGAACGTCTCGCCCGGAAAAGCGGCGAACTCGATGCTCGCACCGCGCCCCGCGGCGAGCAGACCCACTTCACTCTCCAGCACCTCGGCCTCGACCTTTATCGGGTCGAGATCGATTACAGTGAGGAGCTCATCCCCCACGCGCACGAGCTGGCCCTCCACGACCATCAGCGAGGCGGCACGGCCGCCGAAGGGAGCTGTCACGCGGGTACGCTCGAGCTGCAGCTGGGCCTCCCTGAGCGCGATCTCGGCCTCTTCCAGACCGCTCTTGGCGCGCGCTACCCGTTCGCGCTCGGAGCGCACATCGGCGTCCTCGATCTGGTCGTCGAACAGAGTGAGCTCGCGAAACGTCGCCTGAGCCGTTGCGAGCCCGGCACGTGCCCGCGCCACCGAAAGGGCATACTCCGTCGTGTCGATCTCGATCAGGACCTGCCCGCCTCCGACCCGGTCGGCCTCGTCCACACGCATCCGGGTAATGCGGCCATCGACCTGGGCCCGGAGCGGCGCTTCGCGTGCGGCGGCGGCCTGGGCCGCGGCGGACACGGAGATCACCAGCGTGTCCCGCACCACCTGGGCGCCTTCGACCGGGATGGCGATGCCGGTCGAGAACGTGCTGGCCGAGGAAACGCTGTCGGCCCCGCCCTCGGGCACCTCCGCCACCGACGAGCCACCGTTGGTGTCGTCGTCGCCTCTGATTCTGATGTAGATGCCGCCGGCCAACGAGAGTACGACCACTACGGCGGCGGCAACGCCAAGGACCTTTCGTATCGTCATCATCCCACCCGTGCTTCAGTGTGTTCACCTACGGAGCGCCCCGCGAAACGTAATCTTTAATTATATGGGACGGGACAGGCGTCCGGGGTTCGCACATTAGGACGCCCCGGAGCCGCAAATGGTTGCACCACAAGGTCCTGCGGCTGCGAGACGGGCTGCGACCCTCCCCTTGCCCTGGGCATCTTACTCAAGACAGACTTCCTGACCTCCGCAGAAGGATGATCGATGATGCTTCGCAACACGTTGAGATCGATGCTCCCCGGCCTGGCTCTTCTGGCCATCTCGGCCACCCCGCTCGCCGCCCAGAGGGTCGCGCTCGTGGAGCTAGCCGAGCCCGACGCCCGCTTCCCCGAGCCGTTCAGCTCCGTGATCGGATTCGTCGAGTTGAGCGACGGCCAGGTGCTGATCACCGACCGGCTGGAGCAGACGGTCGCGCGCCTCAACTTCGGCTCCGGCACGATCGAGCCCATCGGCAGGCAGGGCGGCGGCCCCGGAGAGTACCAGATGCCCGGATGGCTGTTCGCTCTCCCGGGCGACACGACGTTGATGATGGATCTGGGCAACCAGCGCTTCGCCGTGATCCTGCCGGAGGGCCAGATCAGCTCCAACACTCTGCCGCTGAGGCACCCGGCCGGCTTTCCGATCTTCCCACGCGGCGTGGATGCCGAGGGCGGCATCTACTTCGATCTCGCCGGCATGATGATGCCGGGTCTCGAGGAGGGCGCGATGCAGGGCGTGGCGCCGATCTTTCGTTGGGACCGCGCCTCGAACGCACTCGACACCCTCGGCTACATGAACTTCCCCCCGATGGAGCCGGCTGGTCCCGGAGAGGCGCACATATCCATCGGGGGCGGGGGCGGCCCGTACGATGGGCGCGACGCGTGGTCGGTGACGCCGGACGGCAGGGTGGGGATCGCCCGATACGCCGACTACCACGTGGAATGGATGGGCCCGGACGGTGAATCAGTGACCGGCCCGGCAATCGAGTACCGACCCATCCCCATCACGAAGGACGACAAAGAGGCGTGGGCCGACCAGATGGCCTCCCGCGGCGTCATGATCCAGGTGGAGAACGACCGCCGTCGCACGATCCGGCCTCCGCGTCCCAGCACCGACAACCTCGACTGGCCCGAGTCGAAGCCCGCGTTCACGGCGGGAGCCGCGCGAGCCACCTCCGACGGCAGGCTTTGGGTGGAGCGCAGCCGCTCCGCCGATGAGGATCGTAGGACCTATGACGTGTTCGACGCGCGCGGTGAACTCATCCAGCGCGTGGAGTTGTTGCCGGATCGCAGGGTGGTTGCGTTCGGCAACAAGTTCGTCTACGTGACACACACCGACGAGGACGACCTGGAGTGGCTGGAGCGGTATAGGCTGTAGCGCCACCAGCGTCGCACTTGCGTAGGCGGCCCCATCCCTGCAGTTACTTGGGGTGGGGCCGCTCTCTTTGGTTCTGCGAACGGCACCACTGGAGTCGGCCGCGACCGAACCCGGTGCAGAATGCGTGGCTCATTAGGAGGCAAAACGACAGGTGATGTCAAACGGTAGTAAGGGCAGCGGACGGATTCTGCTCACCGGAGGCTCGGGCTACGTGGGCGGCCGCCTGCTGCTTGCGCTCGAAGAGCGGGGCGCCCAAGTACGGTGCCTCTCACGCAATCCGGCCTTCCTGCGCGGTCGCGCCGGGCCGGGCACCGAGGTGGTCCAAGGGGACGTGCTCGACCCCACCGCACTCGCCGCCGCGATGCGCGGCATCCACACCGCCTACTACCTGGTCCACAGCATGGGCTCGGGCGGAGACTTCGAGATCGAGGACAGGCGTGCGGCGAACGCCTTCGGCGAGGCGGCCAAGGCGGCTGGCGTCCGCCGCATCATCTACCTTGGCGGCCTCGGCAGCGGACCGGACCTGTCGGCCCATCTGCGCAGCCGCCACGAGGTGGGGGAAATCCTGAGGCGGTCGGGCGTCCTCACGATCGAGCTGCGAGCCTCGATCATCATCGGCTCGGGAAGCCTGTCGTTCGAGATGATTCGCGCGCTGACCGAGAAACTCCCGGTCATGGTCACCCCGCGCTGGGTGCGCGTACCCGCGCAGCCGATCGCCATCGAGGACGTGATCGATTACTTACTGGCCGCGCGTGACTTCGGCGGTGCCGGCAGCGCCGTCTACGAAATCGGCGGCGCCGACCGCGTCTCCTACAGCCAGATCATGAAGGAGTACGCGCGCCAGCGCGGCCTGCGCCGCACGATGATCCCCGTTCCCGTGCTGTCACCGCACCTTTCCGGCTTGTGGCTGGGGTTGGTAACACCGATCTACGCGCGCGTGGGTCGCAAGCTGGTGGACAGCCTGCGCAACCCGACGATAGTGGAGGACGAGCGGGCGCTTTCCGATTTTGCCGTTCGGCCGCGCGGGATCGCAGACGCCATAGAACGCGCCCTGCACAACGAGGACCGCGCGTTCGCGGAGACGCGCTGGTCGGATGCTCTCTCCTCGGCAGGCTCCCTGCGCCAGTGGGGCGGAAGGCGCTTCGGATCGCGCCTTGTGGATTCCCGCAGCAGAGAGGTTCCAGTTTCGACCGCGAAGGCCTTCGCGCCGATCCGCCGCCTGGGAGGGCGGACGGGGTGGTACTGGGGTGACTGGCTGTGGCGCCTGCGCGGCTTCATGGATCTCCTTGTGGGTGGAGTCGGTTCGCGCCGCGGCCGGCGCGACCCCGACCAGGTAGAGACCGGCGACACTGTGGACTTCTGGCGCGTGGAGCGAGTCGAGCCCGACCGGCTGCTCTTGCTCGCGGCTGAGATGAAGCTCCCCGGTCGAGCGTGGCTGCAATTCGAGGTCGAGCAGACAGCCCGGGGCTCGCTCATTCGCCAGACAGCGATGTTCGATCCAGTCGGCCTCTTCGGGCTGCTCTACTGGTACGCCCTCTACCCACTCCATACGCTGGTGTTCGCCAAGATGCTCAGCGGGATCGCGCGTGCGGCCGTGACCGACGCGTCCGCTCCACAGCTGAGGGAGACCGCGTCGCCGGGAGCCGGATGATGCGCCTGCGAACCCACCCCCGCCCCACTGTCGTCATGAGCAAGTGCCTCGAGCTGGATGCCTGCCGCTACAACGGGCAGATAGTCAGGGCACCCTTCGTAAAGAAGCTGATGCCGTACGTGGACCTCGAACCGGTGTGCCCGGAAGTTGAGATCGGCCTGGGCATCCCGCGCGATCCCATTCGCCTGGTCCAGATCGACGGCGCTCAGCAACTGGTGCAGCCTACCACCGGACGCGACGTAACGTCCCTCATGGAAGAGTTCAGCGCCGGCTACCTGGCGGGGCTCAGCGAGGCGGACGGTTTCATCCTCAAGAGCCGCTCTCCGTCGTGCGGTATAAAGGACACCAAGATCTACGGCGGCGAGGACGGCAAGCAGCCGTCGTCCAAAGGCCCGGGCATGTTCGGTGGCGCGGTGCTGGAGCGCTTCCCCATGGCGGCCGTAGAGGATGAGGGACGGCTCACGAACTTCCGGCTGCGGCACCACTTTCTCACGAAGCTCTTCCTGCGCGCTGCGCTGCGGGAGCTGAAGGCGAGCCCATCAATGGCGGACCTGGTGAGCTTCCACACCGAGAACAAGCTGCTCCTGATGGCCTACCATCAGACCGAGCTGCGCGCGCTGGGCAGGATCGTGGCCAATCCCGAACGGCGACCGATTGTCGCGGTCCTGGCCGACTACGAGGAGCATCTGGCCCGCGCCCTCGAACGCCCGCCGCGCAACACGTCGAACATCAACGTACTGATGCATGCGCTGGGTTACTTCTCGGAAGGTCTGAGCGGCGCTGAGAAGAAGCACTTCCTGAAGCTGCTCGACGAGTATCGTGTGAAGCGAGCCAGCCTGAGCGCCCCCCTCACGCTGCTCCAGTCGTGGATAGCGCGATTCGAGGAGCCCTACCTCGGACGGCAGATCTACTTCGAACCCTACCCCAGAGAACTGATGGACCTGAGAGACTCGGCGCGAGACAACTAGACGGCCCGCAGCAGCGGCCGGGTGAGGCAGGTGGGACCGCCCGCGCCCTTGCGGCTGATCTCCTCGCCCTCGTAGACGTGAACTTCGACGCCGGCGCTTTCCATCAGAGCTCGGGTCCTGGGGTTTCCGTCCAGCGCAATGCAGCGACGCGGTGCCACCGCGAGCACATTGCAAGCCATCGTCTCGAACTCCTCGGCCGGCACCTCGACCAGCTTCACGTCACGCTCCAGCAGGGTTTCGCGAAACGGCACCGGTAGCAGCGGCGAGAATACGAGCGCGAGATCCCGGTCGAGAGGGCTCATCACCGACATCAGGTGAAAAACGTCACCTGGCCCCTTGTAGTGCGGCAGCGGAACGACGATCAGCTCCTCCACCGACTCCTGCAGCAGATCCCACAGCTGTTCGATGCCCGCGTCGTTCGTGCGGTAGCCGCGCCCCACTACGAGGGTGCCCGCGTCGAGCCAGAGCACATCCCCGCCCTCCACCCGGCCCTCCCCTGTGATCGCACCGAGCACCGGGACCGCGGCAGCGCGCAGCGCCGCCTCGAGCACCGCCGGCTCACCGCGCCGCGCCTCCTTTCCCATGCTGCACAGCACGATGCCCTTGTCGCTCACGACGGCGGCGTCCCGTACGTAGATCGAATCGAGCCCTACCGAGTCGGCGCCTGGCGCAAACAGCGGTTCGATGTTGAGCTTCTTGAGGAGCGCCACCAACTCGTCGTACTCCGCCACTGCCTTCGCGAGGTCGGGACGACCCTCGTATCCCAGCGCCTGCCAGTCGCGATCGATCACTGCGTCGCTCACGAACGCATCGCGTGCGTGCTTGAGCAGCAGGCTCCTCAGCTCCCCGACCTCGGACTGCGCGGTCTGCTTCATCGTTCATTCTCCGAAGTGACGGCACTACCGCGGCGCCACGTGATCCACACATACACCGGCGCACCCGCGAAGAGCAGCAGGAACCCCCAGAACACCGTGTCCCTCCCCGAGCCGGCGATGGCCCACATGGAATACGCAAAGGCGATCAGCGCAACGGCGACGGACGCCGCAACGCTGCGGCCGGCCGCCTTCGCCGGATCCCGAAGAACCATCAACAGGTAAGTCATGCTGGAGAATACATAGGGAACGAGCGTGGTCAGCGTCGCCAGCAGGATCATGAACGTGAACTGCTCTACCAGTCCCCTGGTGTAGTTCATGAAGGTTAGAACCGTAATCAGCACGCTGGACACGACGAGCCCGAAGACCGGCGTGCCGCGCCGCGACAGGCGGCTGAAGCTCTTCGGGAAGAGACCATCCATGGCTGCCGCCAGCGGGATCTGCCCCTGCAACAGGATCCACCCGTTGAGCGCCCCGAAGCACGAGACAGCGGCTCCCGCCGCTACCGCGTAGCCCGCCCATCCACCCCACATGAGAACTGCCGCGTCGGCGAAGGGAGCCGTCGAGTCGGCGAGCCCGGCGGGACGGATGACTCCGAGCACGGCGGTCGTGCTCAGGATGTAGACCACCGCGGCGATCAGGGTCCCGATCAATGTGGCACGAGGAATCGTACGCGCCGGTCTTTGGACGTCTCCCGCCGGTATCGTGGCGGACTCGAGCCCCAGGAATGACCAGAGAGTGAGCGCGACGGTCGCGCTGATGGCCGGGAGCGCACCTACACCGCTCGGGTTGAAGGGCCGCAGGTGGTCCGGATTGAAGTAGAAGATGCCGATGGCGCCCACCGCGATGAGTGGAAGGAGCTTGACGACGGTGGTCACCAGCTGCACCGAGCCGGCGCGCCGAACACCCGAGGCGTTCACCCACGTGAGCAGCCAGATCGCGCTCAGCGCCACCAGGGCTGCCAGCACGGGGCTGTGCCTGAGCGCCGGCCAGAAGACGGTCAGGTAACTGACGAATGCCACTGCGATAGCCGCGTTAGCCACCCAGATCGAGATCCAATATCCCCAGGCAACGAGAAATGCTGCAAAGTCCCCGAATCCGATGCGGGTGTAGGCGTACGGTCCGCCGACTCTGGGCACGAGTCTGCTGAGCCGGGCGAATACGAGCGCTAGCAGCAACGCGCCAGTCGTCGTGACCAACCACCCCACGACGCTGATTCCCCCGTATGGGGCCAGGGACGCGGGCAGCAGGAAGACGCCGGAGCCGATCATGTTGCCCACGACCAGGGCCGTCGCCATCCACAGCCCTAGGCCGCGGCCGGTCGCAGCGTCACGTGATGTCGTCAAGCGCCATCCCCCTGGCGTACGTGGTGTACCAACTGGAACGTTCGGCCCGTCTCCGGGGTTGATAGCGGCAGAGAACCATGCGCCGGCTCCTCCCGCAGCGCGCAACCACAAGTGACCGGCTCGTCATGTCCCGCGCAAGTGGCCGTGCGACCGTAGACCAGAATCGGGGAGCTGTCTAGATTGACCACCATGACACGAGCTTCAAACCGAGTGCTTGCCCCGGCCGCCACCCTGTCACTGGTGCTGGCCCTGGCTTTGGGATGCAGCACCGTCGCACCCGTTACCCAGGAGACCGAGGACTTCGAGTCGGTCATGGTCGTCGACGGCATCGAGCGGACCTTCCAGGTTCACCTGCCAGCAGGCTATACGGGCGCAACCGAGCATCCGATGCTGATCGCGCTCCACGGTGGCGGAAGCTCTGCCGAGATCATCCGGTTCAATACGGACCTCGACATGGTGGCCGACAGCAATGGCGTCATCATGGTGTACCCGGACGCCGCGCCGGGCTGGGTGTGGGACGACAGCTTCTCCGACACGGTAGACGACATCGAGTTCATTCGGCAGCTCATCGAGCGGGTGGATGACTTCGTGGCCGTGGACCGGGACCGCGTCTACGTGACCGGATTCTCGGCGGGCGGAATGATGACGCACAAACTCGCGTGCGCAATCACCGAGCGTCTAGCCGCCACCGCAATGGTCGGCGCCACACTCCCCACCAAGGTCGCCCAGACCTGCTACCCACCCTTCGGGCGGCGGCTGCCATCTGCCGTGATTCTCAGTACCATGGACGCCGTGGTTCCTTTCGAGGGTGACACGGTACCCGGTGACTTCTCGCTGCTGTCCGCAAACGAGACGATGCGCCGTTTGGCTCTGCGCAACGACTGCGGTCTCACACCCGACGTGTCCCTAGCGTTCGAGGACCCGGTCAGCGGGGTAGAGACACGGCGGGAGGCCTATCCTAACTGCCGCAGCGCGGTGGAAGTCGAGCTATACGCAATCGAGGGCGGCGGGCATGGCTGGCCGGAGGACTTCTTCCCGACCAGCAAGACGGTGATCGAGTTCCTGATCAGGCACCGCCGCTAGGGTCGTCCCCCACTACGACGCAAAGGCCCGGCCGCGCTGCAGCGCGGCCGGGCCTTTGCAACTTGGGCAACTCGATCAGGCGCGACTAGGCCGGCTCCTCGATCTTCCCGCCCTTGCCCCAGGTGCGGAATATGATGTCCCACAGCGGCGAGCTCACACCGTAGTCCTTGTCCGGGTCCTGGTAGTGGTGCCGGTAGTGGGCCTTCTTGAGAGAGAGCGAGACCCGGCCGTGCAGCCGCCAGTGGTGCACTGCGAAGTGCGTCGTGTCGTAGATCAGGTAGCCGAACACCATTCCCGCGAACATCGCGGGCGCCACGTCGGCTCCGAACGCGAATCGGAACGCGAAGTAGAAGAACACGCCCAGGGGAATGCTGATGACCGGTGCCATCACCAGGCGCGAGGAGTCGTTCGGATAGTCGTGGTGCACGCCGTGGGCCAGGAAGTAGTGCTTCTGCCTCCAACCCTTCAGGGCCGGGTACGCCGGCTCGCCCGGTGCGAGGTTGCTCAGCACCTGGGTCACTTCCTCCATGGTCTCGGTCCGCACGTGGAACCCGAACCTGTGCACCAGATACTCCGTCAGGGTCCAGATCGCGAGCCCCGCCAGGAACAGGAGCGCCGCCCGGCTCCAGGGTATCTCTAAGCGGTAACTCCAGTACAGCATCCCCGCTATGACGGGTATGAAGATCACGTGGGGCGTGGCCGGATGTATGTGGGTGAACTTCTCGAAGAAGTCACTCTTGAACATCCGGACCGACTCGTCCTTGTTGGACACGTACCTCTTGGCCATCGTCCTACCTCTCTGTCTCGTTTGCCTCCCCCACCCCGGGAGAGGCGGGTCTTTCCACCGGTCACAATACCAAGTCGTGGCCGCGCCCGAAAGCCCGGGTGCCGTTGTCCTATTCAAGCCCCGGGAGTTAGGCTGCGGGCTCGAACAGCGCCGAGGCCGCGCCTGCCGGATCGCGGATCACCGCATAGCGCCCCACGCGGCCCATACTCTTGGGCCCCACGACCACTTCACCACCGCGTTCGGTGCACTGCGCGAGGCTCGCATCCAGATCATCCACCGTGATGTAGATGAGCCACTGCGGCGGGAGATCGGCGTTCCCACCCCTCGCGTGGCAAACGCCCGCCGTCGGAGCATCGTCCCCGGGCGCCAGCATCGTGAAGTCGCTGTAGCCCCCCATGTCCACGGGGGAGTGCCGCCAGCCGACCACGGCCCCGTAGAAGTCGCGCAGCTGCTCGGCGTGCTCCACCGTGAGGTCTATCCAGCCGATGCGCCCTACATCCGATTCGCTCAATTGAGAACCTCCCTGTGCCGCCTGCCGGCGGGTCCAAAGCCCGGAATAGAAGAGCCTACGAAGCACTAATACTATGAGGAATCGCGCGAAATGTCTGGAGGAAGTCGGCAGATATCAGTAACGTTTTGCTCTGTAATGACTTAGGTGGCACCACCTCGACCTCCTGGGCAACCCCTGAGGGGGCGCCGCGCACTCCCCATCGCCTTCCCTTCCCCCGCTGCACCCGCTAGAGTTTGGCGACCCATCCGAGCCGCCACGAGTCCCAGTCCGCCGAGAGACCCGAACCCGTGAACCTGCCGCCGCTACTTCGAGTCGCACTGCTCTCGGCCGCCCTCGTCGGCGGCGGAGCGGGCAGCGCGCAAGCGCAACGCGGCGCGGCCGAGCCCGGCGTGCCGGGCTCCGAGCTCACGGTCTATCTCGTCACCATGGGTCCCGGAGAGGCGGTGTGGGAGCGCTTCTCGCACAACGCGCTGTGGATCCACGACGCTGCGAGCGCCACGGACCGGATCTACAACTACGGGATGTTCAGCTTCCGGCAGGAGAACTTCCTGGTGCGGTTCGTACAGGGCCGAATGATGTACTGGACGCAGGCGTTCGAGACCGAGTCCCACCTGCGCTGGTACACGGCGATGAACCGCTCCATCTGGGTGCAGGAGCTGAACCTCACTCCCGAACAGCGCGTGGAGCTGCGCGACTTCCTGGAGTGGAATGCGCTCCCGGAGAACCGCTTCTACCGTTACGACTACTACCTCGACAACTGCTCCACCCGAATCCGCGACGCCATAGACATGGTCCTCGGCGGCCGGCTGCGCGAGACTCTGGAAGCGCGCGAGACGGGGACGACGTTCCGGTTCCATACCCGCCGCCTGCTCGCACCCGACCTCGGGGCCTACACGGGGACTCTATTCGCACTCGGCCATCCGATTGACCAACCGATCTCGGAGTGGGAGGCTGCGTTCCTTCCGGTGCAGCTCCAGTACTCGGTCCGCGATTTCACGGTCGTGGACGCGGATGGCAACGAGGCTCCGCTCGTGCTCTCCGAGCGGACGTTGCACACGAGCACGATGCCGCCGGAGCGGGACGATCCGCCCAACTGGCTGCTGCAGTTCTTCCTGACGGGAGCGCTGCTGGCTGCGTTGCTCTACGCCTTCTCGATCAACGCGGCTGACCATCGGTGGGCACGCGTGTGCGGGACTGCCCTCGCCACGGCGTGGTCGCTGCTGGCTGGACTCGGCGGCGTGTTCATCGTGGCGGTCTGGCTCTTCACCGAGCACTGGGCGGCGTATTGGAACGAGAACCTGCTCTTCTTCAATCCTGTCGCACTGCCCCTCGCGATGCTTCTGCCCCTAGCGGCGTTCGGCAAACCGTGGGCTGGGCGATGGGCCCGCCGGCTCGCGCTCTTCGCGGCCGCAACCGCGGTCGTCGGATTCGCGATCCAGGTGCTCCCGTGGTTCTACCAAGTGAACGGAGAGATCGTCGCCGTGATGCTGCCACCGGCGCTGCTCGTGGCTTGGGCGGCAGCGCGGCCCTCGCCCCGAAATACCGGCTCCGGCTGACACTCTCCGACCCGCCCACTCGTAGTCCACAGTAGGCCGGTTCCAGCCCGACTCGCGCGCAACCATGCGCGAAGACCGGGCATCATTGGTGGTGGAGGCTCATGCATCCCTACCTCAGCTTCAAGCCGAGACTTCCCCACATCCCTCTCGGGATGCCGGCGTGGGTGCGCCGCCAGCCCCGGGCGGTGGCGGCAATCGCGGCGATCATCCTCACATTCGGCGGCTCGGGCGCCGCGATCGTGTTGGAGGGGGGAGTGCGCGCCCGCATCGACGCGACCGTCTACGAGGCACCGACCAGGTTCTTCGCCCGGCCCACGGTCTTCTATCCCGGCATGGAGATCGACACGGACGAGGTCGAGGAAACGCTTCAGCGGCTGGGGTATCGCCGCACGCGTCGACGCTCTATCGAGATCGGGGAGTACCGCATCGGCTCCCGGCAGCTTGTGATCGGGCGCCGAGCCTTTCGACACTACGATCAGTTCGATCCAGGCGGGGTCGCGACCGTTCGCATGGGGTGGGACGAGCGGATCTCGGATGTGTACGACGATGAGGGGAACCGTTTCCGCTACCTCGCGCTCGAGCCGGAGCAACTCGGCACGAGTCTCGGCGCAGAGGAGGAGGATCGGATCCCGATCCCGCTGCGCGACGCCCCGGAGGACTTGATCGACGCGATTCTCTCCATCGAAGACAGGCACTTCTTCGAACACAACGGGCTCGACGTGAGGCGCGTGGCGGGAGCGATGCTGGCAAACGTGCGAGCGCGGCGTATCGTCCAGGGAGCGAGCACAATAACGCAGCAGCTCGCGAAGAACCTCTTCCTCTCGTCTCGCCGCTCTCCCGTGCGCAAGGTGCGCGAGATGGCGATGGCTGTCTGGCTCGAGGACCGTTACAGCAAGGAGCAGATACTAGAGGCTTACCTGAACCAGGTCTATCTGGGACAGAGCGGGGGGCTTGCAATACACGGTGTGGGCCGCGCGGCGCAGCACTACTTCGCCAGGGACGTGAGCCGGCTCGAGCTGCACGAAGCCGCCCTCCTCGCCGGGATCATTCGCGGCCCGAGTCTTTATGCGCCGTACCGGAACCCCGAAGCGGCAAAGCGCCGACGCAACCTGGTTCTCCGGGCGATGCTCGAGCGCAACGTCATCACGGACGAGGAGTACGAGGAGGCGACCGCAGAGCCGATCGGCCTGCGCGAGAAGCCTCCGAGCGATCGGCGCGGCCGTTACTTCCTCGATTACGTGGAGCAGCAGCTGCGCGCGAGGCACGGAGCCGACGAGCTCGCAAGTGGGCTCGCGGTCTTCACAACGCTCGACATGGGACTGCAACAGCAGGCCGAGGAGGCGCTCGAGGAAGGGCTCGCTAGACTCCAGCGCGACCACCCGCAGCTCGCCAGTGACGGCCCACCGGTTCAGGGGGCGCTCGTGGCGCTCAACCCGCGCACCGGAGAAATACTGGCCATGGTCGGCGGCCGGGATTACGGTGAGTCACAGTTCAACCGCGCGGTGAATGCCGAGCGGCAGCCGGGGAGCGCTTTCAAGCCGGTCGTCGCGCTCGCGGCGCTGTCCTGGCCCAAAGCAGACCGCAGACACGAGGACCCCCAGTTCAGTCTGGCATCGGTGCTGCACGACGAGCCGCTTTCGGTCGAGACACCGGCCGGTCTGTGGCAACCGGTCAACTACGACGGGCAGTTCCGAGGTCCGATCACGCTGCGCGAGGCGCTGGAGCGTTCGCTCAACGTGCCTTTCGCCCGGCTCGGCATGGCTGTGGGTCCCGAACAGATCGTCGAGACCGCGCATCGCCTCGGCATCGAGAATCGGCTCAACGCAGTCCCGAGCCTGGCGCTGGGGGCATCGGAGGTCACGCCACTGCAGTTGACACGTGCCTACGGCGTGCTGGCGGCCGGCGGCTTTCGAGCCGAGCTGCACACGACGCTCGGTGTGCTCGATACGGAGGGCAACGTGCTGGACCGACTCGAGGTGACCGGTGAGCAGGTGTACACGCAGGCGGAGACGTACCTCGTGACGTCTGCGTTGCGTGGAGCGGTTGAGCGAGGCACCGGGCGGGCGCTCCGCGCCATGGGGTACCGGGGGGCGGTCGCCGCGAAGTCGGGCACCTCGAGCAACTTCCGCGACGGGTGGTTCGTGGGCTATACACCCACACTCGCGATCGGCGTTTGGGTTGGATTCGACGACGGTCGCGGCCTCGGCATCCCCGGCTCGCGAGTGGCACTCCCCATATTCGCCCGGTTTCTGGCGGGTGTGGCTCGCGTGTACCGGGATGAGGAGTTCGAGCGCCCCAGCGGACTCGAAGTGGTCGAGGTAAACCGGGAGACCGGGCTGCGCGCCGGGCCAGGCTGTTGGGGCGAGCGCGAGCTTTTCCTTGCCGGCACAGCCCCGCGCGAGAGCTGCGGTTACTGGTCGTCGCGGCGGTTCAGCGGCAACCGCAGCTTCGAGAGCATCCGAAGACTGCTCAGAGACATGATCCGATCGGAGCGGCGGCGGGAGTAGCACCCGGCAACAGCCGGTTGACCACCCTCCATCAGCCACTGTTACCTTAGTTCCTGCTCGCCCCTTCCTCCCGACGATCAGGAACAGGACTCCTATGACACCGCGCAGAGAATTCGCCATCGTGCTGTCAGCTGCGCTCGCGGTCGCCGCCGGCACCGCGCAGGCCCAGACCAAGTCGGCCGAGCAGCAGATCGCCGAAGCCGTGAGCCCCCTACCCGAGGGAATCAGAGCGGGCGCGGAGGTGCGAGCATTCGCAGAAGGTGGGCTCTTCACCCTGCGCGCCGGATCCAACGCCATGATCTGCCAGGCGGACGACCCGTCCCGAGAGGGATTCCACGCAGCGTGCTATCACAGGGACCTGGAACCCTTCATGGCTCGCGGGCGCGAGCTCAGGGCGGATGGCATGACCAGGCCCGAAGTCGACTCGATCCGGTTGGCGGAGATCGAGGCAGGGGCGCTCGAGATGCCGTCCCAGCCCACAGCGCTGTACTCCCTGTCCTCCGACCACGACGCCTGGGACGCCGCTACCGGGATGCCCGTCGACGCTAGCGGCCTCTATGTGATCTACCTGCCGTACGCAACTGCCGAGAGCACCGGCATATCGGCCCAGCCGGCGCGCGACCGGCCCTGGCTCATGTATCCCGGCACACCGTGGGCTCACGTCATGATCAGCAGATGAGCCGGTTGCCCCGAGCCGACCTTTCGGATCGCGACTCGACAGACACCAATCGCTCCGGAGATGCAGCGATGAAACGCCTCATAGCACTCGCCCTGACGCTCGTCATCGCGACGCCGAGCCTCGCGCAGGAATCCTCCGTCAAGGATCACCCCCGCGTCCGAGAGGCGGTGAACCTACTCGAAGTCTGGGTTGATGCGCAGCGCGCGTACGAGGAGATCCCCGGCATCTCGATGGCCGTGGTGTACGACCAGGAACTCGTCTGGAGCGAGGGTTTCGGCTACGCCCACCCCGATCGGCGATTGGAGGCCACACCCCAGACCGTGTATTCGATCTGCTCGATCTCCAAGCTGTTCACTTCGATCGGCGTGATGCAGCAACGGGACGGGGGACGGCTACGCCTGGATGACCCGGTGGGCGAGCATCTCGACTGGTTCAACATCGAGGACAAGTATCCGGACGCAGCTCCCGTGACTATCGAGGGAATCCTCACGCACTCATCGGGACTGCCGCGCGAGTCGGACTTCCCGTACTGGTCGCCGCCGAGTTTCCCGTTCCCGACCCACGAGCAGATAGTGGACCGGCTGGGTACGCAGGCGGAGCTGTACCCGGCCTATACCTACTTCCAGTACTCGAACCTCGGACTCACGCTTGCGGGTGAGATCGTGGCCGCAGTTTCGGGTGAGTCGTATGACGACTACATCGCGCGCTACATTCTCGATCCGCTCGGGATGGACAACACGTTTACCGCCATCCCAGTGAGCGAGCACGGCCGGCGCATGGCAGTCGGCTACACGGCGCGTACACGGGACGGCACCCGCCACCTGGTCGAGTTGTTCGAAGCGCGGGGCATATCGCCCGCCGCCGGCTTCGCTTCCACCGTAGAGGACCTCGCCAAGTTCGCGTCCTGGCAATTCCGGGTCCTGCACCACGACGCCGATGAGGTCCTCGCCCGCAACACGCTGCGGGAGATGTACCGCGTGCATTGGGTGGACCCCGATTGGGAGACACATTGGGGACTCGGGTTCGCCACGTGGCGCTCGGGAGACAAGACGTTCGTGGGACACGGGGGAAGCTGCCCGGGGTACCGCTCGAGCCTGAATATCCAACCGGACGGCAAGATCGCCGCCACCGTCATGGTCAACTCGAGTGGCGTGAATACGGGTCGATTCACGAGCCAGGCCCAGGCGATCATGGCGCCCGCCATCAAGGCGGCGCTCGACACGTCGAGCGAGGCCAAGTCAATGGACCCCGAGCTGGAGATCTACCTCGGCACGTACAGCGAGCTGCCGTGGACGGGAGAGGTGGCCGTAGTACCGTGGAAGGGGAGCATCGCACTGCTCTCCCTGCCCACGACCTCGCCGCTCAGCGGCCTCGTGAAGCTCAAGAAGGTGGGTGACCACACCTTCCGCCGCGTGCGTGACGATGGAGAGTTGGGTGAGGAGATCGTGTTCGACGTGGAGGACGGGCAAGCCGTCAGAGTCTGGCGCCACAGCAACTTCAGTCCTCGCGTGCCGTAGATCGCCACGCCAATCGGAATCGGCGAGAGCGGGGCCCCAATCAGGCCCCGTTTTCGCTGGGGTCTGCCCAAGGGGAGAGCTTGCTTCGGGATTGATGCAACCGATTGCCTCGGATTATCGTTGCACAGATGGACCTTCTCGGTGCAGCCGCCATGACCTTGCAGACAATTCGCCTACCGCGTCGTTCCAACGGTTTTCCAGCCTACCGCTACCGCGGCGCTCGCGCCATGGTCCTGCTCCACGAGATGAACCTGCGTGAGTTCGTGGGAACCTGGAAACTGGCGAAGTTTGTCGGTGTGACCCTGCCTCCGGCCGAGGATCACGACCACTCCTCACTGGACGGCCTGGTGGGTCACGTCTTCTGCCGTGCCCGGAACTGTCTGCTCTGGACTTGTGACCAACTCGAAGTGCCCCGCCCCGAGATCGACGAGCCACCGCTGCCGCCGATTTCCGAGTCGGTGGCGCAGGATTACCTCGACGATCTCTGCAGACAGTGGCAACAGCCGCTGCAGGACATTACCGAGGAACGCTTCCGCACGGCGCGCGTCTCGAATCCGTGGAGGGGGGTCACCTCAATTCAGATGCTGCTCGAGCACGCGGTGGTGCACTGTCAGCGCCATCGTCTGGACCTGTCAGAGACCTTGGTCGCTGCCTGCCACTGAGGCGTAGTCCACGAGTCGGTTCAAGCGTCCGCACCGCGCAACATGGGACCCGCTGTGAACACGGCCGAGTACGAGTACGGACCGCTCCTCTCTAGGGACGGCTCCCTGCTCTACTTCACGAGCCACAAGGACGGCCCCGCGAACATATACGAGGCGGATGTCGCCGGCCTCGGGATCGGGCCAGACGCCGAGCCCGAGCCGTAGGACGCCGCGCTGGAGCGGCGGCGCGGTGATTCGACTCGGGCGCACTGCCGCAAGTCCGACCGCAACCCTCCCCGATCACTGCAACTCGCAGTCACTGCTGACGGTTAAGTGACCGGAGGCATCCGAGCAGATGGAGCGGGACAATTTGATTCGGGGGGGGACGATGAAGCGCACGACATTGGCGTTTGCCGGTCTGCTCACCGCGGCCGTGATCACGACGGGAGCAATCAGCCCACGGCTGGTTGGCACGAACGAAGCAGCCACCATCGCACCCACAAAGCTCGGCGTCCTGTGGACGAGCGGCGACCGGGACGTGGCGCTCAAGATGGTGTTCATGTACATGTCCTACATCAGGGCGAACCAATGGTGGGACGACGCCGCGGTGATAGTCTGGGGGCCGTCCTCCAAGCTGCTGTCAGAGGACGAGGAGTTGCAGCAGACCATACAATCACTGATGGAGATGGGATTCGAGGTAATGGCGTGCAAGGCCTGCGCAGATCTCTACGGAGTTTCCGAAAAGCTCGAGTCACTCGGCATAGAGGTGAAGTACACCGGCGGGACGTGGACCGAGATGATGAAGAGCGACGAATGGGCCACTGTAACGTTCTGACCGCGTCCGCCACAGTCGCAAGTTTGCTTTGTACTGTGGCGTGTGCCGGTGAGCAGCCCCCCGCCGACTGGCAGGGCACGACTCGGGACAGCGCGGGTGTGACGATAGTAGAGAATCCCGCAGAGGGCGTGTGGACCGAGGCCAGCGCGTGGACGATCGAGGAGTTACTGAGGATCGGCGCGGTCGAGGGACCGCCGGAGTACCAGTTCGGGAGCATCGTCGGCATGGAGTTGACGGCCGCGGGGCATATCCTGGTCCTCGACACCCAAGCTGAGACGAAGATCAGGGTCTTTGGTGCTGACGGGATCTTCCTGGGCGCCTCTGGTGGAACGGGGGCCGGACCAGGCGAGCTCAGCTCGAGCGCTGGGCCGCTGCTGCTGGGACGGGGAGACACGCTCTACGTTCCGGACGCGCGTCGACAGCGCGTGAGCTTGTACGGTCCGGACGGGACGTTCTTGCGGAGCATCCCCACCGAATTCGGCGCTGCAGCGGCACTGAAGTGGGACATGACGGCACAGGGGGAAGTCGTGTTCCAACTCAACCGCACCCCAATGCCGGGTGACGAGGGCGACCCCATACCCGACGTGATCGCCGCGTGGGATGAGGGTGACGCAGGGCTCGATACGCTGCTGCACTTTCCCGCCGGTGAGACCTTCACGTTCCAGGGCGGACGTGCAGAGCTCGAGTTCTTCGCCCCAGAGCCTTGGTGGACCGTTGCGGCCGGCGACGGCATCTGGTTGGCCGCCAGCGACGCATTTCGAATAAGCCGTTACTCGAGTGGCCGGCTCGAGCGCATCGTCACGCGGGAAGCCCCACCGCCGAGCGTGACACCGCAGGACCGGGAGAACGTTCTGGACGGGTTAGTCAGGTTGTTCTCCCGCATCATGCCGGGGTCGGAGGGCCAGATTCGCGACATGACCTCCTTCAGGCAGGTGCTGCCGTACTTCCAGCGCCTGGCGAGCACTCCCGACGGCTCGCTATGGGTACAACGCATCGAGCCACCGCGCGACTGGACCGAAGACCAGATCGCTACGTTCGACCCGGACGCGGGGTTCGGTGGCCGGACCTGGGATGTATTCGATCCGAGCGGGCACTATCTGGGGCCGGTGGAGATGCCGGACCGATTCAACCCCTTGTTCTTCGATGACTACCGGATCGGCGGCGTGTGGCGGGACGAACTCGACGTGCAGCACGTAATGATCATCCGCGTAGTACAGCCATGAACCGGAAGTCCTCCTGACAGAGGAAGAGGCACAATGAGACGATTCAAATGCATGGCCATTCTTCCCGTACTGATGATTGCCTCCCTAATCGGAACCGATGTCGTTGCGCAACAAGTCAACACCCCGGAACCGGACCCGCGCTTCGCCACACCAGAGGGACTGGTCGAGGCCATTTACGAGATGGTGACGTTCGAGGCCGGCACCATACCCGATTGGGACGCGGTGAGGTCCACTTTCCTGCCGGAAGCGATAGTGGTGTTGTTCGCGAGCCGAACCAATGCCAGGTTGATGTCGGTGGACGGTTTCATCCTGGATTGGTACAAGTTCCTGGAAGAGTCGCCCGTGAAGGAGACGGGCTTCTCCGAGACGATCGTCCGCATGGAGACCACGACGTTCAACGGCACGTCCAACATCTGGGTGCTGTACGAGTCCCACATTCCGGGCTCGGGGAGGCAGCCGCGGCCGGGCGTGGACAACTTCTCCCTGGTGAAAAAGGACGGCCGCTGGTGGATAGCCTCCATCGTCAACGATATTCCAACACCGGACCATCCGATTCCGGACGTACTGCAGAACTGACGATGAGGAGTCCCATGCTTGATCGCGCCGGCTACCTCGGTTCCACACTACTGCTGGCAGCTCTCTCAGCAGCCGCGCAGCCGGTTGCGGCTCAGCAGAGCGAGACGGTCCAACGCCTGGACACCCGGATTCCGCAGATTATCGAAGCTGCGGACGTTCCCGGGCTCTCCATCGCGGTCATCGAGAGCGGCGCGGTCGCGTGGATCGGCGCATACGGGGTGACGAACGCCGACACGGACGTCCCCGTCACCGAGAACACGGTCTTCGAGGCCGCCTCGCTCAGCAAGCCGGTGTTCGCGTACGCGGTGCTTCGGATGGCGGAACGCGGTGAGTTCGATCTCGACGCGCCACTATGGGACATGTGGGAACACGAGCGCCTGGCGCACGACGAGCGGGCGCGGCAGATCACGGCCCGTCTGGTAATCACACACAGCACGGGCCTTCCCAACTGGGGCGGCACACCGCTGGAGTTCAACGCCGACCCCGGCGACCGCTGGGGGTATTCGGGTGAGGGGTTCGTCTTCTTGCAGCGGGCGGTGGAGGCGAAGACCGGCCTCACTCTGGAGGAGATCGGGCTGCGTGAGGTGTTTGAGCCGTTGGGCATGACGCACAGCCATTACAAGTGGGTGCCCGAGTACGACAGCCTCGCCGCCACTCCCCACGACGAACTCGGATACGTGACTGGGAAGGGCCAACCCGACGCCGGCAACGCGGCCGGAAGCCTGCACACGACCGCGCAGGACTACGCGACGTTCGTGGCTGCGATCCTGAATGGCGAAGGACTGTCAGCGGAAACACACGAAGCAATGCTCACCCCTCAGGTGGACCTCACCGGAGCCGACTGGGGCGATGAAGACGAGCCCAAGCAGCATCTCTTCTGGGGATTGGGCTGGGGAATTCAGGAGGGAGAGCGCGGTCGAGCTTTCTGGCACTGGGGTGACAACGGCACCTTCCGCTGCTACGTGATCGCCTATCCAATCGAGCAACGTGGGGTCGTGTACTTCACGAACAGCGAAAACGGGCTCGCGATCGCACCTGAGCTGGTGGCCCTCGTAGCCGAGGACCAGCACTGGGCCCTTCGCTTCCTCGACTACCCGACGTTTGACCAACCACGCCGATTGACTCGAATCCGGGTCAGGCGCGCCTTCATGGAGGACGGCACGGCCGCCGGACAGGCTGCGTTCGACGACGTGAAGCGCACCTCGCCCGACTTCATGAATGAGCGCGACGTCAACTCCCTGGGGTACTTCCTGCTTCGCAACGACCGGGTGGACGACGCAATCTGGGTGTTCCAGGACAACACGAGTACATATCCCGAGTCATCCAACGTGTGGGACAGTCTGGGTGAGGCCTTCCAGACTGCCGGCGAGCTGGAGTTGGCGGTCGAGAACTTCACCAGGTCGCTGGAGCTCGACGATTCCAACGAGAACGCCGAGCGACGCATCGCGTGGATGGAAGTCGAGATCGCGGCCCACGAGACACCAGTCACGCTGGCGCAGGCACAGCTCGAGCGTTACGCCGGCTCCTACGGGCCTCGCCAGGTCACACTGCGCGACGGGCGGCTCTTCTACAAGCGCGATGGCAACCCGCGTCCCGAGACGAAACTGACGCCGCTCACTGAAGACACGTTCGCGCTGGATGGGCCGAGCGACGTTCGGCTCCGTTTCGTGTCGGACGAGAGCGGCGCAGTTGTCGCGATCGAAGGGCTGTACTTGAACGGACGCACCGACCGCTCCGAGCGGGGGTCCGAGAACTGACATGCGTGGACCTGTTACGGGCCTGGTAGAGCGCTACGCGAGCCGACTGCGGTTCCCGAGGCTCCTGCTCTTGATGGTGACACTGTTCGGCGTGGACCTCTTCATCCCGGACATGGTCCCGTTCGTCGATGAGATCCTGCTCGGATTGGGTACCGTATTGCTCGGCAGCATGCGGAAGCGGCGCGCCAAACCGGAAGCTGCGACCCCGATCGAGAAGGCTGGTGGAGCAAACGATGTTCGCCCGTAGGATGGTCGCCATTGCAGCAGTTGCGGTGGCCCTCTGTGGCCCCTCAGCCGCTCACGCGCAGGAGAGCCTCGACCAGCGAACGAGCCGCAGGGTGGATGAGCTCCGCGACAGTCTGGTCGCAGTGCGAAGAGACATTCACCGGCATCCTGAGCTCTCGGAACAGGAGGCGCGCACGGCCGCGCTTGTCGCAGCGCGGCTCCGAACTCTGGGCCTCGAGGTGAGGGAGGGAGTCGGCGGGCACGGAGTGGTCGGAATCCTGCGCGGGGGCCGCGCAGGACCGGTCGTCGCTTTCCGGGCCGACATGGACGCCGTGCGCTCTACAGCGACCGATCCCGTCGACTTCGCGTCGGAGAATCCCGGGGTGCGGCACATCTGCGGCCACGACATACACACGACGGTGGGACTCGCCCTTGCAGAGGCATTTTCCGTGGTCCGCGCCGAGATGCCCGGTACGGTCGTCCTCATATTCCAACCGGCCGAAGAGAACGTGCGCGGGGCGAAGGCCATGATCGAAGACGGCGTGCTCGAGGACCCGGCGCCCGAGGCCATCTTCGCGTACCACTCATCACCGCTGCAGGTGGGACAGATCGGCAGCGTTGAGGGACTGGCCCTTCCCGGCCTCGATCGGTTCACGGCGACGTTCACGAGCGGTGGGGACCTGGAGAGCGCGGCAACCGCATTCCGCGGCATGCTCGCAGACATTGACTCCCCACCCGACGCGCCCCCGGACGAGTTCAGGCGCGTCATGTCCGGCGGCGCCCGGCGGAATGCCGACGGACACTGGACGGTGGCAGGCGCAGTACGCGCGGGCAGCCCCCACGCGCGCATGATGGTGCGAGCCCATATGGATGGAGCGATCGCCGGACTTCGGATTCGCGGCATCCAGAGCGAGTTCGAGTACGACGAGTTCGCCGTCGTTCCCGACATGGTGAACGACCCCGGGCTGGTTCGCAGTACGCTGGAGACGTTCCGCGCTGTGCTGGGAGCGGAGAATCTGCTGGAGATCAACCAGGTGACGCCGCAGTTCAGCGAGGACTTTGCCCGCTTCCAGCAGCACATCCCGGGCGCGATGTATTGGCTCGGCGTCGCCAATAGCGAGCTGGGCTACAACGGAATGCCGCACAGCCCTGACTTCGCCGCCGACGAGGAAGCAATGGTCGTGGGCGCGAAGGCGATGGCGGCTGTGATGCTGAACTACCTGGAAACACACT
>JBDHIS010000080.1:0-2161 GCA_039587315.1 Gemmatimonadota bacterium | reverse complement strand
CCCGCGCCGCACGGACCCGGCCGGCCGCGCGCATCCTAGCTCTTCCCCTCGTACAGGGCCGCTACGCGTGCCCTCAATTCGTCCAGCTCGTCGGCGACGTCGTCGGGGTCCAGCACCTCGGCCTGGCGGCGGAACGTGAGCAGCCAACGGAGGAACGGATTGCGGTCGCGCACACCGAACCCGAGCACGGCACCGCCGTCGTCGGTGATCGGCTCGATCGGATCACCGAGGCCCTGCGCCTGCACCCAGCGCGACTCGGGGAACGCAAACCGCACGCGGACAGGCGTGGGCTCGGTCTCCGATAGCTCCCAGGGCGCCCGGCCCACGTAGTCCCTTATGGAGAAGTCGGCCGGCACCTCGTATTCCGCAGCAGCGCCGCTCAGCAGCCGCGCGTCTCGCATCCGGTCCACTCGGAACACGCGCAGCGCATCCCGGTCGCGCGCCCGCGCCACGCAGTACCACCTGCTCCAACCGAAGAACAGGCCGTACGGCTCGATCTCCCGCTCGTCACTCTCGTCGCGGCTGATCGTGTAGTAGCTGCACGCAACGGCTGTGTGCTCGGCGACTGCGCGCTGCAGCACCTCGAGGCTCTGCTGCGCCTCGTCGGAGAGCGGCCGCGCGAGCGCGCGCTCCACTGCTCGCTCGGAGAGCGGGAGGTCGAACTCGAGCTTGCGGCGGGCTGAGCGGGCGGCCGACGAGAGCGCCAGCTCGGGACGATCTGCGAGCCTCTGGGTGGCGCGGTCCAGGAGCACGAGATCCTGCTGCTCCACCGTGACGCGCTTCAAGTCCCGATAGGTTTGTTCTGGTTTGCTCTCTGCGCGAGTGAACTCGAGGTACGGCAGGTAGAAGTCGCGCTTGCGCAGCACATAGCCCTGCCCGGACTCGTCACCCTCGGCGTCGGGCACCTCCAACGTCCTGATGTCGATGCCGAGCTTCCTCAGCTCATCCTTGTCGCGCTCGAACTTGCGGCGCGCCGACTCACGTACGGTGGGGTCCTCACTGTTGGCCTCGTCCAGGTAGCCCGAGACCTTCTCGAAGATCTGCTCACGCGTGACCGGATGCCGGTACTGCAGCAGGTAGGCGACCAGGTCGAGCCAGCGGGCGGTCTTGGGCTGGGACATGGGCGGGAATCTATAGGCGTGGAGGCATCGCGCCACACCCCCAAGCGGAACCCCCGACCGGCGGACGGGCCCTGTGGAACACCCGTGTGCCGGCCGGGGGCCGCTCGGGTGTGTTAGTTGGGCTCCGTCGGCCGGTTCTTGCGCGGCCGTTTCGAAGACCGTGGCTTGCGGCCCATCTTCTTCAGCCGCTCGATCTTCCGGCGGTAGGCGTCGTTGCCGCGCGAGGACGCCTGGCGCATCGCCATGTGGTACTTCCGGTCCGCCGGGCCGTAGTCACCCACCTCGACGCGCTCGGACGCGACCTCCAGATCCTCCATCTCGGACCGCACTGCCTCGTCCTCCCCGTAGGGGGCGAGCTTCTCTGCGGCGGCGCGCATCTTGTTCGACGCGCTGCGGTAGTCGCCCCGGTCGGCCTCTTCGACGGCCTCCTCCCGGAGCTTGGCCGCCTCGAACCGCGTGATGGTGCGCTCAACCTCGGGCTCCACGTGGTCGCGTCCGTCGAGGTTGGCGATCACCGGCATCATCGTGGTGCGGTGCTCGACGCCCTCCTCGAGCAAGAGGTCCGACGAGACGGTGACCTCGCCCAGCCGGATCTCGCCCAGCTCGGTCACGTGCTCCACGTGGAAGATGAGCCCCACCTGCCGCGGCGAGGTCGCGTAGAGGTCGCCAAGGATCACGTGCCAGGCGCCGTCGGGATCGCGGGTGAACGGGTAGTCCTGCAGCAGTGTCACGCCCTGGACCCGCGGGTCGGCGAGCCGCACTACGACTTCCAGGTTCTGGGCGGCGAGCGCCACCAGTCCCTCGATTTCCTCGTCGAAGATCGAGCCCATCTGGTCGGTCTCCTCGACGTACCAGTAGTTGCCGCCGCCGGCGTCGCTCATGGCCTTGAGCAAATCCTCCTGGAAGTGTGCGCCGAATCCGATGCAGGTGGTGCTGACGCGGTCCGACAGGGCGCCCCGAGTGAGGCCGTTGAGCTGGGTGACGTCCACGATCCCCCGATTCGCACAGCCGTCGGTGAGGAGCACTACCCGGTTGGTGCC
>JBDHIS010000004.1:0-114643 GCA_039587315.1 Gemmatimonadota bacterium | reverse complement strand
GAGCTCGAGCACAGCAGCACCCGCAACACAGAAGTAGGTGGGGCAATCGGCCCCTCGATCGAGTACAACATCTACCCATGGATCGAGTCCACGCGGCGCCAGATAGCGATCCTCTACACGATCGGTGTTGCCGGATTCCAGTACATGGAGGAGACGATCTTCGGTGTCACGTCGGAGTGGCGACCGATGCACCTCCTCGACATCAGCTCGGAATTCCAGCAACCCTGGGGCTCCATCGATGTCTCGTTGGAGGCGTTCCAGTACCTGAACGACCTGGAGTTGCACAGCGTGGAGCTGGATGGCGGCTTCAACATCCGGATCTTCCGTGGCCTGGAGTTCGGCGTGTTCGGCAGCATCGCCCGCGTGAAGGACCAGATTTATTTGCCGGCGGAGGAGGCCACGCCCGAGGAAATCCTGTTGCGGCTACAGCAACGCGGCACGGATTTCTTCTTTCGCCTCCACTTCAATATCTCGTACCGCTTCGGCTCCAAGTTCAACAACGTGGTGAACCCGCGGATGCGGGGCGGGTTCTAGAACCAGAACAGGCTGTGAAGCGGCCGCGGCGCCTGGGCACCGCGGCCGTCGTTCAGCTACTGACTACAATCCCGAAACCGGCTCGCCCCTATATCGCCGGCTCCCCGACCTCCTGATACAGCCAACCCCCGACGAGAGCCGCTACCTGCACTTCGATGAAGGTGAAGACGGTCGCCATTACATACGCACTGAGCGCGAAGTAGGACGCGAAGAACGGCGCCATCGAGACCATCGGCCAGAACCACGCCAGGAACCACACGGTGCCTCCGGCAATGAGGGCCGTGCGAGGTCCGGGCCCGAAGCGCGGCCGCATCGCGGCGTACAGGCACGTGGCAATTGCACCACCCGCGAACCCGAGCAGGATGTAGATGACCATCCAGATGGCGCTTGGCGGCTCGAGACCCATCTCCTGCTGCATGAGTTGCATCTGGTCGGCGAACACGACCAGGTTGAGCACCATCTCGCCGGCGTTGATGACCAGCCCGGCGGCCAACCCGCCGAGCAGGACGCGCCCCCAATTGACCTGACCCATGGCAACCTCCGTGGTGGGATACAGGCCTATCCCATGGCACTCCGGGCTGCTGCTGTCAACGTGCGGGCAGAGGCTTCACTCGCTTGGACGGCCCAAACACGCCCTTGGCAGGCACTTGCAGCCGGGCGTCGCCCGGGCTGGACAGCGGAGTTAGCTTTCCCGCTGCATCCCTGCCCGCCGAGGAAGCCAGACGATGCCCCACCCGGGAGTGCTCCAAGCGATCTGGATCAAACCGGCCCACCGAGAGCCAATGGACCCAGCCAGCAAAGCGACGTTGGTCGCGGGGCTGGGGCTGATCGGGAACGCCAACCAGGGTGGCAAGCGGCAGGTGACGCTCATCGAGATGGAGCGGTGGGGAGAGATGATGGCTGAGCTCGATGCAGCGGTTGACCCATCCGCTCGCAGGGCCAACCTGTTGGTGAGCGGCATACGTTTAGCCGGCAGTGAGGACCGAATACTGCGGATCGGGGAGTGCCGTCTGCACATCCGCGGCGAGACGCGGCCGTGCGCCAGGATGGACGAGGCCTACCCGGGGCTCCAGACCGCGATGAAAGAGGGTTGGGGCGGCGGAGCCTACGGAGAGGTGTTGGACGACGGCCCCATCGAGGTGGGAGACGAAGTTTCATGGGTCGAGGCATGAAGAAGTCGGATGCGGACTGGAAGGCTCAGCTCACGCCGGAACAGTACCGGGTGGCGCGCGCCAAGGGGACGGAGCGAGCATTCACCGGCGAGTATTGGGACTGCAAGACTCCTGGAACCTACCGCTGCGTGTGTTGCGGAAGCCCGCTGTTTCATTCGAACACCAAGTTCGACTCCGGGACGGGGTGGCCGAGTTTCTCGGATGTAGCCGCGCCGGAGGCGGTCCGCGCCGAAGCCGACGACAGCCTCTTCGTGCGGCGCACCGAGGTGCTGTGTGGCAACTGCGACGCTCACCTCGGACACGTGTTCGAGGACGGGCCCGCACCTACCGGCCTGCGTTACTGCATCAACTCGGTCTCGCTGGACCTCGACCCCGACGAGCCACAGAGTGAGGGTTCGTGACGATCGGCATTAAGGCACCTTTAAGCGGTTCTTTGAGCAATCCTAAGACTGGTCGCGATAGGCTGTTATGCTGGCATCCCGCCTCCGCCTCAGGGGCGTGATGACCTCACGGAAGCGGCAGTGGAGTGAGGAAACGGTGTCGCCGCTCCGCAGCGGTGGCAAAGGCGAGCAACTGACTCGTCCAAACCAGAAGGGGTGATTCCGTGGCGCTCAAGAGGGCGAAGCGATCCAAGAGAAGGAAGGCCTCGGGACGGATGAAGAAGGCCGCCAAATCGGTCAAGAAGGCCGTTGGCCGCGGCGCCAAGAAAGCCCAGAAGATCCAGAAGGCAACCACCCGCAAGGTGAAGCGGGCCGCCAAGAAGGCGAAGAAGACAGCGCGGCGCCGGGTCAAGAAGGCGACCAAGGCAGCCAAGAAGTCGGCGCGCACCGGTGCAAAGCGAGTTGCGGCGGCGACCGCGGCCGCCGGAACCAAGGCGCAGCGCGAGCTCAAGAGACGGGCCGACGCACGCAAGCGGGCTACCGAGGGACGTGCCAAGGCGGCACTTCCCACGGGCATCGCCCTGCTGCACGACGCGCGGATCAACAAGGGAACGGCGTTCAGCGAGGACGAGCGCGACGCTTACAAGCTCCGGGGTCTGCTGCCGCCCGTCGTGAACACGATCGAGGAGCAGCAAGACCGGGTGCTGGAGAACTACAAGCACAAGCCCACGCCCCTCGAGAAGTACATCTTCATGATCGCGCTGCAGGACCGCAACGAGACACTGTTCTACCGCACGGTGATCGACAACATCTACGACATGATGCCGATCATCTATACGCCCACGGTCGGTGAGGCGTGCGCCAAGTTCGGTCACATCTTCCGGCAGCCGCGCGGCCTCTACATTTCGGCCAAGCACAAGGGCCAGATCGCCAAGGTGCTGCGCAACTGGCCCGAAAAGGACGTGGGCGTGATCGTGGTGACCGACGGCGAGCGCATCCTCGGCCTGGGCGACCTGGGCGCGCACGGGATGGGCATCCCGATCGGCAAGCTCTCGCTGTACACAGCCTGCGCCGGCGTCCACCCACGCCTCACGCTCCCCGTCACGCTCGATGTCGGAACGAACAACGAGGAACTGCTGGAGGACGAGCTGTACATCGGGATTAGGCAGAAGCGGTTGCGTGGTGCGGAGTACGACGAGTTCGTCGAGGAATTCATTGCCGCGGCACGCAGGGTGTTCCCGGAAGCGCTTATCCAGTTCGAGGACTTCGCTACGCTGAATGCCTTCCGACTGCTGCATCACTACCGTGACAAGATCTGCACCTTCAACGACGACATACAGGGCACGGCCGCAGTGACGCTGGCTGGCCTGCTCGGCGCTGGGCGTATCACCGGCCAGGGCATCACGAAGCAGACCCTGCTGTTCCTGGGGGCGGGCGAGGCAGGCATAGGGATCGCCGATCTGTGCGTGTCAGCCATGGTGCGCGAGGGGATGCCCCGCAAGGAGGCCATGGACCGAATGTGGTTCGTGGATTCCAAGGGTCTCGTCGTGAAGTCGCGCAAGGACCTGGCCGAGCACAAGCTGCCCTACGCCCGGAACCACGAGTTCGTGCCCGACCTGGCAGCGGCCATCGAGGCAGCCAAGCCCACGGGCATCATAGGCGTGTCTGGCAAACCGCAGTCCTTCACCGAGCCGATGGTTCGCCGCATGGCCGAGATCAACGAGCAGCCCATCGTGTTCGCTCTTTCCAACCCGACATCCAAGGCGGAGTGCACCGCCGAGCAGGCATACGAGTGGACGGACGGCCGCGGTATCTTCGCCAGCGGCAGCCCATTCGATGCGGTCACCTACAAAGGCAAACGGCACGTGCCCACGCAGGGTAACAACGCCTACATCTTCCCCGGACTCGGTCTGGGCGCGGTGATTTCGCGGGCGAAGCATGTGACCGACGACATGTTCTATGTCGCCACGCGTGCCGCCGCGGACATGACGACGGACGAGGAGTTACAGCACGGCTCCATCCTGCCGCCGCTCGAGGCGATCCGCGAGGTGTCGGCCACGATCGCAGCGGCGGTCGCGGAGTTCGCATGGGACGAGGGCCTGGCACGACGCCGGCGGCCGAGGGATATCATGGCGCTGGTGCGGTCCCAGATGTACGACCCGCAGTACGACAGCTACGTGTAGCCCGCGTCGAACGCGGCGCAAACGAGAAGCCCCCGGCGCAATGCCGGGGGCTTCTTTCATTCGTACGTGTAGGCCTCTCAGCCGCTCTAGGGCTCGAGCCCGGCCTCGTAGTGCATCATGAACTCCAGGAACTTCGACACCGCGATCATGTCTTCGCCGATGTACCGAATGCTGTGGGCATCAGTCCGCTCCACGATCGGGAGGTAGGCAAGGACCTGCGACGGCCGGTAGTTCTTGAAGCGCACGTCGAGAGTGATCGGCTCCTTGAGCACCACCGGCTCGAAGTCGTCGAGTCGGCGGAGGGCGGCTTCTACCTTCTCCTCGATGAGCGCATACGCCGCCTCGGGCATCAACGTCTTGGCGGAGTGGAAACTGTAGTTCCACTTAACGACGGCACCCTCGATGTCTCCCACTACGTGGCTGACCTCGGCGACCGCCGCGTCGTCACCCGAGACCATCACGACGGGCACCCCGAAGTGCCCGGCAATGGCAGCGTTGATCCCACCTTCCGGTACGGATTGCCCGTTGAGCCGGATGTCCGCCAGGCGCGCACTGGACATCGTGTGGGCACGCACGCCATCGGGATTCGTAGTGCCGGCGTGATAGCCGATGAAGATGGCGGCGTCGAAGGTCTCGTCGATACCCTCCATCATCATCAGGGGCCGCGGCCAAGACCGAACCACGGTTACGTCCAGCGGCAGCTCGTCGAGCAGCAGGTTCTGACCGTTGCCGTGGGAGTCGCTGATCAGAATCTCGGTGGCGCCGGCGGCACGCGCACCGCGGATCGCCGCAAGCACCTCCTGAGTCATGTACTTGCGCGCCGTCGCGTACTCGAAGCCGCTCGGGCCCAGCTGGGCGGGAGACACGACCCCCACCACACCTTCCATGTCGGCGGAGATGTAGACCTTCCGGGGCCGGCGCTGCGCCCACGCGGGTGTAGCGAGGATCGCCACCAGCAACAGGCCCGAGAGCCATCTGGTCCAGAGGCGCATGGCGTCAGCCATCCAGCGTGAAGCTGATCTTCATGATGGCCTGCCACTGCGTCACGGCACTGCCCTCGATGTGGCCGCGCACCTCCTTGATCTCGACCCAGCGCATGTTGCGCACGGTCTTTGCCGCCCGGCCAACGGCCTTCTGCACCGCGTCTTCGATGCTCTTGCCCGACGTACCGACGATCTCAGTGGTCTTGTAGACGTGATCCTGCATTGACCTTGCTCCTTGTACAGGGTGGGTTGGGCGGCGAGCGCCACCTGCGGCGGCCGCACACGCCAGGGGTGTCAAGAATACGCCCGGTGCCGTGGCAGGGCCAGCGGCCTCTGCCGGGCCCGCACCGGTCTTGCTCACCCATCAAGAGCACCGCAACTTTGGCAGCGACATGCCGAGCCAACACGCCTATCGCCGCGCACGTATTCGACGCCGGGTCGCCGGGTTCGGGATCATCCTGGTCACGGTGGTTTCCGGCGGGACCGTCGGATACATGGCGCTCGAGGGGTGGAGCCTCGTCGAGTCGCTATACATGACCATCATCACACTATCGACAGTCGGCTTCAGCGAAGTGCGGCCGCTGTCGCCCGCGGGGCGGATCTTCACCTCCGCGCTGATCCTGGCGGGGGTCGGAGCATTCGCATTTCTCTTCGCCGCCATATCGCAGTACATCATCAGCGGGGAGCTGACAGGCTCCCTACGGAAGGCACGTATGCAGCAGCGCATAGACGCCCTGAGCGGACACTACGTTATCTGCGGGTTTGGCAGGGTGGGTCAGCAGGTCATGCTCGACCTGATGAGCCAGGGCAAACAGTGCGTCGTGGTGGAGAGCCGCTCCGACGCACTGAGCGAAGCCCCGCCGGGCACCCTCACGATCGTCGGCGACGCCGCGGACGACGACGTACTCGAGCAAGCCGGGATCCAGCGCGCCGCGGGCCTGGTAGCGGCAACAGGGGACGACGCCACGAACCTCTTCGTGGCCCTCAGCGCCCACACGCTGAAGCTGGACCTCCCCATAGTGGCGCGTGCGAACCACCCGTCGAGCGAGCCCAAGCTGAGACGCGCGGGAGCATCACACGTGATCTCGCCCTACCGGCTGAGCGGCCGGCGCATGGCCCGGCAGCTGCTCTATCCGTCAGTCACCGACTTCCTCGATATCGTGATGCACTCGGGCGACCTCGAGTTGTGGCTTGAGGAGTGTCGTGTGGAGTCGGGCAGCGACCTCGACGACAAGACCGCCGAGGATTCCGCGATCCGGAGCCGGACCGGCGCCAACGTGCTGGCCATCCGGCGCCACGACCAGGGAGCAATCCTCACCAACCCGCCGGCTCAGATGCACCTCGCGCCGGGCGATGTGCTGATTGCGCTGGGCACACGCTCCCAGCTCGAGTCACTGGGGGCGCTGGCAAGACCGGAGGCGAGCAGCTAATCGTCTTCGGCGGATCCACCGGGCTGTACGCAACGCGGCCGGAGACCAGTGGTCCCCGGCCGCGTGCTCGATGGAGCAACTCCAGCTACTGGCTGAGCGACCCGGTGAAGAGGTAGTCGTTGTCGGCCACCTGGGCGTGGCAGCCGGTGCATCCCCCCACCCGGCCCGACGCTTCAACCGTACCGTCGGCCAGACGCTTCACGAAGAACCAGTCGTTGACGTCCGGATTGTAGCCCTCGGACTTGTACATGATCGTTATCGCGGCCAGCGTACTGTCCGGCATGTAGTTCTCCTTGACCACGATCGCGCCGGCCGGCATTGCTCCGGCCTTGTTCGTCAGGGCGTCCAGCGCGAGGTCGTTCAGATACGTGGTGAGCAGCATGCCGTGGGGCTCGGTGCCCATGTACAGCTCGCCCTTGCCGGGCCAGACGTGCCAGTTCTCGTTGTAGCCGTCCATGTGGGCCCACAGCGCCTCGGCCGTGGTGTCCGGCATGGCCATCGCATAGGCCTCACCATCGCCCTGCTCGGCAGTCGTACACGCCGCGCCCAGCGCCAGAACGCCTGCAGTCAGCAGGGCACCAACGGTGCGGAACTTCATCGGACCTCCTCGGGATTGGATGTGCAGAGAGGGTAACGGCACCCGGTGCACAAAGGTTCCTCAGTCCCCTGCCCGCGGCAGCGGTTCCGGCAGATCCGCCACGACGTACGCCATGACCGCCATCGCCGCCACGCACAGCGCCATCTCGTGCGGGTCCAGCTTGTCCATCGTATCGGCGTCGGTGTGGTGGTACCAGAAGTACCGCGATCCCTCCACCGAAAGCCCCATTCCGGGCACGCCGGCCCGCATGAGCGGGCCTATGTCCGCACCACCGCCGGGCCGCGTGACGCGCCCCGCCTCGATGCGCTCGAGCAACTTGCCGACTTCGGCGACGATCGCATACGCGGAGTCCGACCCGCCGAAGCCGAAGCCGCGCGGCTTGAACACTCCCGCATCGGATTCGATCGCGAGCACGATGTCGTCGATCTCGCTCCGGTGGGCGTCACGGTACTCCCTGGCGCCGCGGAGGCCGTTCTCCTCGTTGGTCCACATCACGACACGGACCGTACGGCGCGGCCTGAGCCCCAGGCGCCTGAGGAGGTTCACAACCTCCCACGCGGCAACGCAACCGCCACCATCGTCCATGGCGCCCTGCCCCACGTCCCACGAGTCGATGTGCCCGCCCAGGATCACCACTTCCTCGGGCTTCTCGGTTCCCCTCAGCTCGGCCACGACGTTGCGGGAAGGGGTATCGGGAAACTGCTGCGCTCCGAGCGTGAGACGCACCACGATGCGCTCGCCTCGATCGGCCATCCGCTGCAGCATCTCGGCGTCCTCGATGGTCAGCGCCACGTGCGGGATTTTCGGAACGGTGTCGCTGTAGGACATCGCGCCGGTATGAGGCGTGTTAAGCGACTGCGGAGTCACCGATCGGATCATGCTGCCCACGGCACCGTGCCGGGCCGCAGCGACCGCCCCGTACAGACGGTAACGTACCGTCTGCCCGTAGCCGGTGAACGGCGCATTGAACAGCACGATCTTGCCCCGTGCCTCGCCCGCTCGCTGCTCGAGCTCGTCGAAAGTGCGCACCACCATCACCTCGGCTTCTACGCCCTCGGGAGGGGTGCCGACGCTGTTGCCCAGACTCAGCATCCGCAGCGCGTGGGGGCGCGGTTCGATTAACTCTGCCGACTCCTCTCCTCGCACCCAGTGCGGAACCATGACCTGCTCGCCATGCACGTTCTCGAGACCGTCACGCGCCATCTCTTCGAGAATCCAGTCGAGCGCCTGTTCGAGACTCTCCGAGCCGCTGAACCGGTGCCCGAACCTGTCGGTGAGCTGTGCGAGCCGCTCGTAGGCCGAGCTGTCGGATAGAGCGGCGTCGATGATGCGGTCCGCGACCTCGCGGTAGTGTGCAGCGATCTCGGATTCCTGCGCCGTCGCAGTTGGAGCCAGGGCAACAGTGGCCAGGAGGCCAAGCGCTATGCGGATGGGCAGGCGGGTAACTTTGCTCGTCATGGATTCGCGGGTTTGGGGTGGACGTCAGGTCGGCGCGTGCGTCACGGCCGCATTGCGCGGAGAATCGGATAGGCGTCGGATTCCTCGAGCGCCTGGTCGAGCACGTTCCAGGTGACCAAGCCGTCGTCGGAGCGGGGCTCGATCAGCAAGAAGGCCAGCCGGCCGAGCGGCTGCGCGACGGACACCACGGCCGTGCCGATGGGCAGTGTTACCTCGACCTCCTCGTAGCGGCCGTACAGCGAACGCTGCTTATGTCCCTGGTATTCGCGCTGGCTCACCGACGTGGAATCGATCACGAATCGCTCCACACTGCGCGTCTCGGCGCGCTCAAGCCGGTACCACTCGATGCCGTGATCGTCCAGCAGGTTGAGGACATCGCTGAGGTCGCCCGGCACGAAGTACTTGGCCGGTGCGATGGCGGTCTCGGTCGCGACGAACATCTGGAACTGGGTCAGCAGCTCAGGATGTGCGACGTCCGCACGCCGCAGCATCACGCGACCGGTGTAGGGATTCCGCTCTTCGACGACCTCTCCGAGCAGGATCTCTACCGGAGCCGAGCGCTCGTATGTCGCGCGCAACGCCAATGTCTGCCCCGTGATCTCCCGCCTGTCCGCCTGGGACGTAGCAGCGCGGATCGCCGACGCATTGCGGTATGCGAAGTCCAGCACCTCCTCCACGAACCACAGGGTGCCCTGCACCCGCTCCTCGAACGTGGCGTAGGAGTACGCTTCGCTCAGGATGCCGAACCTGTTCCGCATGCCGTGGTAGTTGGTGCTGTAGCGCGGACGCGGGTCGTACGTGTACCAGCCCCGTTCGGCCCGGCTGCCGGGCCAAGGCAGGTTACCGTAATAGTAGAAGTCCCAATCGTGCTTCTCCTTGACCGCCCCGGTCACGGCAGGCAGCCAGTCCTCTCTCAGCAGCCCGATGATCGCCGGGTCCGTGTTGGGATGCAGCGGTGGAGCGTACAGCAGGTGGTATGCGCGCCGCGTCCCATTGGTGGTGTGCAGATCCATCAGGACGTGGGGGTCGTAGTGCTGCATCAGGGCGACGAGGGAATGCGCCTCCGGGGACTCGAGCTTCATGTGGTCCCGGTTGAGATCCAGCCCCTGCGCGTTGGCGCGCTGTCCCATCCCGCCCACGGGGCCGTGCTGTCTGGGACGGTTGGTGAGACTGACCCGCTCGTTGCCATCGGCGTTGTAGATCGGCGCGAACAGGAGCACCAGCGAATCCAGCCACTCGGCATGCTCTCCGTCCGCGAGATCCCGCAGCAGCATCTGGACTGATTCCTTGCCGCAGACCTCTCCCGCGTGGATGTTCGCCTGCACGAAGACCACCGTCTTGCCGGACGCGCGGACCGCTTCGGCACTCGGGTCAGGGATGTCACCGACGACGACGAGCGGCAGTGGCCGCGCTTCGAACGAGTAGCCAAAGCTGGTCAGGTGGATCAGCGGGGATGCGTCCGCAACCCGCTCGACGAAGGCCATGACGTCGTCGTAGGTGCTGGTCTCGCGGTAGTCCGTGCGTTCCGCACGGGTCGCGAGCCCTCCCGGATCAGCGGCCGCACGCGCCTGGGCCCACGCTACGCTGGGCTGCTGCGCGCAGACGGACACCAGGATCACAAACGGGACGGTCCTTCCAAGACGCATTCTCACCTGCCCTGGGGGTGAAGTCCGAGCAATCTAATGGCTTGTCCGGTCGGGGGCGCGCTCCGCCCCTGCCCCGGAGCGCGAGGCGGAACGCGGTCGGCGTGTTCGCTCGGGCCTAGGCGCCGGCGCGAGCGGCGAATTTGAGGACCGTCGGCTGTACCAGCCGCTCGAAGTCCTCGTAGGCGAGCCTGATGAGCTCCGTGTGCGAGCAGGCGTTGAACGCGATCTCATCGTCCTCGGCCAGAGCGGCGGCCACGTACACCGGCATCTCGTACAGGTTGCCGAAAGGCGGCATCGCCCCTACCTCGCACTCTGGGAACTTGTCCCGGAACTCGTCCTCGCTCGCCAGTTCGACCTTGGCACCTCCCAGAGCATCTCGCAGCAGCCCGAAGTCCACCTGTGTGGACCCTGGGAGCACGGCCATGGACAACTCGCCATCCACGGTAACGATGACGGTCTTGGCCAGCTCCTTACCCGGAACGTGGGCGGACGCCGCTGTCTTCTGGGAGGTGTAGGCCGGGGAGTGGGTGATGGAAACGTACCGAACGTTGTGTTCGTCCAGGAACGCCTTGAGCTTGCTCACCGGCATGGTATCCCCCTAGCCGAGTTCCCTTCTTAATCCTCTCACCCCCGGACCAGGGCTGGCAAGGCCGTCTTCATATCCAGTTCACGATCGCTTCAGGCTGCCCGGCGCAGGTTCGACTTGGTGGTGGGGCTCGTCAGGGTGGTGGTGGAGGGGCGTCCGGTCACACGACCGGGCGCCCCGATTTCATGGGCACCAGCCGCATCTGACCCAAGGGTCAGGGCGGCGGCGTATTGGGCATCTTGCCGCTCGGCAAGGTCTCGCCGGAGGGGGCGAGCGAAGAACCGCTGCTCTCGGCCCGATGCGCCGCCGCTTTCTCATGCCCGCAATACCCCCCCGGTCTAAAAGGGAGTTTCAGATAGGGATATCGAAGATGGGTATCGCCGACGCCGTGCGGGATTACGAATCGATACAGCTCCCGCTCGCAACCGGACCCGGACGCTCTGACACGCTGAGGCGATAGTCTCCCATCTCGCCCTCGCTGAGCGTGTTGACCACGACCTTGTAGACGCCGCGTTCCGGAGCGATGAACGTGATGCGGGCGTCGCATCTCCCGGCCCCGTCGTCGTCGCCGAGCATCTCGTTCAGCCCGGGTCCGGAGATCATCAGATAGGCATCGAAGTCCGTGGAGCGGAGGTCGACCGTTGCCGTTTCCCCGGCGCGGAGCTCCAGATCCCAGGCCTGCACATAGGTACCGTCCCAGTCCACTGAGTCGGATGCGGTCAGCGCGCCGCTCACCTCCCGACCCAGGCTCAGGCTGCCGACGGCCGCGAGTGAAGCCAGCCAGTCCGGGCGCTGACCCTCGGCAGCACCCAACTCATCCATGAGGTCTTCCATTCCCTCGAGCGTGCCGCACTCACCCGGCGCAATCGGGCCGGGCTCCTCCGTGACGCGGATCGTGAAGCGGCCGGTCGCGCCCTCCTCAATCGTGTTTACGGCAACCCGGTATTGCCCTGACACCGCGGCGGTCAGCGTAACGCGCGCGTCGCACGCCCCGGCTCCGTCGTCGTCGGTGAAGACCCCGGCCAACTGCGGTGCCACAATAACCATGAAGGCGTCGAAGTCGTCCGACACCAGATCGACCGTCACGAAATCGCCGGCCTCGAGCTTCAACGACCACGCCTGCACGAACGTGCCGTCCCAGCTCAGCGCGTCGTCCGTCGTCAGGGCGCCCGCGACCTCCTCGCCCACGGCTAGATTCCCGACCAGCGGAAGCTCCGCCAGCATCGCTCCCAGCTCGGCAAGCACGTCCACGTCCTCGCCGCCGCCGCACTCCGCCGCAGCGACGGGACCCGGTTCCCTCGTGACACTCAGCACGAAGCTCCCCGTCACTCCGCTCGAGAGCGTGTTCACTATCAGGCGATAGGTCCCGTCAGCCGGCGCCACGAAAGTCACACGGGAGTCACACCCACCGGCGCCGTCGTCGTCCGAAAGCGGTTCGGGCAGTCCCGGCCCGGCCACGAACAGATAGGAATCGAAGTCGTCCGAACGCAGGTCCACGGTCGCCTGCTCGCCGGCTTGCATCTCGAGCGCCCAGGCCTGAGCGTAGGACCCGTCCCAACTCTCGGCGTCGGCCGAACTGAGCTCCCCAGCCGCCATGCCCCCAACGCCGATCACTCGCCCTCCCAACGGCATGCTGAGCAGCCAGCCAAGCAGATCGATCTCCGAGCCCTGCGGCCCAACGCTGTCGCACTCGCCCGCCGTCATCGGACCCGGCTCCTCAGTCACGCGGAGCCGGAACGTCCCCACCTCGCTGGGCCACGCGCTGTTGGCCAGCACCGTGAAGGTGCCCCCCTCGGAGGCCTTGAACGAAATCCGGGCGTCGCAGGCCCCGGCGCCGTCATCGTCCGTGAGCGGCTCTGCGATTCCCGGACCCACGATGATCAGGAATGCGTCGAACTGGTCCGACAGGAGATCGACAGTGACTGACTCACCGCGCGGCAGCTCGAGTGCCCACGCCTGCGCAAACGACTCGTCGAACAGCTGCTCGTCGAACTCGCTCAGCTCGCCCACCGATTCCATTCCGACATCCAGACGCCTGCCGTTGGTGGAGAACTCGCCCAGGCCCGTCGCCCCGGTCGCCGCAGCCGCGAGATCGAGGGGCTGCGCGTCGCCGCGCTCACTCCAGAGTCGGCCGAGCTCATCGGCCGGCACCGCGAAGTTGAGGTTCTGACCTTCCTTCCAGATGAAGGTCGCGATGCCGATCACTTCCCCGGCCGCGTTGAGAATCGGTCCTCCACTGCTGCCAGGCGAGATCGGTGCCGTGACCTGATAGCGCACCGTTTCGTCGTCCATGGAGCGGATGCCGCTGAGAATGCCCTCCGAAACGGTACCTTCGAATCCCATCGGATTGCCGATCGCGACGACCGGCTCGCCGATCATTGGTCGTGCCCCCGCGAGAGTGAGCGGGTCTGACGCATATCCCCCGACCTCGAGGATCGCGAGATCCTGGTCGGGATCCGCTGCCAACACCCCCGATACCGCGCGTACCTCCCCACCCTGCAGCCGCACCTTGGCTTGGGCGCCTCCCGCCACCACGTGGTAGTTCGTGGCCAGCGCACCGTCCTGATCGATGAAGAAGCCGCTCCCGAAGCTCAGCGTGTCACCGTGCCGGTCGAGTATGATCACCAGCGCGACCGACGGCGCGGCGTCGCGGTAGATACCTGCGACGTCGATCTGTTGTGCTGAGAGAGCTTGGGGCGCGAGCAAGAGGAGGAGTGCCGACGTGTAACGGCTCATGACCGGGCTCCGCGTGGAGAGCGTGTTGCGCAACTTGGGGCTTTCGATTGGTGCGGGCAAGCCTAGGCGCGGCGCGCGGCCGCGTACCGTTCCTCCATCTGCTTCAATCCCTCGGGCTCCCCGATGATCGTGAGACGGTCACCCTCGCGCAGCACGGTCTGTCCGCGCGGAACGATAGTGGAGCCGTAGCGACGGATGAGAGCCACCAGGCAGCCCGGTGGCAGCGTGAGCTCGCGCAAGGCACGACCGATGAGCGCCTCACCGGGGGTGCCCACCTCCAGCCTGAGCGAGAGGAAGCGGTCGTCCCGGAGCAGGACCTCCTTCAGCTCCTGCTCGTCACTGCATGCCTGCCACTCCTCGATGAAGTCGTCGCCCTCGACGCGGCCGGCCAGTTGTGCCAGGATGCGCAGGTGCCGCCCCGGGTCCGCTTCCCCGCTCACAAGGAAGAACACCGCTCGGATCGGCACCGCCGCGGCCTGGCGTACCATCTCGTCGTCCTCCATGTCCACCTGCAAGCCGCCGCGGCAGCGAACGAGCACGAGCTCTGACGTGTCGAGCTCCGGCAACCGCGTGTGCAGCAGCGCGGCGCCGTGAGAAACGGGAGTGCCGCCCATCCGCACTCCGCGGCCGAACGCCTCGACGAGCTCCTCTCCGGTGATCGGTAGCCTGCGCTGCAGCAGATCGGAGGCGCTCTTGATTATCGAGCCGAGCTCGACAGAAGCCAGGTCGATTACGAAGGCGCGCGCCACCACCTGGTCGAACGGGTCCTCAGCACGCAGGCCCTTCTCCTTCATGAGATCCCTCAGCTCACGATCCAGCCCCGCGAAGCGCCGCCGCCCCAACCGCTCGAACACGTGGTAGATCGCACCCTCTCGCGCAATGCGCGGCTGCGCATAGTAGATGTACCACGCGAAGCAGAGCGTAGTGATACCCACAGTGAAGAGAACGGGAAGCCATCCCATCTCCGCCACCAGCACGAACGGCACGAACAGCCCAAACATCTGCACCCACGGATACAGCGGCGAGCGGAAACCCGGATCGTATGCCTCGATATGGCTCTCGCGCATCACGATCACCGCGACGTTGATGAGGCCGAACAGCATCAGCTGCAGCGCGCTCGCGAGTTTCGCCACCTGTGCCACGTCGAACACCAAGAGGAATACGACCAGCAGCGAACAAGTGAGCAGAATCGACGCAACCGGCGTCCCGAGCCGTCCGGTCTTGGCGAAGTAGTCCGGGAAGATCCTGTCGCGCGCCATTGCCAGCGGGTACCGTGACGCCGCGAGAATACCCGCATTCGACATGGACGCGAACGCCACGACGGCCGCGGCCACAACGAGGTATACGACAACCTGCCGCGGCAGGATTCCGGAGAGCGCGCCCGCAGTCTCGGCGACCGGTGTGAGACTCTCACTCAACCTGCCCACACCAAGCACCGACACCATTATGATCACGCCAAGTGCATAGATCACCGTGACGGAAGCGAGTGCCAGGCCCATGCCAAGTGGGATGTTGCGATCGGGGTCCTTCACCTCCTCGGCCAGGCTGGCCACCTTGGTGAGCCCCACGTAGGAGACGAAGACAAGCCCGACGGTGCCGAGCAGCCCGTCCACCCCGCTCGTCAGGAAAGGATCGAAGCGAGCCGCCAGATCCGGGCGGTCCACCAACAAGTCCGACAGGCCGTAGATCAGGAAGAACGCGAGGATCGTGAGCAGCGTCATCACCAGCACCCGCAGCAACCCGCTCGACTCCTTGGCCCCGACGATGTTGAGCAACGCGAAGACGACGGTGAACGCTATGGCCGTGGTGAGGATCGGTACGTCGAACACGATCTGCAGGTACGCGCCCATTCCGATCAGAGCGAAGGCGGACTTGAGCACCAGGGCTAGCCAGGTGCCGACCCCTCCTGTCGTGCCAACCAGGGGCCCGAGCGTGCGGTCGAGGAAGTAGTACGCACCGCCGGCACGCGGCATGGCCGTGGCCAGCTCGGCCTGGCTCAGCATGGCCGGCAGGATCAGCACGCCCGCGAGCAGGTACGCCAGCACTACGCTCGACCCCGTGTAGGCCGTCGCGATGCCCGGAAGCAGGAAGAAGCCCGAGCTTATCATCGCCCCCGTGGCGATGACGTAAACGTCGAGCAGCGAGAGCTGCTTCTCGAGACGCGTGAACTTCAGCAGGCTCATGGTCCAGATAAGCTACACGGCGGAGCGCGGAAGCGCCCGCCGTGTGAGGATGACAGCGTTTCTGAAAGCCCGCAGACTAGCGTCCAACCCACGCCATGCCGTCCGGCTCGTTACCCGCCACGATCTCGCCGTCCAGCGCCCATTCCTCGAGATCTATCACGGAGATCTTGTCGTCCGCCGTGTTGGCAACGTACGCAGTTCGGTTGTCGGGAGATATGAGTATGCCAACCGGGACCGCACCAACGGGCAGGCGTCGCACGACTTCCCACGCCTGGATATCCACGGCCACGACTTCGTTTCCGCGGGCGTTCGAGACGAGGACCTCCCGCCCGTCGGGTCGTACCTTGACTCTGATCGGGAAGTCGCCGACCTGCAGCGTCCTGGTAACCGTGTTGCTGGCCACCTCGATCTCCGACAGGGTCCCAGCACCTCGGTTGGAGACATACACGTGCCGACCGTCGGGAGCGACGTCGATGCCCTCTGCGCCCGCCCCGGTCGTAATCTGGGCGAGCACGTCCCCCGCCGCGGCGTCAACGGCCGTCGCGTTGCCGCTGCCGATGTTGGCGGTGTAGGCCCGCCCGGCCGCTTCGGCCAGCACCACCATGTGTGTCACGCTTTGCCCCGTGCGCACCGCCTGGAGGATCGTCCGCTCGTCGGGGTCCAACTGCAGCAGGTGCTCCGAGCCCTCCGTGGTGACCCACACCGTGCCGTCGGCGGCGACCGTGATACCGTGCGGACGTGTGTGGGAGCCGAGCGAGATCGTGCCTACCGCGCTCGCCTCGGAGATGTCGATTATGGTGACCGTGTTGCCAGCCTGCGGTCCCGTCCCGTAGTCGCTAACGTAGGCGAAGCGCCCGTCCGGAGACACCGCGACCTCATGAGGCGCGAACCCCGTCCGAACGACGGCCAGCTCGGCGCGAGTCACGACATCCACGATCGAGAGCGTGCTGGCGCTCTTGTTCACGACGACGATCTTCTGCGCCGCCGCCATCTCGGGAGCCGCCGTGCACGAGACGGTCACCGCCAGCGCCAGGACCAGGAATCTCAAAGTACGGGAGAGTCGGGAGGACATCTGGTGTCTCCTCCTACACGGGAAGTAGAAGTCTGCCGTATCGGGAGTCTGCGGCGGGCTCGCCTAGAGCTGCGACAACTCGGACTCGAGGCGTGCCTGGGACTGCGAGTCGAGGTCGTCCACCACGACGGCACGGGTCGCGGGCGTCCTCTTCATCGATGTTATCCAAGCGACCAGGACCAGCGCGCCCGCCACGATGAAGAAAGCCGGGAGGACATACGCCAGGAGCCCGAACCCCTCCTTGCGTGGTGCCCCGAGCACTACCTCTCCATAGGCTTCGTACAGCTCGGCCTTGATCTGCTCGTCCGTCGAGCCGGCGGTCAGCTGCTGCCTGATCTGCTCGCGCAGCTGCGCCGCCTGTGGCGACGGGCAGTTGGCGAGGGTCCGCCCCGGGCAGAACGGGCTCATCACCTCGTCGTAGAGCTCGTTCGCCTTCGTATCTACCGCCTGATCCTGAGCCCAGACGCTGGAGACCGCCGTAAAGGTGATCGCGACCGCGACCAGTGCCCGGACGAATATCCGTCGCTTCATGGTTCGACCCTCTTCAGTTCTTCCCCCCTCGCCACCTACCCCGGCCCGCGAACCCAGGTCCAGTGGGGCGATCCCCACCGGCCTGTCGCCTGACCCCTGTGTATAAGGATAATCGAGCCTGCGAGAGTCCCGCGACCGGCCCTCAATCTTCCGCCAGCCGGAGCACCGCGGCCCGCAGGAGCCGGTGCCGGTCGAACAGCCGAACGAAGTCGGACTCGCGGCGCCCGCCCTTGGCCCGCACGACCCGGACGAGCGCCCGCTTGTTGGCCGCACTCCAGCGCTGGACCCCCGGAAGCGCCATGATGAGGGGACTCCAGCGATCCCACCACAGCCTCTCGCCCCGTGACCAACGGCTCATCGAGCGGACGCCCAGCATACGTGCCGCTTCACGCGAGCACGTCCTCACCCCGGCATCCCTGTCGGCACCGAACCTCTCGGCCAGGTACGCGGTGACCTTGAGTCCGATGTTGCCCAGGGAGATACGGCCCCTGACGTCCCTGCGCTGTTTGCCCAGATACAGGAACACGTTGGACTGCACGAGCTCCCTCAGGGTGGCGATGCTCGAGCGGTGCCCGGGGCGGCGCTTCATCTTCGCCAGCTCGGCCCGCATCACCCGGCGTACATCCGGGTCGTGCGGACGAAAGCCCAGCTTGTAATAGAACCACCACGCTCCCGACTTGAGCCCCTCGTCGTTGTCCTGTCCGAGCTGGTAGGGGGGCACGGTGAACACGTCCACGTCAAACAGGTGACGCACCATGGCCAACACCCGACCGTACACGTACGCGGCCTCGCCACCGCGGTATGTCTCAAACACGTTGTAGGCCACTTCGGCCGAGTCGTAGATCGTGCTCACGAGCACGTACCCCATCGGCACACCGCTCTTGAGCGTGAGCATGCCGTACACCGAGTCCAGCATCAGGCGCCGCTCGGGAACGGCTCCGAAGCAGGCGAACTGGAGACCGCCGCCGCAGTCCACGAGACGGACGTCGTGCTTGTCTGCGTGCACGAAGATGTCGAGGTCGCGGCTGCGGGTGACCATCGCCTCGCGAGCGAGGTCCACCAGGTGCTGTCCCTCGCGCGGCGACACCGGGCGCACGGCGACCGGAGGCCGCTCCACCTCGCGCCGCAGGTTCGGTCGCCCCCGCGAGAGTGGACCGGTCTGGAATACGGCGGGCAGGCCGTCGTACCGCGCCTTCGTACGCGACGGGGTGTCGCGTCCGGGAGCGATGCGAACCGGTACGTCGAGTAGCTCGTAGACGGTCTCGCGCACAAACGCGTCAGACCGGAGAGCGGCGAAGCGCCGGATCAGGAACTCGGCATCGGTCTGGGTCGGCCCTTTGAGCAGCGTGATCCACTCGCGCGAGGAGAAGCCGAGCTCATCCACGGTCAGGGTCTCGGTGTAGGGCAGCAGCAGGTGCAGCAGCTCCTGCAGCTTCTCCTTGCCGGCGAACAGCGGCCAATCAATGGTCAGGTCCTTCGGCCAGCGTCGCGCCAGCCACTCGGCCGTGAACCAGAAGAAGGAGTAATTGATGGCCGTGCCCGCTATCCCCGAGTCGGCGAGCGCGGTGCGGAAGCGCCTGAGGTCCCCGCGCCTCTCGAAACCATCGAGCATGCGCTCGACCTGTGAGAGAACCGGCGCGTCGTCGGGATATGCCCGGCTGAAGCAGAGCAACTCGTGGAGCCGCAGTACGTGCCCAGCGCTCTCGAGCCGGCGCCGCTCCAGAGCGCGCAGCAGCTCGAGCCTGCGGCCGGGGATCTCGCCGCCGAAGTCGTCCTTGAGGCGCTCCAGGCGCCGCAGCACGGCGGAGGGTCGCTCAGCCACGACGCTCAGCCCGCCGCCGGCGGCGCACCTACGGCGCCAGGTGCACGCGCGCGGGCGGCGAGCCCCAGGACCGCCGGCAGCAGGGCGATCCCCATCACGATGGCACCCGAGATCACGTAGGCCGTGTTCCCCGACGAGAGGAGCGGCATGCCAATGATCACCGCGTCAATCACGAAGTGCGCGATCACGCACGCGAGCAGACCGAGACGAAGGAACCCGATCCCGAATATGAGCCCGCCGATGGTGAGCTCGATGCCCCGCATGTACACGGGGAAGACAGGGTAGTTGGAGTGTGCGAAGGCCCAGATCACCGCCGGGATGAGCAGCGCGACGGCGGTGGACTTCAGGTACTTCTTGAACAGCGAGATGCCGAAGAGGCGATAGGTGAGCTCCTCGGTCAGCGCCGCGACCAGGCTCACCGTGAGCGGGGCCAGGAACGGGAGGTAGCTGTTGAAGATCTCGGAGTACGGCCCCTCGGCAGGCAACCACGCACCAAAATACTTCCTGGCCAGCACATAGAACACCGTGAGGTATCCCAGTATCAGGAACCCCAGGGCGTAGCCGCGCAGGCTGGCCACCGCGACACTCGGGCTCAACAGCCGTCCTCGCGCCGCATCCTCGTATCCGGTGAGACTGTCAGGGAACGTCTCCCGCGCCAGCGACTCACCCGCCGCGGCGGTGAACAGAACCCATACACCGTAGATCACACCGACCACGAGGAGACCGATCAACAACAGGCCGATGAAGGCGACCCAGTCGATCTCCGTTGCGTAGTTGAACTTGGCGTTGGGCCACAACAAGACCCCTTGAACGACCATCAAGAGAGACACCAATGCCGCAACCCGCAGGGCCGGCCCCCAACGGATGTCGTCGGCGCGGTATCGGACTATCGTGACGCCCAGCGCCGCGAGAAGCAGCACCAACGTGAGGGCAAGGCTCCCCACCGCCAATACCGTGCCCATGCTGCCCGCTCCCTCGAGATCACGCTGGAAGTCCTCCGGCACGTGCATGTAGTGGCGGTAGCGACCCACCTCGTCGCCCTGCAGGTCCACTAGCACCCGCACCGAGCCCGTCCCGGTCTCGTCTTCGTCAGGTTGCCAAGCCACGGAGGACCCCGTCTTCTCCCACGAGAAGTGGTGGTCGGTCCGGTTGTCCAGCTTCTCGCTGGACGCCTCAACCATCTCCAGCGTCTCGAGGTCCCATCCCCGGTCCGCCACGAAGGCCTCGGCAATCACCTGCGCCGAGTCCTGCTCCAGGTCGGAACCGGCCGCAGCTTCCTCGACCAGGTGCGCGAGCCCCACTACTGTTCCGTCCACCGCAACCCGAACCTGCCACTCCTCCTTCTCCCCGGGCTCGAACCACCTCATGATCCACGACCAGATGGGCACTTCCTCACGTGCCCAGCGGCTGGCTTCGTCCAACCCAAGGGTGCGCTGCAGGAACACGAGGCCGACGTTGTTACCTGTGAACTGAACGGCTCCCTTGAAGCCGTCGAGTTCGGCTCCCCGGGCATCGAGGTAATCCCTGGCCGTAGCGAGAGCTTCCTCGCGTGTGACGTCGAGCGTCACCGCGGCCTGCGGGCTCGCGCTGGCATACAGCAGCAGGAAGGCCGCGAGGCCGGCGACGCCGGCGGCGACCAACAATCCGTCGAAACGATTGAGGCGGTGCGACATGGCTTTGCTCACGTGAAGACTTCCCGTCACAAGTATGCCCGAATCAACCGCTTCGGCAAGCCGCACGCATCGTGCCCTTGCATTCCTTCCAGCCGGGGCGGACAATACGGCTTCCACCACCTCCCGGGATTTGCGATGCAGGTACTAACCGGCACGAGCGGATACTCCTACAAGGAGTGGAAGGGCAGCTTCTACCCTGAGGACCTGGCCAGCGATGACATGCTTCGCTTCTACGGCGAGCAGTTTCGCACCGTAGAGATCAACAACACGTTCTACCGCATGCCGTCCGAGAAGGTGCTCGTTCAATGGGGGGAGCGCGTTCCAGATGGCTTCCGCTTCGTACTCAAGGCCTCCCGCCGCATCACGCACATGCAGCGACTGAAGAACGTCGACGACCCGCTCTCGTACCTCGTGAACAACGCGTCGGTTCTGGGCGCCAAGCTGGGTGCGATGTTGTTTCAACTGCCTCCCAACATGAAGCAGGATCTGGAACGGCTAGGGGAGTTTCTCGACCTGCTACCGAAGGGCTGGCCCGCAGCGTTCGAGTTTCGGCACCAGTCGTGGTTCGATGAAGCGGTGTACGAGGCGCTCCGCTCCAAGGGCGCGGCGCTCTGCATCGCCGACACGGACGACGGCGAGACCCCGCTCGTTCCGACCGGGAACATCGGTTACGTGCGGCTGCGCCGCGAAGCCTACGACGACGACGCTCTGCGCGAGTGGGCGGCCCGAATCACGAGCCAGCCCTGGGAGCAGGCATTCGTGTTCTTCAAGCACGAGGACGCCGGCGCCGGCCCGGCGCTGGCGCGCCGCTTCGAGGAGTTGCTGCCGGTCTAGTCTGGGCTACCCGCCAACTTCAGCAGGCGCTTCCACTGCGCCGCAGTAGCCGGGACCACCGACAACCGCGGCATCCGCACCAGCGCGAGGTCCTTGAAGGCGGGATCCGCCTTGATCTCCTTGAGCGTCACGGGACGGGACAGCCCGCCGGCCGCTTCGATGTCCATCACAAAGAGCTTCGGGTCGTTGGCGCCGGGGTCCGGATACGCTACGGATTTGATTCGGGCCAGGCCGACCGCGGCTTTTTCCTTGCCCGAGTGATAGATGAGGGCCTCGTCGCCGGGGCTCATCTGTTTGATGTGTTTGAGGGCGAGGTTGTTCTTCACCCCGTCCCACGCGGTGCTCTTGTCGCGGACCAGGTCGCCGTAACTGTAGGTGGTGGGCTCTGTCTTGAGGATCCAATAGTTCGGCATCACGACCTCATGGCTTTTCAGTCCAGTCTGCGATCGTCCCGGCGAGCTCCTCCATCACATCCTCCTCGGTGCGCCCCGATCGCTTCGGCACCTTGAATGAGTGGTCGCCGCCTTCAACGACGTGCAGCGTGGCCTGGGCGAGCCCGTCGCACAGCGGTGTCAGCAAGTCCAGACCTACAAACGTGTCACGCGTCCCCTGCAGAAACAACATCGGGATGCGGACCTGCTCGAGGTGCGTTGCTCTCCCTGTGCCCGGTCTCCCTGGAGGGTGAAGCGGGAACCCCAGGAAGGCGAGTCCCCGCACTCCAGGCAGCGGCTCTTCAGCCTGCGCGGTGGATGTCATCCGACCCCCGAACGACTTGCCGCCGGCGATGAGCCGCATACCGGGTGCCGCGTCACGCGCCGCATCGACAGCCGCTCGCACGGTCTCGGTCGCGACGGCCGGCGGATCGGGCCGCCTCTTCCCCTGCTCCATATAGGGAAACTGGTAGCGGAACGTGGCGATCCCCTTCCCCGCCAAAGCCACGGCGACGCGCTCCATGAACGGGTGCCGCATCCCGGCGCCCGCGCCGTGGGCCACCACGTACAACCACCGCGCATCGTCGGGCCGCACGAGGAGGGCAGAGACACTTCCTGCACCCGGCACCTCGAATCCGGATTCCACCTAGCCGAGCTTCCCCTGCAGCCGCCCCAGCGCAGCTCCCAGATCGGGCTTGGTGGACAGCACGGGTAGCAACGGATCCTCACCCAGACGCTTCATGCGCGAGGGCGCGTTCTGGATAGTGTACTTGGCCAGGTCCAGCTTGGAGTTCACCTCGCTCCACCGCAGCGGCATGGAAACTCGCGCACCCGGATAGGGTCGCACGCAGAAGGGTGATACGAGGAGCTTGCCGTGCCCGTTCTGCAGGTAGTCCACGTATACCTTGCCCTCCCGCTGCGCCGGCAGCCGCGCGATCGTGGCGATCTCGGGAAGCTCGGCGGCTACGACCCGGGCCAGCAGCTCACCGAGGGTCCGCGACTGCTCGTGCGTCATCTGGCGTCCCAGCGGGAGCATCACGTGGAGGCCGGACCTCCCGCTCGTCTTCACGAAGCTGGGAAGCTCGATCTCATCGCACAACTTGCGCAGGAACCGGGCGATCTTCACGACGTGCTTGAACGGCGCTTCCTTGGGATCCAGATCGAGGATGCACCAGTCGGGGTGCTCCAGCGACCCGGCCCGGCTTGCCCAAACGTGCAACGGGATGGAGCCGAGGTTCACGATGTAGAGCAGCGAAGCCTCGTCATCAGCTACGAAGTAGTTGAGCTCGCGCCCTGTATCCTCGTTCCACATCTGCTCCCGCCTGATCCAGTCGGGCGCGAACCCCGGCGCGTCCTTCTGGAAGAACGACTTGCCTTCGATCCCGTCGGGAAAGCGGGTCATCACGACGGGCCGATCGGACAGGTAAGGGAGGATCCAGGGGGCGATGGCTCGGTAGTACTCGAGCAGGTCGCCCTTGGTGTAGCCTTCCTCGGGCCAGAACGTCTTGTCGAGGTTCGTGAGCTTGAGGTCGGGCGGAGCTGCCTCGGAGGCAGCCGCTTCCGGGAACTCGTCACTTCCCTCTTCCCTCTTTCCCGTCCCTGGGTGCTCGCATTCCCGTGCCGGCTTGTCGTCGCGGAAGCGCAGGAAGACCGGGTGGCGCAGCAGCCCCTCTTCGGTCCACTCCCGGTAACGCACCTCGCACACTATCTCGGGGTCCACCCAAGTGTGCTGCGCTCCACCAGGTGCCCCGCGGCAAGGCGGCGCCTCGCGGGTGAGCGAATCCAGCGCCTCGCGAACCTGCTCGAGTTGCGCGGTGGTGAACCCGCTGCCCGCCCGGCCCACGTAGATGAGCTCGCGGCCTTCGTACGCCGCCAGGTGCAGGGCGCCGAACCCTCCGCGCGACCCCTTCGGCCGCGTGAAGCCCACGACCACGAAGTCGCCGGTCCGATCGGCGCGCACCTTTATCCAGCTCGGCGAACGCCCGGAGCGGTACGGGCTGTCCGCCTTCTTGGCGATCATCCCCTCTAGCGCCATCTCGCGCACGCCGTCGAAGAAGGGCGCGCCGTGCTCCTCGACGTGATCCGAGTAGCGCAGCGGCCCCACGGATGGGAGCACCCGCTGCAGCGCAGCCTTGCGCTCCACGAGAGGCACCCGGCGCACGTCGTGGCCTTCGAGTCCGAGCAGGTCGAAGAGATAGAGCGTGGCGGGGAGCTCGATGGATGCTCTCCGGATGTCGGCGGGCCGCGTAAGCCGAGCGCGCTTCTGCAGCCGACCGAAGCTGGGGCGCCCGGCCTCGTCGTGTACGACGACTTCCCCGTCCAGCACCAGCCGCTCGAACGGCAGCGCCTCGAGCGCGCGAATGACTTCGGGGAAGGCGTGCGTCGCGTCGTGCCCGTTCCGCGTGGTCAGGCTGGCCTCGCCCTGGTCGAGCCCGGCGATCATGCGATAGCCGTCGTACTTGATCTCGAAGATCCAGCCGGGCTTCGAGAACGGTTTCTCACGCGTGTCCGCCAGCATCGGCTTCACCTCGGTGGCGTCTACGCGGCGCCGCTTGGCGCCGGCCCCCTCCAGCTCGCCGATTAGTGACTCCGCCGGATGCACACCCTCCTTGAGCTGCTCCACGGTGAGCCCCGACAGCACCGAGTCCTGCGGGAACTCGTCGCCCTCCTCCGCCACGAGGGAGTCGCGCTCCTTGATCAGCAGCCACTCCTTCTCGCTCTTCTTGATCTTCACGAGCGTCCAGCGCCCGCGCAGCTTGTAGCCGCGGAGCTCGAAGAGAAGCTTCCCCTTCTCGAAGCCCTCGTCCATGTCCTCCACCGGCACCCACACGCCGCGGTCCCACAGGACGACAGCGCCCGCGCCGTAGTTGCCCTCGGGGATCACGCCCTCGAAGTCACCGTACTCCAGCGGATGGTCCTCGACCTTCACCGCCAACCGTTTGTCCTTGGGATTCCTGGAAGGCCCCTTCGGGACGGCCCACGACTCCAGCACCCCGTTCATCTCGAGGCGCAGGTCGAAGTGGAGCCGTGTGGCAGCGTGCTTGTGCACCACGAAGAGCCGGCCCGCCTGTTCCGATACGGTGCCGGCAGGCTCCGGAGTGCGGTCCGCAGAACGCTTTGCCCGGTATGCGGTTAGACGATCCGATCCGGGCTCTGGAGGAGGCGCCATGGTTGCCGGGAATCATAGCCGCGCGGAAGCGCCACAGGCAATAACGGGACTACCGTACTACGGTTTATCTCTTACCAGCTAAGCAGTTGCACCATAAACAGATATGGGAGTCCGCCCAGGCGTCGAGCCTTGCGACGGGCCCCCGCTGTCCTTATTCTACCGCCCCTCACGAACGCGGGGCCACCGCCATGAGTGCTCGTCCCATAGCAGCCGCAACCGTCTCTTTCGGCCTGGTATCCGTGCCGATCAAGCTCTACTCGGCCGCGGAGCCGAAGTCGAAGGTCAGCTTCAATTGGGTCCACCGGGACTGCGGCTCCCGTCTCAAGCAGCAGTACGTCTGCAAGAAGGATGGAGAGGTCGTGGAGCGGGAGGACATGGTCAAGGGCTACGAGTTCGCCAAGGACCAATACGTCCTGTTCACCCCCGACGAGCTCAAAGCACTCGAAGAGAAGGCCACCGAGACGATCGACATCGCCGAATTCGTGCCCGCCGAGCAGGTCGAGCGACAATACCTCAGCAAGATCTACTATCTCGGCCCCGACAAGGGCGGGGAGCGCGCCTATCGGCTGTTGAGTCAGGCGATGCGGGAGACCGGGCTCTCCGCGCTGGCACGCTACGCCGCGCGCGGAAAACAGTACCTCGTACTGGTGCGTCCCATGGGTGACGGGCTCGCGATGGAGCAGCTCCATTACGCGGACGAGTTGAGGGCCTTCTCCGAGGTCCCGCTCGGCGAGGGAGAGGTCAAGGACGAGGAGCTCCAGCTCGCCGTTCAACTGGTGAAGCAGGCGGCCTCGGACGAGTTCAAGCCGGAGAGTTTCCAGGACGACGTCCGCAACCGCATGATGGAGCAGATCCAGCGCAAGATCGAGGGCGAGGAGATCACCGCCGCGCCCGCCGAGGAGCCGCAGACACAGATCATCGATCTGATGGAGGCCCTCAAGGCGAGCATCGCCAAGAGCGGGGAGACGGAAGCACAGAAGCCGGCCAAGAAGGCCGCCCGCAAGCGCAAGCAGGCATAGACCGGCCCTGTCGGCACCGCTCGCTCCGGGCGAACTTTCCGTTGCGCCACGCGTTATGATAATGTTCGCAATCGTTCGGCCGGATCCCCGGAGAGAGAAGCAGACATGAGCTCCAGGAACCTGCACGCGGCCCACACCCCCGCGACCACCACGGGTAGCGGGCGTATGTCGCTGCCCACCGAGGTTCTGTCGCAGTCGTGCAGGCGGGTCGGCATCGCCAGCCTGGCGGTCGCATCGCTGTGGGCGTTCGGCCTGCTGATGGCAAACCTGGCCACGCGGTTCATCGACATGCCGCTGCTCATGAGCGACCGCCCGTGGCCCATGCCGGGCAACGCGATCGCCGGTACCGGATTGGTACTCTCTGTGGCAATGGTGTTCGTGGCCGGACGGCTGCACCACAGACCCAAGCTGCTGCTCGACATCGGATTGGGATTCGAGGTCGTGACGGCCTTCCTCATCGGACTGCTCCAGATGTGGGTGCCACCCATCACACCCCACGAGCTGTCCTGGATCACGATCGTCATCCTGGTCTATCCCAGCATCGCGCCCAACACGCCGCACAAGATCCTCATCGCATCGCTCATTGCGGCATCCATGGATCCACTTGGTCTGGCCATCGCGCAGCTGCGCGGCGTGGAGGTGGCGTGGGGCGCCACCGAGGCCGTCTTCGCGTTCGCTCCGACGTACTTCACGGCATTCCTGGCCGTGCTGCCGGCCAAGATCATCTACGGGCTGGGACGCCAGGTGCGCGCTGCCAAGCAGCTCGGCGCCTACAAGCTGGGTGACCAGATCGGCCGCGGCGGAATGGGCGAGGTGTACCACGCCGAGCATCGCCTGCTGGCGCGCCCGGCCGCCATCAAGCTCATCCGACCCGAGGTGCTCGGGGCTGGCTCGTCGATGACCCAGCACGTCGCCGTCGAGCGGTTCAAGCGCGAGGCGCAGGCCGCGGCCACGCTCCGCTCACCGCACACGATCGAGCTGTACGATTTCGGTGTGGCCGAGAACGGCACGTTCTACTATGTGATGGAGCTGCTGGACGGGCTGGGCTTCGAGGACCTCGTGAAGCAGCACGGACCGATCCCGCCGGAGCGCGCCGCACGGCTGGTAGCTCAGGCGTGCGATTCGCTCGCAGAAGCCCACATGAAGGGTCTCATACACCGCGACATCAAGCCGTCCAACATCCATACGTGCCGTATGGGCGTATCCGTAGACTACGTGAAGGTGCTCGATTTCGGGCTCGTGAAGGGCGCCCAGGCCCCCGAAGACACCATGCTCACGCAGCCGCACATGACGACGGGCACGCCGGCATTCATGGCTCCCGAGATGGCCATGGGAGAGCGCACGGTGGACGGCCAAGTAGACGTGTATGCGCTCGGTGCTGTACTGTACTGGTTGATCACGGGGCAGCTCGTGTTCGAGGCGGACAACCCACTCAAGATGATGCACAAGCACATCTCGGAGACGCCCGAGCCACCGTCCGCTCGTTCGGAACTGGAGATCCCGCCGGAGCTCGACGAGTTGGTGCTCCAGTGTCTCGAGAAGCTGCCCGAGGACCGGCCGGCCGGCGCGTACGAGCTCGCGCGCCGTCTGGAGTCCATCGGGTTTGCCGAGCCGTGGACAACCACGCGGGCGCACCGCTGGTGGGACACCCACTTGCCCGAGAAAGCAGAGAGAGCGCCCTGCGACAAGGGAGAGCTCGCGCCCGCTGTGTCGGACGGTTGACGGTCAGCGGAGCGACAATCACTGGTCAGGAAAGGAATCGTCGCATGAATCGGATAGGCACCCGCATCGGTGTGGTGCTAGTTCTCGCCTCGCTCGTATGGAATCCCGCCGCGAACGCGCAGGAGACTGCCGCGCCTCCATCGGTATTGGTCGAGCTGAGCGAGTTCATGGAGGCAATGACCGATCAGGTCGGGCGCTCCGTGGTCGAGATCTACGTCACCGCAATCGGGCCGGTACAGGCGAGTGCAGGAGCGGCTCCCGCCATAGGACGGCAGCGCCGCGGCGGGTCGGGCGTCATCGTGTCGGCGGACGGCTACATCGTCACCAACAACCACGTGGTGGAAGGCGCGCGGCAGCTGTCCGTGGTGCTCGCCGAGCCCGCGTCGGGCGAGCAACCCGGACGCTCGCTGGTGAAGCCGGTCGGGCGCCGTGTGGACGGCGTGATCGTCGGCACCGACCTGGAAACCGATTTGGCGCTGATCAAGATCGAGGCAACCGACCTGCCGTACCTCGAGTTGGGAGATTCCGACGAGGTTCGTCCCGGGAACCTCGTCTTTGCATTCGGGAGCCCGCTCGGACTCGAGATGTCGGTGACAATGGGCGTGGTGAGCGCTGTCGGACGTCAGCTGGCAGATGACCACCCAATGGCATACATCCAGACCGACGCTCCCATCAACCCCGGCAACAGTGGCGGTCCGCTCATCGACACGCATGGACGACTGATCGGCATCAACACGCTGATCCTGTCCCAGTCGGGAGGTAGCGAGGGAATCGGCTTCGCATCGCCCAGCAACATCGTGCGCGCGGTGTGGGAGCAGATCCGCGACAACGGCCACGTGCGCCGCGGAATGATCGGCGTCAACGCCCAGACCATTACGCCGCGGCTCGCTCACGGCCTCAGACTCACGCGGAACTGGGGCGTTGTGGTTTCCGACGTGTACCCGCGCTCCCCGGCCGCTCAAGCAGGCATACAGGTGGGCGACGTGATCGTCTCGCTCAACGGCAAGCCGATGGAGAACGCTCGCCAGTTCAACGTAAACGTGTATCAGCGGCGCGTGAACGACGTGGTCACCCTCGACGTGCGCCGCGGGCTGAACCGCTTGAACATGGACGTAGCGGTGGTCGAGCGCGCCAACGACCCCAGCGCATTTGCCGACGTGGTGGGACAGGAGCGCAACCTCGTGCGCGAGCTCGGCATCCTAGTGGTCGAAGTGGATGAGGACATCGCCGCGATGCTGCCGTGGCTGAGGCGCCAAGGCGGCATCGCAGTGGTGGCCCAGGCTGCTGGCGTCCCAACGGTCGCGACCGGACTTGCGGTGGCTGACGTAATCCACGCTGTCAACGGCCAGGACATCACTTCGATCGGGCAACTCTCGCAGGCACTGCGCCAACTCCAGCGCGGCGACCCGGTCGTACTGCACGTGGACCGCAGGGGCCAGCTCAGGTTCGTCGTGTTCGAGATCGAGTAAGGAGGGCGCGGGTGGCCGCTGCGCTTCGTGGGTCCGGCCTCCCGATAATCGCCGCGGTGCTCGTGTCCCTCCCGGCCGGCACCGCAGTGGCGCAAGAGCCTCACGCCCGCGCCGACTCCGTTGCCGATGGGGTCGGCGCAAGTTACTGGGGCGAGATCCCCACGGCCAGCGGCTCGACCACGGCTCGGTTCCGCGACCCCGCGATGCCGGTGTGGGAGGGCATCCTCGTAGTTCCCTTCAGGTTCTTCACCTACCCCGTGAAGCTCGTTGGGGACGGGATGCTCGCGGCGGTGCAGTGGACCGATGAAACCCGAATCCTCAACATCTTCTTCCGTCCCCCGGGAAACATCCAGCTCATGCCGGCCATCAATGCCGGCGGCCTGTCGGGGTTCGGCGGCGGTCTCGCGATTCAGTTGAACGACGTCGGCTTTCCGGGCGTCCAGATGCGCCTGCGCGGCTACGCCACCGTGAACGGCGACCAGCGCATCACTTTCGGGGCGCGCGCGCCCGCGGGCAGACGTGGCAGCATTGTACTAGGAGCGGGATTCCGGGACAGGGCGAACGCGCGTTACTTCGGCATCGGACCGAACAGCAGCGTCTTCGACGAGTCTTTCTACCGTCAGAAGCTCACCTGGGCAGGACTCAGCTACCGCGGGGACTTCGGTTCCGGATTCGCCCTCCGCGGCAAGTTCCTCTACTCGGGTGTTGCCGCCGGCCTGCCGGACGACGACTTCGAGCCGTCCCTCCCCGAGCAGTTCCCCGATGACGTGCCGCCCGGATTCGGCGAGCGGTCGGAAGGCCTGAGCCTTGAGCTTCTCCTGGGTCAGTCGGACGGGCTGCCAACCGGGCGTCCCACTCGTGGCGGACTTAGGCAGCTGCGCGCATCGTACATGATCGCGACCAACAGCGGCGAGGCCGACCTCTGGACCTTCAGAGGGGAGTTGCAGCAATTCGTCCCCTTCTGGTACGAGCATCACACTCTCGCCTTGCGCGGCTACGTTTCGTGGATTCAGCGCGCCGGAGACGGCGAGATCCCGTTCCAGCGCATGCTCACCAACGACGATCCCGACCTGCTGCGCGGCTTCAATGACTTCCGGTGGCGCGACCGGGGTCTCGCAGTGCTGAGCGTCGAGTATCGCTGGCCGCTGTGGGTGTTCCAGCGCGCCGCAGGACCCGGTCTCGACATGTACGTACTCGGCGACGTGGGGCAGGTGTTCGACAGCTTCAACAAGCTCAGCTTCGACAACCTCACTCTCTCCTACGGGCTGGGCATCCGTCTCGTGAGCGGGTCGGGCTTCGTGCTGCGGTTCGAGTGGGCGCGCAGCGGCGAGGGCTCCGTGTTCCGCATGAAGAGCGAGCAGATCTTCCAATGGACCAAAGGACTGTTCCATGGCAAGGACCCGGTACCGCCGCGGTAGGCGGGGGCTAGCCATCGCCCTCTGTGTCGGCGCCGGGATCGCGGCGTACGCCGGGGAGCCGCCGCTCGGGGACGGTCCGGTCGTGTGGCACGCCGACGACAGGCGCGACATCGAGCCCCCCGCTCCCCGCGACCCCAACATCCTCCGTTCCGGCGTGGATGCTTCGATCAACCGGCCGATCGGCCGGATGTTCGATCCAGCTCGCCTCGTGCGCGGAGTCGGAGCCTGGTTCGGTGGCGACCAGGCGGGACCCGCCCGGAACATCAACAGCCTGGACGAGGTCCCCAACTCGACCTGGTTCACGAACCGCATCGGGCTCTTCCCGATGTCACCCCAGGCGGCGGCGCGCGGGCCGCTCACCAGACCAGGCCCCGACACGACGAGCCCGTGGACCGTCGTCGGTGCGAAGACGGAAGGAGTGACCCCCGGCTTCACCATCGAGGACGGCAGGGGCGACACCTACTTCATCAAGTTCGACCCGCCCGGTTTCTTCGGCACTACGACGGCGGCGGGCGTCATATCGGGCCGGCTGTTCCATGCAGCCGGCTACAACGTCCCGGAGGACGTCGTCTCGACCTTTGAGCGCAGACAGCTGGTGTTGGCTGACAGCGTGGAGTTCACGGATGCGGAGGGGCGCGAGCGCATCATGACGGTCGTGGACCTCGACAGCGTGCTCTCCCGCGTCGAGCGTCTGCCGGACGGCTCATGGCGCGCGCTCGCGAGCCGGCGCCTGGGCGGCGAATGGATGGGACCGTTCGACTGGAAGGGCCGACGCGGAGACGATCCCAACGACCTCGTGAAGCACGAGGATCGGCGCGAGCTGCGCGGCCTGCGGATCTTCTCCGCATGGGTGTGTCACTTCGACACCAAGCAGGGCAACACCCTCGACATGTACGTCGAGGAGGATGGCCGCCGCTTCTTGCGACACTACCTCATAGACTTCGCAAGCAGTCTAGGGTCGGCGGCTCTCGGTCCGTTCCCGATGGCCTGCCATGAGTACACCCTCGATCTCATTCGCTCCTTCGGGCGCGCTATCTCACTTGGAGTGAAGCAGGATCTGTGGCGGGAGCTGGCGCCGCCCCAGGGGCTGGAACAGCTGGGCTACTTCGAGAGCAGCAAGTTCCATCCGATGGCATTCAAGCCGCTGGAGCCCAACACCGCGTTCGCCAACTTCACCAACCGGGACGGCTACTGGGCGGCCAAGATCATCTCCGCTTTCACCGACGCGCACATCGAGGCCGCAGTTGCCGAGGGGAAGTACCCGAACACGGAGGCGGCGCGCTACATCGCGCGCACGCTGGCCGAGCGCCGCGACAGGATCGCCCGGTACTTCTTCGACCGCGCCTCCCCGCTGGACTTCTTCCGCTACGAGGACGGGATCCTGCGGTTCCACGATCTCGGCTCGGAGCGAGACATCTACCCGGGTCAGACTCCACGGTACCGCTACCGCGTCGCGGCGGTGACTCCGGAGCGAGACCGAGCAGGCCGCACGGAATGGATCGAGACGGCGCAGCGCACCATCGACGTCGCCGGAAGCGGCGCCCTCGGCGCCGCGCCGGCATCGGAGTTCCCGTTCGTTCAGGTGGAGTTACAGGCCAACTTCGGCGAGCGCTGGCTTCCGTCAGTTACGGTGTACGCCGCACGCGAAGCCGGGCTCGTGGTCGAGCTGGACCGCTAGCGCGACGGCTCAGGCGTTGGCTGTCGCCGACGCTCTCGGTTCGGACGCACCTCCTGCGCGGCTCGGTACCAGGTCGGGCAGATGAGCACGCCACCACACGTCGGCCCGCTCCCGGCTCCACGGCTCACCCACGTCACACTCCGATAGTTGGCGCGCCAGTGCCTCCGCACTCGACGGCCTCCGCCGCCGGTCCTTCTCCAGGCACGCCATCACCACATCATCTAGCGACGGCGGGATGTCCAGCTCGCTTTGGCGCGAGGGCGGCAGCGGCGGCGTATCCACGTGACGCAGCATCATCTTCATCGGAGTGTCGGCCTGGAACACGAGATTGCCGGTGAGCAGCCAGTATGCGACGCAGCCCAGCGAGTAGACGTCCGCGCGCCAGTCTGGATCCTGCCGCAGAGCGAGCTCGGGCGCCATGTACGCAGGCGTGCCTGTAGTGAGATCCGGCGCGGTGAGCTTGACCTGGTCCTCCTCTTCGGGCGGGGGCTTCACGAGGCCGAAATCGAGCACCTTGACGAAGTCCGCCTCGAGCCCAACCCAACAGGTGTACAGGTTGGCCGGCTTCACGTCCCTATGGACCAGACCGAGCGCGTGCGCCTCAGCGAGGGAGTGGCACGCCTGAGTGAGCAGGTACACCACACGGGCTGGCGGCACCGGCCCGAACCGATCCACCAGCGAATCGAGATCGATCCCCCGCAGGAGCTCCATCACGGTGTAGAAGTTCCCGTCCTCGGTCACGCCGAAGTCGTATAGGGCTGTCGTATGCGGCGAGTATAGCCGCGCGGCCGCTTCCGCCTCGCGCTTGAAGCGCTGGACAATGGTGCTCGCTCCCTCGCTACTGCGCGCGCCCAGCGCGTCACGTCGGATCACCTTGATTGCGGCCGGTCGCCGCAGCAACCGGTGGTTGGCCCCATACACCTCTCCCATCCCCCCCCGACCCAGCAGGTCACCCATCTGATAGCTGCCGAGTTCGCGAGCATCACGCACCTGCCGGCCCAGCCGCGTGATGATCCCTACCGGCACGACTGCTATGAGGGCGCAGATGTAGTTGGGGAGCACGGCCCATAGGAGCACCGCCGCGGGTGGGAGCGCGACGCCACGAGCGGCCGTGATCGCGAGGCCCACCGGGTCCATGGACGCCGCGATGAGGGCCGCCACCAACGTCTTCCCCCTGGTGTGCGGCACGATCATCGGATGCACCAGCACCAGGACGCATATCCACGACAGACCGATCACGTTGGGCGTCCACTGGTTCACGAACCCGATCGCGAAGGCCAACACGACCTCGTAGACGAGTCCGAGATCGAGCGAGAGCTCGCAGTCGCACGCATGCCACCGCGTGTAGGCAAACAGCGCGAGAGAGATCACGATCACGCCGATGGCCACGGGGTTCCCGGGCCACGGCCATGCGTCGTCGAGCGGCGTGCCAGGCGAGAGCGCCGGCCCCACCACGTTGTTCATGACCAACGCCAGCACCCATAGGCCAGCCCATAGCAGGCTCGCCACTCCCAGCCGGCGCGAGGCAGCCTCGAGCAGATCGGGCGGGAGCGCGCCGCCGCTCCCGGTTGGGGCGTGGCGCGGTCGCTTGTCCGGGATCTGGATGTCAGTCATGGTTGCTCCTCCAGCAACAGTATCACGCCCGGGGCTCGATTGGGAACCGGCCGCGCCTTGCGCCGTTCACCCGGAGTGATATTGTCCCTCGAATACCAACACCCCAACCCAGGACGGATACGCGCACTGTGAACGACGATAGCTCCCCGGGGTTCCCGACGATCCCGCCCGAGGCCCGGCTTCCGGCACTCCGCGTCGCCCAGGCGATGCGACGCCCCATCGAGCGTTTCCTACACATCGAGGCGGCAAGCGGGATTCTGCTGATAATCGCCGCGGCGACGGCCTTGTTCTGGGCCAACTCGCCGTGGGCCCACAGCTACGAGGCGCTGTGGTACACGCCGTTCCGGATCGGGATCGGCGAGTGGACGATGGACAAGTCGCTGCACTTCTGGATCAACGATCTCCTGATGGCAGTGTTCTTCCTGGTGGCGGGCCTGGAGATCAAGCGAGAGATGGTGGACGGCGCGCTTTCGGACATGAAGCGCGCAGCCCTTCCAATTGCGGCCGCGATCGGCGGGATGCTGGTCCCGGCAACCATCTACGCAGCCATCACCATGGGCGGACCAGCGCAGCACGGCTGGGGAGTGCCGATGGCGACCGACATCGCGTTCGCGGTCGGGGTGCTGGCGCTGCTCGGCAGGAGGGTCCACCCCGCCCTGCGGGTTCTGCTGTTGGCCTTCGCCGTGATCGACGACCTCGGTGCGATTCTGGTGATCGCACTGTTCTACACGACCGGGTTCGCCGTGGAGGGGCTTTTCATCGCGCTCGGCGGCGTCTTCGTAGTCTGGTTGTACGGCCGAATGGGCGTGCGGCCCGGGGCCACTTTGATCCCGCCCTTCCTGCTCATCTGGGGCGGGCTCTACCACGCCGGAATCCACCCATCGATTGCCGGGGTGATAGTGGGACTGATGGCGCCGGCACGCGCCTGGTACGGACCGATGGGCTTCCTCAAGACGGCGCAGAAGTCGCTGCAGAAGTTCAAGCAGCGGGCGGAGGAGGGCGAGACGGGCACCGCATTGATCGAGCCGCTCGAGGAGATCGGATTCGCGAGTCGCGAGGCGGTGGCGCCCGTGATCCGGCTCGAGCACCAGTTGCACTCCTGGGTCGCCTACGGAATCATGCCGCTGTTCGCACTGGCCAACGCGGGCGTGGCCCTGGCGGGAATCAGCCTCGAGGCACCCGGCGCGATGGCCGCCTTGATCGGCGTGACATTGGGCCTGCTCGTCGGCAAGCCGGTTGGCGTGCTCGCGCTCAGTTGGCTGGCCATCAAGCTCAAGCTCTGCGTTCTGCCGCAGGGGGTGAATTGGCGCGGAATGCTGGTGGTGGGGTTCGCCGCCGGCATCGGGTTCACGATGGCCATCTTCATCGCGGAGCTGGCATTCAGCGGATCGTACCTGCTGGGTGTCGAGAAGTTGGGCGTGCTGGTAGCCACGGCCGTAGCGGGCGCCTTGGCTTTGATACTGGGTCGCGTGCTACTACCGGCCGACTCGGTGGCCGCGGCCGAGGGCATATCGGAGAGCTCCGTGGAAGCCACGGCCGAGTTGTGGTCGGGCTCGCACCCGGCCGCGGAAGGCGCGCGGTAGAGCACGTGACGAGCAGGAGGCGAGAGTCATGAACTCCCGGCCCAGCCCGGTCGACAGACTCCTTCGCCTGTTCACGGAGGTACGCGCCGGGGAGAGCGTGAACGTCCTCCTCCTCACGCTCAACGTCTTTCTCATTCTCAGCGCCTACTACGTGCTGAAGGTGGTGCGCGAGGCGCTGATCCTGGGCGGCGCGACCGCGGAGGTGAAGAGCTACACGTCTGCGGGCCAGGTCGTCCTGCTGCTCATCCTCGTTCCAGCCTACGGAGCCTTTGCGGCGCGCGTGCCGCGGCGGCGCCTCATCAACGGCGTCACAGCTTTCTTCGTCGCCTGTCTCGGGGTGTTCTACGCTCTCGCAGTCTCCGGCTTTTCCGGCTTCGCGCTGGGAGTGGCGTTCTTCGTCTGGGTCGGGATCTTCAACGTGATGATGGTCGCCCAGTTCTGGGCGTTCGCCAACGACGTGTACACCACCGAGGAGGGCAAACGCCTCTTCCCAATTCTGGGCTTCGGGGCGTCGGCTGGCGCCGTGGTGGGCAGCTACATACCGAACCTGCTGAGTGGCATCGGCATCTACCAGTTGTTCATCATCTCTGCGGTATTTCTGCTGCTGGCCGCCGTCATCACGAACGTCGTGGACGGCCGCGAGCGTTACAGGACCGAGGCGCACCTGCCGGACCCGTTCACGACCGGGACGATGCCCGCCGCTACAGGACAGTTTCGAGCCGCGACCGGCGAGTTCAGGGTTCCCGAATCCGATTACAAGAGAGAGAGCGGCATCTTCCAGGTCGTGGAGCCCGGCGAGGAGCCGCAGGTCGAGCCGCTGGAGCAGGAGTCCGAAGGCGGCGCATTCCAGCTCGTGTTTCGCAGTCGCTACCTCCTGATGATCGCCTTCCTGATCCTCTTGCTCAACTGGGTGAACACGAACGGTGAGTACATCCTCGGACGAACGGTGGAGACTCTCACGGAGCAATCGGTGGCTGCCGAGGGAGGGGGACCGGAGGACGTCCAGGCGCGGATCGCGGCCTTCTACTCCACGTTCTTCACCATCGTAAACGTGCTGGGACTCCTGCTCCAGGCCTTCGTGGTGTCGCGGATCATCAAGTACGTGGGAATCAGTAGGGCGCTGATGTTCCTCCCGGTGATCGCCCTCATAGGCTATTCGGTGATCGCCTTCGTGCCGATTCTGATGGTGATCCGGTTGATCAAGACCGCCGAGAACGCAACCGACTACTCGCTCAACAACACTGTGCGCCAGACGTTGTTCCTCCCCACTACGCGTGAGGAGAAGTACAAGGCCAAGCAGGCAATCGACTCCTTCTTCTGGCGGGCGGGCGACGTGCTGTCGGCGGCCGTCGTCGCCGTGGGGGCCAACGTCCTGATGTTGAGCATCGGGGGCTTCGCGCTGGTCAACGTGGCGCTCGTGCTATGCTGGCTCGTGCTGGCGGTCCTGATCGGGCGGCGCTACGAACGGCTGGCGGCAGCGACCACCTAGTTGTCGTCCGGCTCTCCACCCTTGGACCGCTGCAGCTTCTTCAGCTCCTCGAGATTCATCACGATCGAGTGCTGCGAGTGGAGCAGATTCTCGAGGATCTCGTTCGTCGGACGCGACTCCCGCCGCTTGGGACGGTTGTCTTCCAGGAACGGCCACAGCGCCTCTCGCACGTCCTCCCGCAGGGCCGTTTCCAGGTACTCCAGTGCCGTCCCGCGCAGCATCATGTCGTTGGTGTGGAGCCCGCGGAAGGCGATCTTGAGTGGTTGCCGCGGCAGCACCAGCGACAGCACTGTGAACACGTGCTCCAGGCTGCGGTTGGCGCGCTCGCTCAAGACTTCGTCCACAACGGGAGACCAATCGTCCTCCGTCGTATCCAGTAGGCGGTGACTCTCCCACACGCCCCTGTCCACAGCTACTTCACGAACGACCGCCGCATAGACTCGGTCCTCAGTCACTCCCAGCTGCGGATTGAGCTCCAGCAACCGCACGAGCCCCCGCCCGCAGCGGTAGCGGACCTCGAAGCGTTTGTCGTCGAGCCCGCGGAAAAGGCCGTCCATCGCCCGCTCGGTTGGGCTCGCAACCAGCACAAGGGGCAGCCTGCGCCTGACGGCAAACTCCTCGTCGGGGTCGAGCAGGTGGTCCACCAGCTGCCCGGTCGCCTCGGTGGCTACTTCACGCAGCGCGTGGAGCACGTCCGCCACCACGTCCTGCCATGCCAGCAACGGAACGACGTGCGGCACCAACGCCTGGGTGACTGGCCCTGCTCTCAAGGCCCTCCGAACGCGCTTCGCGTCGCGCGACCGGAGCTCCACGATCCGCTCCATTTCAGGATCGAGCTGCTGGCGCTGCGGCACCGGCTGTTCGCCCGACACCGCCAGCGCTGCCGCCTCGTGCGCCACCGCCTCCAACTCGGCGGTGTAGCGCGGCGGCGCTTGAGTGAGACCCAACGCCCCCGCTGAGTGGAGAACAGCCGTTCGCGTGGCGACGTCCTGGACGTCGTCCAGGTCGTCCAGGTCGACCGCTCGCGACAGGAGGCTCTTCTCGAGAGTCGCTACGTAGCCCTTGTGCAACCGACTCGCCACGATGACCCCGGCGATCGACAGCAGTATAGCGAGCCCGAGCAGGATGTTGATCACCCCCACCGCGGCGACCACCAGGGTCAACTGCACGACCGCACTGCCGGCGATGTCGCCCAGGCGAACGACGCCCACGTCCACCAGAGCCTTGGTGGACCGCTTGTGCTCCGGCTGAAGCGGCGTGAAGAGCAACTCGTATCCGGTGCGGTAGAGCCCGTTGCGGGTCACCTGCTCCACGCCGCGGGCAGCCGCCGCCGAGGGCAGCCCGGGTATCGCGATGGCTGCAGCACTGCCGAGGCCGGCCGCTGTCGGCAGCAGGCCCACCGTACGGGTGAGTCCGAGCCGCTGCAGCAGAACGCGGGCCCCGACTGCCTGAACGATGACGGTGAGGAACGCCGCACCGGCGTAGAACACGGCGAAGAAGCGCAGCAGGTCGTCGCCCCTACCAATGGTGCCGGTGGCGCGCGCCTTGAATACGTAGTCGATGAAGACCTCGCTGACCGTAGCCAACAGAACGAGCGTCACCAGCCCGCGCAGGTACGGGGTCTCGGCGATGACCTTGATCCCCGACCGGGCCGGCTTCTCGGCGGCCCGCCTCGGCGCGCTGACTGCAGGCCGCCGCTGCCACTGGGCGGGAACGCCGAGCACGAGTACCGCGCAGAGCAAGTGTATCCCGGCGAGAATCGGGAACATCGTTTCCATGGTGAACAGCACGGCCACACGCTCGGCCAGCAGGCCCCCCAGGAGCCCGCCCACGGTGGCGCCGGCCGCGATACGGCCCACGTAGCGCTTGGCGGTACGCGGGTCGAAGCGCTCGTTCACGACCGACCAGAACCCGGAGATGAGCACGGCGCCCAGGGCCGCGTAGTGCAGGTACAGCGCCACAGCCACGGGGCGGCGGAACTGGCCCACGAGCACCCACCACACGATCAGGAGCGCCGCGCTCACCGCGAACGCGGCGGGTACGAGCCTCGCCGGCCCGATCGCGGTCATCCGACGCGACGCCAGAAGTGCGAAGGCCATTGACACCAACGCCGACACCATCACCATGCGCGGCAGCGCCGACACATCGAAAGTGGACAGAAACAGCGCGTCGCGGGTCGCCTTGGCCGCCATCTGGAACGCAATCATGGCGGCTGCGGTTACCACAGCTGATACGACGGCTGTCTTGGTGGCGCGATCGGCGGGACTCAACTCTCTCTCCTCGTGAGGTCCCCTATAATAGCTGCTGGACCCGCCAACGGGACCGCCCGCAGGACTTGACGCGGCGGGGCCGTCCAGCGAACCCTATTGTTCGTCCAAAACACCGTGCACGGAGGAAGCGTGAGATTCAAGCACTGTTCGATGGCATTTGGCGCACTGGCCGTGCTGCTGACTGCATGCCAGGGAGGAGGCGGCCAAGGTGATGCCGCCCGGCCGGCCGGCGAGGCCGTGGCGCCCGACCCGACGCCCACCATAGTCCTCGAGACGACCCAAGGCCGCATCGTAATGGAGCTCGATCGCGAGAAGGCGCCGATCACGGTGGACAACTTCGTGGCCCACGTGCGGATCGGCTTCTACAACGGGCTCACGTTCCACAGAGTGCGTCCCGGGTTCATGATCCAGGCCGGCAAGTACACCGCCGAGATGCAGGGCCGGTCCAGCTCGGTCGGCGGCATCACAAACGAGGCCGATAACGGCCTGAGCAATATGCGCGGCACGGTCGCCATGGCCCGCCTGCCCGACCCGCACAGCGCCACGACCCAGTTCTTCATCAACGTCGTGGACAACCAGAAGCTGGATTACGGCACGTTCTCGGACGGCTGGGGCTACGCCGTGTTCGGCCGCGTCGTGGATGGCTTGGACGTGGTGGACGCGATAGTGGCGGTGCCGGCGCGGCGCGTGGGCCGCCACGAGGCTCTCCCGGTCGAACCCGTCGTCATCACGAGCGCCTACGTGGCGGAAGAAGAAGAGACGAGCCCCTAGCGGTCAGCCTTCCGCTCTGACCACCCGACACTCCCGAGTCGGGGCACCGTGGTGCCCCCGAAACGCGCTACCCCCGTGTAGCGCAGGACGGCATGATGGACTCAGGTCAGCTCGATTGGAAGAAGGGCATCTGCGGCATTTGCCCGGCCGGTTGCTGGGTGGAGGTGGGGGTCGGCAACGGGAAGATCGAGGACATCCGCGCCGACACCGGACACCCCCTCGGAATGATCTGCCGGCGGGGCTCGCACGCGCCGGAGATCATCTACTCCGAGCACCGTCTGCGCTACCCAATGAAGCGCGTGGGTCCCAAGGGGACCCACGAGTTCGAGCGTATCAGCTGGGATGAAGCCTACGACACCATCGTAGAGCGGCTGAACGCCATAAAACAGGAATCCGGACCCGAGGCCGTCTCCATCTACACCGGTCGCGGTGCGTTCGAGCTCTCGCTGTGCGACATGTTCCAGCCCAAGGGCGTGGCGGTTTCCTCCGCCTCCAACGTCCTGTTCCCTTTCGGTTCACCCAACACGATGGGCGTGGGCGCGCTCTGCTACGTGTCGTTTGCGATGATCGCGCCGTCGGTGACGCTGGGGCGGATGCTGGTCAACATGTTCACGGACATGGAGAACGCGGAGATGCTCGTCGTGTGGGGCGCCAATCCCGCCACGGACTCCCCGCCGCTGGACATGCACCGGCTGGAGGCCGCCGCCAAGCGGGGCGCCGACATCGTGGTGATAGACCCGCGCCGCACCGAGACCGCGACCCGTACCGGCGCCCAATGGATCCCTATCCGGCCCGGGACTGACGCGGCGCTGGCGCTCAGCATGATCGAGGTGATGATCGACGAGGAGCTGTTCGACGAGGCCTTCGCCGAACAGTGGTGCCACGGTTTCGATGAGTTGGCTACGTATGTGCAACACTTCCGGCCGGAGGTAGCCGAATCGATCACCGGTGTGCCGGCCGATACGATCCGCGACCTCGCGCGCCGCATCTGCAGCGCCACCGGTGCCTGCCCGGTCATATACACGGGTCTCGAGTACTCCAACAGCGGCATCCAGGCGATCCGGGCCGTATTCACGCTGTTCGCGCTGGCCGGCCAGCTCGACGTGCCGGGCGGAATCGGTCTCGCGATGCTCGACTCGCACTTCCCGATCAACCGCTCCTGCAACCAGGAGAATCCGGACCTCGACCGGGCGGTGGCGCGCGAGACCTTCCCGGTATACTCGGATTTCCGGGGCGAGTCCCACGCCAGTGGCCTGGTCAAGTCGGTGTTGGAGGGAGACCCGTATCGCATTCGGGGTCTCGTCGTCCACGGCGCCTCGCTCCTCACATCGTGGCCCGAAACGGCGGTGTGGCGTGAGACGCTGAGCAAGCTCGACTTTCTCGTGTGCGTGGACAGGCAGCTCACCGCCGACGCAGCGTGGGCGGACATCGTGCTTCCGGCAACGACCATGTTCGAGATCGACTCCTACATGGTGTACGGCCCGATATTCCGCTTGCGCGAGAAGCTCGTCGAGCCCGTGGGCGAGGCACGCAACGATTATCTGATCATGGCGGAGCTGGCCCGCCGGCTGGGATACGGGCACCTCTATCCTCAGACAGAGGAAGAGCTGGTGCGGTTTGCGCTCGAGGGCTCGGGCCACACTCCGGAGAGTGTGCGTGCGGCCGGTGGCTGGGTGAAGCTCCCAACGTCGATGATGGAGTTCAAGAAGTGGGAGAAGGGAGGGCTGCGGACGGACGGCGAGCCGGGGTTCGAGACGCCGACAGGAAAGTTCGAGATCTGGTCGACGACTCTCGAGGAGTACGGGTACGAGCCGCTGCCCAAGTACACCGAGCCCACGGAGGGTCCCGTCGCGCGTCCCGACCTGGCTGATCGGTTCCCGCTCGTGTTCAACTCCGGCGCGCGACCGCACACCGATTTTCGGTCCCAGCACCACGGTATCGACGGGTTGGCAAAGGACAACCCGGAGCCGACGGTGGAGATCAACGCGGCGGACGCGGCAGCGCGCGACATAAGCACCGGCGATCTCGTCGAGGTGCACACTCCGCGGGGATCGGTGCCGTTCAGGGCGCGCGTCACCGACGACATCGTGCGCGGCGCGGTCGAATGCAACATGGGCGGCGGCACGCCGGTAGGATCGAAGGCCTGGCAAGAATGGAACGTGAACGAGCTCACGGACCTGGGTAACTACGACGAGGTGTCGGGCTTTCCCGTCTACAAGGCATTGCTGTGCGAGGTGGTCAAGGTGGAAGCCGGCACCGCCGCCACTCGGCGGACGGCGGCTCTCGCCGCCGAGGCATGCGGCCCCGTGACGCTTAGCGTGCCCATGATCAGGACGCCGCAGCGGAGCATATACCTCGACAACAATGCCACGACTCGCGTCGCCGACGCGGTGCGCGAAGCGATGCTGCCTTTCCTGGACGCCACCCACGGCAACCCGTCGAGCATCCACGGAGTGGGCCGCGACGCGCGCGATGCCGTGGAGAACGCGCGGCGCCAGGTTGGACGACTCATCAACGCCCGCCCGCGGCGCATGACATTCACCGGAGGCGGGTCGGAGGCCGACAACCAGGCCCTGAAGGGCGTGGCATTCGCACAGAGGGAGAAGGGCAACCACATCATCACGAGCACCATCGAGCACCCGGCGGTTCTCGAGACCTGCCGTTTCCTGGAACGGGTCGGATTCCGCGTCACCTACCTGAACGTGGACGAGTACGGGCTCGTGCACCCGGATGCGTTGCGTGGAGCACTCACCGCCGAGACGACCCTGGTTTCCGTGATGATGGCCAACAACGAGGTAGGGACCGTCCAGCCTATCGCCGACCTGTGTGCTGTGGCACACGAACACGGCGTACTGTTCCACACCGACGCGGTGCAGGCAGCCGGGAAGGTCCCGATCGACGTCGAGAGCCTCGGCGTCGACCTCCTCACCCTGTCCGGGCACAAGTTCCACGGACCAAAGGGGGTTGGGGTGCTGTACGCACGCCGCGGCGTGAAGCTGGACCCGCTGATCCACGGCGGCAAACAGGAAGGTGGACTGCGCGCGGGGACGGAGAACGTCCCGGCCATAGTAGGGTTGGGCAAGGCAGCCGAGCTGGCGCTCCAGGCGGCACAGGACACCGGCCAGATGCGGCAGTTGCGAGACAGGCTCGAGTCAGGAGTCCGGGGGCTGATCCCCGACGCGACGCTGAACGGCGAGCGGGAGCGGCGCCTCCCCAACACGCTCAATCTCACGCTGCCCGGCCTACGAGGTGAGTCAGTCGTGGTCGCCCTCGATCAACACGGCATCTCGCTGTCATCGGGATCGGCCTGCAAGTCGGGCTCGCCCGAGCCGACCCACGTGCTGCTCGCCATGGGGCGCGACGCTGATGACGTGCACTGTTCCGTGCGGTTTTCCCTCTCCGCCGAAACGACCGAACAGGACATAGACGACACTGTGTCGGCGCTCGCTCAGGTGCTGGAGGAGATGGAGACCACCGTCCGGTTTCTGCCCTGCAAGTAGAACGGGCCCCGCGAAGGGGCCCGTCGAGCTAGATGAACCTCAGGTAGTACGAGATCGCGTGCACCTCCCGCTGCATGCGCCAGCCGGTCACCATCGAGTGCTTCATCCGAAAGAACCGCACCGGCTTGCCGACGGGCGGGGCCCGCCCGTCCACCAGGAGCTCTACCCGGACGACGACATCATCGGCGCTCCCCCGCGCGGAGATCTCGGTGAATTCGATCCGCTCCCGCGCCAGGATCTCCTGGGCCTGCAGCTCGGCGGCCACGGCGTCCCCGCTCTCCACGGCCTCCTCCAGGGCCGGCAACCCCGCGGCGATGTACTCGGCAGCCAGCCAGAAGCGCAGCTCGTCGGCCGCCTCGGTGGCAACAGTGGTGTGCAGTGCGTAATACCTGTACCCGAGGAAGCCCGCCACGACGACGAGCGCCACTAGGGCCTTCCAGCCCGTCAGCTTGATCTTGATCTCGCTCATCCGGCCACTCCCCTTCTCGGCGCCCGTCACATTATTGTACGGGGAGCGCAGGATGTCGAGATTGCGGGGAGAGAACAGGGGGCGAGCATGACGGATCAGGAAGACGTCCAAACGGAGGAGTATCAGGTCGCAGGCGAGGGCCTCCTCGCCAAGATCAAGGAGCTCATCCGCCAGGGCAACATTCGCCGCGTCATCATTCGGAACGACGAGGGGCAGACACTCATCGAGATTCCCCTCACGTGGGGCCTGGTGGGGGCTGCGTTTGCTCCGATCTGGGCCGCGGTCGGCGCCATCGCTGCCCTCGCGGCGAACTTCACGATCGTCGTGGAGAAGACCACAGAGTCTAAAGAAGATTGACGGGCCGGGCGGCCTGCCTTAAGCTTGTGCCGAATCCAGCCGAGCCAAAAATGACCGAGACTGCTCAAGTCGCCGATGCCCTCAGGGATGTACCGCTGTTCACGCAGGTGCGTGACGGCGACCTCCAGCGGATCGCGCAGGCCGCACACACACGGAGCTTCGCCAAGAACAGTATCATCGCGTTCGAGGACCGACCGGGAGAGGCCCTGTACGTGGTCATCACCGGACAGGTCAAGATCGTGCTCACGGCCGAGGACGGCCGCGAGGTGATCCTGTCCACGCGGAGCAAGGGCGACTTCTTCGGAGAGATGTCGCTGATCGACGACCAGCCGCTCTCGGCGAACGTCATCGCGATGGAGGACTCCGAGTTGTTGGTCCTGCACAGGGAGGACTTCCAGCGCTGCCTCGAAGAGATGCCGATGGTGGCGTTCGGCCTGCTGCGCGCATTCTGCAAGCGGCTGCGGCAAGCCGACAACAAGATCTCGAGCCTGGTGCTGCAGGACGTGCCCGCCCGCGTAGCGGGCCTGCTGCTGGATATGGCCGACCAGAACGACGGTGTCCACATCTCACAGCAGCTCACTCACCACCTGATCGCGCAGATGGTGGGCTCCAGCCGGGAAACCGTGTCGCGCGCGATGGGTGACCTCATGAACCAGGGACTCGTCGCGGTGACCCGCCAGACCGCTTCCATTCCCAACCGCCGCAAGGCGGCCCGGGCCGGCCGCAGCTCCGGGAGTGGAGACATGGTCGAGGTGTCCCGCCGCACCATCACTATCAGCAACCGGGAAGGCCTGGAGTTGGCAGCGGGCCGGAACTGAGGCACCCCCAGGCATCTGCTTGCGAAGGGCGACTCCCGTCTTGCGGGTGTCGCCCTTCTCTCGTCAGAGCGGGATGCAGTTCTCCATGAACTCGGTCGTCACCTGGGCGGAGTCGGCGATCACTGAATAGAACTCGTCGAAGTACTCGGTCGTGATCCGAAGCTGCGCCGAATCCAGTCCGACCTGGCTCCGATACAGGTCGTAGATGGCCGGCCGCAACTGCTGGTAGGGTCCGAAAGCGGCCTCCACCTCCTCCCGCGACGAGCAGAACCCGCGGAACAGCCGCTCGCGCACGTAACGGATGGGGAGATCCGGGGCGGGCCGCGCGTAGCGGGCATCGACCACCCCCGCCAGGTCAAAGTCGTACGGCACCGGCAACGCCACGCCCTGCAAGTTTCCGATCACCCTTCCGTTGTGGCAGCAGTAATCCTTGCCTCGCTCGGGCGCCACCACGGACCAATCGGTGTTTCCGATCATGTAGTGGAAGACCTCCAACATCCGCAGTTGGCTCGCCCGATAGTCGTACGGGTGAACATTCCGCACCTCGAGAAGGTCCCATCCGGTGCGCGCCGCCATGTCCTCGGCATCCTCGATGAAGAACGCAAAGCGTGACATGGGATCCCTGCGGCCTTCGCTGTCAACGTAAGTGATCCAAGCGAGACGCACCCTATAGCTCGCCTCCGTGAGGATGTTGTAGAGGCGGTAGGCGAGGTACTCCTGCAACACGTATTGCTGGTAAGCCAGGTCCCGGTCGCGACAGTGGGTGACGAGCTTCAGCTTGCCCTGCCCTTCGAACACGGTGTTCTGCACCTCGCCGCGCGGGAAGTCCAGGCGAAGCGGCGGAAAGTCGCATATCTGGCGTTGGAGCCGGAACCGTCCGCGGGTGCGAACTTGCACGTCTACCCGAACGAGTTGGCCTTCAGGACCCGGGAACACGGCTACGGCCGGGCGCTCGGGACTGTCCTGCCCGCGGTCGCCGCGCAGCAGGCGAAGCGGCAGCTCCACGGTCAGGGAGACCACGTCGTCGGACGCAAACAGCGGGCGGGGGGCAGCGCCTTCCGGTGCGGCAGCGGCCGGAAGCTGCGCTCCCGCCACAGCCACCGGGAGCACCGTCAAGATCAGAACGACACGCGCCAGAGGCGGAACCAGGCTCACGAGCGGCACTCGCGCATCATCTCTCGGGTGACCTCGTCAGGATCGTTGATGACGTCGTAGAACTCGTCGAGGTACTCGACGGTCTCCTCTAGGTAACGCGGATCCAGGTCCTGTTGGTTGCGGAACAGATCGTAGATGTCTTGGCGTCGTTCGTTGAAGATGGGAAAGGCGGCTTCCAGCTCCTCGCGGGGTCGGCAGATCCCCCAGAACCTGCGCTCGCGTACCGAGCGGATGCCCAGCCGCTCGTTGGGGCGCGCGTAGGGCGCGTTCACCAGGCCCGACCAATCGAAATCGAAGGGAAGCGGGAGCACGGGACCCACGAACGTGCCCACTGGGATGCTGTTGTGGCAGCACCATTCCTCCCCTCGCCGTGGTCTGACTACGGCCCAGTCCGTGTTGCCGATCATGTACTGGTAGACCTCGTAGAGGCTGAGCTGGTCCTGCTCGTATTGGTTGGGCAGCACTCCTCTCACTCGGAGCACCTCCCAGCCATGCCGGCCGGCCGTGTCGTTGTAGTCCTCCGCGATGAAGGCATACCGCGTGACAGGGTCCCGCCGGCCGTCGCTATCCACGTATGTGATGCGCACGAGCCGCACTCGCACGCTGATATCGGTCAAGAGGTTGTAGACGCGATACGCGAAGTACTCGCGCAGCACCAGCTGCTCATAGAGTGGGTCGCGGTCCCTGCAGTGCGTCGTGACCCAGAGTCGATCCAGCCCCTCGAGCACGGTACCCTCGAGCGAATCCCGGGGGAGGTTGACGCGCAGCGGTGGGAAGTCACAGTTCTCCGGATCGGCCCGGAAGTTGCCGCGCGTGCGCACCTGGACGTGGACCGCGAGTGCGTCTGCCGCGGGCCCTTGAACCTGCAGCACAGCGTCCCGATAGGTTCGCCGCTCTCCGCGCTCCCGAAAGATGGTCGAGAACGGCGCGTCCAGACGAAGCTCCAGAACCTCGTCTCCCAGGAACAGAGGCGCGGCGGCCACGGCCCCGGCGGAGTCGGCCGCACCCTGCTGAGCCGCCGCCTCGAACAGGGGCGTCGCCGCCAGAAACACCGCTATCACAATAGCCCGCACGCGCCTGCTCCCCGATGGTGACCCTCACAGTCTCTTGCCTGGTCTCGCTACCCGCAAGCCCGCGTGCTTCCGTACCGGACCGGAGGGCGATACCCTGGATGGGTGTCCGAACCTCGCGGCGCATTGCGCACGATCGTTCCGCTCGCCATAGCGTTCGAGGGTGGCCTGTTCGTCGTGGCCCTCGGCCTCGGATGGCTGCTTGACACACCCGCCTTGGCCACGCTGCGAGTCACGTGGCGGGCGGCCGGGTTGGGTGTCCTGGCAACCGTGCCCCCACTTCTCCTCATGTGGTGGCTCCTCCGCACGACGTGGGCGCCGATTACGCGACTCAACCGTGAGATCGAGCATACGGTCGCTCCGCTCTTCGCAGGCAGCACTCCCGTCCAGTTGGCAGTGGTGGCCGTGGCCGCGGGCCTTGGTGAGGAAGTCCTGTTCCGGGGGGTAGTTCAGGAAGCGCTGATCGGTTGGTCGGGACCGGCCATCGGCCTACTCGCGACCAGCTTGCTGTTCGGACTGGTGCACCTCATCACGCCCACCTACGCGGCCCTCGCCGGGCTTCTGGGGCTGTACCTGGGCGCCCTGGCGCTCTACTCGGGGAACCTGCTGGCGCCCGTCCTCGTGCACGCGCTGTACGACCTCGTGGCACTCACGTATTGGGTCGGGAAGCCGCCGGCGGCCGCGTGACGGGCCTCGGTGGAGCCAGCGGAACTCCGTGTTCCGGGCCGCCCCCCGAGGTGATATCTTGGGTCCACCATGGACCTCACTCGGTGATCTGCCGCTTTGCCAGATAACGACCCCGACGCCCGCATTCGGTTCGAGGGCCTGGAGCTCGACGAGCTGCCCAACGGCCGCTGCACGGCCACCGTGCAATTGGCGTGGGAGGCCGAGGGACCCCGGTTCACGGGCGCAGCGGAGGGTGTGACGTCGGAGATCGGCCTGCTCCGATGCGCCGCAGAGGCCACCTCCCGCGCGCTCGAGGCGGCGGTGGACAACCGGGTCACGCTGGAGCTCCAGGGGATCACGACGATAAAGGCCTTCGACACGATAGTGGTGGTCGTCTCATTGGCATCGCGCTTCAGCGATCACTCCCAACGCGTCGTGGGCTCGACGGTCATCGAAGGCGAATCCGCCGCAGCCGCCGTCAGGGCGGTCCTCAGCGCAACCAACCGCCTCTTGGGCAGCAACCTGATCTTCCTGCGCTGAGCGGCGAAGCGGCGGCCAATGCATGAGCACCGCCAACTGGGATAACGGAGCGGGAAGACGGACCGTTCCTTGATGAGAAGAAAGGCCGCCCTCCAGCAGGAGGACGGCCTTCTTCGTCTAGATAAGCGTAGACCGAAGTGATAGGGAAAGGGGGGGGTGGTTACCACCCCGGTCGCCGCGATTGATTATTAGGCCATTCGGCCCCGCCGCGGTATTCGGAGTAGTACGGAGAGAACCCCTCCGTAGAAATACTGAGATCGCGTAACTTGGTGAGCCCTAATCACTTGTGAGGCCGGACTCCAGCGCGAAGCGGGTGAGGCCCGCCACTGTCCGTATTCTCAGTTTTCGCATGATGCTCTCGCGATGGGTCTCTACGGTCCGCGGGCTGATCCCGAGCGCAGCGGCCGCCTCCTTGTTGGTGCAACCGTCTACGATGAGGGCGAGCACCTCTCGCTCGCGCGGCGTCAGGAGCTCGAGCGTACCACGCTTCTCCTCCCGCTCGAGGTCACCCCGGAGCGCAGCGCCGATCCGTTCCAGCACCGCCTGGCAGAAGTACGTCTCGCCCCGATGTACCGTGCGCACCGCCTCTCGAACCTCCCCGGGGCTCGCGTCCTTGAGCAGGTAGCCGCTCGCTCCCGCCCGAACCGCTTCGAGCACGTACTCGGTTCGATCGTGCATGCTGAGGATCAGCACGCGTGCAGCGGGGAGCTTCTGGCGCAGTCGGGCCGTGACCTGAAGGCCTGACTCTCCGGGCATCGTGATGTCCAGGACCACCACGTCCGGCTCGTGCTGCTCGGCCAGCACCATGGCTTCCGCGCCGTCGGCGGCCTCACCCACGACATCGAGGTCCTGCTGGGAAGCCAGCACAGTGCGGATGCCCTCCCGCACGACCGCGTGATCATCCGCAACGAGGACCCGGATTTGCTGCTCGCTCACGAGTCTTCCCCTCCACCGACTGGAAGGTGGACCAGAAGGTGTGTGCCCTCACCCGAAGCTCCGTTCATCTGCACGGTCCCGCCCAACGCCGAAATCCGCTCGCGCATGCCGGCGAGTCCCTGGTGGCCTCGACGCTCCAACTCCGCTAGCTCCTCATCGGGCGGACCCTGACCGTCGTCCAGCACGCTGAGCATGATCTCGCCTTCCTTGAGCGAGAGCTTGATGGTCACCGACCTGGCGTCGGCATGCCTGGCCACGTTGGAAAGACCTTCCTGCAGGGCCCGGAACAGGGCCACCTCGGCCTCGTCGGACAGTCGCGGCAACTCCTCGGGGACCGTAACGCGGCTGAACAGGCCGGAGCGCTCACCGAAGTCTGCGACCAATGCCCTAAGGGCCGGCAGCAATCCGAGATCGTCGAGCAATGAAGGCCGCAGCGCATTCGTCACGTCCCGGATGCTGCGAATCCCCGTATCCATGAGCCCAAGTGCGTCGTCCAGGCTGTCGGCCAACTCCGAGGCCGCGTCCTCTCGTATCACCCCGAGCTTGAGTCGCACAGCCGAGAAGACCTGGCCCGTCTCGTCGTGCAGCTCCCGCGAAAGGCGGCGGCGCTCGGTCTCGTGCTGTTGAACCATGCGCGCGGCCAACCGCTCGAACTCGTGAGTGCGCTCGGCCAGGCGGCGGTACAGGTCGGCGCTCTCCAGCGCCGCCCCCACCTGCTGCCCCAGCGCAACGAGGAACCTGTCGTCCAGTGCGGCGAACGGATCCCGGGCGTCGCCGACGATGAGCATCGCACCCGTGACCTTCGCACCCTGCAGAATCGGAAGGGCGGTTGCGTACGAGTAGGGGCCGACACCGCCCTTCGACCCGCTCCCATCCCGCGCCATCGATGGTCGTCCGACCTCCACCGCGCGCGCCAATGCCTGTGCGGCCGCACCCTCCGGCTCTCGCCCCGCCCAACTCGCGCACAGTCCCGCTCCAGCCGCGAACCGGGCCGACTCACCCCCAGCAAGCACCACTGCGCTACCACGGACTCCGGGAAGTGTGAGCGGCCGCTCGAGTAGCCGGGCCAGCACGTCGCCCTCGCTGCCACCGCGCTGCAGGTCACCCGACAGCGCCGAAAGCGTTCCCAGCCCGCGGCGTACATCCTCGAGCACCAGCAGCAGTATCCCGGTACCAAGCACCAGCTCGAACAAGATGTCGAGGTAATAGCCCCACGGGTTCCAGACCCCGCGCGCGCGAAGGAAGGGATAGTCGAGGTGATGCAGGCCCCACAGGAACAAAGCGACGGCCAGGAGAGCGGCACTGCCGGAGCCTACCTGGCGCCGATAACGCAAGAAAGCCCAACCGGTCCACATCGTGGCGACGCTGAGAAACAGCACCGCCGGTCCCGCGGCGAGCATGAAGTTGTCGAGCCGGTAGATGGCCAGGTACGACCACAGCGCCGGGAACAGAACCACCAGCCAATAGGCGTCGCGCCAGCGCAGCTGCTGCGAGAACACCAGTGCCGCCCACAGCAACGCGAGCGCGGTCCAACCCGTCGTGACCTGGTGCCAGTACAGCCAGTGACGCTGTGTCGTTAGCACGAAACTGATGATCGCGCCCATGCGCAGCGTGTACAGCGACCACGCCAGGGCGAGCCATCCAAGCCACGGCTTGCGGTACTGTCGGTAGAGAAAGGCACACAGCAGCGCCAGGCCGAGAGTGATCGTCGCCTGGAAGAACAGGGCAGCCAGTTCGGACGCTGCTGTGGCCGGTACTGTCATGTCCATGGGGGAAAGGAAAGGAGGGAGGTCGAGAATCGCAACGGGCCTTTGCGAGCCTTAGTGCCGAGCGAAAAGAAAGCGGGCGGCTGGTTCAGCCGCCCGCTCCTCTTCATGCCGTTCTCGTCGCCCCGCAGCGCGAGACGCGGGTCACCCGGCGTCTACTCCTCCGTCCACCTCGCCATCCACGCGAGCACCGTTTCGTGCCACAAGATGCTGTTTGCCGTACTCAGCACCCAGTGGTTCTCATCCGGGAAGTACAGGAACTGGCTGGGTATGCCCCTGCGCTGCAGCGCCGTGAACGTGGCAATCCCCTGCTCCAGCGGTATGCGGTAATCCAGTGCGCCGTGGATCACGAGCATCGGCGTCTGCCAGCTGTCGACGTAGTTGGCGGGGTTGTCCTTCTCGTACCCCTCCGGATTCTCCCAGTAAGTCCCGCCCATGTCCCACTCCGGGAACCACAACTCTTCGGTCGCGTAGTACATCATCCGCTCGTCGAAGATGCCGTCGTGGTTTACGAGGCAGCTGAAACGGTCCGACCAGTTCCCGGCGATCCAGTTGACCATGTAGCCGCCGTACGATGCGCCCAATGCGCACACCCGCTCCCCATCCATCCAGGGATAGCGCGTCAGAGCCGCGGCGAGACCCTTTTGGAGATCCTCGAGCGGCTTGCCGCCGTAGTCGCCGGAGATCGCATCCGTGAAGGCCTCTCCGTACCCGGTCGACCCGTGGAAGTCCACCATGACGGCGGCGAAGCCGGCGCCCGTATAGATCTGCGGGTTCCAGCGGTAGTGGAAATCGTTGTCGAACGAGCCCTGCGGACCGCCATGAATCAGGAAGGCCACGGGGTAGGTCCGAGCCGGGTCGAAGTTCGCCGGCTTCACCATCCAGGCATACACCGTCTCGCCGTTCCAGCCGGGGAACGAGAACTGCTCCGGCTCGCCAAAGGCGATCCCAGCCAGGCGCTCGCCGTTGATGTTGGTGATGCTGCGGAGACCACGGCCGTCGGGGCGTATGGAGTACAACTCCACCGGCGACTGCAGATGGTCCATCCCAAACACGATGCGACCGCGTGCGAAGGCCGGCCCTCGGACGTGCCCTCCCTCGTACAGGAGTCGGGCCTCGCCACGCCTGGCGTCTATCACGAACAGGGACACCTGCCCGAGGTTCCCGGCGGTCGCGAGCAGAGCCTGCCCGTCGGGCGACCACACTACTCCTCCCGGCGAGCGATCCCACTCCTCTGTAAGCACCCGGGGCTCTCCGTCGGGCCAGCGCATCGTCACGACCCGGAACCGATCGGACTCGAACCCGGGCCGCTCCATCGCGAGCCAGGCCAGGGTGCGTCCGTCGGGCGAGAACACCGGGCCTGTATCCCAGGCCCGGTTCTCGGTCGTGAGCAGTCGGGGCTCGGCCGAGCCATCGATCGGTACGACGTACAGGTCGAAGTCGGTGGACCAGGGCTCCTCGTTGCCCGCGACCCGAGCAGTGAACACGAGCGACCGGCTGTCCGGGGTGAAGGTGAACTCCTCTGCTCCCCCGAACGGCTTCGAGGGAGTGTCCGCGTCCATTCCCGGCGTCACGTCCACCGCCTCACCCCCGCCTGCGGGCATCACGAAGAGGTGGGAGCGGCGCCCGTCCTTCCACGTGTCCCAGTGCCGCACGAAGAGCCTCTCGAACAGCACGCCCGACGATACGAGCTGCTCCCGGTCGTGCAGCCGGGACACGGTGCATTCGAGGCTGGCGCAGTCGGGGAACACGTCGATCGTGAACGCCAGCTGCGAGCCGCTCGGCGCCAGCGCGAGGTTGCCCACTCCGAGCGGCAGATCGCTGACCTGCAGCGCCTCGCCTCCCTGCACCGGAATGCGCCACACCTGCGAGCTGCCGGAGCGGGTCGAGAGGAACCAGACCGATTCGCCGTTGGGGGACCAGCGCGGATTGAAGTCGCTCGCCGGGTCGGTAGTCAGCTGCCGCAGTCCCGTACCATCGCTGTGGACCAGCCACAGGTCGCTGCGGCGCCGGTTGGCCTCCAGATCTACGGAACTCTTGATGAACACGATCAGCTCCGCGTCGGGACTCACCTGCCAGTCTCCGATGCGGTCCATCGCCACGAGATCGTGAACGTTGAACGGGTGGGTAGCCTGCGCCGCCGCATGTGCCGGGACCAAGAGAGCCGCCGCCAGGAGCAGCGAGAACGAGCTTATGCCTTTCAGCATGACTTCATCTCCACAGTTGTTTCAGGATCACCACTACGCCCGCCGCTGCTGACACGAAGAGCACCGCGGTCCGCGTGTACCCCCGGTCCAGCAGGCGAGCCGTATGGCGGGAAATCAAATACCCGAGCAGGATGCCCGGAAGGAGGGAGAATGCCAGGACCAACTCTTCCCGGCCGAACCGCCCGGCGAGGCTGAGCCCCACGACGGACAGCGACACTCCCACGACGAAGAACGCGGATAGCGTGCCTCTCAGGCTCGCGCCCGACTCCCGCTGGTATACGAGAGCCATCGGCGGCCCGCCGATGGAGACTGCCGTGCCGCTGAATCCCGAGAGCGTGCCGGCGCCGAAGAGCACCTGTCTCGTGGGCGGAAGGTGCCATCCGGAGGCGCTGAGCCCCACCATCAGCAGGATCAGTGCGCCGAACGCAAGGCCTATACGGTCCCGCGGAATGGCGGTGAGCGCCAGGACGGCGAGCCCTATCCCTAGAACACGCCCCGTAATGGCCCAACCCAGGTCCTTGAACCGTACGGAATGCCACTCGCGGTGAGTGAGCAACAACGTGAGCACGACCGATGCCAGCAGCAACGGCCCAGGGATAAACCTCTCGTTGATGAGCACCAGGAACGGCACGGCGATCAGCCCGAGGCCGAACCCGATGGACCCCTGTAGGGTGGCCCCCACGGTCACCGCCGCCACGGCCAACGCCCACTCGGTGAGCGAGAGCGGGATCACTCCGCTCGCCTAGGCAGCCTGCTCGTCCTGCTTGGTCACCCGTACCAGAATCCACACGATCGCAGCGATCGTGAGCGCAGCCAACAACGTCGCCACTACCTCCGGAACCGGAAGTGGCCAGCCGGTGATCCGCTTGCCACCGCGTGCGGCAACCCACAATGCCAGCACGACGCCGGTGAGCCCGCCGCCGCCCACCAGGCCGGAGCCGAAGAGCACGCCGCGCTCGCGGCGACGCTCAGCTATCTCGGGCGCCTGGTCCCGGGTCAGCAACCAACGCGTCAAGCCACCAATGAACACCGCCCCCATCGTGCTGAGCGGCAGATACACCCCCACGGCGAACGCCAGCACGGGGATCTTGAAGAAGGACGCTACGGTCCCGATGCCCACGCCGATCAGGATCAGGACCCACGGCAGGTTCTGATCGAGCACGCCGTCGATGACCAGCTTCATCAGCATTGACTGCGGCGCGGGAAGCTCCGCTCCGCCCAGTCCGCCCTCGACGTTGTTGTGCAGCAGGATGATGACTATCGCCACCGCGCCGGCCGACGTGATCACGCCCGCAAGCTCGCCTATCTGCTGCAGCCGCGGTGTGGCACCCAAGATGAATCCCGTCTTGAGGTCCTGCGACGTGTCGCCCGCGATGGACGCCGCGATGCACACGACCGTGCCGACCATCAGGGCGGTGGCCTTGCCCGCAAGGTCGGTCCAGCCCGCCAGGAAGAACACGAGGCTCACGCCCAGCAGGGTGGCGATTGCCATTCCTGACGTGGGGTTCGAGGTCACTCCCACGAGGCCGACGATCCGCGAGCTCACTGTCACGAAGAAGAACGCGAAGATCGCGATCAGCACAGAGGCCACTGCCCGAACCGGGATCGAGTCGATGTAACCCAGGATGCCCGGAACGAACGTGAGAATCAGCAGTACGGCCACGAGCCACACCAGCACCGTCTTGAACGAGAGGTCCAGGTCGGTGCGCTCGACGGCCTCCGCCGTGCGCCGCGAGATCTGCGCCAGGCCGAGTTTGAACGACTCTATCATCGTGGGGATCGAACGAATCAGCGTGACGATGCCGCCCGTGGCGACGGCGCCCGCGCCGATGTAGCGCACGTAGCGGTTCCAGATCTCACCCGACGACATATCACGGATGAGCTTCTCGGTCTCCGGGTAGAGTGGCTCGGTGAGCCCCTGGCCCCACAGGTAAATCCCCGGAATGATGACCAGCGCCGAGAGCGCGCCGCCCGCAACCATCACGGTGGAGATGCGTATGCCGAGGATGTACCCCACGCCAATGAGGGGCGGCGAGACGTCTGCGGACAAGCCGGAGCGGAACGGCAAGTGGATATCCACGCTACGCTGCACGAACTTGAAACCGTCCGTGATCAGCTTGAACGCCATCCCCACGCCGATCCCCCAGAAGACCGGAGCCGCTTGGCTTCCACCACCTTCGGACGCTACGAGCACCTCTGCGCAGGCCATCCCCTCCGGGTACGGCAGCTTGCCGTGCTCGCGCTTGATGAGGTAGCGGCGCAGCGGGATCATTGCCAGCACGCCGATCAGCCCACCGCACATTGCAAGCAGAGTGATCTGGCGCCACGCCGGCGTCATTCCCCACATGAACAGCGCGGGGATCGTGAACAGCACACCGGAGGCAACCGAGGAGCTCGCCGACCCGATGGTCTGCGACATGTTGCTCTCGAGAATGCTGTGTCGCACACCGAACGAGTTGAGGAACCGGAACGCCACCACGGTGAGCACAGCGGCCGGGATGGAAGTGCTGATCGTGAGCCCGGCCCTGAGGCCCAGATAGGTGTTGGCCGCTCCGAACACGACCCCGAGAATGATGCCGGTGACTGTCGCCTTGAACGTCAGCTCCGTGAGGGTCTGACCGTATGTGAGGGGCACGTACTGTTCACCCTCTTTGAGCTCGTATGCCGCGGGGGGAAGCTTGTTCTGGTCCATTCACCGAGCTCCTTTAGCTCACGCGCTCCCGGCCACCGGGCCGTGCGCGCAGCAGCAGCAACACGAGCAGCACGATACCCACACCCATCACCGCGATGAGCTGGAATGCGCGCCAGAAGATGTGGTCCACAACCTGGTTGGATTGATCGATCGCTCGGGTGACGATCGAGTCCATCGTCATGAGCGTGGCGATGCGCTGCTCGTGCACTGCGGCGATCACCGCTATCCGCTGCACGGTGAGCGCTTCCATCACCGCGACCCGTTCCTGGGTGACGGCGTCGAGCGTCTCAGTGCGCATCGCATCAATGGATAGCGTGAGGTTGACCAGCTCCGTGTGCAGCGCGTCCAGCACCGCGGCCCGCTCGCCGCTCACCAGCGGCGGCAGCGTGTCGGCCAGGGCGGCGATGCGGTCCAGGGATGTGCGCACACTCGTCAGTGTGCTGTCCACCGCCGGCATCCGCGCCAGCTCGTAGGCCATCAACTGCAGATTCCAGCGCAGCTCCTTGCCCAGCGCGTCGTTGATGGCGCCGGCGCGGTCGGCCACGTCCCGCATGCTCCAGTAGGTCGCGCCGATTGCGCCGCCGATGCCACCGCCGACTTGCCTCAGCGTCGAGGAGTCGGCCGACATGATGGATGTCCGATTGAGCGTGATCGGATCGATGGGATTGGCGGCGGCGAAGGCCTCGATCTTGGGCTCGGCGCGCGCCGCAACCTCAGGTCCCACCACGTGCACCGCCAGATCATGGGCCCGTGTCCTCAATCGGCGTACCAGCGCCAACGCGACCTCCCGATACTCCTCCGGGAGTTGGTCGTAATTCTCGGGTGGCGACTCGACGAACGCGGTCATCTGGACCGTGTACAGCCACACATCCACCAGCGCGAGGAGGGGATCCGAGATCAGCGCCGCCTCCCGCACGGTCGCAATGGAGACGGATTTCCACATCAAGGCGCGGTATTGGACATCGGCATCGTCGTTGGTTTTGATGATGCTGTCCGACATATACTCGACGGCCTGGCCGAACTGCGTGGCGTACTCCAGGACCATCTCCCTCAGCTGCGTCGCCGTGACGTGCTCGACTCCCACCTCCTTCATCGTCGGCGTCTGTGTCGGGACTTTGAGGCAGGCCGCGAGCACTACTAACACGGCGGCGGCCGCAGCACGGCGTCCTGTCAGAATCCGCAGATGTCTCGAGTACACGCTCGTCTTCATAGTCCTTGCCATTTCGCTCTAGAACGAGAACGCGATGATGAACCGCAAGCTGCTGTACCTGATCCGCGCATCGTCGGGCAGCGGCTCTATGATCTCATCGTCCGGAGGATTCTCCATGAACTTGGTCGGGTCCTCGCCGCCGAACCCGTAGGCCAACCCCAGCGTGAACTCCCCGCCCCCCAGCCTGAACGTGGAGCCCACAGTCACGAAGTAGATGTTCCAGGACGCGACCGATACGTCAGTGATCTCGCCGGTTGTAAGCGCCGAGTTGTCGGTGCGGAAACTGGCCATCAACGAGAATCCGGGAGTGAAGCGCTCCTCCACGCCGATGCCGAAGTTGATCACGTCTTCGAGCTCCTGCGTGACATCGGCTTGCAGCGTGTCGCCGGTGCTCTGCCCCACGAACGGCTCGGTTAGCATCACGTCATAGAGCGGCACGTCGTTGAACCACTCGACAGTCGCGTGCAGCGTCGTGTTGCGCCCGACCATCTTGGACGCACCACCCGCAAGGGAAAAGGGGGACTTGTAGATCGCGGGCAGATCAGACTGCACATCCGCTATGAAGAGAGGATCCGGAGTCCCGTCGCCGTCAGCGTCCTGACCCACCACGAGCCTGTTGACCAGTGTCTCCCCTGATCCAAAGACCTTGATCCTCGGCGTGGTCACGGTCGCCCCGAGGCTGAACCCCAACCAGTCGTACGTCAAGCCGGCCTTCCAAAGGATCCCGTAGTGATTGTACTTGTAGCCGAGGTCCGACTGCGTCACCCCACCAGTGGTTCCTGGCGATTGGAACGCCTGCCCGGTGATCGCCGAGCGCGCGCGTTGGCTGCGGATGGTGACGAACGTGGATACACCGATCCCGAACCTCCGGCCGAGCGGGTATGACCAGGTGAGCCCGGCCCAGCTCTCGTTCAGCCTCGAGGTGAATCCCAGCTCCACGTAATAGTCCTCATCCGTTCCGTCGCCCAACAGGTCCGCGGTGCCGCTACCAGCCGCCCGGAGCTCGGCGTCGAACTTGTACCGCGTGAGGAACGAATAGCCAATCGTGTGCTTGCCCAACGCATTGAGGGGGATCAAACCTGCAAAGAACCCGGGAGCGTTGCCGATGGACAAGTCGTTGAGGTCAATGTTCAGCTCCCCTCTGCCATCGATGCTCACATCCACCGCCTCGAACACGTGCGAGGTCGCGATCAGCTCGGGATCCGTTATGAGACTCACGGCCCCGGGGTTGTAGAAGACGGCGCTCAAGTCCGCTACCGACCCGACCACCGCCCCTCCAATCAGGTTCCCGGTGGTGCCGTACTGGTTCGTCCAGTACTGGGCGTCCTGGGCGGCTGCGTCGGGTACGCCGGCCGAGAGCGCCAAGGCCAGCGGGACTGCGTACCGCGATATGCGTCTGATTTGCATCATCTGGGGATACCCTCGGTCACAACCGGGACAATGGGACGGTGGCTCCAATTGTGCCACTCGTGTGCGAGGTCAGGCAAGCGCTCGGCGCCCACCGGTCAAAACGTAAGCGTGAAACCGATCGGGATGGCGGCACGTGCCATCCCCGAAGGCTGATTGCTCTCGACGTCCAACGCCCGGTAGACCCAGCCGGTGAGGCCGCCGAGCGCCATGCCGCCGACGCTGAAGGCCAGCGCGTCAGACAGCTCTATGGACGGAATCACCTGCCACAGCACGACGCCGACGAGAGTGCCGGCCCCGAACCCGACCGCCGCTCCCACCGGCGAGGCACCTATGGCGCCTCCCATGCCGGCCACGGCCGCCACGTCGAGCCAGGTGAACCCCTCCGCAAACGGCTTCATGGCAAGCCCGGCCACAGCACCGATGGCGAAGCCGACTCCCGACCCCACCGCGGCGTCCCCCAACGTTTCGCTATCCACTGCGCCTATTACGATCCCGCTCGCCGCCCCCACCACGCCAGCGGCCACCGTGGACACGCGCACGCAGGTCATGCTCTGGTACGTCCGGTTGCAAGGCAGCCAGGATCCCATGGATCCAAGCATGGCGCCCGAGTAGAGCCCCAACGCCCCACCACCAATAGCAGCCCAGGTCGAGCCCGAGGTCTCCTGCGCATGGGCTGGGGTGGCGTGCGCCACCAAGAGGCCCGCCGCACCCAGGCAAGCGACCAACCGAACCCACGACCTTCCGCGCAATCCCACTCCTTTCCCAGTTGGTCCGCCCAATGACCCGGGGAATATAGGGAGACGAACGAGGGCCCGGCGACCGCCGGGCCCTCCATGCTCATCGAGAGCCGTCGAGTGCACAGATTCTTGCGCTACTCCGGAGCCGCCAGGCGATCCACCGCCTCGCCCAGCTCCTCGTACGCGCCGGGATCGTCCTCGTCGAAGGGCGCATCCACATAGGCGATGCGGCCATCCGGGCCCACGACGAAGAGCGATCGGTTGTCCGTCGGAACCCTCGCCCCCTCGACCATCGCGCCGTACGCCTTTCCGACCTCGGCGCCCTCGTCGCTGGCGAGCAGGAATGGGAACTCGTCGTCTCGCGCCCACGCCGCCAACTCCTCCGGGCTGTCCGTGCTGATGGCGATCAGCACGACGTTGCGGCCACCGTGGAACAACTTTGCGTACTGATCACGGTACGCATTCAGTTGAACCGTTCAGCCAGGCGTCCGCGCCCGGTAGAAGAACGACAGCACCACGGTCATGCCGCGGAACTCGCTCAACCGGACCGGACTGCTCAACACGCCGTAGCGAGTGGCCCCTGGCAGCTCGAAGTCGGGCGCTACCACCCCGACCTGGAGCACCTGCTGCTGCCCCTCGAGCGGCTCCGGCACGGCCGCGAGCGTCGCCAGCGCCAGCCCGACCGCCGTAGCTCTGAGAAGTGTCATGATTACCGGCGATCGTCGTCGTCGTCGTCGTGGTGCTCGCCCTCTTCCTTCTCCATGTCGTGCGGCATGTGACACTTCATCTCACCCATGCCCTGGTGCATGCCCTGCATCCCCTGCATGCGCTGGTGCATCATGTGCTGCTGGGCCTCCAGCCATCCGGCCACATGACCCCGCTGCTCTGCGTCGAGCAGCGCCTTGCCCTGCGCCGCCGCGACGAGCAGCACCATGTGCGCGGTCTGCTGTGCCTGCATGGCCGCTTCGGCATGGGCGCGCAGCTGATCGATGTCGGGCGAGTCGGTCATCCAGATCTCCATCGCCTGCTTGTGGTGCGCCTCGGCATCCGCGACAGCCTGATGGTGGCCTTCCTTGAACTCGGCCGCGAGGGCCTCGAGCCGGCTCACCTGCTCATCCGACAACTCCAACGCATCCTTGCGCTCGAGCAAGTGCGGCGGCGCGTACACTGCCACCTGTGCCATCGGGTCCATGTGCCGCATCTGCATCTGGTGCATCTGCCCCATCTCTTGCTTCATGCGCATCTGATGCTCCGGCGGGGGCGGCGGAGCGTCCTGTGCCATAGCCGGCAGCGCCACGAGGAGCAGCGTAGCGGCATTCAATAGCGTGCGTCGCATTTCCATCCTCCGATTGGTGTCCACGAGCCTGCAAAGCTAATCAGGTGTCCCCCGGCAGGGCGACCGGGAACCAATCGGAGGGCCCGAACGCAACTGATTGGGAGCGGCAGATTTCCGCGGGCTGCACCTCTTTGTTAGTGCTCATAACACCTTGAATGACAAGCACATACGTAAACCCCACCAACCCCTGTGACTTGCGTCATAGTACCCCCCCTCGATCCACCGCAGCATGGGGCCTGTAGCGCGCGAGCACCGGGGCCGACCCCCTCAGGTCGAGCGCCCTCTCCGGCGTAATCCGCGCGTTCTCATCATTAAGGAGTTGGTTCATGCCACTGTTCATGCAGGCCTTCGTGCCCAACGAGTGGCGCAGCACGCTCGATCTGCTGGCCACACCGGTCGCGTGGATCCCGAGCTGGCACAGCCAGATGGTGAACTTCGTCTGGTATGGCGACTCGTTCGGGGAGCTCTTCATCAAGCGGGTGCTGGTCCTGCTTCCGATGATGCTCCTTCTGGCCGCGATGTGGTCCACGATGGTGTCTCTATACACGATCCCGTTCCGGTCGCAGCGCGGGAGCTTCCTCACCGCGATGCTGCTCGGCTGGTGGGACGTGGGGCGCTCCGTCTGGCTGTTCTGGGCCGGAATGGTCCGCTTCGTGTTCGTGCTCCTCGGTTGGACCTGGGCCACGATTCGCCTGGCGTTCCAGCTCATGGCGGCGGGAATCAAGGGGACGTTCCGCTCGCCGCTGGCGGTGCTCGACTGGACGTCGAGGAGCTACTTCAAGCCGGGTGTCCCGTGGTTGGCGTTCCTCGCGCTGCTGGCATGGACGGCAGTCGAGGCAACCATCTTCATGTACACCCTGAGCCCCACCCTGTCCGAGGTGTTGTCGGGCATAACCGGATACGAGCCGAACCCGCGCCTCGTGGGGCCGCTGCTCTGGATCTTCCTCTACTTCCTGATCCTCGGCAGCTTCGCCTGCATTCAGGTGCTGCAGCAGGCCATCAAGAGCCGCAACATTGGCGAGATCATCCAGATGGTGTTCGTCGAGCTCTCGGTGATGTTCTTCGAGGTGATGTTCCTCTACCGTGAGCTGATCGACGCCATCACGCCGTGGATCGCCCAGCAGACCAACGAAGGGGTGCGCCTCGGACTGGTGTCCACCCTGGCGCTGGCCTGCTTTGGCTGGGTCGGTGTACGCGGCATGACGTGGTTCCTGTTCGGCCGTTACGGCACGCCGGCAGTGCTGGCGATCCTGGCGCGCGACACCATCAAGGAAGGCGCGTCCACGCCGATGACGCCGATGACGCCGCAGCCCGATCTGTGGCGGGGTCCGGTGAACGCGCTCAAGGAAGAGGTGGATTGGTTCAAGCAGGAGGCCAAGCGCGGATTCGAGCTGATCACGCTGCCCGTGATGCAGCTTCTGGCCGCCGCGGTGAACATGATCGTGATCGTGATCCGGTCGCGGCCGCTGTTCAGGCTTCCGTTCACCAGCATCGACGATGCGCTCGCCGTGACGCCCCACTGGGGCAAGAAGGACTCCGATCCAGTCCCGGGCCTGGAGCCGACCGGCAGCGGCATTTCGCATGGAGGCATTCGATGAGCGAGAGACAATCCTGGCGACTGCCCGTCGCCCTCGCCCTCGCCGGCCTCCTTGCGGCGTGCGCCGCCCCGTCCGAGCGACCGGGCGTGACACGCAGCACTCTCGTGCTCGGCGTAGACGTGAGTGGCTCGTTCCGAGGGCACTACGATGAGGCGATCGATTTCGCCGCCCACTACCTGTACGGACACATTCACGGCCTGGGCGGGTTGACCCAGCCGTCGGCGGTGTTCGTCGGGTCCGTGGGCGGAGAGCGCCCTGGAGAGGCGAAATCGTTCCAGCCAATCCAGGCGTTCGAGGACAAGAGCGTGGATGAGATCGCCGCGTTCCTGCGGGAGCTGTATCCGCAGCAGGACGCATATACCGACTTCAATGTCTTCTTCGACCGAGTGGCCACGTTGGTCAAGCGCCAGGGTCTCACGCTGGCGCCGCTCAACGTCGTGATCCTCACGGATGGAGTACCGGATACCCGGTCTGCCAGCGACGACGGATCGGAGTACGCCCACATAGACCTGGGGCCGCTCGAGTACATTTCTCGCAGCGTCACGGTCAGAATGCTGTACGCAACTCCCACCGTCTCCGTGAACTGGGAGCGGCAGGTCGACCGCCAGCGCGTGCGCATGTGGACCGTGGACGACGAAGTCATGCGCGGCTGGCACGACAAGGTCGTCGCAGGGGTCGACATCGACGCACAGGACGACCTGTGGAGCTGGGTGAAGGAGATAGTAGACTTCCGGGTCCGGAGCCGGGTACTATAGGTCGGATTCCGAGACCCGTACCGCGAGGGGGTTGAGTGGCGAACAAGGAAGATCCGAAGGAGCGTCGCAAGAAGAGTGAAGCAGAGATCGTCGACAGGCTCCTGAAGCAGCTTCCCCACGCCGACCCCACTCTCGGGGCGGGTACGGGACAGAGCAGGAAGCAGCAGACACCGCGGGGGCAGATGGCGGCCGCAAAGCCGATTTCCAGGCCCGACCTCCATACGCCCCCGCCCTCACCCCTCAAGACATGGGCCTGGGTGGTTCTCAGCCTGATAGCCGCCGTTGGCCTCACCCAGTGGCCCTACGCGCACTCATGCGGTTGGGGACTTCTGTTCTACATGACAGGTGTCACGATCGTGCTCGTGGCCGCGTTCTGGGGTTCAATCACCTCCTGGCAGAGCCGCCGCGCGGTCGCGCACGTTGCTTCCCTGGGAGTAGTGGCCTTCAGCAGTGTGTTGTTCGTTCGGGAGGTGTTGCCGAGGACCGGCTACGCGCGGGCAGAGGCAACATGGAGGTGTACGGCGGGACCCGCTGATGGCGGCGAGACGGCACCGCCGGCGGTGACCGATTCCGCCGGGTTGGTGGTCCCGCCCCTAATGGGCGACAGCGCAGGCGCGATCGGAGATCGGGCTGCGCCCGACGCAAACGGGGCGGCCGCCACCACGCAGCCGCCCCTCGATCCGGCGCCGGCAGCCGGCGCCGATTCTACGCCGCGCGACTAGCTCTCGGCGCTCCCCTCGTCCTGGACCGTCACCACGCCCTCCTCCTCGCGGACGGTCGGCGTCGTGAGCTTCCACGCCGTGCCTACGGCTAGGAAGAACCAGAGCAGATCCCACCCACTCATGGTGGCCAGCATCTTGTCCACGAAGCCCAGGTCGCCCACAGCCATCTGGACGAATTGCTCCGCCACGGCCTGCTTCTCAGCGTCGTCCATCGCGGCGAGGCGCTCCTCTACGGTCGCCTGAATCTGCGCCATCAGGGAGTCGGGCAGGTACTCTTCCTCACCCAGGCCCTCGATCGCCGCGAGCAGGTCGGCCGGGACCTCTTCCTGCTCTATCATGTCGATGAACACGGCCTGTGAGAGCAGCTCGGAGTCGGCTACGACCTCATCCGTAAAGGTCGTCCGCGAGCCGATCTCCACGATCAGCCACTTGCCGACCAGCAGCCCCACCGCGGCGAGCACGGCCGCACGCGTGCCGAGGGAGCGGCTGCGCACCGGGGTGACCGCCGCCATCGTGATCCCGACCAGGCCGCCCACCGCCCACGCCACCCAGCCCACCTCGTAGCCGGTCACCACGACAATCACGGCCCAGACGATGCCGCCCACCACCGCGGCGATGAGGCCTGCGAACACCGCCGCCTTGATGCGGTCGTTGCCGTCCTGCTCGGGTGCTCCCTGGTACGCGTCGGACATAGTCACTTCCCTGCTGGAGTCGCCCCCTGCTCGGGGGCCGAAGACAACGTTATCGCCAGAACCCAAGATCGGCATGGGAGCGGGCCTCACCGTGACGCCGGTCACCGGGACGCCGTGGCGACCCGAAACCTCCGGAGGGCGGGGCTCGTAGGCCCCACAGCAGAGAGACCGTCAACGAGCAAGGAGCCGGCCGTGTCCGCAGATGCCGTCATCAGCACCCGCAAGCTCAGCAAGTCGTTCAACGGCGTGCGGGCGCTCGAGTCTCTCGACCTCGAGATCCAGCGCAACTCCATCTTCGGCTTTCTCGGACCGAACGGCGCCGGGAAGACCACCACGATCAAACTCCTGCTCGGGCTCATCCGTCCGACCAGCGGCGCGGCAACCGTTTTCGGGCACGACATCGTGGGCGACACTATAGAGGTGCGCAGGCGTGTCGGGTATCTGGTACAGGAGCCCCATTACTACGAATACATGTCGGCGCGTGAGATTCTCCGGTTCACGGCGCGCTTCTTCTACGAGGGCCCGGCGGCCGCAATCGAGGCGCGGGTGGGCGATTCACTCGACCTCGTGGGGCTGGCCGACAAGGCCGACCGCCCCGTGAAGGGCTTCTCCGGCGGTGAGCGGCAGCGGCTGGGGATCGCCCAGGCCCAGGTCAACGAGCCCGACCTGTTGATCCTGGACGAGCCGGCCGCGTCTCTCGACCCGATGGGGCGGCGCGACGTGCTGGCCATCATGGATCGGCTACGGGAGCGGGCTACCGTCTTCTACTCGACCCACATCCTCGACGACGTTCAGCGGGTCAGCGACACGGTCGCGATCCTCAACCAGGGGCAACTGATCGCTCAGGCGCCGATCGAGGATCTGCTGGCCGGCACGCGCGGCACCGTGTACGAGATCGAGCTGCAGGGGAGTGAAGCAGAGGTCCGCAAGCGGCTCGAGAACGAGCCGTGGGTCCTGGAGATCCACGCCGTGCCGGAGACGGAGCGCACGGAGTGGCACGTATCGGTGAGTGACGCCGCGGCGGCCGAGGCGCGGCTGCTACGCCTGGTGCTGTCTGATGAGAGCACCACGGTCACGCGCTTCGGTCTCCTCAAGTACAAGCTCGAGGACGTGTTCCTCGACCTCGTAGAGGGAAACGGCAATGGCAGCTAGCATCGCGCTCGAGATCAGCACCGGCCGGGGCTGGCTCGTCGGCTTCCGGAACATGGTGAACAAGGAGTACGCCTCCTGGTGGCGCACGCGCCGCTGGATGGTGCACGTGATGCTGTGGCTCTTCGTGATCAACGCCTTCCTGTTCCTGATCGGCACGGACGAGGCGGTCTACCGCGGCCACGATCCCTACGCCACCCTCGGCGAGCTACTCCAGGTGTTCTTCCAGGTCGGCGGGCTGTTCGCCACGATCGGTATCATAGTGGTTACGCAGAGTGCCGTCGTCGGAGAGCGAGAGCTGGGGACGGCGGAGTGGGTGCTTTCGAAGCCGGTGAGCAGGCCGGCGTTCCTGCTCTCCAAGTTGTTGGTGAACGGACTCTCGTTCCTGTTCCTGGCCGTCGCGATTCCGAGCGTCGTGTTCTTCCTGCAGAGTCTGCTGCATGCCTACCTGCAGCCGCCCCTCGTGCCCTTCCTGGCGGGCATCGGGATGCACGTGCTCCACCTGGTGTTCTACCTGACACTGACCCTGGCGCTGGGCACGTTCTTCCAGAGTCGAGGACCGGTCTCGGGCATCGCAGTGGGGCTTGTGTTTGCCGGCCTCATCCTGCCGAACTTCTTCCCGTCGACGATGAGTTGGACGCCGTGGGGCCTGATGACTCTCGCCGCCCGGACGGCGCGCGAGGTGCCGCTGCCGGACGGGTGGTACATGCCGCTCATCGCGACGAGCCTTTGGAGTCTGCTCTTCGTTCTGTTGGCGCTGCGGCGGTTCGAGGGGGAGGAACTCTAGGCGGAGCGGGGACGCTACCGCTCCAGCAACTCGTCAACCTCACGCCGAGCGGCAATCTCGGCGTCCACGTGCACCCCGAAATCACGGGCGCGCTCCAGGTAGAGGGAGAGGTCGGCGATCGTGGCCGAACCGGCCTGGAGGCGCAGCATTCCCAGTCGCACGTTCTCGAGCGCGGCGACGGTGTCGGCCAGATCGTCCGCCGCGTCACCCCGCTTCCTCAAGGCCTCGGCCCGCTTCTCCAGCCCGCTAATGACGCCGGGCGCGTCGGGAAACCGTGAGCGTACGTCGGCAGGCAACTCGTTGAACACGTCGGTGGCCGCCCTGCCGAGCACCAACTCAGTGGCGTCGGCAGAGGGCAGAGCTTTCCGCTTGGGCGGCTTGAGCCCGATGCCCGCGATCTTGAAGAACTTGCGGCCGAACCAGCCCGCCCAGAGCCGATTCCAGAAGCTGAACACGCGGCGCCAGAACTTCCCCTCCTGAGTCGCCTCCATCTCCTCTTCCTGGACCCTGGCCTCGGAGAGGAGTGCCTCGCGTATGTCCGGAAACGTGTACCCCGTGCGCAGCAGCCGGCGCGCCACGGTGCCGAGCTGCGCCAGGGTGCCGAGCATTATCACCGCAACGGCCCCTTCGTCAGCGGGCCCCTGCGATATGATGGCGGCTGTGGCGAGGACCGCTGTGCTCACTTCGGCGTTCCGAAGGAAGCTCCGCACCAACGCCGGCGCCCTCAGTTCGCGACCGCGCGCCTCGCCCAGGGCCTCGGCCAACTCGCGCCCGTCGGAGAAGCGGGCCTCGGGCGCCTTCTCGAGGCAGCGATCCACCACCAACGCGAGCTTCTCCGGCACCTCCTTGCGAACCACTGCGAGACGCGGCGCCGGCTCCGCCACATGCTTGGCGAGAAGCGCGGGTACGTTGGATGCCTCGAACGGCGGCCGGCCCGTCAGCGCAAAGAACGCGGAGGCGCCGAGAGAGTACAGGTCGCTGCGCGGATCGACTTCCTCGCCGGCCGCCTGCTCGGGACTCATGTAGCGGGCGGTACCCACGACCTGGCCGCGAGGCGTGGATGGCTCATCATCCCCTATCTGGGCGATGCCAAAGTCGGCGACCAGCGCGCGGTCCGTGGCGCGCTCGATCATGATGTTCTCCGGCTTGACGTCGCGGTGCACCACGCCGTGCTCGTGGGCGTAGGAGAGAGCCCATGCCACCTCCTGGAACAGCTTCATCGCGGCCCGCGGCGTGAGGGGGCCGGTCCGCTCGACCCGCTCTCGCAGGGTCTCGCCATCCACGTATCCCATCACGAAGAACACCATCTCTCCGTGTTCCTCCACCGAGTGGATTGGTACGATGTGCGGGTGGGAGAGTCCGGCGGCGGTCCGCGCCTCCTTCAGGAAGCGCTCGCGCATGGTGGGGTGCCCCGCCATGAACGGCGGCAGCAGCTTGATGGCGACCAGCCGGTCCAGAGCGACGTCGCGAGCGAGTATGACGACACCCATGCCTCCCCGGCCCAACTCGCGCTCCAGCGAGTAGCGGCCGGCCAGGACCTCCTGAAGCTCGAGGAACTCTACGCTTGGGGCTTCGTTCACTCTCTCACGGCTATTGAGTTTTCACATCCCGTACGCCATGATGGGTGCCGGCGTTTCACGCAGTACCCTCCCAAACCTCGGAGTAAACGGCATGAAGCGGAAGTGTCTGCTCGTCTTGGCTATCTGCCTCCTCGCGATCCCCGCAACGGGCTGGGCTCAGCGCAGGGGCGATGTCAGCGCCATCGTGGGCTACCAATGGGGCGGCGGCATCAACACCTCACAAGGTAGAATCGCGCTCGACCCGTCCGTAAACTACGGGCTCGAGATAGACATAGTCGCCCGGCCGGGGGCCGAGATAGTGCTGCTGTACAACCGGCAGGACACCGATGCAACGCTCACCAACAGAGGTGTCGGCCTCCCGGACACGACCCTGTCGGGAGTGGCGATGAACTACTTCCAGATCGGCGGCACGGCGGCACCATACAGGCAGGGCCCAGCCCAGCCTTTCTTCGCGGGCACTCTCGGCCTCACCTGGATCGACCCGAAGACGCCCAACGTAGGCAGCCTGTGGTACTTCGGCGGCAGCCTCGGGGGTGGCCTCAAGTTCATGCCCTCCCCCCGCGTCGGGCTCCGCGCGCAGCTTCGGTGGTGGTTTACTTTCGTCCCTTCGGGATCCAGCTGGTGGTGCGGCCTGCCCGGCGGGTGTTGGGCGACTACGACGTTCGAGCTGATCAGCCAGGGAGAGGTGTCCGGCGGAGTCGTGCTCAGGTTCTAACGCGGCCCGTCACCGCGTGACAGCTGCGGCCGCCCGGCTAGGCGCTGGGCGGCCGCTTTGCATCACCCTCCGAATCTGGGAGCGCCGGTGCGGCCCGCCGGCCGGAGGCCAGGTCCTCGAGGCGGCGCATCAGCAGCGACAGCTTGTCCCGGCGCGAGGTCACCTGGCGTCGGAACCAGGCACGCGCAACGGCCCACCCGGTTCCGAACAGGCCCGAGGAGACGCCGACAGCGATTGACACCGTCCCGGCGGTTCCGAAGCCCATTCCGTCCAGCACGGCACCGGTGATTCCAAACATCACGCCGCTCACCACCGCGACTGGCACCATTATCATCGTGCCGGGCGCGGCCTCATTGTCGGTGATACGAATGCGAGTGCTCCCGGCGTCGGAGCTCACCAGCACCTGGGTGCGGTACCCCGACGGCTTGGAGCTCCACAGCAGCGACTCGCTGAGAGTCTCGTTGAGCTGGCCGATCTCACCCAGTGTGATCCTGATCTCCTCGAGCACGGCACCGTGGTCGCTCTGCGACACCGTGCCGGGCACCACCTGCTCGAACTCGAGCTGCGGCGAGGTACCCAGGATCCCGGCCCGCCCAATCTCTCCCATCGGCGCCTGCAGCTCACCCGCGGCCGCGCGCACGTCGCGAGGAGGGATCCCGACTTCAGCGGCGAGCCGCTCCACACCGCCGAGCGAGAGCTGGCCGCCCGCGGTGGGACGCGCAGCCTGGATCTCGGCGGCTCGCCGAACCAGCTCCCTGGCCTCACGGCCGCCGACCCGGGGGCCGTGGGACGACGCCCTCAATGCACCCGCAAACTCCCCCGGCGTGGCAAACCGAAGCGCCGGCCTCATGGCGAGCGCCCTTACGAGCACCTGCTCCGCCGCCCCGGGGAGCGAGTCCAGCCGCTCCCGGTGCCCCGAGGACGCGTCCACGAAATAGCGCAGCTCGACCGCGTCGTCTGGGAGCCACATCCCCGGGGTCTCACCGATCAGCAACTCGTACATCACGCAGGCCAGGCTGTAGACGTCGGTGCGGGCGTCCAGATCGGTGCTGCCCGCCGCCTGCTCGGGGCTCATATAGCCGGGCGTGCCGAGCGGGAACCCCGAGCGCGTCAGCGCGGCTCCACCCGCGCTGACCACCGCTTTGGCTATCCCGAAGTCGGCCACGACCGCGTGCCCCTCGGAGAGCAGGATGTTCTCGGGCTTGATGTCCCGGTGCACGACGCCCTGCCGGTGCGCATAGTCCAGCGCGTCCGCGGCCTCAGCCACGATCGGCACCGCGGCCTCTAGCTTCATCCGCTTCTCCCTCAGCAGGCGGCCGCGCAGCGACTCCCCTTCCACGTACGGCATCACGTAGTAGAGGAAGCCGGCGGCCTCTCCGGAGTCGATGAGGGTCAGGATGTGGGGATGGGTCAGCTGCGCCGCGATCTCGATCTCCCTGAGGAACCGCTCGGTCCCGATAGACGCGCTGATCTCGGGACGCAGCACCTTCACGGCCACCCTCCGCCCGTGGCGCTCGTCTTGCGCCAGGTACACGGTGGCCATTCCGCCGTGGCCGATCACGCCCTGGAGCGAATACCGACCAACTAATGCGGCTTTCAGATCTGCAGGCGGTTCTGACATGGCCTAAAGGTAAACCCCATGCCGAACAGTTCGGATGCATCGGTGTATGGAATCCTGGCAGCAACCGCAACCGGACGCGGCAGTGCTGGAGAGTCACATCATGAGGGTGCTCTGCCTGTTGTTCTCATTAGCCATCGCGGCCTCACCCGCGGTGGCACAGCAGCAGACGCTGGTCAGCGGAAGAGTGGAATCCGGCGGGTTCGGCGCGCCTGTGGTGAAGTTCGCCCAAGTCGCGGGGCAGTCTTCGGTGTACTTCGGAGGCCGCGGCGGCTGGATCATCAACCACTCGTTCGTGCTGGGCGCGGCGGCCTATGGCCTGGCCAGCGACGTGCGGTTGGACCCGCGGTTCTTCGGGCGGCAACTCGAGTTCGGCTACGGCGGAATGGACCTCGAGTTCGTCATCGCCCCAAACAGCATCATCCACGCCAGCTTCAGTACCCTGCTCGGGGGCGGCGGCGTGAGGCCGTTCTACGAGCCGGTCGACGTCGTGTTCGTTGTGGAGCCCCAACTCAATATCGCGCTCAACGTTGCGCCGTTCATGCGCATGGTCGTGGGCGGCAGTTACCTATGGGTCACGGACGTGGACACCCCGAGTCTCAGGCCTGACGACTTGAGCTCGTTCACTGGCTCATTCCAGGTACAGTTCGGTAGTTTCTAGGCCATCCATCCGGCCGGGGGCGGCGCGGCCGCCCCCGGCCCGACATCCCAACGTCGAATTCGCCGGAGACCTTCGCCATGGCTGTCCGTGCGCTCACCCGCATCGCGACCGTGCTTGCCCTCGCCGGCCTCGTGCACCTCGCCCAACCAGTGCCCGCAGCCTCACAGCAGAACCCGCTCGCCGACCTGGACGACTACGTCCGCCAGGTAATGCACGACTGGGAGGCTCCCGGCATCGCGGTCGCCGTAGTAAAGGACGGCCGTGTTGTGGTGGCTACCGGATACGGCGTGCGCGAGGTGGGACGTCCGGAGGAGGTTGACGCCGCGACCGTGTTTGCGATCGCCTCCACGTCCAAGGCGTTCACGGCCGCCGCCCTCGGGATGTTGGTGGACGCGGGCCAACTGAGCTGGGACGACCGGGTGATCGACCATCTCATCGGGTTTCGGCTGTTCGATCCGTACGTAACCCGTGAGATGACCGTGCGGGATCTGCTGAGCCACCGCAGCGGCCTGTCGCGCGGCGACCTGCTCTGGTATGCATCGCCGTTCGAGCGGGACGAGGTCGTCCACCGCGTTCGCGACCTCGAGCCCGTGTGGAGCTTCCGGTCCCGCTACGGCTATCAGAACATCATGTTCACCACCGCCGGCGAGATCGTCGAGGCGGTGACCGACACCACGTGGGACGAGTTCGTCACGGCCCGCATCTTCGAGCCGCTCGGCATGATCACGAGCACGACTACGATCCGGGACCTCGAGGGCCGGACCAACAAGGCCATGCCGCACGGCAAGATAGACGGAGAGGTGACACCCATTCCCTGGCGCAACTTCGACAACCTGGGCGGTGCCGGCTCAATCAACTCCAGCGTGCAGGACATTGCTCAGTGGATGCTGCTCCAACTCGGCGAAGGCACGTACGAGGGACTGCAGCTCCTGTCGGACAGCGTGGTGAAGGAGATGCACACACCGCAGACGATCGTGCGCCGCAGCAAGGACGATGAGGAAATGTTCCCTCAAACCCACTTCAGCGCGTACGGACTCGGCTGGCGGCTGATGGACTACCGGGGCCGCTACATCGTGCGGCACGGAGGTGCGCTGGACGGCATGCGCACACACGTGCTCTTGGTACCGGAGGAGGAGCTCGGCGTAGTGGCCATCACCAACGTGAACGACGGCCGCATACCCCAGGCTATCGTGTGGCACGTGGTAGACCAGTACGTCGGGCCACAGGAAAAAGACTGGAACGAGGTCTACCTGGAGGCTGCCGAGAAGTCACGTGCACGAGCCGACTCCGCACGCCAGAAGGTCGAGCGGGAGCGCGTGGAGGGAACCTCACCCAGTCACCCGTTGGAGGACTATACCGGCACGTACGCGAGCGAACTGTTCGGCACTGCGGTGGTGGAGGAAGAAGACGGCGCCCTAGTGATCAATGTCGGCCCCTACTTCGTGGGCGACCTGGAGCACTGGCATTTCAACCGGTTTCGCGCGACGTGGCGGGACCTTTACTTCGGCAAGGACTGGGTGCAGTTCGAGCTGAACGGCTCCGGAGAGGTGGCTTCCGTCGCGATCCCGGGGTTCGGCAAGTTCGAGCGGGAATAGCCTACGCGCCCGTCATGAGGAGAAGAGGCCGGGCGCCCGAGCGGGCGTCCGGCCTCTCTGCTGCGGTGCAACCCCCTACCCTACCCTACCCTACTCGCACCACGCGCAGCGCAGAGTCGGGTCGTCGAAGAACCCGAAGTGACCGCAAAACTCCTCCTCGCCGGCACTGCACGTGACGTCGCAGTTACCCGAGGCGCCGCAGTCGTTGCACACGATGCCAGGACACGAGTCTCCGATGCCCTCACTGTCCCCGCACGCGGCGATTCCGAACGCTACCGCAAACGTGAGGAGGGAAACCGCAAACGTGAGCAAAGAGAGTCGAAGCCGCTTCATGTGGCATGTCCTTTCTTCGCCCCGAACGGGCGCGCTGCCAACGTAGCCCTGGCAGATTCAGGCTGCAACCATATTCCCGAGTGTGCTCGTCGTGTATGGCGGGAGAGTCACACCGTTCGCTTGACACGACGCCGCTTCGGAGTTGGACTAGAGGACCTGGAACCGGAGGTTGGTCGAGTGGAGACTCGAGGCGATGGAGACCGTGTCGTGTTGAACGTGACGGCCCGGCAGTTGCGCGCCACTCTGGCGGTGCTGTTTGGAATCGTGATCGGGCTGGGAGCCTACTTCGGATTCGGCGCCTTGAGAGGCGACCCGACCGGCGCCGCTCCGAGCACGGCGCCCGAACCGACTTCCTGGGTCGATTCTCCCCGCTTCGGCGTGACCGCAGAGGACAGTCCCGCGCGCGGGCCGGCTGATGCCCCCGTGACAGTAGTCGAGTTCACCGACTACGAGTGCTCCTTCTGCCGCGAGTACGCCACCACGGTGCTACCGGCGCTGCTCGAGCGCCACGGAGACAACCTGCGTTACATCGTCAGGAACTCTCCCAATCCCGTCACCCATATGCATGCCGTGAATGCGGCCGAGGCGGCCGAGTGCGCGCATCGGCAGGGCAGCTTCTGGGAATACCACGACGCGCTGTTCCAGGATCTCCAATTTCTGACCGCGGAGCGATTGCGGGCTCACGCCGCTGATCTGGGGTTGGACGCCATAGCATTCAGCCAATGCCTCGACGACGGAGCGACTCGCGACATCGTCGCGCGCGACCTGCTCGACGGACTCCAGAACGGGGTGTCGGGTACGCCGACGTTCTTCGTCAACGGACGACGCCTGCGAGGAGTGAAGACGCTGGAGGAGATGGAGGAATACATCGCGCTCGCCCTGTTGGCGGACGAGGGCTGAATGTTCTCGTCAGTTCACCGGCCGCATCCTCGTGTCACCTACCATCACCCGGACGGACTGTAAGGCGTGTAGCCTGCCGGGCGCTCCAATGCAGCGCGATCCCACCCAGCGAGGTTGGCAGCAGCTTCGTAAGTGGACTGCAGAAACGCCATGAGCGCCGCATCCGGATCGCCCGACGTTCGCACCGCCTCGTAGGGAAGTACGAACTCGCCCAGGTCGGCGAGCCAGAACGCCGTATCGGGACGCACCGCGGACTCTGCGAATCCATCCGGAGTCGGATAGGCGTACGAGTAGAAGATCGGATCGGGCGCAGATGCGTTGCCGGCCCAGAATCCACAGCTCGACACCTCATGCGAGTAGGCCTCCACTGTTACCACGTCCGGTAGGTTCGGAAACCCTCCGGGGTGTTTGGGCGCAGCTCGGCCCGAGAACCGCGTCACGGCCAGGTCGGGAGCTCCCCAAAACAAATGAACAGGGCTGCACTTGCCGAGGAAGCGAGCCCGAAAGGCGTTGAACACGCGGGCCGATTGCACCTGTGCGCGCCACAGGAGATGCGCGTGATCCTTCTCGTAGGTGCCGTGTGAACGATCATCCGCGAACGGGATCGGCTCTTCCACCTCGTTCGGCGCCGCATGGATGCGCACCTCGATGCCAAGCGACTCCAGCGCAGCCATGAACTCACGATAGAAGTCGGCGGTGGCCTGAGGTTCGAGCGCGAGCGTGCGGACCTGGCCGTCGCTCACCGCAATCCGAAGCTCGTGATCGATGAAATCGAAATCGGCCTGGAAGGCCTCGCCCCCGTATGGAATCGGAGGCGTGGTGATCCCACGCGCGCCCACGAAGGACGTCACGTGCCACGAGTGGTTGACCCAAGGCGAAGACTCCAACTGGACCTTCCCGACGATCTGCATCCACATGTGGAGTGTCGCGAGGGTGTCCGCCCACTCCTCGTGCGGCAGAGCGGGCCAGGCATCGGGTGTAATGGAGGGGTGGTTCATCGCTGCTCCCGGTTGGGACCCAAAGCTCACCTTCGCTCTGGCGTCGCCGTCTCCCCGCGCATTGCTGCGATGGCGTTATGTGCGGCCAGCGCGAGACTCACTGGGTTGGGGGCACAGATCTGCCGCAACGCCGCGTGGACTGTGGCAGATAGAGGGGGTGGACCCCTGGACTACTCGGTTCCGGTGTCCTCCGGTACCCCGGGATGATCATCGCCAGGTTCCAGAGACTCCTGGGGGGAAGACCCTGCCGGGCCATCGGCATCGGCTTTTGCCGCGTCGCGTACCTGCGCCCGCTCCTCCGCGCGCTTGGCCCGCTTCTCCTGCTTGAGCCGCCGCTTCTCTCGCTTGTCGGCTTCCCGCTTGCGTTTGGCTGCTGACAGTGGGCCGCGTCTGGCCATCCTGAGCGTCCTTTCTCACTTCGCTTTGTTCGAAACACGCGCTCGAGGTCGGGTCACCTCAACGCAGGCCCTCCAGGGAACAGTGTGGCACTCGGCCTTCGATGACACGACGCCCGAAAGCATGGCAACCGCGAATCGCCTCCTGCTCGGTCGAGAACGTCGCGGGTCCGCTGAACGCGCGTCGCTTCGTGCGGTACGCGATCACGAGATCCAGGGTCCATCGCAAGCTGCCGTTGATCTGGAACGTACGGGGCGTGATCATCCATCCGTGATAGGAAACCGAGTTCGTCACCGGCATCGCCACATCGGACATGACTCTCCTCAGCAAAGGAAAAAGCGGGTCCGCGCTACGGCGAAACTCCCGCTCTTCGGATGGCCCTGCATTGGACGATGCTATCGATCGTCCGCTCCTGAAGCATAGTCACCCCCTGGCACCCTGTCAAAGGCGTTGGCGGGCAGCGGCCTTTCCGCGGGCCAAGGCCCCATTTTCGGAGCGTCCAGAGTGCTACTCGTAGCCGAGTGCCTCGACGGGATTGAGCCTGGAGGCCCGGATGGCAGGCAGGAGACCAAACACAATTCCGACAGCGGAGCAGAAGAGAAGTCCGATGACGGCCCATTCCATGGGAACATTGCTGTCAAAGGGAACAAAGAGAGTCATGGAGTTTCCCAGACCGAACCCCACGAGGACACCGAACACACCCCCGATGTTACAGAGAACGACGGCCTCGAGAAGGAACTGCGTGAGGATGCTCCTCGGTTTGGCGCCGAGAGATTTCCGAATGCCGATTTCCTTCGTTCGCTCTGTCACGGAGACCAGCATGATGTTCATGATGCCGATACCGGCGACGACAAGCGCAATACTCCCGATCACAAAGGCCGCGATCTTGATGCCCCGTGTCATCGTATTGAAATCGGTAATGAGGCTCTCGCTGTTGAAGAAGTCGAAGTTGTCCTCTTCGTTGGCTCTCACGCCCCGCTCGCGCCGCATCACCTGGCGTGTCTCTTCGATCGCGTCCGCGACGAGTTCCGGCGACTTCGCGCGAACCGTTATGTTTACCGAGCGGGAGAATCCATTGCGACCGATCATGCCGTAGATGTCCAGATACGTCGTGATGGGGATCAGCACATAGTTGTCGAAACCCCCTCCGAAGGCCGATTTCTTTTCGTCGAACACGCCAATCACTTCGTACTTGCGCCCGTCCAGACGGATTTCCTTGCCGATGGGATCGACGAAGGGAAACAGCTTCTGCCCGATCGCATGACCGATGACAGCCACGCTGCGGCCGCTCCTGATATCCATTTGCGAGAGGTTGCGTCCCAGTCCCACGTAGTGCGTGTTGTTGGGCGGGTACTCCGGCGTACCACCGCAGATCGTGACATTGGGGTTGGTGGATTCGCCCCGGTACTCGACCGTGTAGCCGAAGTCCCACAGCTCCGCCCCTACCAGATCTACGGTCTCCACCTGCTCCCGGATCGCGTCGGCATTCGCAACCGTGACCGGCGGCCTGAGCATCGCCTTGCGTCGTTCCTCAGCCGAATTGAATCCGCCGGCCGGCCATTTCTGAACCTGGAAAGTCTGCGCGCCCAGCACGCTCATTTCCCTTTCAATGGTGGCCTGCACTACGGATATGGCCGTCATCACGGCAATGATCGAGGCGATCCCCGCGACAATTCCCACCAAGGTCAGTACGGATCTCAGCTTGTGGCTGACAAGCGACCCAAAGGACATGAAGAGCGTGTCAAAGAGACGCATGGCAACTACTCTCCAGCTCGGACCTACTCATAACGAAGCGCCTCGACCGGATTGAGCCTGGCGCCCCTCCAGGCCGGCACGAAACCCGCCAGGGTACCGACGAATACGGAAACGAGAACGGCGGTGATCAGGATGGGCAGGCTCACACTCGCCGGCATCAGCGCGGCGTTGATCACGGCGGTCAATAGCGACGCGAGCACAATCCCGATCACCCCACCCATCAGACAGATCGCGCACGCCTCGAAAAGAAACTGGAACAGGATACTGCGCCGCTTGGCGCCAATGGCCTTGCGGATACCGATCTCACGAGTGCGCTCCGTGACTGAGACGAACATGATGTTCATCACCCCCACCCCGCCCACGAACAGCGAGATGCTGGTGACGAGCAGCCCCACAAGAAGCACCACGCCCATCACGTTGTTGAACGCGCCCATCAGGGTCTCGAGCTTGTTGATGGAGAAGTTGTCGGATTCCGTGGGACGTAACTTGCGGATCTTCCGCATCTGCCCGATCACCTCGAACTCGAGCTCCTCCATTGCCTCCTGCGTGGGCGCTTTGACAGCGATGCCCACATCCTCCCGTCCATGGTGTCCGCCAAATGCCTTCACGTAGGAAGTAATGGGGATGAAGATCTGTCGGTCGAAGTTGGGACCGCCGAGAAAGCTGCCGCCCTGCTCCTCCATGACGCCGATGACGCGATAATCCGTGCGCCCGATCTTCATCTTCTTGTTGATGGGGTTCACCGCTCCGAACAGGCCATCCCTGACGTCGGTCCCGATGATGCAAACGTTCCTCTTGTAGGTGACGTCAAACTCCATCATGAACCGGCCCAACTGCGGCTGCGCGCTGGACACCAGCGTCTGCTTTTCGGTGGTGCCAACGATCCTCACGCCTTCCATGACTTCGGATCGGTACTTGACGTCGCGGCGGGTATCCATCGTGGGATTGACGATGCCTCTGCCGTGCAATCTGTACTCCAGCTCGCTAGCCTCTCCGAGTTCGATGTTGGGGCGATTCCGAAAGAGGAAGAAATCACCCATGACGATCCAGGGCATGCGGGAGACATAGAACACGTCCGTGCCGACGGCGGAGAACCCCTGACGGGCCGCGTTCTGCAGTCCGTTGACGGCGGTCATGGTGAGAACGACCGCGACAATGCCAATGATGATGCCGAGCGTGGTCAGCGCACCGCGGCCCTTGTTGGCGCGGATGGCGCCCAACGCGATCCGAAACGACTCCCCCAGATCAAGCGCTAATCTCATAGCGCGTCTTCTCTAGGCTCCATCGGACTGCCCTGCATCGTTGTTGATGGTCACTACGGCACCGTTTCCGAGGTCCCTCGAAATGGCGCGATAGCTGCCGGTGACAACTTCATCGCCTTCCTCCAGGCCCTCGAGGATTTCGATATAGTCATCGCTCTGGATGCCCGTCACGACCTGCTTCGCGATCGCCTTCCCGTCCTCGATGCAGAACACAACCTCCACGAACCCCTCCCGGTCCGCCGTGTAGCGCTCTTCCGCGTCCTCGCGATCCTCACCCTCCACCGCGAGCTGATCCACGGTGCGGACAGCTACACTCTGAATGGGAACGCTCAGCGCGTTTTCATTGGTCTTGGTGAAGACATCCGCGCTCGCCGTCATCCCCGGGCGCAGCGTCTCCGGGGGACCGGTAATGCTGATCTTGATCTCGAATTCGGTCTTCTGTTCTGCGCTGCCCGCGCCGGCGACATTGGCGCTGCTGGCAATCTCGTAGACAACACCTTCCAGCACCTGATCGAGCAACGCGTCGACCTCAATTTCCGCCGCCTGGTCGAGGGCTATGGAGACAATGTCGTTCTCATCCACATTGACCTGGGCCTCCATCTCCGAGAGATCGGCGATGACGAGAATGACATCCTCCTGAAACTGGGAGCCGATGGCGATCTCACCGACTTCCTTGTTCAGGTCACTGATGGTCCCGGACATGGGCGCATAGATCGTGGTCTTGGAGAGATCGTCTCGGGCCTGCTTCAATGCCGCGTCGGCCTGCTCCACCTGATTCAAGGCAAACTCATGGCGCGACACTTCCATCTGGTAAGCCGCCTCCTTCTCTTCGTAGACGGCCTGCGACTCCAGATTTTGCCCCATCAATTCCCTGGACCTCGTGTATTCCCTCTCGCTCCTCTCCATGCTCTGGCGGGCCAGCGTGGCGTTGGCCTGGGCGGACCGCACACTGGCCTCGGCACTCTCGACCGAAGCGATGTAGCGCTCCCGGTCCAGCTCCACCAGGAATTCCCCCTCCTCCACCCATTGACCCTCTACAACGGCCAGCCTCGTGATCTTCGCGCTAACATCGGCGCTCACCCTCACCTGGGTCTTCGGCTGGATCTTCCCGGTAGCGCTGACCTTCTGCACGATCATCCGCCGATCGACCTTCGCCGTCTGCACGGCCAGGGTCTCAACCTCACCTCCCCGCAGGGCCACGCTCCCAACAACGCCGACGACCACGACAGCCGCGGCACCGATCCATAGACGTTTCCTCTTCATCGTTCAGCTTACTCCATCTGCTTATTCATCAACGCGTTAGGGAGGACTCCTTACCATATATGCATACGGGGAAACCAAGGAGAAGGTTTCCTCGATCCGAGACGGCGACGGAGGGGAGCCAACATGAGAAAGGCCGCTCCGAAGAGCGACCTCTCGAATCGCTGAATCGCACAGAGTCACATCGTCAAATGCGCCGCCAAGGAATCGAACCTTGAACCTACTGATTAAGAGTCAGTTGCTCTGCCAATTGAGCTAGCGGCGCGCGGGGTTTATTATCGCCGGGCCCCGCCCCGGATGCAAGCCCGCTCCCCCCTAAACACCCCACGCGCAACTTTCCGAGCGGCTTGGCGGTACTATACACCGCCAACCGGGGGAACTGTGTACATTCAGGCCCGATGACGACCAGCACGGCGCTACTCGCCGTTTCCGCCATACTTGCCGTCGCCCAGCAGGACACGTCCGCGGTACGCGACACCGTGCGGATGGACGCCCTGGTCGTGACCGGCACGCGCTCGTCCGAGATGAGCCGGCTCGATCAGGCTACCGCCCTCTCCTTCGTCGAGCCTCGCCTCAGCGACGTGAGCTCCGGAGTCCAGACGGCCAACCTGCTGCGCGACGTAGCGGGCGTCCAGGTACAGACCACCTCGGCCGGCCAGGGATCGGTGATCATCAGGGGACTCATCGGCAACCAGGTGATGCTCCTGGTCGATGGCGTCCCAATGAACAACGGCACCTACCGGGACGGCCCAGGCCAGTATCTGGCCACCATCGATCCAGCGACCATAGAGCGCATCGAGGTGATCCGCGGCGCCGCTTCGGTGCTCTACGGCAGTGACGCTCAGGGCGGGGTCATCAACGTCATCACCAAGACGCACCCCTTCCTGGGCCGGCGCAGCGTGCGGCTCACGGGCGCTCTCTCGTCCGCCGACAACTCGTACCGCGCGCGCGTTTCGGGGGGCGCTGTGCTCGGCGCGTGGAGCGTGGCGCTCGGGGGATCGCTGCTGTCGGTAGGCGATCTGGTGCCCGGCGGCGACCTCGGAGCACAGGATCCGACCGGGTTCAAGACCGAAGGATTGGATGCCACGGTCACGTTCGAGCCCAACTCCCGGCACTCGGTCAAGGGCGTGGTGCAGTACTACGGGATGCACGACGTGCCGCGCTACGACCGCTACGTGACGTTCCGGTCTCCCGTGCCGGGGCGGGATGCCGAGCACGTATTCGAGCCGCAGGCCAGGCAGCTCGCGTTCGCCCGCTACCGCTACAAGCCTGACGGCAGCGCGGTCACCAGCCTGGAGACCACGCTGAGCCTCGCCGTCCAGCGCGAGGGACGCAACCGCATTCCACTCGACGACGCCGGCCTTCCCTCCGAGACCCTCACGCACTGGCGCGACGACGTGTACACACCCGGATTGAGCGTCGTGGGACTCAGCACCCTGATGCTGGGCGGCGATCCGGTGCTGGTCACTTGGGGCGGCGACTACTACCACGACGAGATGAGCAGCAACGGCTTCGAGGAAGATCTGGTTTCCGGGGAGCAGACGCCCCTCAGGAGGCAGACGGTCACCGGTGCCATCCCGTCGGGCAACTTCCCCGACGGAGCCGGTGCCGACCGGCTCGGGCTGTTCCTCGCAGCCGACGGCGGTGTCACCCGGTGGCTGAGACTCTCGGCCGGCGCTCGCTGGGCCGGCTTCCGCAGCGAGGCGGAAGTGGGCACCCAGCTGGGCGGACACGTGGTGAACACCAGCTCGGCTCTGACCGGCCAACTCGGGCTCCTGTTCATCCCCGCCACGTATTGGCGGGTGGCGGCGCGGGTTGCCGGCGGGTTCCGGGCCCCCAACCTGTACGATCTCACCCGTGCGGGCCCCGTTCCGGACGGCATCGCCTTGCCCAACCCGGATGCCGTTCCCGAGCGCTCGCTGGGCGGCGAGCTGGCGCTGCGGTATGCGACGAGCAAGGCCGCGTTCGACCTGACCGGCTACTACACGAGGATCACGAACTTCATCGACCGCCTGCCCGGCGAGTTTCAGGGCGACACTCTCTTCAACGGCGAGCGGGTCTATCAGGGGCTCAACGTCGGAAAGGCCCATGTCTACGGGTTCGAGGCGGAGGCGCTCGCGCTGTTCGGGCCGTTTCGCGCGCGCGGGACCCTCCTGTATACCCACGGCGAGCAGGAGATGGCTGCGGGGGTCGAGGAGCCGATGTCCAAGATCCCGCCGCTGGGTGGCAGCGTGAGCCTGAGGTGGACCCCACCACGCAGCAACGTGTGGGTGGAGTACCTGCTGCGCTGGGCCACAACCCAGGACCGCCTCGGCCAGCGCGACCTGCAGGATTCGAGAATCCCCACCGGCGGCACTGAGGGGTTCGCCGTCCACGGCGTGCGCGCCGGAGCGGTCGTACTGCAGAACCTCAGCGTGTCCGCAGGATTCGAGAACATCGCGGACGCGCTGTACCGCAATCACGCCAGCGGCGTGGACGATGCGGGCAGATATGTGTGGGTGGGCGCGTCCTGGATAACCAGCTTCTAGGACCGCGGTGAAGTGCCCCCAAGGGGAGTTGAACCCCTGTCTTCACCTTGAAAGAGTGATGTCCTGACCGCTAGACGATGGGGGCGGATAGCGGTAACGGGATTCGAACCCGTGTTTCAGCCTTGAGAGGGCTGCGTCCTAACCCCTAGACGATACCGCCACATCCCGGCCCTGCCGGGCACCTAATATCGTCACCCCCCGCTGCCAGACGCAACCCGCGAGAACCCCTGTAACGCGTGGGACGCTGGCGCACGCGGGGTGATGACCCGTAGAATGTAGGCGGCATCGAAACTGCGGATTCCGCCGTCTCGTAGGTCATCTTGGCGGCAATCGCCATTCACTGGAGCCCGAATGGACTCTTCCGACATATCCGACCGTTCGCGTGGTGTCGCGCTGGCCATCGGTATCCCGCTCGGCGTCTTTGGCGCCCACCGGTTCTACACGGGCAAGGTCCTCACGGGCATCCTCCAGCTCGGCACGATGGGTGGCCTGGGGCTGTGGTGGCTCTACGACATGATCCTGATCGCCGCGGGAGAGTTCCGCGACGTGGACGAGAAGCGCGTGCGCCGCTGGTGGGAGGACACCCCGATGGCCGGCTCGCAGGAGCGCATCGGGCCTCAAATGGAGGCCGTTCTCTACGAGCTCGACGGGCTGCGCTCGGAGATGGGAGAGCTGGGTGAGCGCGTGGACTTCATGGAGCGCGTGCTGACTAGCGCGAAGGAGCGGGACGCGCTGCCACCGGGCTAGAGCCTCCAACCATTGACGTCACCCATCCCCGGCCGTATTCCAGAACCATGACGGGATCGCGGCCGGGGACTTCTTCAACCTCCAGGCGCGCCAGCGAAGCCGAGTTCTATCGCCTGCGGCGGCGCCTGCGCCTGGCCTTGGGGTCGCTGGCCCTGGTCACCACCGTCGGCGTCCTGGGGTTCGTGCTGATCGGCAGCGGCCAACACGACGTGGTGGACGCCATCTACATGACCGTCATCACGCTCACCACGGTCGGCTTCAGCGAGATCATCGACATGTCGAACAACCCGGCGGGCCGCATCTTCACGGTGCTGCTCCTGCTGGTCGGCATGGGGATCGTCGCTTACACGGTGCCGATGGTGGCCGCTTTCTTCATCGAGGGACAGTTGCACAACCACTTCGCGAGGCGACGGATGCAGAGGACGATCGCAGATATGAACGGCCACTACATCGTGAGTGGCGATACCGCCGCCAGCTGGTACGTGGCAGAGGAGCTGCTGCGCACCCAGCGCAGCGTGGTGATCGTGGCGCCGAGCGACGCCGCCCTGGAAGCGGCTCAGGAGCGGCTGGGCGAATCGCCCGGGATCGTCGGCGACCCTACGAGCGACTCCACCCTCGCCGAGGCCGGCGCCGAGCGGGCGGCGGGCTTCGTGTTCTCGATGGCCAACGACAAGGACAACGTGCTGGGCGTGCTCACTGCCCGCCGTCTCGCACCCAAGTCTCGCATCATTGCCGCCACCGAGCACGCGGACACCGAGGCCAAGCTCAACACCGTCGGAGCCGACGTCGTGGTCAGCCCGAGCCGGATCGGCGGACTCCGAATGGCTTCCGCGCTCGTGCGCCCAAACGTGGTCACCTTCCTCGACAGAATGCTGCGCGAGAAGGGCGGTACCCTGCGAGTCGAAGAAGTGACCATCCCGGACGACGCCGACGTCACGGAGCGGACCCTGGCATCGCTCGAGGTGGACGAGGTCGCCGGGGCGATGCTGCTGGCCGTGCGCCACCCCGGAACCGGGGAGTTCGAGTTCAAGCCGGCACTCGCCACACCACTGGCCCCGGCCATGACGCTCGTTGTGATGGCTGACGTCGACGGACTGGAACGCCTGAAGAAGCGCTTCAGGCGGGCCACCGGCACCTTCCTCAAAGTCGAACAGACCGCCGAGTAGCCCGGACCGGGCTGACCATGCACGAGAGCACCGTCGTCACCACGGTAATCGTCGTCATCGGCCTCCTCTTGGTCGCGGCGGCGGCAGCGATCGGCCTCAAGCGCACGCGGATGCCGTACACGGTCGGTCTCGTGCTGCTCGGTCTCGTATTGGGCTGGCTCGCGGAGCGCGTGGAGGCTCTCGAGCCGCTCGGAGAAGCCGCTCTCTCACCGGAGATAATTCTGTTCGTCTTCCTGCCGACGCTCATCTTCGAGTCGGCCTTCAACCTGAACGCGCGCCTCCTCTCGCAGAACATGGTCCCCGTCCTCACGCTCGCGGTTCCGGGGTTGCTGCTCTCAACCGCGATCGTGGGCGGGTTGCTGACGCTCGTGACTCCGCTCTCGTTGGGCCCCGCGATGTTGTTTGGCGCGCTGATATCGGCTACCGACCCGGTGGCGGTCATCGCCCTATTCAAGGAGGTGGGTGCGCCCAAGCGGCTCACGATCCTGGTGGAGGGCGAGAGCCTGTTCAACGACGCCACGGCGATCGTGCTGTTCCGCATCATCCTCGTGGTTCTGGCAGCGGGGACGCTTACAGCCGGCACGCTCGGCAGTGGGGTCCTCGAGTTCCTGGTCGTCTTCCTGGGCGGCCTCGCAGTGGGGGGGATCATCGGGTACCTGATGATCCGCACCATCGCCCTGGCCGAGGACACGCCGGTCGTAGAGGTGACCCTGTCCACGGTGGTCGCGTACGCCGCGTTCATCGTCGCGGACCACTACCTCCGGGTGTCTGGTGTGATGGCCACCGTCGGCGCCGGACTGGTCATCGGTACGCTCGGCTCCACGCGGTTCACGCCGGAGATCCGCGAGTACCTGCACCAGTTCTGGGAGTACGCTGCGTTCGTCGCGAACAGCCTGATCTTCCTGCTCGTGGGAATCACCGTGAAGCTGAGCGGCATCCTGGAGTTCTTCGGCCCCATCAGCTGGGCGATCCTCGCCGTGGTCGTGGCACGAGCGGTAACCGTGTACGGCCTCACGCCAGTCGTGAACCGTCTCCCGCGGGCGGAGCCCGTCGACCGGAAGAACCAGAGCGTGATGTTCTGGGGTGGGCTGCGCGGCGCGGTTGCCCTCGCACTCGTGCTGAGCCTCCCGGGCGATTTCGCACAGCGGGACATGCTGGTCGCTCTCGCAACCGGCGTCGTGCTTTTCACGCTGCTGAGCGGCGGGCTCACGATGAAACCGCTGATCCACGCTCTCGGACTCGACCGGCCCACCCTGGCGGAGCGGGTGGCGCGGCTTCAGGCCGCGATCGCCGCCAAACGGGAGGCGCTGGAGCGCGTCGAGAAGCTCGCCACCGCCGGGCACTTCTCGAATCGGCTCGTTACTGATCTGGAGAACGAGTACCGCGAGGAGTTGATGGCAACGGAGCGCGACCTCGATGCGTTGCGTGCCGAATGCCACACGGAAGAGATGCGCCGGGTCATCTGGTCCGAGGCTCTAACCGTGGAGGGGCACGCCTACGCCGAGTTGTTCGCGCACGGCGTGATGTCGGAGCCGGTGGTGCGCGAGCTCGAGTTGTCGGTTGACCTCCGGCGGGATCAACTGAAGCAGGGTGATATCCCGCGCGAGCTCAAGGCGGCGACCCCCATCGAGGTTCGAGCCGGCGAGCGACTCATGGGCATCCTGAGCCGCGTCGCTCCTCGCAGCCGCTTCGTGAGGCGGTACAGGCTTCGTAGGCTCGCCGCCGACTACGAGCACGACTCGGCCGTGCTCGCCGCAAGCAATCAGGTCGCCGGCGATGTGGGGGACCTCGCCGAGCTGAGCGGCATCGACCCCAGCCTGGGCGAAGAGTGCCGCGCCGTTTACGAGCAGTTCGGCGAGGCGGCGATGGAGCGGATCGACACGACCTCGGAGCACTTCCCCGAGTACGTACAGGCCGTGCAGCAACAGACGGCCCGCCGTATGGCGCTCGAGGGCGAGGCCGAAGCCATCGAGCACCTCGCGTCGGCCGGCGGCATCCCACAGTCGGTCGCGCGCGACGCTCGCCGCATGGTGGAGGACGAGCAGCGCCGACTGATGCGTCAACCTGTCGCGGCGCTCGAGCCCAACCCCGAAGACCTGCTGGCCCGGGTCCCCTTCTTCAAGGACCTCGACTCCGACGAGTTCGAACGAGTGGCGAACGCCCTGCAGCCCCGCACCGTGCTCGCCGGCGAGACCATCATCCGGCAGGGCGAGCGCGGCACATCGTTGTTTCTCGTCGCCCGGGGAGTCGTGGCCGTGATTCTCGCACGCCCGGGTAAGGCGCCCAAGCGGGTCGCGTCGCTCAGCGCGGGCGAGTTCTTCGGGGAGATGGCGCTTCTCACGCAGGAGCCGCGCACGGCCACAGTGCAGGCGGTGACCGGTTGTCACCTCTTCGAGCTGTCGAGCGATGATGTGGACGGGCTATGCGAGGTCTGCTCCGGAGTGCGGGACGCCCTGACCCGCGCGTACGAAGAGCGCCGCAGGACTTCGCGGCGCTCCTCGATCGTCAGTTAGCGAGTCGGCCCGGCTCGCTTCGCTTCGCTCACTGCTGTGAGCGGCCACCGCCTCCGGAGCGGCGAACCGCGCCCATCACGTGCCGGACCGACCGTAGCTCATGAACACCGGCGGGACGACGATCGTCCCCTCCGCCGTCACAACGACGTGTCGCAGCGTGGCTTCACCGTCGAAGGCAAGTACGACCTCGCTGGTGCCCTCGGAAACGATGAACCCGGCCTGGGTCTTGATCCCCGAAACGTCGGCTGAAGGGACGTACACTTCGTAGTACTCGCCCGCCTCGAACACGACGCCACTCGGGCGCTCGATCGTTTCGTTGAATCGGATCGTGGCCGAGCTCACGAAGAGGCGCGCGTGCTTGTATTCGCCCGCGGGAATCTCCCCGGCGGCCAGAACCAGTCCGTCTCCTTCTTCCACCGGGAGCGCCATCAAGTCGATCTCGCCGTTGGCCAGCACGTCCAGCGCATACCAGTCGTCATGGCGCTCACAGTTGTGGAAGCCACGTCCTTCCTGGTTCTGCGGCTCATTGGCCTCGCGCCACCGGTTCCGCGCCCGTACCCGTTCCTGAAGCTGCTGGCTGGGGAGTACTTCCACGTGCTCGACCACGAGCAACAGGGATTCGACCTGGTCGGGCGTGATACGGGCCCCGTGATCGCCGTTCCCTCCGGGATCATCGGGGTATGTGAGGCTCGCCAGCACTGCTTCGACGACCGGCTGCGCGACGCCGGCCTGCAGGACCACGGTAGCCTCTGCGGCCGGGACATCGCCTGTCACCGAGTCCCCGCCCACCCCAACCGCGTCCGAGCAACCCAGCAGGACGGCAGTCGCGGCTGCGGTCGCCAACACATGTCCCGAGAGCTTCCTCATTGTCTACCTCCAATGCACGGTCTTGAATCGCCGTTTGACCGGCCCCGGGCCGGTCGGACTCACCCTACAGACCACTGCGGGGGCATACAGGTAACGGGACGGTCCGAACACGCCACGCTGCCGGGGAATCCCCGGCCCCATGACGCCCGCTCCCGGGGACCGTTACCTTTTCTAAGGTCGGGTGGTCTGTAAGGCGGAACCGTGGAACTCAGTGACGGGATGGTGGTGCGGAGGGTGCTGGACGGGGATACGGACCTGTTCCGGGTCCTCGTCGAGCGGTACCGCTCGCAGTTCGGGCGGTACGCGGTGGGGCTCGTGGGGGACCGCGACGCAGCGGCGGACGCCATGCAGGAAGCGCTCATCCGTGCATACGACGCACTCGGCTCCTGCCGCAACCCGGATCGCTTCGGCGCGTGGTTCTACCGAATCCTCACCAACCAGTGCCACAACGCCACCGCCCGCCGCCGGGAGTCGGCCGACGTCGATGCGCTGGACACACCAGCGCCCGACCGCACCGACCTTCCGCTCGAACGGGCAGAGCTGGGCGACGCCATCGCTGCGGCCCTCGACCAGCTCACCCCGGAGCAACGAGAGGCGTTCGTGATGAAGCATGTGGACGGTCGCACGTATGAGGAGATGGCAGAGCTCCTGGGGGTGGGTGTGGACGCGCTGAAGATGCGCGTGCACCGCGCCCGGGATGCCCTGAGAGAGCGTCTGGGAGGTGTCCGGTGAGCACGGACGATAGGTTCAGCAAAGACGCGCAGCGCTACCTCGACGGCGAGCTGCACGGCGAGCTTCCCAGCGACGAGCGCGCCGACACCGACCGCTTGATCGAAGCGGTGGACGCATACGCGGCGCGAGCGCAGCCGTTGGACGCTTCGCTCGACGACGCGGTGATGGCCGCCGTTCGCGGCCGTACGCCGGCCAGGCGCCGCGTCGGCTGGCGCTGGCTCCTCGAGCCACGGCAGGTGAGCCTGAGACCGGTCTGGATTCCGGCCATGGCGGCCGCCGCGCTGTTGATCGCGTGGCTTGGGGTACGGGGACCCGGCACCGGTGAGCCCGCGGGCACCGCCGTAGCCGTGGCGGACACGGTCTTCGTACGCTTCGAGCTCGCGGCTCCGAACGCGCGCGAGGTCTCGGTTGCGGGATCGTTCAACGGATGGCAACCCGACGCCGTGCAACTCGTGCGTGGTGAGACGGGAGTCTGGTCCACTACGCTCGCGCTGCCGCTCGGGGAGCATGCCTACCAGTTCGTGGTGGACGGCGAGCGCTGGATTCCCGATCCAACCGCGCACGCTCAGGTTGACGACGGATTCGGCGGCACCAACAGCGTGATCGTAGTTGGCCCCAGAGGAGTGGTGAGATCATGAGCGTGAAGCGTTTTCTGAATCTGGCGCTGCTACTAGCGCTTCCCTGCTCCGCCGGTGCGCAGGAGCCCGGGCTGCGGACGCAGCTCGAGGCGCGCGGTCTCCCGGCCGATCTGGTGACCGAGGTCGAGACCATTGCCGCCGACGCCACGGCTCTGGGCATTCCAGCCCGCCCGCTCGCCGACAAGGCAATAGAGGGATGGGCCAAGCGAGTGCCGCCACCTCGCATCGCGGCGGTCGTTCGCCAGTACGCGACGCAAATGGCGCGAGCCCGAGAGGCCGTCACGTCCGGCGGCATGGGCGAACCGTCGGCGCACCTGATTACCGCCGCGACCCAGGCGATGGCCAGCGGAATTGACGGCGGCCAGGTGGAGGCGACAGTGCGCGCCGCTCCGGGACCGGAAGCGGCGGGTCCGGGACTCAATGTTGCAACCGCGCTCCATGCGCAGGGAATCTCGGCCGAGCAGTCGGTGGGAGTCGTGGTCGAAGCGTGGCGCCGCGGCGAGCCGGTGTCCGCCATCCTCGACATGCCTTCCCTGGCGAGGGCAATGCAGGCTCAGGGAATGAGTCCCGCGCAGGTGGGACAGCGAATGATGCAGGGCATGAGCGGACTGCAGGGTGGACAGCACGGCCGACCGGCCGGCGTACCGCCGCCTGAAGGACACGGCAAGGGAACGCGGGGACAGAGACGTCCGTGAGGCGCGCCGGGTGGCTGAGCGCCGCAGCCGCGTTGTGCCTGGCTGCCGCGCCGCTTGCCGCCCAGGAAGCGAACCTCTGGCTGGGCGGCACCTACGCGCACTACGCCGACAGTGTGGACGGATGGGCCGGTAGTGTCGGCGGGCGCCTGGGCGCGCGGTCCAACACCCTCTGGGGCAATCTCGACGGCTACCTCTCTCGCTTCACCTCCGGCCCCTGGGTAGTCGACGTCCAGGGCGGGTTCGGTGCGCTCGGTATTTGGAGCCGCCGGCTTGCGGGCGGCGCCCGGGCCCAGGGCTACTCCTACTACGTGGAGGACGGCGACTGGAGCGGCGCCGGCTCAGTGGCTCCGATTCTAGTCACATCACTGGGGCGCTGGATCACGTCCGCCGAGATCGGCGTGGGCGGCGTGCGGCGCCTGGACGGGACATCCGACCTGACGCTCAGCGGCGCGCTTCGAGCAACGCGCGTCCTGGGACGATGGAGCGTGGATTTCCTGGTGGGCGGCCTGTCCGCCGCGGATACCGCGTTCGCCGACGCGACGTTCTCGGCGGAGTACCGCACTCGAGCTCTCGGGATCGGAGCGTTGGTGGGAGCGCGGGCCGGCGACCTGAACGACGACCCGGTGTGGCTTCAGGGGTTTCTGGAGTGGTGGATGGCGCCTCCACTCCTCCTCGAGGCGCGCGCCGGTACCTACCCGGAAGACATAACGGGGTTTGCCTCCGGCTTCTTCGCGCGCCTGGGGATCCGGGTCGGCATGGTACAACCATCTCGCCCGCCCCAACCGGAAGCCGCGCCCGGACCGCTGATCGAGCCGCTCGCCGACGGTGGGGCACGTGTCGTATTCGTCGTGCCCGACGCAACCACGGTCGAGATCGCGGGTGAGTGGAACGCGTGGACGCCTACGCGACTCACTCAATTGGGCGGCAGCAGGTGGGAGGCGGTGCTCTCCCTCGGGTCCGGCGCCTACCGCTTCTCACTCATCTTGGACGGTGACGAGTGGATCGTGCCCGAGGGCGTGCCCACATTGCCCGACGACTTCGGCAGCGAGTCGGGCATGCTGCTGATTCCCTAGGCCTTTCCTCCCAGCTCCCGATATCTAAAGCATTTCACTACGTGGTCGTTCACCATGCCGGCAGCCTGCATGTAGGCATAGCAGATGGTGGGCCCCACGAACTTGAATCCGCGCTCCTTCAGCGCCTTGCTCATCTGCTCCGACTGCTTCGTGTGCGCCGGCAGCTGCTTGAGCGTGCGCCAGCGATTCTGTCTCGTCTTGCCTCCCGCGAGCTGCCAGATGAACTCGTCGAACGAGCCTAGCTCCTCCTGAACGCGAAGGAAGACCTTGGCGTTGGAGATGGTCGCCTCGATCTTCTGGCGGCTGCGGATGATCTCGGGGTTCTTCATGAGCCCATCCACCGTGCGCTTCGTGTAGCGCGCGATCTTCCCGGGGTCAAACCCGTCGAGCGCCTGGCGAAAAGCCTCCCGCTTCTTGAGCACGATCGCCCAGCTGAGGCCGGCCTGAAATCCGTCCAGCACGAGGTGTTCGAAGTGGAGCAGATCGTCGTGCAGCGGGACCCCCCACTCCTCGTCGTGGTAGGCGAGCATGAGGGGGTTGTCCCCCATCCAGGCGCAGCGCGTCAATCCGTCGGTCACGGTGCCTCCCCGGCCACGGTCACCGCATTCACTCCCGACTGCCTGCGGCGCCCGAGTCGATCTGCCTGAGCAACTCGGTCACCGCCGCGCGGAGTTGCTCGTCCTCTCCCTGCGCACGGTCGTCGGGCCGGCTCGTTATCACGATGTCGGGAACGGCGGGTCCGTTCTCCATGTTCTCGTCTGTCGCCTTCACGTACCAACCCCGGAACGGAAGCCGCACGAACGATCCGTCCAGGAGCCCCGCACCGCCCGTCGAGATCACGGCACCGAACGTCGGCTCACCCACGAGCGTGCCGATGCCCAAGTGCTTGAAGGCGTGCGAGAAGATCTCCGCATTCGAGAACGAGTTCGCGTTGCACAGTGCGATCGAGGGCTTCGTCCACGAAGCTAGCGGCAGCCGCGGCCCGAACGGGTAGTACGCCCTGAACTGCGTGTGCTGGCGTTGGAGGTCGTCGGCCGCACCGCGCGGAATCGTGTAGGCGTGCTGCCGCACGGTCAGAACGGCCATGAGATAGTCGGTGGTCCATCCGCCGCCGTTGAAGCGCACGTCTATGACGATGCCATCCTTGCCGTTGCCGCTCGCTACCAGTTCCCGCTCGAAGCGCTCGAAACTGGGCCAGTTCATTCCCTGGATGTGGATGTAGCCCAGCCTGCCGCCGGAGTACTCCTCCGTGAGGCGTTGCCGGTCCCGCACCCACTCGCGGTACAGGGGCCAGTAGAGACTCCCTGTGGGGCGAATGATCACCTCACGCTCACGCCCGTTGGTGCCGCGCACCGCGAGAATGGTCCGCTTGTCCACGCGGTCCGCGAGCGTGGAGTAGAAGTTGGCATCACCGACCGGTACGCCTTCCACCGCGGTGATCACTTCGCCCACGTCCAGCTTGCTGGTCTCGCGGTCGGCCGGAGAGTCGGGAACGACGCGCTCCACCCGCACGCCTCCTTCGACGGGGTCGACCTCGATACCCAGCAACCCCGTTCGTTCGCTTTGGGTCTCGGCTCGATCGGAGCCATACAGCCCGAGGTGGCTCGCGTTCAGCTCCCCCAGCATCATGTTGAACACGTCGCGGAAGTCGCGGTTGGTGGAGGCCAGCTGCCCCCAACCCCAGTACTTCTCCCCCAGAGCATCCCAGTCCGCGCCGTGGAAGTCGGGGTCGTAGAATCCGTCGCGCAGCACGCGCCAGGCCTCGTGGAACACCTGGCCCCGCTCCGCCGGGTAATCGATCTCCATGCGGGCGGAGAAGCCCAGGTTGTCCTGCTTGCCCCCGTCCACCTTCACTCGTGCGAGCCGGCCACGCGAGCGCACCATGAACAGGTGCTTCCCATCCGGGCCGAGCGACACACCGCGGGGCGACTGGCCGCCCGAAGTCACGGCTTCCAGGTCGGTCCCGTCCCACTTGGCCTTGTAGAGGTCCTGATCCGCACCGGAGCTGGTCCGGCCGGGCCGGTTTGTGACGAAGAAGAAAGTCTCGCCGTCCTCGGATATGGCGACGTCTGACTCGTTGCCCGGCAGCGAGGTCACCTGCGCGAGGCGCTCATGGATCCGCTCGAAGTCGATCCTGATCGGCTCCACCTCGCCGTTCTCCTCATCTTCGTCCCCGTCACCGTCTTCCTCGTCGTCCTCGGCGAGCTCCCAGTCCTCCGACGTCTTCTGCCAATCGGCCTTGCTGAGCCAGACGAACCAGACATCCGCGTTGCCGTCGTTACGCGAGGAGAGGAAGCCCAGCTTGGAACCGTCCCTGCTCCACACCGCGTCGTAGTCACCCTTGGGGTGCTGGCTCACGTTCACGGGTCCGACGGACCCGTCCGCCGCGTGGATGAACAGCTCTCCGTTGAAGTCGAGGTCTTCCTGTGAGTAGGCCAGCCAACGGCTGTCGGGGCTCCAGGCTACGCCACTGGGAGTGGACCAACCCGTAACCAATGCCCGCTCGCCGCGCAGCTCGCCGTTTCGCAACTCCGCCACGACCAGGGTCCCGCGTCCCCTGGTGAACGCCACCTTGTCGCCGTCCGGTGAAATGACGGGGTCGTCCTCGTCCTCGGGTGTGTTCGTGAGCCGCACGACCCGATGTCGCAGGCTCTTGAACAGATCGGACTCGTCGGGATCCGCGGATTCGAGTCGGTAGAGGTCGAACTGACCCTCGCGATCCGATGCGAACATGAGTGTCGAGTCCGTCATCCACGAGATGGCCCAGTCACGGTACGAGTGTCGCGTGAGTCGCACAGTGCGATCCTCGTCGGGATCCGTCTCCCGCACGAAGATCTCGCCGCGCACCACGAACGCCACGTAGCCCCCGTCCGGGGATACCGCGTACTCCGACGCCTGGTCGGAGAACGTACGCCGCTCCACCGGATCGAACCGATCGTCGGCAGGGACCGTGATGGCGAGCCGCACCGGTGCGCCGCCTGCGCTCATCACGTAGATGTCTGTCTGGCGCTCGAAGACGACGGTACCGCCATCCGAGCTCACACTCACCGTGCGGGGGCCGTCGTCCGTGAAGTGCGTCAGTTGCTCACCCGCGCCGGCGACGCCGTCGTCCGCGATCGGCACCCTGTAGACGTTGTACGTACCGTCCAGTTCGCTGATGTAGAGCAGCGTGCGCGGGCCGCCCCATACCGGCTCCATGTCGTTGCCCGCAAAGTCGGTGAGCTCCGTGTATTCGCCCGTCTGCGTATCGAGCAACCAAACGTCCTTGTTCGCGGGTCCGTCGTAGCCGCGGCGGAACGGGCTGTTGGACCCGAACGCGAAGGCGATGAACCGCCCGTCCGGCGACATGCGTGGCGTGTACCCAACCGCGTCCAGCAGACGTTCGGGCGTGCCACCCCCAACGGAAACCCGGTAGATCTCCCACTCGCGCTCGACCTGCCGATACGTGCGGCGCGTCTCGAACAGCAGCTCGTCGTCCGGCGTCCAGTCGCTCAGCCGGTCGGGATTGGAGTGGTACGTGAGCCGCTCCGGTCCGCCGCCTGCGGCGGACATCACGAACAGGTCGTCGCTCCCGTAACGGTCGCTCACGAAGGCGATGCGGGTTCCGTCAGGGCTCCACTGCGGCCTGGACTCGTACGCCTCGTGGATCGTGAGCCGCAGGGCGCGGCCGCCACCCACTGGCACCGTCCACAAGTCACCCTGATATGAGAACGCGACCGTCTGCCCATCCGGGCTGATGGCCGGATAACGGACGAACGGACGGTCGTCCTGCCCGGCGGCCACGGAGGTACAGAGGACGACCAGGCCGCCTGCCAGTGAGAGAACCGAGAGTGCACGCATGTTTGTCTTTCCGTTTGGCTGCGAGTCGTAATGCAGGAGTGCAAAGCGGATACAGCACGATCTCGTGCTAATAACAAACACTGCGTTGGGGGGGTTGCAAGTAGCGACCCGGGACGGCCGCCGGCCGGTCAGGTCGGCCTTGGAGAGGAGGGCGGCCCTACGATTTGTTCCGCGCCAGCCAGGTCACCAACCCGTAGAGGTCGGGCACGTCGGCCGTGGGCCGGGCGTCGCCGCTGGGCGACTCGTGCTTCCGGTTCACCCAGACCACGGGGAGGTCCAACTTCACCGCCGGCTCGACGTCGTGGAAGTAGCTTTGCGCCGCGTGGAGCCAGCGCGCATCGCCGATCCTCTCTCGTGCCTCGAGGAAGTGAGGCGTTGCGGGCTTGTAGGAGCGGACCTGCTCGGCCGTCACCAGCAGGTCGAACTCGACGCTGAAGTGCTCGAGTGTGCCCGCCAGCAGGTCAGCGTCGATGTTGGAGAGGATTCCGAGCCGGTAGCCGGCAGCCCGGAGCGCCTCGAGTGCGCGGTTCGTGTCGCGGAACGGAGGCCAGCCGGGGAGGCTATCGGGAAGGAACCCGGTCGAATTGGGATCGAGCGGCCAGTTCAGGCGCTCCGCCATGGCCAGCGCTACCTGCTCCAGCACCTCCCGGTAGGGGCGGTATTCACCGGCCTGGATCAGGGGCTCGACCTCAGCGTGAAGCTCCAGAACCTCGTCGCGGCCGAGCGTCACGCCCGCAGCAGCAGCCGCGGCCATGACCGCCGCGCTGATGCCGCCTTCCCAATCAACCAGTGTGCCGTAACAGTCGAACGTGATGATGTCGAAGGCGGGCACCTACTTCTCGACTTTGGAGACCTCGCCGAGCATCTCTGCCACCGCGTCCCCATCCACCGGCTTGGAGTAGAGGAAGCCCTGACCCTCTTCGCAGCGTAGCAGCTTGAGGCTCTCGGACTGCTCCTCGGTCTCGACGCCCTCGGCGATCACGCGGATGCCGAGATCCCGCGCAAGCTTGATGATCGCTTGAACCACGACCGACTTCTCGCCGGCCAGGCTCACGTTGCTGATGAACGAGCGGTCGATCTTGAGCGTGTCGATGTTGAACCGGTCGAGGTAGGCCAGTGAGGAATAGCCGGTTCCGAAATCGTCGATCTGAACCTGCACGCCCAGCTCCGAAAGGTCGCGGACCAGGCCGGCGTTGTAGTGGGGATCGTCCATCAGTACCGTCTCGGCAATCTCCAGCTTCAACCGATGGGGCTCCAGATTGGCGTCGTTCAGCGCCTCGGCGACCCGCTCCACCAGATCAGTTTGCTGCAGCTGCTTCTCGGCGACGTTCACGCTCACGAACAGGTCCGGGGAATCCGGAACCGCCTCGAGCCACTTCGCCATCTGCTTGCACGCCTCGCGCAGCACCCAGAGACCCAGCGGAACGATCAATCCGGTCTCCTCCGCGATGGACATGAAGGCCTCGGGAGATACTACCCCGTGTCCGGGCCGCTCCCACCGCACCAGAGCCTCGAAGCCCGAGATGCTGGTGCCGTCGAGCGCCACGACCGGCTGGTAGACGAGCCGGAACTGGCTCTCTTCGAGTGCCGAGCGCAGGTCGGTCTCCAGCTCCAGCACCTCCATGGCCCGCGCGTGCATCTCCTTGTCGAACACCTCGAAGCGGGCACGGCCCCGCGCCTTCGCGCGGTACATGGCCGTGTCGGCATCGCGCAGCATATGGTCGGGCCCCTCGCCGCTCCCCGAGCTCAGAGCGATGCCTATGCTCACCGTTGCAAACAGCTCGTGAGCGCCGAGCCGGAACGGAGGCTTCAGCGCGTCCTGGATACGTTCCGCTACACGGGTCGGGTCGCTGGTCTCCTTGATGTCGTCCAGCAGGATGCAGAACTCGTCGCCCGCCAGTCGAGCCACTACGTCGCCGGGCCGCAGGCAGTGCTCGAGCCGCTTGGCACATTCGATGAGCAACTGGTCGCCGACACCGTGGCCGAGGCTGTCGTTCACGACCTTGAACCGGTCGAGATCGAGAAACAGCACCGAGAACTGATAGCCGCGGCGGCGCTTGGCGCGGCGCACCGAACGCTCCAGAATGTTCGTGAAGAAGGCGCGGTTGGGGAGGCCCGTCAGCGGATCGTACAGCGCGTCCTGCGCGAGCTGCTCTTCAACTTCCTTGCGCGGCGTGATGTCCGTCAGCGAGCCCGCCATGCGGTGGGGACGCCCCTCGTCGTCGCGGGCGGCTACGCCGCGCACCAGCACCCAGAGGTAGTCACCCCCACGGTGCCGCACACGGTGCTCGTTCTCGTAGTGCGTGGAGTGGCCTATCATGTGGGAGTCCAGCTCGCCCTTCACCCGCTCCAGGTCCTCCGGGTGGACGCGATCGAGCCAGGCATCGATGTGGTTCTCGATCTCGGGCTCCGCGTACCCGAGGATCTCCTTCCAGCGCGGGGAGTAGTACGCGGCGTTGGAGTCTATGTCCCAGTCCCACAGGCCGTCGTTGGTACCCTGCGCCGCCAGGGCGTAGCGCTCCTCGCTGTCGCGCACCGCGCGCTCGGCCTCGCGCCGAGACGTGATGTCCTCGCACGTCGTGACGATGCTGAGCGGCCGGCCGCTGCCGTCCCGCAGCACGTCCGACATCAGCTGCACCGGGAAGGTCCTGCCGTCCCTGCTGATGTTGACCGACTCGCGGCGCCAGCTTCCCATCTCGCCCAGTCTCTCCACCGTCAACGGCTTCCGCAGATCCTGCGGCGCATAGACGCCCACGTCCTGCCCGATCAACTCCTCGGCGGAATACCCGTGCATGGCGGCGTCCGCCGGGTTCACGTAGATGATCTTCCCCGCGACGTCCGTCACGGTGACCCCCAGCTGGATCGACTCGACGGCCATCTCGAGCCGGCGCACCATTTGTTGCGTCTCGACCCGCTCGCTCGCGAACGCCTTACTTACGCGCCGCTGCCTCGCTATCACGCGATCCAGCACGTACACGACGAGCAGGAGCGACGCGGCAACTACGAGATCCCAGACGTGGGAGTGCTGTGGTCCCGAACCGGCGCCAAAGGTCTCGATGAGCACCGTGACCAGGTACGCCACCGCCACCAGTGCGATAGTCCCGGCGAGGTAGCGCAAGCGCCGCTCCACCGGGCGCACGGCCAGCACGGCCGCCCAGCCGGCGGCCACCACAAGCACGAGAGTTGAGAGCAGCAATAGAGGGTCCATATCGGCCCGGCACCGGGGTGCACGCCAACTACCACCCCCGGCGCCCTGAGTCTCCTTTGACGAGCCAAATTGTGATGCCAAAGGTAATTACGCAAAGTCCGCACGCCGTGAGGGACGCCACCAAACTCCCTCCGGATCATCCCGTAGGGTCAGTCCGGTTCCACGAAACCGAATATTACCCGAACATCGGCGCGAACGTGCGGCCAGGCACCAGCGCCCTGGACCATCAAGGTCCGGCCGATTTGATTCAGTCTAGAGCCCCAGGGCAGCAGTCTCTTTGCGTTGTGTTTGGGATCGGGAAGAGGAGCGCATCTATGGGCATCAGCATCACCTTCCTCGGACACGCGGCCTTCCTATTGAGCGACGGGACGCACACCGTCGCCATCGACCCGTTTCTCACGGGCAACCCACTAGCCGCCATGGAGCCGGACGAGGTCAAGTGCCAGGCGATCGTACTGACACACGGCCACGGCGACCACTTGGGAGACACGGTCGCCATCGCCAAGGCGAACGGCGCCACCGTCTTCGGCGCGTACGAGATCGCCGAGTACATGGGCGAGCACGAGATCCGGGCCGAGCCCGGAAACCCCGGCGGGAAGATCGCCGCCGAGTTCGGATGGGTGGCGTTCACCCAGGCGTTCCACTCCTCGTCGTACGAGGGCCGCTACCTCGGCATGCCGTGCGGTGCGGTCGTCAACATGGGCGGAGTCACCGTCTACCACCTCGGCGACACGGGGATCTTCAGCGACATGAAGCTCCTTGGCGAGATCTACCGGCCGGACGTAGCGCTCATTCCGACCGGCGACCGCTTCACCATGGGTCCCGAGCTCGCCACGCGCGCGGCCGAGATGATCAAGCCCAAGGTGGCGGTTCCGATGCACTACGGGACGTGGCCGCTCCTGTTGCCGACCGCGGCGGGGTTCGAGCCCAAGGGCGTCGAGGTCAAGGAGATGGAGCCGGGCGAGACCTGGCAGTACGGCTAGGCAGCGGAACACCGACGCTGCGCGAGCGTACCGGGGATTACGGGTCGCACGCGAACCGTAACCTCCGCTTAGCTTACAAACGTGACCGACGTCCTGGAGCGCATAAGAGCCGCACTGGCCGACCGCTACCGTATAGAGCGTGAGCTCGGGAGCGGTGGCACCGCGACGGTTTATCTGGCGCGGGATCTCAAGCACTCGCGCCAGGTCGCCATCAAGGTCCTGCGACCCGAGCTCGCCGCCGCAATCGGCCCGGAGCGCTTCCTCCAGGAAATCGAGATCGCCGCCCGGCTGCAGCACCCGCACATCCTCACGCTGATCGACTCCGGCGAGGCCGACGGCCTGCTGTACTACGTGATGCCTTTCGTGGAGGGGGAGTCGCTGCGCGATCTCCTGAACCGCGAGCGGCAGCTGCCGCTCGACGAAGCGTGCCGCATAGCGCGCGTGGTCGCGGAGGCGCTGCAGTACGCCCATTCGGAGGGCTTCGTTCACCGGGACATCAAACCCGAGAACATCATGCTCTCTCGGGGTCACCCCGTGGTCGCCGACTTCGGGATCGCCCGCGCGATGACCGAAGCCGGAGGCACCCGGCTCACGCAAACCGGGTTCGCGGCCGGCACACCGGCATATATGAGCCCCGAGCAGGCGAGTGCCGATCAGGAGCTGGACGGGCGCAGCGACGTCTACGCGCTTGGCTGTGTGCTATATGAGATGCTGGCGGGTGAGCCGCCGTTCACCGGGAACACGGCACAAGCGATCCTCACCAAGCACATGCTGGACCCCACACCCCGCGTGAGCCGGCTCCGGAACACGGTGCCACGGGGTATGGACTCGATGATCACTCGGGCCATGGCGAAGTCGCCGGTTGACCGTTTCAAGACGGCGGGCGAGTTCGCCGAGTCACTGCGAAAGGGCGCGCCAAAGTCGCCCTGGCCTCCGCCGCTGGTGGATTGGCTCGCAACGGGCCGCGGGCTCGCGCTCGCCACGCTGACGGTCGTGCTGGTTGCGGCTGCTGCCCTCGTTCTGTTCCGATCCGGCGAGCAGGGTGGCCCCCTCCTTTCGGCCAATCGCATCGCGGTGATGCCGTTCACCGTGCGCGGCGGCGAGGAGGTGTCCTACCTGGGTGCCGGGATGGTCGAGCTCCTGAGTCTGGCGCTCGACGGAGCCGGTGAGTTCCGGGCCGTGGACCCGCACGTGCTGCTCAGTACGGTCGAGGCCGAGCAGACGGGAGAGCTGGGTCCGGCTGAGGGCGCGTCGGCCGCAGCCCGGTTGGGAGCGGGCAGTTACGTGCTCGGGAGCGTGGTGCAAGCGGGTGAACGCCTGGAAGTGTCGGCATCGCTGTACTTGAACGGCGACGGCGAGCCGGTGAGGGCCAGCGCCGAGGCGCAGGACGAGACCGAGATTCCTGAGCTGGTGGACGAGCTCGCTCGCCAGATCATCGCCGGTGTCTCGAGCGGAGCCGAGCTACGGCTCTCGCGGCAGGCAGCGCTCATGACGCCATCGTTCAGCGCGCTCAGGGCCTATCTCGAGGGTGAGCACGCCTATCACGCACTCGAATTTCAGGACGCCATCGCCGCATTCCAGCGCGCGATCGCCGAAGACTCGACGTTCGCGCTGGCCTACTACCGCCTCAGCCAGGCAGCCGTATGGGCCGCCACGGATATCCAGCTCGCCAGTTGGGCGGCGGAGCGTGCCCTGGCGCTGTCGGACAGACTTTCCGAGCGCGAGCGACGCCTCCTGGAAGCGTTCCGGGCTCTCGAGCGCAACGACGGGCTCGAGGCCGAGCGCCTGTATCGCTCGATCATCGCCACCTACCCCGAAGAACTGCAGGCCTGGTATTGGCTCGGCGAGACCCAGTTCCACTTCAACTTCCGCCACGGACGACGCCTCACTGAGTCGCGCGTAGCCTTCGAGCGAGCGTCGTTCTTGAGTCCGCGGCAGATCGAACCACTGATCCACTTCGCTCAGATCGCGGCTGCTGAGGGCAACGACCAAGAGGCCGATTCGCTTGCGGGCCGACTGCTCGAGCTGGACCCGGCCCCGTTTGCGGCGATCCCGATGCGCGCGCTCCGTGCCGTGCTGAGCCGGGACACCAGTGCGTTACGGCAGGCGGAGGACGAACTGCGCTTCGCCGACGACGCGACGCGGTTCCAGGCGGCGTGGACCGTGTCGGTTGGAGTCGTCGACGTGAATGCGGCCGAACGGCTCAACCGCTTCCTCGCCTCCCAGGCGAGCTCCGCTGAGGCGGAGGCCGGTGAGCGCACCGCCCTCTCACACGTCCTGCTCGCCAAGGGACAGCGCACGTACTCGCGCTCCGAGGTCGGCCGGGCCCGGTCGCTGGACTACGCGACCGGCCTCAGCAACCACGCACTCCTCTCGGTGCTTCCCTTCTCTCCCGAGCAACCGGCAGTGCTCCGGGCATTGCGAGACGAGATGGAGAGTTGGGACGCAGCGGTGCCGCCACGCGAGACCATGTACTTCGTTCTTCCGGCGAGCGACGAGTTCCCGAAAACCCGCCTGTATCTGCTCGGGCTCCTGTGCGCCCAACTCGGCGACTTCTCCGGAGCACTGCAGCACGCAGACGCACTCGACCGGGCCTCGTCCGGCGATCAGGGCACCAGCCTGGGATCCGACCTGGCGCTGGGAGTGCGCGCCGAGGTGGCGCGGCTAACAGGTCAGCCGGCAGTCGCCCTCGGACACCTGGAGCGGGTTCGGGGACACATCAGCAGCTTTTCTGCCTACGCCTCGCCGTTCGCCGGAATGGCGCGGGAGCGCTTTCTCCGAGCCGAGTTGCTCGCTGAACTCGGGCGCGACTTCGAAGCCCTGAACTGGTACGCCACGATCGGCGACGGGGCCGCATACGACTTCGCCTACCTAGGGCCCGCCCACCTGGGACAGGCCCAAATCCATTACGAGCGCGGCAATCGGGAGCAGGCGCTCGAGCACTACGGGCGGTTCGTCGAGCTGTGGAGCGACGGCGACCCCGAGTTCGAACACATGTTGAGCGACGCACGAGCGCGCATCGCGGAACTGGAGAGCGCGCCTTGATTGATGGGGAACACTCCCCAGGGGAGGAAACGATGACGGGTGTTTTGAGGGCAGGCGCAGCCTGCTTGTTGCTTCTCACCGCTGCCTGCGCGGACACCGCGCTGCGCAACGAAGTGGACGCATTCCTCGACGCGTACGAGCAGGAGTTCCAGGGTCTCACATATGAGTGGAGTGAAGCCGAGTGGGCCTCCAACACGCACATCGTGGAGGGCGACACCACGAATGCGGCGCGTACGCGCCAGACTCATGAGGCATACGTCGAGTTCGTCGGAAGCGCCGAGAACATCGACCAGATTCGCTCGTACCTGGATCTGCGTGACGAGCTCACGTCGCTGCAGGTGACACGGCTCGAGAAGATGCTCTACATGGCGGCCGAGGGACCGCAGACGATTCCAGACCTCGTCGCCGAGCGGATCGCGGCGGAAGCCAAGCAAGTAGAGGACCTGTTCGGGTTCGAGTACCGCCTGCGGGGCCGGCCCATCACTCCCAACGAGATGGATCAGCAACTGCGCACCGCTACCAGCCTGTCCGAGCGGCGCGCAGTCTGGGAAGCGTCGAAGGAAGTCGGGCCGGTCCTCAAGCCGGGCATCGTTCGCCTGCGTGACCTCCGCAACGAGACCGTACGCGCCCTCGGGTACTCGGACTTCTTCGCGTACCAGGTTTCCGACTACGGTCTCGGCACGAACCAGATGCTGCGCATCACGGACCAGTTGGTGGAACAGCTCCGGCCCTTGTACCGCGAGATTCACACCTGGGCACGCTACGAGCTGGCCGAGCGATATGGCGCACCGGTGCCCAACATGATCCCGGCGCATTGGCTCCCCAACCGGTGGGGCCAGGACTGGAGCTCGCTGGTGGACGTCGAGGGCATCAACGTGGACTCGGCGCTCGGGTCCGAGTCGGCCGAATGGGTGATGGAGCAGGGTGAGCAGTTCTATCAGAGCCTGGGATTCGATGCCCTGCCGGCAGTCTTTTGGGAGAAGTCGTCGCTCTATCCGCTCGAGCCCGGCGCCGACTACAAGAAGAACACTCACGCATCGGCGTGGCACATGGACGTGGACACCGACGTGCGATCGCTGATGAGCGTGGAGCCCGACCCCTACTGGTACGAGACCGTGCACCACGAGCTGGGACACGTCTACTACTTCATGGCGTACAGCAACCCCGACGTGCCGCTCGTGCTGCGTGACGGCGCCAACCGCGCATACCACGAAGCCATCGGATCCATGATCGGCCTGGCCGCCTCACAGCGCCAGTTCCTGGTGAACCGAGGGCTCGCGCCCGCGGACGCCGAGGTTGACCAACTTCAGCAGCTCCTCAAGGAGGCCCTGAACCACGTGGTGTTCATTCCCTGGGGCGCCGGCGTGATGACGCGGTTCGAGCGCGCCCTCTACGCTGACGAGCTTCCGCCCGAGGTGTTCAATGCTACGTGGTGGGATCTCAAGCGGCGCTATCAGGGCATCGTGCCACCGGGGCGCCGCGGCGAGGAGTTCGCCGACGCGATAACCAAGACCCATATCAACGACGACGCTGCTCAGTACTACGACTACGCGCTTTCCGAAGCGCTCCTGTTTCAGATGCACGATCACATTGCGCGAGAGATCCTGGAGCAGGACCCGTACGACACCGACTACTACGGCAGCGAAGGTGTGGGCGACTTCCTGGAGGACCTGATGGCGCCCGGTGCTAGCCGCCCGTGGCAGGAGGTCCTCGAGAGGACGACCGGCCGCGCGCTCGACGCCCAGGCAATGGTGGATTACTTCCAGCCGCTGTACGACTGGTTGGTCGAACAGAATCAGGGTCGCACTCACACGCTGCCGGACCTCTAGGCCGGCAACCCACGGCTCCGTCCGGCGCTTGCAGGTCGCGCCGGGCGGGGCGCGTGAGCTCCCATGACAGATCTTCCTCTAGTCCATCATGAGGCGTACGAAGTAGACATCGGCGCCCACGTGTTCCCGACGCGGAAGTACCGCCTGGTGCTGGGGCGGCTACTGTCCGAGGGAGCCATCACGGAGAGTCAGCTGCGCAGACCCGAGCCGGTGTCCGATGCAGACATCGGGCTGGCTCACACATCGGGCTACATAGACAAGATCAACAACGACACGTTGTCCGTCCCGGAGCAGATGCTCCTCGAGGTTCCATTCTCGCGCGAGCTGCGAGACGGGATGTGGCTATGCTCGGGCGGCTCCCGACTCGCGGGACAGCTCGCGCTCGAGCACGGCGTGAGCGTTCATCTGGGCGGCGGCTTCCATCACGCCTATCCGGATCACGGAGAGGGGTTCTGTCTGATCAACGACGTGGCGGTCGCAATCGAAATGCTGCGGCGCGACGGCGCGATCGAGCGCGCGGCCGTGGTGGACCTCGACGTGCACCACGGGAACGGAACCGCGGCGATCTTCGCGAGCGAACCCGAAGTGTTCACGTTCTCGATGCACCAGCAGAACAACTACCCCGCGTGGAAGCCGCCCAGCGACCTCGACCTCGGACTCGAGGACCGCACCGACGACGCCACATACCTCGCCGCCCTCGGGCGGCACCTGCCGCAGATTCTCGAGAGTCACAAGCCCGACCTCGTGTACTACCTGGCGGGTGCCGACCCCTACGAACACGACCAGCTCGGAGGGCTCAGCCTCACGCTCGACGGGCTCAGGCGGCGTGACGAGTTCGTGTTCAGCTCGTGCGGTGAGGCGGGAGTGCCGGTAGCCGTGGCGTTCGCGGGCGGCTACGCCGTCCAGCCCGACGACACCGTCGAGATCCACTGCAACACGGTGAGGGAGGCAAGGCGGAGGTTGGAGGCGACCGACTAGGCCACTAGCAAAGGGGCGCGACATCAGCCGCGCCCCTCTCACATCCCTTGTTGTATCGGGCTGACCGCTACATCCCCGCCCTCGAAGCCCGCTCCAGATACAGAATTATCTCCTGCACCTGGCTCTGTGGCGGCGAGCGACGCAGCATCTGCACCGAGTGCTCCCGCATGCGGATCACTACCGCCGGCCAATCGCTGGCCGTGTGCTGCCGCGGGTCGGGCAGCTCGTGACAGCGGCTGCACTCGGTCATGTACAGCTGGCGTCCCTGCCCCGAAGGCAGCTCGGCCCTGCTCACCTGGAGTGCGTTGTCCAGCAGATAGCGCATCAAGACGACGCGCTCTCCGGCCGTGGGAACGGGCACGGCGTATTTGGGGTCCAGCCCGTCAATCCGCATCCACATCCGGCGCAGCACCACAGGCCAATCCGTCGCCGAGTGGGTCTGGGGGCCGGGGAGCGCATGGCAGGCCGTACAATACTGACGCAGATGCTGGGCGCCCTCCGACTCGGGATCCGGTAGATCGCCGGGCCCCACCCCGGGCTGCGGCAGGCCGACCATCGCCGAGGCCAGCACGAGGTCGTTCGCTGCCGGCGGCTCGCCGCTCCCTGCGTCGTCCTGGGCCGGCGGGGCCTGCGTGCACGCTGCCAGGGCCGCCAACATGACCGCGCCAAACCAGATACGCCCATCACGCCGAATCAATCGCATCACGTTCCTCTCCATTGGTTCCGAGCGTCCACCCTAGAATACATAAAGCCGTAGTGAACACCAGGGGCGGTCTACTGCGAGCCGCCCTCCACGGTAACGAGCTCCATGGTGACCATCCCTCCCCCGGCAGTGGCCGGGAGCTTCGACTCGCCACGCACCACGTGGTGAGGGGCGTCCATCATGACCTTCAGCGTGCTGGTTCCGGCGTCGTTGCCGTCTAGCGGCTCTATCTGGACCACGAAGACCTCGAAGCTGCCGGCAGCACACTCGGTCGTCTCGGTACCCGTGACCTCGAGCTTCATCGGGCGGACCTGGCCGGTCATCAGATCCAGCACCCTGTACGTCGCCTGGTAGCCGACTTCGAGCGGCAGCGCCGCGATGGTGGCTTCCACTCCAGGCCCGCCGCCCAGCACGGGAGCTTCGAGGTCCACGTTCACCGGAATGGTCTGGCCCGGCGCCCGAATCTCGCCGCTCACGCTGCTCTCGCTGTACATGATCTCGACGGTGGCGCCGCCGCCAACTGCGCGACGGATCGGTCGCAACGTCTCCTGATTCATGTCCAGGGTGTCCACCGAGGAACCCATCGGCAGCCTCGAAGTCTCGACCACGCGCCACACGGGCTGGCCTTCGTGCGTAGCCATCTCGAACGCGCGCGTCACCTCACCGGCCATGTCCTGCCCCATCACCTGCGCCGCTATCCGGTACTCGAGGATCCCCGGCCGCAGCAGGCTCCCGTCGGCCGCGGGCAGCGGTGCCGTCGCGGCGTCGGCCATCATCGCCGGCGCCTCTTCCACGACCACGCTGTTCACGTCGATCGTGAGAACGGCCAGCTTCGCGCCGATGTCTTCCGGCATGTCTTCCTGATAACGCCCGTCGAGGTGTCTGGCAAAGAACTTCTCCATCGCGACGGCCACGGCGAGGCGGTTCTCCCGGCCGGCGAAGCCATGTCCCTCGTCCGGCGCCAGGATGTACTCGACTTCGCGCCCCAAGTCGCGCAGCGCGACCACTATCTGCTCCGACTCGCGCTTGTTGACTCTGGGATCGTTGGCACCCTGGATCACCAACAGCGGAGCCGTGATCTGCTCGGCTGAGAACAGCGGCGACTGCGCCACCAACCGCTCGTAGTCCTCCGGATCGTCCTGGTCGCCGAGCCGCACGTTGAAGATCGACTTGATCGGCTTCCAGTACGGTGGGATCGAGTTGAGCAGCGTTATCAGGTTGGAGGGACCCACGTACGAGATGCCGGCCGCGTACAGATCCGGCGTGAAGGCGACACCCGCCAGCGTGGCGTATCCGCCGTACGAGCCGCCGAAGATGGCCACTTTGTCCGGGTCCGCGATGCCCTCGTCGACGAGGTATTTCACGCCGTCGGTGATGTCGTGCTGCATCGCGCCGGTGCCCCACTCCTTGTTACCGGCGTTCAGGAAGTTCTTTCCGTATCCGGTGGAACCACGAAAGTTCGGCTGCAGTACGGCGTAACCGCGGTTCGCCAGGAACTGCGTGTACGGATCGTAACCCCACCTGTCACGCGCCCACGGTCCGCCGTGCGGCAGTATGACGACCGGCACGCGAACGCCCTCTTCGACTCCCCTGGGGACCGTGAGGTACGCGGGGATCTCCATGCCGTCCCGGACCATGTAGCGCACTGGCAGCATGAACGCCAGGTCCTCGCTCGGCAGACTGGGCCGCGAGCTGTACAGGAACTCCACGCGCTCGGTGTCGCGATTGTAGAGGTAGGCGGATCCCGGATCCACGTCCCGCGACACGTACACGATCGAGAGCACTTCGTCTTCGGTCGAGGATCCGAAGGAGAGCTCGCCCTCGGGGAGCTGCTGCTTCAGCACCTCGATGTCACGGGCCACGCGGTCCGTCTTGGGATAGATGCGCACCCTGTCGCCCACGTAGATCGTGGCCACGATCTCGTCGGTAACGTCCGAGAATGCCGCGCCGCCGAAGTCCACCTGGTTCTCCGGGTCGGACTCGACGAACTCGGTCGTGCCCGTGGCCGGATCCATGAGGATCAGGCTGGTGAGGTCCGCATCGTCACCCTTGTTGGTGATCATGTAGACGAACTCGCCGTTCTTGTGGAACCGGACCGGCCCGCACGACTCTTCGTTGCTGCAGCGGTAGACCTCGGTGAACGCGCCTTCGTCCACTCGCAAGATCAGCGTGTTCCCGTCCTCGTCGATCTTCACGCCGAGCCGGACGTTGCCCTCCAGGTCCGTCTGCCAGCCGGCGAGGTTCTCGTGGTTCTCGATGACGAGCTCGCGCTCGCCGCCGTCGAGGTCCACCCGGTACACATCGTGCGCCGACGGATCGCGGTCGTTGAGCCCCACCAGGATCTGGCGCGGCGTCGCCTCGGGTACCGAGATGATCCTGGCCTGCACCCCCTCGTACGGCGTGAGGTCCAGCGCGGGCGGGGCACCCGTCTCGGGATCGGCTTCTGCCCGCGGGTCGATGGCGTAGACGTGGCTGTTCTCGTCGCCACCCTTGTCCTGCACGTACAGGATGTAGCGGCTGTCCTGGCTCCAGAAGTAGCCCGAGACCGGCCGGGTCGTGTCGGCGCTCATCGGGCGTGCATCCTCGAACGCCTCGTGAATCCCCTTCACCCAGATGTTCATCACGCCCTGGTACTGCTTGCGGAACGAGATGAACTCGCCGTTGGGGGAGATCTGTGCTCCCGAAATCTCCGGATCACCAAAGAACAGTTCCCGGTCGATCAGCGGGGGAAGCTGACTCAGATAGTCGCTCTGCTGGGCCGCCAAGGGAGCAGCGAGCGCCACGGCGCAGAGCGCCGCGATTAGGGACGGGACGCGCTTCATGGGACCTCCTACGACTGGCGGATCGGGGGTCTCGAGACCCTCGAAGAAAGTGCTGATCTCAGAGGTAGAAGATCACGGTATGCACCGGCCGAGGCAAGCCGATGCCGGGCCGTCGAACCAGCGTTCCTCTAGGGGGTAGCGGGGTCCTTCTCGGGGCTCTGCACCATGATCCCGCGGGCGATTTCGGTGTCGAGCGCGAGTTCCGTCTCGCCGATCCGCACCACGCAGGCCGGCTGCTGCTGGATGACCGTCAACTCGGCCCCGGGGACCAGCCCGAAGACGGCAAGCGAGCTGCGGCGCGAGGTGCTGCCGCCCCCAAGGCAGAGCACGGAGGCGCTCTCACCGCTTTTCAAGTCTTTCACGGACCGCAGGGCGTCCGGCATGTCTCCTTCAGCCCTTGGCTGCTTGCCGAACAGGCGGCCCAGCCACGTCACGGCCTGCGGCTTCTCGGGGAACTCGTACTGACAACTGGGACACCGGATCAGGGCGCACCACGGGCCCATGGGGCAGCCGTGGGTGCACAGCGTGTCCGCCTTCTCGAACTCGAACCCGCAGAACGGGCAGGTCAGATATTCAGCCATTTACCAACGTGGTTGATCACACCGCCCACGAAGAACGCGAACGGGAATATGAAAGCCGCCATGCTCACCGCGATCTTCATGCCGTGTTCCTTGGCAATCATCAGGAAGTTCGCGATGCAGGGCATGAACAAGGTGATCGTGACCATCGCCACCAGTATTTGGTGCGGCGACAGCACCGCATCGGCGCCCGTCGCAGCGTCCAGGATGTACACGGCGCCGAAATCCCGCCGCATGAACCCGATCAGGAACGCGTTTGCCATCTCCTTGGGGAGCCCCAGCCACCCGGTCACGAGCGGCTCCAACGCCGTGGCTATTCCGCCCAGCGCTCCCATCGCGTCCAACACGAACAGGATCGCCGTACCCAGCACGAAAAGCGGGATGACCTCCTTGAGATACCAGTTCAGACGACTCGCGGTCTTGACGAAGACGTTGGACGCCTGCGGCTTCCGCATCGGTGGTATCTCGAGGATGAAGTCGCTAGCCTCGCCGCCCACCACGCGCGCAGTCAGCCATCCCACGGCCAGGATCACACCGATCACCACACCGAGCCAAACCAGGGTGCTCGGACCGGCGAGCGTTGCCATCAGCGCCAAGAGTACTCCGAGCTGCGCCGAGCACGGCACCGCCAACGCCAGGAGCATGGTGGTGACGATCCGTTCCTTGCGGGTCTCCAGAATCCGAGTGGTCATGGTGGCCATCGTATCACAGCCGAGCCCAAGGACCATCGGGAGCACGGCCTTCCCGTTCAGGCCCATGAAGCGGAACACCCGGTGCACCATGATCGCCATGCGCGAGAAGTAGCCCGAGTCCTCCAGGATGCTGAACACGAAGAAGAAGGCCGTCACGATCGGGAGCACTATCGCGAACGCGTAGCTCAGTGCCATCGTGATCGCCCCGAAGGGACCGACCAGGAAGTCGTGCAGGAACCGCAGCACCTTCTGCAGCGCGCTCAGCTCCGACCCCGGCGCCATCGTGTAGCTCGGGATGATCACTTCCCGCTCCAGCGTGCCCAGCGTCACCTCGTGCACAGGGGTTGCCGGGATGCCGATCGAGACCACGATGTTCTCGGTCTCGTGGACGTGCGGGAACGCGAACACGGCATCGGTCGCCCGGATGGCGACCGGATTCACGCGCTGTTGGAAAACGCCCACCTCCAACAGATCGACGAGCGTTCCGGCTCCCAGTAGGCCCACGAACCAGAACACGGTCGCCAGGACTCCGGCCAAAACGAACAGCCCCTTCACGGGGTGCATTGACCAGAAACCGAGCCGCACGCTCGCCGGGGCGTGCTCCGGCTGCTGGATCGAGTAGGTCTCGGCCAGAATCGTGCTCACCTGGTCCAGCCGGCGTCGGCTCCGCTCGTAAGCATCGGCAACTTCGCCGTCGCTGGTCTCGGGACGCTGCGGCGTCCGGGCCTCCGTCAGTGCCGCGATCAGGTCCTTCGTGCCGCGACCGCGCGGCGCCACCGTCACAACGACCGGCACTCCCAGCAACTCGCTCAGTCGCGCGGTGTCGACCTGCCCGCCGCGCTCCTCCAGCTCGTCGAACATGTTGAGCACGAGGACCATGGGTCGCTGGAGCTCGGCGAGCTGCAGCGTGAGCAACAATGCGCGCCGCAGGTTCTTGGCATCCGCCACCTGCACGATCGTCGCGCTCTCATGCTCGTCGAGCACGTTGCGCGTGACCCGGGCATCGTCGCTGCGGGGGGTGAGATCGTTGACTCCGGGGGTGTCGATCACCTCTACGTCGCGGCCGTTGAACCTGGCCTGCGCCCGGACTATCTCCACGGTCGTACCGGGGTAGTTGGAGACCGTGACGTAGCGCTTCGTGAGGTTCTTGAAGAGGAGACTCTTGCCGACGTTGGGATTGCCGACGAGAAGGGTGGTCCCGTACGCACGGGGGGCTGCGGCGCCGGACGGCGCGCCGGTCATTCCCCCCTCTCCGGCCCGGGCCGGCATGAACCGCGAAAAGACCACCGAGGATCCCCGTTGTTGGGTACGGAATGGTTAGCGCAATTGTCGGCTTTGCGCATTAAACCATACGTGAAGGGATATTTAGCCACCAAATGGCGGCGGGGACACCCGCACGGCTGCGAATAAGGCCCGGCGCCAAACGGCACCGGGCCTTCTCACTACAGCCGGAGGGGACGCGCGCTAGTTCGTCGCGTCCGCCTGCACCTTGCGTGGCATCATCTCATCGCGCATGGCCAGCTGATAGACCGTTGCCGCAACCACCACCGCGGCCTGCTTCAGGTCCTCGAGCATCAGGGCGTCGTACGTATCCACGTACGTGTGGTGCGTGCGGACGCCATACTCGATCGGGTCCTGGATGAAGTTGAATCCGGGGATGCCCGCGGCGTCGAACGCCAGGTGGTCGGTGCCACCTGTGTTGCCGTGCTTCACGGCAACCACACCCAGGTCGCGGAACGGCCACAGGATCTGCTCGAAGATCGGGATCGCCTGCTCGTTGGACTGATCCCAGATGCCGCGAACCTTGCCAGTCCCGTTGTCCACGTTCACGTAGGCGGAGATGCTCTCGTGCAGATCGGGGTGGTTCTCCACCCAACCGCGCGAGCCCAGAAGGCCCTGCTCTTCTCCCGACCACAGAGCGATCCGCACCGTGCGGCGCGGCTGGAGGTTCAGGGCCTGAAGGATCCGCATGGCTTCCATCATCACCACGGAGCCCGCTCCGTCGTCCGTTGCGCCGCCGCCGTAGTGCCATGAGTCCAGGTGGGCGCCGAGCATCACGTACTCGTCTGCCAGGTCCGTGCCGGGAATGTCACCCAGCGTGTTGTACTCCTGGAGGTCGTCGTCGAAGAACTTGTTCTTGATCTCGATCTCGACCCGCACCGGGATTCCCGCTTCCACGTTGCGATAGATCAGGTTGTACTGCTCGCGGATCACGACCAGCTCGGGAGTCGGATCGGGGTTCTCGGCGTCGCGGCCGGCGCTGTTGCCGCCGCCGCGGATGACACCGAAGTTGCGCGAGGAGGGTGTCAGGATGACTCCGATCTCCTCTTCGGCCAGAGCTTCACGGATCTCCCGCTGGACGCGCCAGCGCCGGCGATACTCCTCCCAGCGCGCCCGCATGTCGTCGGTGACCTCGCGGTCCTCGGGCGGCTTGAGCAGCTCGTCGAGCGGCGTGCGCCGGTCCGGCGGATCGAACTCCGGCCCAACCTCGGGCGGTCCGGCGATCAGCACGATCTTGCCCTTGAGCTGGCCCTGGTACCGCGCAACGTCCGTCACCGTATCGGCCTGAATGATCACTGCGTCGCTCTTGACCGTGCCGCGCGTGGATCCTGTCCAGGCGACGGGCTGCCCGTACAGCGGCTGCACGAACGGAGTTACGATCCGTCCGTAGTAGTTCTCCCGCTCCCAGCCCCGACCGAACTCGCCCCAGGGCTCCACCACCACGTTCTGAAGACCCCACTCGCGGAGCTTCTCAGCGGTCCACGTGTTGGCCTCGCGCATCTGCGGCGAGCCCGTGAGCCGGGGTCCGATGACCTCGGTCAAGTAACGAGCCATCTCCGGAATCTGGGACCGTTCGAGCCCCTCCTCGCGGATCTGCCGCACCACATCGAGGTCCACCGCCTCCTGGGCAACCTGCCCCCCTGCCGGGGCGGTCACCAGAAGCGCGAGGGCGCCGGTTATCAGGCCAACATTGCGTCGCATCATACCCCTCCTTGACCCACAAACTCTCGACAAAACCGCCGGCACCGCGGTCTTCGCGGACCGGCAATCGAACCTCGCAGTTTACCCCGGGGACCAGCGTGCGGCAACGCGGGGGGAGCCGCGGCTCTGGCCGAGTCGCGCCGACCCGGGTATTCTATCCCTCTCTCTCACCAAAGTTCTCCGTGGACCCCCTCGGCCACGGGAGGAAAAGAAGATGACTCGACTCAAGACCGCTCTGCTCGCTGCTTCCTTCACGCTGGCCTGCCTGAGCGCGCCAGCGCTCCACGCGCAGGATGTCGCCGGCGCCGAACAACTGGTGGCGGCGCTGCTGGGCGAGACCCCGCTGATCGAAGACGCACGGGTCCTGACCGACGGATTCGGCGGCCGGCCCACCGGCGCCGATGCGAACCTGGCGTCCGTAGAATGGGTGATCGAGCGGCTGAGCGAGGCGGGGGTCGACGCCTGGAAGGAAGCGTTCGAGATGCCCGAGTTCTGGCTCGAGCGCCACGCATCGGCCAAGATCCACGGCGAGGGCATGGGGTTCATGGCGGCGGTGGCCGCAATGCCGTTCTCGGTGGGAACGCCGAAGGAGGGTCTCACGGCACCGCTCGTGGACGGCGGGCACGGCACGCCGGAGGACTTCGAGCGTTTGGGCGCAACCGCGCGTGGCGCGTTCGTGCTGATCAGCACAGAGCCGCTGCTGGACGTAGACGGATTGTTTCAGGAGTATGCGGACGCGGCAGCCATCGAGCCGCGGGCATTCGCCGCCGGAGCAGCAGGCGTCGCGTACATGGGCTCGCGGCCCAACAACCTGCTGCACCGCCACCTCGCGGCCAAAGGGCCCGCCAACGAGCACCCGCTGTTCATCATGGAGCGTGACGCGGCAACCCGCGCGCTGCGCCTGCTCGAGGCCGGCAAGCAACTCCAGGTCACTGTCTGGCTGGACATCAACGACGGCGGCCCCTACGAGAGCTACAACGTGATCGGGGAAATCACGGGCGCGACCCGTCCCGACGAGATCGTCGTGATCGGCGCGCACCTAGACTCCTGGGGTCTCGGCACCGGAGCGCTGGACAATGGAGCCAACGTGGCGCTCGTGATCGACATCGCCCGGCAGATGAAGCGGCTGGGTCTCCAGCCGGACCGCACCATCCGCTTCGCGCTGTGGAACGGCGAGGAGCAGGGCCTCGTCGGCTCGTGGCGCTACACGCAGCAGCACGCTGACGAGATGGACAACACGGTGATGGCCAGCTCCTACGATCTCGGTACAGGACGCATAACGGGCTTCTTCACCGGCGGGAGGCCCGAGATGGTGGTCGCCGTCGAAAAGACGCTGGGGCCGGTGGCCGGCCTTGGCCCGTTCGAGCACGTGGACTGGCCCATAGTGGGCACCGACAACTACGACTTCATGATGCAGGGGGTCGGAAACCTGGTGGCAAACCAGGCGGCGTCCAACTACGGACCCAACTACCACGCCCGCTCTGACACGTTCGACAAGGTGGACCAGCATCAGCTGAGGCTGAACGCGGCAATCGCCGCGGCCGTGACCTACGGGTTCGCCACGATGGAAGTGACCTGGCGGCGCCAGACCCGCGACGAGATCCAGCGCATCATCGACAGCACGGACCTGGGCGAGCAGATGGACATGTTCGGTCTCGTGGAGCCGTGGGAGACCGGGGAGAGGGGACGGGAGAGGTAGGTTTGCGCCAATCCGCGCGACCCCGCACTTTGACCCGGTTGGAACCCGTGCCGCCGGCAATTAGTAGTTCTGTAGGCTGAGACCCTCTACCCATCCGGAGCTCGCGCCCCTGTGACGGAAGAGCTCGACCGCCTGACAACTGCCCTGGCAGACACCTACGCCGTCGAGAGCGAGCTCGGCGCCGGTGGCATGGCCACGGTCTATCTGGCCAAGGATCTCAAGCATG
>JBDHIS010000052.1:0-10297 GCA_039587315.1 Gemmatimonadota bacterium | reverse complement strand
TTCGCCGCGATCTTGATCTCGCGCAGGAAGCGATCGCTTCCGAGGGATGCGCTCAGCTCTGGACGGATGACCTTGATGGCGACCGGGCGCTCGTGCTTGAGGTCACGCGCCAGGAAGACGTGAGCCATCCCCCCATGACCGAGCTCGCGCTCGATCTCGTAGCGTCCCCCAATACTGTCTCGCAGCCGCTCCGATATGTCTACCATGCCGCCTTCGAGGAAGGCGAATCGCTATGGTACCGTTCGGCGGACGGCGCCGCTAGATGCGGGACGGGAAAACGGTGACTCAATCTGTCGAGAATCGCCGGCGACCCCCCACCGACCCTAAAGACCAGCCCTCAGCCATCGCCCGATTCTCACCCCAGTGTCGTGCGGCTCCGCTCAGAACTCCACCTCGGTCCCCAGCCCCTCGCCGGCCGCCCGCTCCAGCGCCCGCGCTCCGGCGCACAGATCCTGCACCGCCACCCCGACCGACTTGAACAGGGTGATCTGGTCATCATCCACGCGGCCACGCGCCTCGCCGTTCACTATCTCGCCGAGCTCGAACAGCTCCCGCTCCTCTACCAGCCCGTCCCGCACCGCTGCGATGATCTCCCCCGACTCCGCGAGCGACGCCTCGCGCTGGTCCACGAACACACGCGCGCCGCCGATCAGGGCGGGGTCGATCTCCTGCATCTCGGGCGTGAAGGAGCCGATCGCGTTGATGTGGACGCCGGAGGCCACGTCGTCGGGACCGAGCACCGGCTCGGCGGATGAAGTGGCCGTACAGATGATGTCCGCCTCGCGGCCCGCGTCGCGGGCCGAGGCTACGACCCGCACGTCCTCCGGCACCCCTCGATTCCCGGCCATCTCCTGCGCAAAACGCTCCGCGCCGGGCTCGTCTATGGAGTACACGGACACCGATTCGATCGACCGCACACAACACACGGCCTCTAGCTGGGTGCGCGCCTGCGCCCCCGATCCGATCACCGCCACACGCGTCGCGTCCTCGCGCGCCAGCAGCTCGGTTGCCAGTCCGCTCGCCGCTCCTGTACGGAGCGCCGTCAGCGCGGTGCCCTCCAACAGCGCCGCCGGGACGCCCGTATCGGGATCGAACAGCAACACGGCGGCGTGCACCAGCGGCCTCCCCGCCTCCGGATTCCAGGGATACACCGTCACGAACTTCGCCCCCAGTCCGAACGGCACTTCGCAGCGCGCAGACATCACGAGAGCGACCCCGTTCTCCCGCGGCACCGTGATGCTCGCGCGCAGGGGCAGCTCAGCGCGTCCCGAGGACAGCTGGCCAAAGGCCTCGCGCATCGCTTCGATCGCCTCGCGCATGGGGAGGGCCTTCCTCAGGTCGGTTGCGGATAGAACTCTCATCGTCGGCATGTCGGCACCGGTTGGCGTGACTCGGGCGTTCGGATAACATTCCCTCGCGTACTGGCCCTCGCAACGGACGAACCCGAGCGAACGCGACCATGACCGCCTTCTACCTCACGATGTTCGCCCTCCCAGCCGGCATCATAGCCGCGGCGATGCTGCTGGCCCGCGTCACTCGCGAGCGGAAGGAATGATGCAGGAGGCAGCAGCGGCCGTCGAGGTCAGCGCCAATCCGTGGGCAGTGGCTTCATTCGTGGCGTACGTCGCGGTCGTGTTCGGAATCGGCGCCCTCTCGGCGCGGTTCTCATCCGCCGGCGTGGGTCACTTCTTCGTTGGCGGCCGCAAGATGCACCGCTTCGTGGTGGCGCTCTCGGCGGTGGTGTCCGGGCGCAGCGGATGGCTGCTGCTCGGCGTGACCGGGATGGCGTTCACCATGGGCGCCAGCGCCGTGTGGGCGGTCGTCGGCTACATCGTGGTCGAGATGTTCCTCTTCCTCTTCTATGCGCGCCGCTTGCGGTACTTCAGCGAGGCCTACGACTGCGTCACCGTCCCCGACTTCTATGCCGCACGCTTCGGCGACCGCGACGGCCTGCTGCGGACGGTGCTCATCGTCATCATCCTGATATTCATGGTGGGTTACGTGTCCGCCCAATTCGTGGCTGGCGGCAAGGCGTTTGCCGGGAGCTTCGGGCTCGATCCGACCACGGGTGTGCTCCTGACCGCAGCGATCGTGGTCATCTACACGAGCGTGGGTGGGTTCCTGGCAGTCAGCCTGAGCGACACGCTCCAGGCGTGCATCATGATTGCTGCGCTGGTCATCGTGCCGGTCACCGCCATCATCGATCGCGGTGGGCTGGAAGTCGTTCTCACACAACTACAGGCTCTCGACCCGACCGCGGTCGATCCGTTCGCACTCTCGGTTGGAGCGGCGATCGGATTCGTGGGCATCGGTCTCGGCTCTCCGGGCAACCCACACATCATCGTGCGCTACATGTCGATCGGCGACCCGGACCAGCTTCGCTACTCGGCCGTAGTCGGTACGATCTGGAACGTGGTGATGGCGTGGGGGGCGCTGTTCATCGGGCTGGTGGGCCGGGCCTACTTTCCCGACGTCGCGATGCTTCCGGGTAGCGACACGGAGCAGCTGTACCCCATCCTGGCACAGCAGCAGTTGCATCCCGTCTTCTTCGGCGTGGTGGTGGCATCCGTATTCGCCGCGATCATCTCCACCGCAGACTCGCAGCTCCTCGTCGCTGCCTCGAGCGTGGTGCGCGACTTCTACGAGAAGATCCTGCACAAAGGCGAAGTTCTGCCGCAGCGGCGTTTGGTGCTCTACAGCCGAATCGTCGTGCTGCTGCTCGTGATGGGTGCGCTCGTATTCGGCGTGCTGGCGGAGCAACTCGTGTTCTGGTTGGTGCTGTTCGCTTGGGCGGGCCTCGGCGCGGCGATCGGCCCGACATCCATCCTGGCGCTCTACTGGAGGGGCACCACCCGGGCCGGGGTCATCGCGGGATTGGTGACCGGAACCGTTGTGACCATCGCGTGGGAGAAGACGCCATGGCTCTCACCGCACATGTACGAGCTGGTCCCGGCTTTCCTGGCCGCGCTCGTCGTGACCCTGCTCGTGAGCAAGCGGACGCGTGCGCCGGACGACACGGCGCGGCTGTTCGCCGCGATGAAGAAGCCCGTGAGCCCGGACGTATAGAGCAGTGGACTAGGCCGCCAGCCAGAAACGACAACGGGCCCCGCATCCGCGGGGCCCGCTTCACTTGTGGATCAGGCCAGTTGCTACGGCCGCTCCATCTCGAGGAACAGGTCGGCCGGAACCTCGCCCGGGTCGCCGCCGATGAGCCCGAAATCGAAATCCACGCCGGACGTAGCGGTCATCGCCAACACGTCGGGATCACCGGTGTCCAGGGTGAACGCGCCCGAAATGGGCTCGTCGAAAGAGGGCGGCTGGATGAACGTCAGAGTCATCGTGCTCCCGGAGATCGCGATCGTCCCCGAGACGCTCACGACGGGCGACACCGCCGTCTCCTTCAGCGTGCCAGTAAAGTTGCCACCGCTCGTGACAGTGATGACCAGCTCGAGCCCGAAGTTCATCATGTTGGCTTGCTCTGTGCGGTCGGCCTGGTTCGTGTAGGTGAACTCCGTCGCCGTCCAGGTCCCGACCAGATCGCCAACCGTTACGTCACCGTTCGAACCGGTGCTGTCGCTGCAGCCCACCGCGAAAGCGGCCGCGACGGCCCCAACTGCAAGTGCGCGTGCGAATTTCATTGTTAGATCCCCCATTTCATGTCTCGTTGAGCCGGGCGACTCGGCCCGGGATTCTGGGCGGAAAGTAACGATGGGCCGGGCTCCAAACCACCCCCGCCAGACGCAACGAGCCCCGCCCGGAAGACCGGACGGGGCTCGCGTCGTCGCCAGCTAGTAGCGGACCGCCTACTGCCTCTCCAGCACCATCGTCATCGTGCCGGACACTTCGACCTCGCCGACCTCTTCCACCGCAGTCATGGACAGAGTCAGCGTGTTGCCCTCGAGGGACACGATCGTAAGCTCCTCCGGTTCGCCCTCGGTGGGGGTGATCGTGATGACGCCCGCGCTCACGGTGTACGTGCCGTTCTCGACCTCGGACGTTTCGCCATCATCGAAGGTAACTGTGTACGTGCTGTTGTCTCGTATCACGAGCGTAACCCCTCCGCCAAGAGCGAGGACGTCAATGGGAGGGCTGCCAAGTACCGAAAAGGTCACCGCTGTAGCTTCCCACGTGCCTACGAGGTCGTCGGCCGTGACGTCCGTCGGGGCCGTCGAATCGCTGCACGCCGTCGCCAACGTGACAACAAGAACTCCAGTCAAGATCGAACGCAGCATCTTCATCGTTCCCAGCCTCCTTCGTTCTTCTCGAATGACCGGTCAGATCCGCCCGTGATTCTGGGCGAAGAATAGTGGGAGGCGGGGTTCCAAACCACCCCGGCCAGACGCAAAGAGCCCCGCCCGGGGACCGGACGGGGCTCGCATACTCCGGGAGCCAGTAGAGAGCGCTACTCCTTCACCAACGTAGCGGTCATGTTGGCGTCCTCTTCCACGTCGTCACCATCGAAGTCGTACTCGGCGTTCGTGTCCGTTACGACCAGCATGCTGCCACTGAAAGAGTCGATCCTGAGAGTCTCGGCATCCTCGCCGACCGGTGACAGCGTGATCACGCCGTTTGCCACGGTGAATGTGCCGATCTCGATGTCCGGGTCCTCCAGGGGCACCTGGGTCGTCGCCGTGTAGCCGCCCTCAGCGTTGAACGTGATCTCGAATCCAAAGCCCAACAGGACCACGTCAACAGCGGTTCCACCGGCGTCCGGCGTGAACACGACCGAGCTCGCGTCCCACGTACCGACCAGGTCGGCGGCGGTGACGTCGCTGGGGGCCGTCGAGTCGCTGCAAGCGGTGGCCAACGTGACTGCAAGGGCTCCAGCCAGTACCGAACGCATGATCTTCATCTTTCCAGCCTCCTCTTTCCTCTCGAATGACCGGCAGCTGGACGATCCGTGCGTCCTCCGCGCGGATGCCCGACTACCGGGTTGGTGTATTTCGTTGGGGGCCAGAATGCAGACTTAAGGCATCCCGTTCTGTAACTCAGATCACCGAGAGCCGAGAGATCAAATAGACTGCGGCGGTTCCACCCAGCAGCGCCAAGCCCACCCAGGAGAGAACCAGCATGCGGCGGCCAGGACGGTGCTCGGGAGCCACCTCGGCCGAGGTCACTGCGCGGAGGTTGAGATACCCCAGAACGGGAGCCGTGAGGAAGGAGATGATCGTGGCGAAATCCACCATGGTCGTCAGGTTCCCCACGAACAGGCCGACGACGACGGTGGTCAATGCGGCCAGGGCCACCAGCGCGATCCAGTACACACGACCGGCCGTGGGGACCCCGCGCTCGTCGCTGTGGCCGGGCGCCAGGTTGACCCAGGTGCGCTCGATGGCCCGAGGGAATCCGTCCACCACGGTGACGGACGTGGAGAGCATCGTAGTGATCACCGCCACCAGTACGATCGGCCTGGTCCAGCGGCCCAGCGTGGTCGCGTACAGATCAACCAGCTGGGTCGAGAAGACCGTGCCCGCCGGGCTGAAGTCCTGGGCCGACCCATACATCACGCCCGCGCCCAGAACGAGGAAACAGAAAGCCAGGAAGCCGGTCCCCGCGTACCCAATTCCGAAGTCCAACCGGGCCATGGTGACGCTCGTGCGCGTGCCGGTAGTCTGGTCCTTGGCCAGGGTCCAAAGCGAGCTCCACACCGAGATGTCGATCGCCGAAGGCATCCAGCCGACCAGGGCCAGAATGAACGCAAACGGCACCAGTCCGGCGCCATCTCCGATCCGGGGCAGCAGCGTCAGCGTCGAGCCGTCCACCCGGTCGAGCGCCACCAGCGCCGCCGCGAGCGTGGACACCGCCAGGATCGCGAGGATCACCTTCACGGCGCGGTCCAACAGGGCGAACCGGCCCAGCCACAGCAGCAGCGCGCAGGCCAGAAGCAGCCCGGCCGCCATGACCGGCAGCGGCCAGTCGATACCGAATGCGTATCGCAGCAGGAACGATGTGAAGAGAATGATGGCGGTCTGGATGACCACCGACGTCGTGATCGTGATGAAGAAGTAGAGCCACAGCGCCCAGCGCCCGATGTGCCGGTATCCCTCCACCAGACTCATGCCGGTGGCGGCCGCATAGCGGGGGCCGTACTCGAAGAACGGGTACTTGAGGATCAACGCGAGCAGGATCACGCCTGCGAGAGCGAGCCCTGCGGTGGCACCAGCCCGCGTGGACTGAACCAGGTGGGATACGCCGATGGCGGCCGCGGCCCATAGGAGGCCGGGGCCGAAGCTGCGCCAGAAACTGACAATGCGCTGGTCTGATGCTTGGCTCATTTGAGGCGCTAACGATGCATCGGCGGGACTGAAAGTAAAAGGCCCCGCGCTCCTGAGGAGCGCGGGGCCCATCTACGCGGCCGGAGTGGTGCTTACCACTCCTGGGCTCGGCCCTCAGAACGATCCAGCATGCTCTGCCGATTGTACGCGGTCAACACGAGGAGCTCGATGTCGCCGTCGAACGCCTCGGCCTCCATCTGGGCGCTGCCCTGCCCCAGCGTGAAGTTGATGCGGCGGCCGCGAATCCGCTCGGGCAGCGTGATGGGAAACTCCGACTCGAAGTCGCCGTCGAAGGTCGCGACGGTGACCCGCACGCTCGAGTTCTCGGGGATCATCACGGTCACGTCACCGTCGTGGGTCAGCAGGGAGTACTGGCCCTCGGCCTCCAATGGACCGGCAAACCAGACGTCGCCGTCCACGGACATGGCGTGCACGTTGGCGGCGCGCACGTCAGCCAGCTTGATGTCGCCGTCGGTCGTCTCGGCCACGATGTCGCCGGTGCCACCCTCGACGTAGATCTCTCCGTCCAAAGTGAGCAGCCCCATCTTGCCCTGCACGTCCTCCACCGTGATGTCGCCCTCCACTGTGCGCGCGATGAGCTGGCCGCGCACTCCGCGCAGCATGATGTCACCCTCGCTCACCTTGATGGTCACGGCACCTGCCGCTCCGTCGACCGTCACGTCCGTGTAGGGTCCTCCCAGCTCGAGGGCCATGCCGGCGGGCACCCAGAGCTCGAAGTCCACGATGGACGGCGTGCGGGGATGCTCGACGTCGATGTGAACTTCGTCGTCGTGCTCCACCGTGATGTCGAACTCGTCGGCCCAGCGAGCCCACGAGTTGGCACGCACCCGGACCTCGGACGAGGTCTCGGCCACGACTATCCCGTCCCGCCGCGAGTGGTCCGCCAAGACCCGCACTTCGTTGCGGTCCCAGATGTGGATCACGATCTCGCCCGAGAAGTTGCTCACGTCGAGCCTCAGGCTCGGGTCCACGGCAAATGTGGTGTCGGTGTCCTGCACAGGACTCAGCGCGATCAGCGCTCCCGTGATTACGTGCAACAGCATTGGCTCACTCTCCCCTTTAGCTCCGCGGGCTCGCCATCGATGCGGCGTTGCGCAGGAGCGTCAATTTGGTCCTCATCATTCCGGCGTAGTGATCCGCCAGGTAGGCGCTGTTCGGGTCGCGCGCGAGCGCGTCGCGCGCCTCCCCAATGGCGCGGTCGATCACCAGGAGCTTTTCCTGCAGCACCCTGACGGTGACGCTGTCGAGCCCGTCGCTCTCCAGCAGCGCCCGCTCGAGCTGGCCTATCGCCGCGCCGTATCTCTCTGCCGCCAGCACGGCCCTCCCGGAAGCCACCCCCGCGGTCGGCTGGAAGTTCGCTACCACTGCGGCCATCTGGGTGTCCGGCGCCGTGGCGCGGCCCAGCCACCAACTCCCGCTGGCCACCGCAAACAGGGCGATCCCGGCCGCGGCGGCGTAGGACATCCTGAACGTCCGCCCGCGCCGCACCACCCGGTGCGCGCCGGTCCGCTCCCGGATCTCTCCTTCGATCCGGGGCCAGACGTCGTCCCGAGGAGGTCGCCCCTGGTAGACCTGCGCCCACGACTTGACGCCGCGGAGCTGGGCGACGGCGGTGCGGCATTCGGCACACCCCGTGAGGTGCTCCTCCAGCCGGGCTCGCTCCTCCGCCCCCAGCTCCTCGTCCAAGTAGTCCGAAAGACGGTCAGTCCATTCGTCAGGCATCGTCCTGCTCCTTCAAGCCTCGAAGTACGCGCGCAACGACATGCGTGCGTGGTGCAACTGTGAGCGCGACGTACCGGCGGTGATCCCCAGCATGTCCCCTATCTCGTGGTGCTTGTAACCCGCCATGTCGTGCAGCACGAATACTCTCCTCGCCTTCTCCGGCAGCCTGTCCACCGCTGCCTCCAGATCCACCGCCAGCCCCGGCGTCATCCTGCTCGAAGACGCCCCCTCCATTTCCAGCTCCGACCCCGAGTGGCGCGCCGCATAGGTCTTGCTCGACTGCCTGCGCCTGAGCACTACGTTCGTCGCCAACCGGTGTAGCCACGTTGAGAAGGCCGACTGGCCCTTGAACGTGTCCAGCTTCTGCCACACGCGGATGAAAATCTCCTGCAGCACGTCATCCACGTCGTCGTGGCCCAACAGCCACCGCGCCAGCGCCTGCATGCGCCCCACATGTCGCTGGTAGATGCGCTCGAACGCCTGGGTGTCGCCGCTGACGGCGAACTCCACATCAATCGCGTCCTGATCTCCGCGGGCCCGATCCAGATCGTTCGTCAGGGTCTGCACTCCACTCCGGCCGGTGGCTTCCGACCTGTTAGATAGGCTGGGTGCGGAAAACGCTGTAATGGGTCCTGGGGCCCGAAACAGCAAGGCGGACCGGGCTGTTTCCGCCCGATCCGCCCCCGCGGGCCCGCCGAAAGGACCCGGAATCCGGCCGCTTCAGGCCGCCCGGCTCAAGCCTCCGCTGCGGTGATCGAGGCCCCGAACAGGTCCCGGTTGAGCCGGGCTATGAAGTCCAGGCTTATCTGGGCCGGGCACACCGCGTGGCACTCGCCATGGTTGGTGCACGTCCCGAAGCCCTCTTCGTCGTGCTGCCCCAGCATCCTGAGCACCCGCTCTACGCGCTCCGGCTGGCCCTGGGGCAGGAGCCCCAGCTGCGACACCTTGGCCGAAACGAACAACATGGCGGAGGCGTTGGGGCACGCCGCAACGCATGCTCCACAGCCGATGCACGCCGCTGCGTCCATCGCGAGGTCGGCATTCTGCTTCGGGATGAGGATCGCGTTGGCATCCTGCGGCGCTCCGGAGCGCACCGACACGAACCCGCCGGCCTGCATGATCCGGTCGAAGGCGTAGCGGTCCACCACGAGGTCCTTCACCACCGGAAACGCCCTGGCGCGCCACGGCTCGATCCAGATCTGGTCGCCGTCCTTGAAGTGCCGCATATGGAGCTGGCACGTGGCGGCTCCGTGCTGCGGACCGTGCGGCAATCGGTCGATCACCACTCCGCACATGCCGCAGATGCCCTCGCGGCAATCGCTGTCGAAGGCGATCGGCTCTTCGCCCCTTTCGGTGAGGCGCTCGTTCAGAATGTCGAGCATCTCGAGGAACGATGCGTGATCGCTGATGTCCTTCGCCTCGTACCGGACGAAGCTCCCTTTGTCCGTCGGGCTGGCCTGACGCCAGATGTGCAGTACGAGATCCATTACTTGTAGCTCCGCTGCGACAAGGGGACGTACTCGAACTCGAGGGGCTCCTTGTGGAGCCTATGCTCCGCCTTCGGCCCTGCCCACTGCCAAGCGGCTACGTGCGCGAACTCATCGTCGTTGCGCCGTGCCTCGCCCTCCTCGGTCTGGTACTCCACCCGGAAGTGGCCGCCCGCCGACTCCTCGCGGTGCAGCGCATCACGGCACATCAACTCGGCCAACTCCATGAAGTCGGCCAGCCGCCCGGCGCGTTCCAGCGACTGGTTGAACTCCTCGCCGCTGCCCGGTACCATGACCTCCTTCCAAAACTTCTCGCGCAGCACCGGGATATCCCGGAGGGCCTGCTTCAGCCCCTGCCCTTCGCGAGCCATGCCGCAGTTGTCCCAGACGATCTGGCCCAGCTCCCGGTGGAAGCTGTCCACGGTCCGGGTCCCGTTGGCGCCGAGCAGCTTGGAGATCCGCGACTTGGCTTCGCGCTCCGTATCGCCGAAGGCCGGGGCGGCCGGATCCGTCTTCTCGGGACCGACGCGCGCGAGGTAGTCGGCGATCGTGTAGGGGATCACGAAGTAGCCGTCCGCCAGACCCTGCATCAGCGCGCTCGCGCCGAGGCGGTTGGCTCCGTGGTCGGAGAAGTTCGCCTCGCCCAGCACGAACAGCCCCGGAACGGTGCTCTCCAGATTGTAGTCCACCCAAAGGCCGCCCATCGTGTAGTGCGGCGCAGGATAGATGCGCATCGGTACGTTGTACGGGTCCTCCCCCGTGATCCGCTCGTACATCTCGAACAGGTTGCCG
>JBDHIS010000026.1:0-77691 GCA_039587315.1 Gemmatimonadota bacterium | reverse complement strand
GGCTGTGACGCGCGTCGCAACCCGGGCTCGGAACCGGGCGCTCCCGGGGCGTCGGCAGAGGGCTGTATAGTGTTGTCCCTCAAGAATTTATGGCCCACCTCGCAACACCCTTCCCCAGCGGGTCTAGTGAGCCACATTATTCGGACATGAGAACCTCGGTGTTCGGGCCCCTGCTCGTAGCGCTCGTCGTGGCCACCCAGTCGGCAGCTGCGCAGGAGAGGCGTATCGAACTGGAAAGCGGCGGATGGCGCCTAGCCGGAGATCTCCTGCTCCCGGCCGGAGAGGGTCCGCACCCGGCAGCCTTGCTGCTGCACAAGGCCGCTGGCGACCGCACGGCCTACGATGACCTGGCAATCAATCTCGCTGCGCGCGGCGTTGCTTCGCTCCGGCTCGACCTTCGCGCGCACGGGGAGAGCACGAACCTCGGCGAGTTCCTGCCCGAAGAGGACATGGAGACGCTCGAGCTCCTCACCGGATCAGACGTCGACGTGGCCGTCGCCATCGCGTACCTCGAGTCCCATCCGCGCATAGACGGAGACAGAATAGGCGTGGTGGGATCCAGCTACAGCGGCGAGGTGATGGCCGAGGCAGCCCGCGCGACCGGGTACGTGGAGGCGTACGTCGCGCTCTCGCCCGGTTCTTTCAGCGAGGCCTCGATGGAAGCTCTCGATTCGAGCGGCGCGAAATGGTTGTTCGTGAACTCGCGGGACGATCGCCATCTGCTATGGCTGGTAGCCGAGTTGGAGGCGCGAAGCAAGACAGCCGAGATCGTCGTCATCGCCGGGTCGGCGCACGCGACGGACATTCTCGAGGCTCGCCCAGACATCACAGAGCGCGTGGCGATTTGGCTGGCGTACCGGCTCCGATAGTCCGGTTGGCATTTTGTTTAGGGATCGGAAGGCCCGGATGAGCACACGGCTGGAATTGCACTCACCTGCGACCGTGATAGTCGCCCTCGTCGCGCTCGCTGCACACGCCACGGCTATCGAGGCGCAGCGGGAGGCCGACCGCGACAGATGGCAACGGGTCTCGGACGTCTTCGCGGCAATGGAAATCGGCGAGGGCAGTCACGTCGCGGATGTCGGCGCCGGAGACGGCTACTTCACCAGCAGGCTGGCGGACCACGTCGGAAGCGCCGGGCGGGTTTACGCCGTGGACATTGACGAAGGAGTCTTGGAGGGCCTGCGGCGCCGCGTCGTGTCGGACGGTCTGGCGAACGTGGAGGTAATAGAGGGAGCCGCGGACGACCCACGGCTCCCGGCTGGAGCGCTCGACGCCGTGCTTGTCGTCAACGCGTACCACGAGATGGGGGCCTACGCGGCGATGCTCGCCGGCACGTATCGGGCACTAAAGCCGGGCGGCCGCCTGGTGATTCTCGACTTCCAACCTCCGGACGAATCGACGTCGCGCGCTTCGCAGACGGCCAGGCACACGATAGCGCTGGCCTTGGTTGCTGATGAGTTGGAGGAGGCCGGCTTCGAGATCGCTCGCCGGGATGCGAGCTTCGCTGACAGCGGGTCCCGCAGATCACGGAGTCAGGAGTGGATGCTGGTAGGGCGCCGACCGCTCCAGCCCGATCGCTAGGGTTTCACCCTTTCTTCAACTCCCGTAGCCTCACATCTTCCAGCCGTGCGGATTCCCTACAAGTCCCTGACCTTCTGGATCTTCGTCGGTCTGTTCGGCGGCATCATCGCCGGCAGGCTCTTCGGCATGTCAATCGTCCCGCTGGCTGAAGTCCTGTCCGAAGTATTCCTGCGACTGCTGCGTATGGCGATCATGCCGCTGATCATCACGTCGATCACGGCAGCGGTCATCAGTGTCGGAGAACGCCGCAACCTCGGGATCCTCGGCGCTCGCACGTTTGGGTACTACGTGATCAGCAGCCTGTTGGCGATCATCACCGGGTTGATCCTCGTCAACTTGTTCAAGCCGGGCGTAGGCTCGACAATCCAACTCGACGAAGCGGTAACCGATATCCCCGCGACCCGTCAGAGCTTGGGTGATCTCCTGATCGACATCATTCCGGAGAATCCCTTCGCCGCACTGGCGGAGGGCCAGGTCCTGCCGATCATCTTCTTCTGCATCCTGCTGGGCTACTTCATCACGCAACTCGACGAGCCGTACAAGACGCAGCTCGGCGGCTTCTTCCAGGCGGGATTCCAGGCGATGATGAAGCTGACTAGGTTCGTGGTCTGGTCGGCGCCCCTCGGCGTGTTCGGCATCAACGCGATGATCGTGGCGACCACGGGCTTCGAGGCGTTCCGCACACTCGGCTTCTATTTCATGGTCGTTCTCATCGGCCTCGCCATCCACGCGGCTATCACGCTCCCGATCCTGCTGCGCCTCTTTACCGGAAAGAACCCGATGCGGCACTACCGGGGCATGCCGCCCGCACTCATCACCGCGTTCTCGACGTGCTCGAGCATCGTGACCCTGCCGCTCACGATGGAAGCCGTCACCGACAACTCGAAGGTGTCGGAGAAGATCTCGTCCTTCGTGCTGCCCATCGGCGCAACGATGAACATGGACGGGACGGCGCTCTACGAATGCGTCGCCACGATCTTCATCGCGCAGATCTACGGGTTCGACCTGACGATCGCCGAGCAGGCCATCGTCGTCGTCACGGCGCTGCTGGCATCCATCGGAGCGGCGAGCGTGCCGATGGCGGGGCTCGTGATGATGTCCATCATCCTGACCGCGGTCGGCCTGCCGCTGGAGGGCGTGGCGCTCATTCTCGCCGTGGACCGGATCCTCGACATGTTCCGGACCGCAGTGAACGTGCTCAGCGACTCGGTCGGCACCGTGATCGTGGCAAAGTTGGACGGGGAGGACGTGCTGACGGGCTAGCGTTACTATCGACTGTACACGCCTGCGACAGCCTGGTTGATGAGTTCGTACTGCCCCGTGTCGTCGATGTCGAAGCAGGCACCGTGCCCGATGCACTGTGGTCACTGCGGCTCCGAGATCCTCGACGCTGACGCGACATTTTGCGCGGGGTGCGGGAGAATCCTTGCGTCAGAAGCAGTCGCGGACCCGCTGCGCTTGGACTCGAGCAGGCCATCGGACACCGATCCATTGGCGCGGATGACGCGGCCGCAGTACACTGTTAGCCTTGATGCGCCAAGTCCTACTCACAAGTGTCTGCCGACCCCTGGGGGTCCGCCACGGCGACTCCCCGAGCGTGGGGTACGAGCTGCTGCACGAGCAGGTGACCCGCGCCCAGGGTCTGTTCAGCCCCCGCTCTAACCATGTCCAGTTCTCGCTCGAGTACATCGCCGAGAACCTCGAGGCTCCCACGACGGTACTCCAGTATCCCTCCCACAGGGAGCTGGTCCGCGAACTCAAGCGCGGGTACGAGTTCGTGGGTGTGGCGTTCGTCCTGGCCACGTACCACCGCATGAAGGAAGTTGTGGCTCTGGTCCGGAAATACTCGCCGCAGTCGAAGATCGTGCTGGGCGGGTACGGGACGGTGGCTCCTGACGAGATGCTTCGTCCCTTCGGCGACGTTATCTGTCGCGAGGAGGGAGTAGGCTTCATGCGGCACCTCTTGGGCGAACCCGAGATCCAGATGCCGTACCGGCACCCTCTGATCATCAACCAGCTCCGGGTGTTCGGGATGAAGGCCTCGCGGACAGGGGTCGTGTTCGGCGGCCTGGGATGTCCGAACGGGTGCGACTTCTGCTGCACCTCGGCTTTCTTCAAGCGCAAGCACATCCGACTGCTTCCCACGGGGGCCGACCTCTACCAGGTGATCGAACGCTACCTCGAGGTCGATCCTAAGCTCACCATCCTGATCCTGGACGAAGATTTCCTGCTCAACCGCCGCCGGGCGATGGAGTTTCGGGAAGAAGTTCTCCGGGGCGGTAAGCCACTCTCCATCTTTGTCTTTGCCAGTGTCCGGGCCTTGAGCAAGTACACGGTGACCGAGATTCTGGAGATGGGGATCGATGGGATGTGGATCGGTTACGAGGGAACGCGGTCAGGCTATGCGAAACAGTCGGGTCGGCCGGTCGAAGAGATCTTCCGCGAGTACCGCGAGCACGGAATCACCATCCTGGCCTCCATGATCGTGGGCTTCCCCTACCAGACGCCCGAGATCATCGAAGAGGAACTCTCGGGCCTCCTCGCGTTGCGCCCGGTGCTCGCGCAATTCCTGATCTACGGCCCATGTCCCGGCACTCCATTCTACGACCAGGTCATCCGGGAAGGGAAACTGCTTCCAGAGGTGGCCAACGATCCCGAGCTGTTCTATCGCCGGGGAAGTGCGTTCCACGCGATGGTCAGCCATCCAACGATGACGTCCGACCAGATCGAGGCTGCCCAGCAGTCTTGCTACCGCGAAGATTTCCGGAGATTGGGACCGGTGCTGCACCGTTCGGTGGAGCGATGGCTCGAGGGATACCTCAAGCTGCGGGAGTCGCCGAGCGCGTTTCTCCGCGCCAAGGCGGAGCTGATCGCGGCCGACATCAGGAGAGCTTATCCCCTGTTCTTGGCGGGCAAGCTGTTCGGCCCGACAGCGCACGTGCGGCGCTGGATTGGCGGGCTCCAACAGCGGATCCACGTGGCGCTGGGAAGTCCCACCTGGAAGGAGCGTCTCCAGTCGGTTGCGGCTCTGGGGTTGGCTCTCTGGACGGGACTTACGCTCAGGTTGGGCCTCTTCCAGCACCCTCCTCTGGTAAGGCACACTTTCAGAATGCCGGATGCGAGTCCCGGGCGGGCTTGGGGGCGCTTGCGCCGCGAGGATCCCGCTGGGCACTCGATCCAGGTGGAGCGCCGACCCGCCTCCACGGTGTGGGTGTTCCTAGACGGGCGGCTCACGGCAGCGGCAGCTGGACGGTTCGTTGCGGATCTCCAAGCTGCCCTGGCACGCCGCAAGGATCGAGTGGTGCTGGACCTGGCCCGCTTGGCAGGCCTGGAGGACGGCGCGGTGGGTGAGCTGGTAGCGGGACTAGCAGGCCATCGCGATCGGATCCGCGTCATTCTCCCGCGCGTGGGAGAGTTCGCGGCACTGGCAGCGATGTTCCCACTCTACCAGTAGGCCTCTAAGCCAACAGTACAGCCGATAGCTCGCCTTGACACCACCCCCCTAACTAGCTCACTTTCAACGGTTTAAGGCATTTCGGACAGGTGGCCGAGTGGTTTAAGGCACGCGCCTGGAGAGCGCGTGAACGGTCTCCGTTCCGTGGGTTCGAATCCCACCCTGTCCGCTGAACAACTCGATGGGAGTGGGTGTGCGGGAGTTTGCGCCCTTGTTGAGCCCGTCTCCCGGCGTTTTTTGGCCGGGCATGGACGGGCTCATTTCATATCCAACGCCGGCTGCGGCAGCCCTCGAGCCCAGCCGCTCGCGCCGCCCCGCCGTGAGCCCCCTCGAAGTACCGAACCGGTCCGTTTCTGACCCCCCGGGCCCGGTAAAGACATCTTCACAATTGCTTTCCAATCCCCTCTCCCATAAGGGTTTAAACTCCCTCGCTGTACGGCGGTGGAATCCGGACCGAGAATCTGGCAATTGCGACCCGAAAAGGGGTACTTTGCAGATGGGAGTCGGTCTGACAAACCGAGAAGGTCGGGGGGGGCGGAGTGCTCAACTGATGTTGTCGCCGCAAGGGCGCGGTGCAGCCAGTCACTCCGCTTCAGTGTGTAAATAAGAGAACCCAACGCACGCATCCGAGCGAGAGTACTAGATGACACCCTCTTCAGCATCCACTAAGGCCCCAGCCAAGAAGAAGAAGGCCGCCAAGAAGCCCAAGGGACCAAAGGTTATCAAGGTCCCCGAGCACACGGTCGAGATCGTCTCCGACTCGGGTGAGGGCGCGCAGCGCTGCGGGCAGATCTTTGGCCGTGTGTCGGCCAAGATGGGCAACGGCACCTGGACAGTTGAGATCATCCCCGCTGAGATCCAGCCGCCGGCCCGCACCCCACCCAGCGCGAGCGGCAATCGCATCCGCATCGGCACCAAGCCGGTCACGAACTGGGGCGACGCCGCCAACCTGGTAATGGCGTTCAACGAGCAGGTGCTGCTGCACCGGCACCGGCTGGGGGCGCTCTCCGACGGATGCATCATCCTCATCGAGAGCATGTGGGAGACCCACGAGGACGAGGACATCCGGAAGGAATGGGCTGCGGCGATGGAGGAGCTCGACGGACACAACTACAAGTTCGTCAAGGTTCCCATGGAGGAGCAGTGCCTGACGGTGGTGGAGAACCCGCGGCGCGGCAAGAACATGTTCGTGCTGGGCATGCTCTGCTGGATCTACTCCCGCGACGTCGAGCGGGTGCGGCACCAGATCGCTCACGACTTCCGCAAGAAGTCCAAGGAAGTGGTCGACGCGAACATCGCGCTCCTGAACCTGGGCTACGAGTGGGCCGAGAAGAACCTCGACTTCCGCGTCGAAGTGCCGATCGAGAAGCCTGACAAGCCCATGGTAGTGATGAACGGGAACCAGGCGATCGCCATCGGGGCCATCGCGTCGGGGATGGAGCTGTGTGCGATGTACCCCATCACGCCGGCTACGTCGGCGTCGCATTACCTCAGCGACATCTTTGAGGATTACGGCGGCATCGTTCATCAGGCCGAGGATGAGATCGCAGCCGCCGGCACCGCGATAGGCGCCTCGTACGCCGGCAAGGTGGCGTTCACTATCACGTCGGGCCCGGGCATGGCGCTCAAGACAGAGTTCCTCGGCCTCGCCGTGATGACCGAAATGCCCCTCGTGGTCGTCAACGTTCAGCGCGGCGGCCCAAGCACCGGGCTCCCCACCAAGGTCGAGCAGGCGGACCTGTTGGCGGCGATCTTCGGCCAGCCGGGCGACGCACCCCACGTGGTGATGGCGCCGGCAACGATGGAGGAGTGCTTCATCTGCATGACCACCGCGCGGCGCATCGCCGAGGCGTTCCGCACCGTGGTCATCGTTCTCACCGACGCGAACCTCGCCACTGGTGTGCAGCCGTTCGCGCGGCCCGAGGTGACGGCCGAGTGGATCGCGCACCCGTTGGACCTCTCTCCGGTGCCGGAGGGCACGCTGCCCTACGACTGGGACCCCAAGACCGGACTCTCGAAACGCGTCATCCCGGGGCAGCCCGGCGGCATGTACACGCTGACGGGACTCGCGCACGACGAGAACAGCAAGGTGGCCTACCAGCCCGACATCAACCAGCGCGGCCACGAGATGCGCAGCCGCAAGCTGGCGGTGCTGCAACAGACGCTACAGCCACCCGAGGTGTACGGCCCCGGCAAGGGTGACCTGCTGGTCGTGGGCTGGGGCTCGACTCAGGGCGCCATCGAGGAGGCCGTGGATCGAGCCCGCAATGAAGGGCTGTCCGTGTCCTCGCTGCACCTGCGCTTTCTCTCTCCGCTCGAGCCGGGGCTCAAGGAGATATTCAAGCGCTTCAAGAAGGTGCTGACGATAGAGATCGGTTACAGCGACGACAAGGACGCGCCGTTCGTCACGGATGAGAATCGCCGGCGTGGGCAGCTGACGTGGCTGCTGCGGGCCCACACCCTGGTAGACATAGACTGCTGGGGGCGGGTGCCGGGCGAGCCACTGCGCCCCGCGGTGATTCTAGAGACCATTCGCGGCTTCATGCCGAATGGAGACAAGTGATGATTCAGTTCGGTGGTGGATGTTCACTGCTCGGAGTGGGAACAGACGACGACCGCTCCTGGAGCATGCAGGATTACGAGGGCGCCATCGCCAGATGGTGCCCGGGCTGCGGCGACCACGCGGTGCTGACCGCGGTGCAGCGTCTGCTCGAGGACGAGCAGCTGCCGCCGGAGGAGACGGTGTTCGTGTCCGGTATCGGTTGCTCCAGCCGCTTCCCGCACTACATGAAGACCTACGGGTTCCACGGTCTGCACGGCCGCGCGCTTCCGGTTGCGACCGGCGTGAAGCTGCGCCGGCCCGAGCTCAACGTTTTCGCGGTGATGGGTGACGGCGACTGCTGCTCCATCGGAGGCGGTCACTGGATTCACACGACCCGCTACAACCCGAACATCGTCGCCATCATGCTCGACAACGGGGTGTACGGACTCACCAAGAATCAGACGTCGCCCACGAGCCCGCAGGGGCTCAAGAGCAACACGGCGCCGCGCGGTGCCTACTTGGCCGGCATGAACCCGATCTCGACCACGATCAGCGTCACCAACGCCTCGTTCGTGGCGCAGACCGGTGACTGGCTGCCCGACCACATCTACGCGACGCTGAAGAAGGCGCTCGACCACAAGGGCTTCTCGTTCGTGCGCATCCTGCAGCGATGCCCGGCGTACACCGATAACCTCTTCGCGGACGCGATGCGCGATCCCAACCGGGTCGAGCTGCTGCTGCATCCAAGCGGGATCTCGGTGCCGGACCTGGAGCAGATCTACAAGAACCACACGTACCACGACCCTGCTGACCGGGTGAACGCCCACCGGCTGGCCGAAGAGGACGGCAAGTTCAGGCTCGGGCTGTTCTACCAGAACGAGGACGCGCCGGTCTATGAAGAGGTACGCTCCGTCCCGCGCAAGACAGCGGAGGAGAAGCTCGAGATCTTGAATCGGGAGCTGGACCGACATGCCGTCTGACAAACGGGTGGACAAGGTGATGCAGGCGCTGGCCGCGCAGCGGGACGCGTTCAGGTCGGCGTTGGGAACGACGGTGGACCAGGTGCGGAGCTTCCTCGCCGATCACCACACGGGCGAGAACGGCAAGGCCGGACGCATCAAGGCCGAGCTGGGACCATTCGCGGCCGGACACATCAATGCGGACCGGTTCTCGGCGCTCTTCACGAACGAGGCCAACCTCGACCGGCTCACGATCGAGACCATCGAGAAGGCGCGCGACACGATGTCGGAACTCGTCGCCCGCAACTCGGATCTGTTCCTGGTCAAGGTCAAGAAGGGCGGCTGCCTGCACGATGAGGTCACCAAGGCCCTCGAGGAGATCGGCAGGGCATTCGGTGCCGTGCGGGTGTTCGAGCTCACACGCTCCGGCAGCATGAAGAGCAACGAGCACGCGCGCTCGCTCGGGGCGTTCCCCTACGAGCGTTGGAGCCGGGGCGAACGTCGCCTGGCACCGCCGCTGGTGGTGCAAGTGGACGGCGCCGACCTCCAGGGCGAGGCCCTGGCCGAGTTCATGGATGGCCATCAGAAGATCGTGCTGGTGGTGAACGGTGAGTGCGCCCCTGCCCCGCTGGTCCGGCTCATCACACCTGGCACGTTCGTCATGCAGACGACCGAAGCCGCCGACTTCGAGCGCCTCGCGGCGTTCGAGGGCCCCGGGGTCGGAGCTCTGGTGCCCAAGTCGGCTGCGCAGTTCGTGCACGACCCGGCCGCCGGGAGCGAGAACTGGGAGCGGCTCACGGTTTCGCACGTTCCCGACAAGGCGCCGAGGCAGTCCGTCGGCGGACGCAGCGGCTTCCAGCAGGCGGAGGAGATCAGGCAGCTAGCGGCGCTGGCGTCGCGGCCGGCCGCAGGAGCCGCCGCGACGACCGACGGGGACAAGGGACCCCCGCTGTCGGACCCGGTGGACAAGCTGGCCGCCTGGCTGCTCACGCAAGCCGACCTGAGCGTTTCGGACTAGGCAATGGGCGCCGGAACGATCCTCCTGTCAGTGCTGATCCTCGGCGGAGTTGGATTCACCTTCGCCGCTCTGATCGCGCTCACGCACCGCAAGTTCCACGTGTGGGAGGATCCGCGCATCGATGGTGTCGCCGACCTGCTCCCGGGCACGAACTGCGGCGCCTGCGGTCAGGCCGGCTGCCATGCGTTCGCCGAGGCGCTCGTGGACGGCAAGGTCCAGCCAGCTACGTGCACGGTGATGGGAGCGGACGACGTCCTGGACGTAGCCGGCTTCCTGGGAGTGGAGGCCGGCAAGGCCAACAAGCGAGTGGCGCGACTGCTCTGCGCGGGTGGTTGGAACGTGGCCGTGCAACAAGCCGACTACGTTGGACTGGAAACGTGCAAGGCGGCGGCCACGGTGGCGGGTGGCGGCAAGGGGTGCACCTGGGGATGCATCGGCCTGGATGACTGTGAAGTGGCCTGCGACCTGGACGCGATCTACATGAACTCCTTCGGGCTCCCTGTCGTGATCCCGGAGAAGTGCACCGCGTGCGGCGATTGCGTCGAAGCATGTCCCAAGGATCTGTTCACGATCATGCCCCTGGAGCAGAAGCTCATCGTGCAGTGCAAGAGCCTGCTCGAGGGCGATGAAGCCGAGGAGCTGTGCAAGGTGGCCTGCAACGCCTGCGGGCGCTGCGCAGCCGACGCCGCGCCGGGCGTGATCGAGATGGTGGATGGGTTGGCGGTGGTGGACTACGAGAACAACGAGTTGGCAACCACGGAGGCCATCGAACGGTGTCCGACTGGAGCCATCGTATGGGTCGAGGGCGCGCAGCGTTTCGAGCCCAGTCCCACTGAAGAGGTAGCGGCATGATGTTCAAGAAGAAGCAAGACGCACCTCCCGAGCCGAAATATCCAGGCATCCCGACCCAGACCGACGGTACTGGTGCTGTGGTCGAGATGGAAACCGACGCCAGCGAAGGCGCGGGCGCTTATCCGATCACGCCCTCGACCCAGATGGGCGAGGGATGGGCGGCTGCAGTCGCGGCGGGCAAGACCAACGTGAACGACCGCCGGCTCCTCTTCTTCGAGCCGGAGGGCGAACACGCGGCGGCAGCGGTCACGGCAGGGATGAGCATGGTAGGCCTCAGGGCCACGAACTTCTCGAGTGGCCAGGGCATCGCCTACATGCACGAGTCGCTCTACGCGGCGGCGGGCAAGCGCCTCACGTACGTGCTGAACATCGGCGCGCGCGCGATGACGAAGCACGCGCTCAACGTGCATGCGGGCCACGACGACTACCACGCGATCGACGACACGGGGTTCTTCCAGCTGTTCGCGAAGGATGCCCAGGAATCGGCCGACCTCAACCTGATCGCACACAAGGTCGCCGAACTGTCGCTCAACCCGGGCGCGCTGGCTCAGGACGGGTTCCTCACGACGCACGTCATCGAGACGATGAACATGCCCGAGAAGGAGCTCGTGAAGCAGTACCTCGGAGACCCCTCGGACATCATCGAGTCGCCGACGGCCGCACAGAAGTGGGTGTTCGGTGAGAAGCGGCGCCGCATCCCGGAGATCTTCGACCTCGACTACCCGGCCATGCTGGGCACCGTCCAGAACCAGGACAGCTACATGCAGGGCGTGGCGTCGCAGCGGCCGTTCTACTTCGACCACGTCGTCGAGTTCACCGACCAGGCGATGGAGGAGTTCTACCAGCTCACCGGGCGCCGCTATGCGCGCACGATCGGCTACAAGCTCGACGACGCCGAGTACGTGATCGCCGGACAGGGATCGGTGGTCTCCAACGCCGAGGCGGTGGCCGACTACCTGCGTGAGACCCGCGGCCTCAAGGTCGGCGTGCTCAACGTGACGATGTTCAGGCCGTTCCCGGCCGACCTCATCACCAAGCTGCTGCGCCGCAAGAAGGCGGTGGCTGTGCTCGAGCGCGTGGACCAGCCACTCGCAGTGGACCAGCCGCTGCTGCGCGAGATCCGCGCCGCGATGAACAAGGCGTTCGAGAACGGACGCGCGAAGGGTAAGCTCCCGCACCCCGGCCTCGCGACTTATCTAGCGGACGATGCGCCCGACTTCTACAGCGGCACGTTCGGGCTGGGAAGCCGCGACCTGCAACCGGGCGACCTGATCGCTGCGGTCGAGAACATGCTCCCCGGCGGTAAGCAGGCGCGCCAGTTCTACCTCGGCATCGACTTCGTGCGCGAGGGAACCAAGCTACCCAAGCTCCAGATCTGGCAGGAGGAGCTGCTCGCGGCGTATCCCGACATCGCCAACCTGTCGCTGCCGAGCGCGGTGGACATCGACCTGATGCCCGAGGGCTCGACCTCCATCCGGATCCACTCGGTGGGTGGATGGGGCGCGATCACCATGGGCAAGAACCTCGCGATGACCGCCGCCGACCTGTTCGGGATGTACATCAAGGCCAACCCGAAGTACGGCTCGGAGAAGAAGGGTCAGCCGACGACGTTCTACGCAACGCTGGCGCACGCACCGATCAGGCTCAACTGCGAGCTGAAGCACGTGAACTGCGTGCTCGCGCCCGACCCCAACGTGTTCCGGCACTCCGATCCGCTGGCCGGCCTCTCGGACCAGGGCGTATTCGTGATCCAGCACGACTCGACGCCCGAGGATCTGTGGGCCTCTCTGCCGGCGACCGCGCAGAAGGCACTGAAGGAGCGGCACCTCAACATTCACTTCCTCAACGCCTTCAAGATCGCCACCGAGGAGGCGAGCGATCCCGAGCTGCGTTACCGCATGCAGGGCGCGGCCTTCATGGGGGCGTTCTTCAGAGTCTCAGGACTGGCGGAACGTGAGGGAGCCAGTGAGGAGGAGCTGTTCGACGGCATCCGCAAGCAGCTCGAGTACAAGTTCGGGTACCTGGGGGCGCGCGTGGTGGAGGACAACGTGCGCGTCATCCGGCGCGGCTTCGACGAAGTGCAGACTGTGCCGGTCGAGACCCTCGAGGTGCGTGAGGACCAAATCGGTGCGGTGCCGCAGATGCCTGCCATCCTGGACGGCACTGACGTCCGCGAGGGCATCGGCAACCCGGGCCGCTTCTGGGAGCAGGTCTGCTACCTGTACAAAACCGGCGACGACGGCATCGCCGATCCGTTTGCGGCGCTGTCCGCCATCCCGGCTGCCACGAGCTCGATCCGCGACATGACCGACGTGCGGTTCGAGGTGCCGGACTTCGTGGCCGCGAACTGCACCGGGTGCGCGCAGTGCTGGACGCAGTGTCCCGACGCGGCGATCCCCGGCCTGGTGAACGACATCGACGATGTGCTGCATGCGGCGATCAAGACCGCGTCCAACGGACGCTCGTTCGACCGGCTCGGCACAATCGTGAAGCACGTCTCGAACGAGTCGCGCAAGATCATGAAGGGTGTGCCGTTCACGACGTTCGGCTCTGTGGTGTCGCAGGCCTACCAGAACGTGGTCGAGAAGCTCAAGCTCGACCCGGACCGCCGCAACGCGATGGATGAGGAATTCGCGCCCGTCTACTCGCTGCTGGCCGAGTTTCCACTCGCCAAGGCTGCGCCCTTCTTCGATCTGCATGAGTCGGAGCAGAAGGGCACGGGCGGGCTGTTGTCCATCACCGTGAACCCCGACACCTGCAAGGGATGCAACATCTGCGTCGAGGTGTGCCCGGACAACGCGCTCGTGACCATTCCTCAGACGGACGAGGTGGTGGATCAGTTGCGGCGCAACTGGCAGCTGTGGGAGAACCTGCCCGACACCGACGATCGCTTCGTGAACGTGTCGAACCTCGAGGAGGGGATCGGCGTGCTGCCATCCCTGCTCCTCAAGAAGGAGAACTACCAGTCGATGGCGGGCGGCGACGGAGCCTGCATGGGATGCGGCGAGAAGACCGAGGTGCATCTGGTCTTGTCGGCCGTGAACGCGCTCATGCTGCCGCGGGTCCAGAAGCACGTGGAGAAGCTGGACGGCCTCATCGCGAGGCTCGACGAGAAGGCCCGCAAACTCCTGGCCTCGGACGCCGATCTCTCCAAGCTCGGCGTCGCAGAGGGCAAGGTCGACGTCCCATTGGAGGAACAGAAACAGCAGGCGGTGGCGCGGACCTCGAAGATGATCGACGAGCTACAGGACCTGCGCTGGCGCTACACCGAAGGGCCCACCGGCAAGGGCCGCTCCACCCTGGCCATGACGAACGCGACCGGGTGCTCCTCGGTCTGGGGCAGCACCTATCCGTACAACCCGTACCCGTTCCCCTGGGTGAACCACCTGTTCCAGGACGCCCCGTCGATCGCCATCGGCATCTTCGAGGGCCACATGCGAAAGATGGGCGACGGGTTCATCGCGATCCGCCGCGCCGAGCTGGAGCTCGCGGGTGAGTACGAGCCGGAAGAGCACGAGGCGTTCTTCCAGAAGTTCGAGTGGCGCGAGTTCAGTGAAGAGGAATTCGATCTCTGCCCGCCGATCTTCGCGACGGGCGGTGACGGCGCGATGCTGGACATCGGGTTCCAGAACCTGTCGCGGTTGCTCGCGTCAGGTAAGCCGGTGCGAGTGATAGTGCTCGACACGCAGGTCTACTCGAACACCGGCGGTCAAGCCTGCACGAGCGGGTTCCTGGGCCAGGTGAGCGACATGGCCGCTTTCGGCAAGGACCAGCACGGCAAGGAGGAGACGCGCAAGGAGATGGCGCTCCTCGCCATGGCGCACCGCAACGTCTTCGTGCTGCAGTCCTCGCAGGCGTCACCGGCACACATGCTGGGTGGCGTGCTGAAGGGCCTCCAGTCGCACTACCCCGCGGTGTTCGCGCTGCACTGCCCGTGCCCGCCGGAGCACGGCGTGGGCGACGACCAAGCGCCCGATGCCGCCAAGCTCTCGCTCGAGAGCCGGGCCTACCCGCTCATGGTGTACGATCCCGCCGAGGGCAAGTCGCTGGCCGAGCGTCTCTCGCTCGACGGCAACCCATCCCTCGACGAGCCGTGGCCCGAGTACGACCTCACCTACCTGGACGAAGAGGGCAACGAGCAGACGCTGGCCCTTCCAGTCACGATCGCCGACTGGGCGGCCACCGAAGCGCGCTTCAAGAAGCACTTCAAGAAGGTGAAGAACGGCGACGACGGTGATCTGATAGCGTTCCACGAGTTCATCGCGAGACCGCCCGAGGACCGGGAGGGCGTGACGCCGTTCATCTACGTGCTCGAGCGCGACAAGAAGCTCGGCAGGCTGACCGTGTCGCCCGAGATGGTGGAGCTCACTGAGGACCGCATGGAGGTGTGGAACCTGCTGAAGGAGATGGCGGGTGAGACCACTCTCGAAGCAGATGCGGAGGCCGCTTTCGAGGATCAGGTCACGCAGATCAAGGCCGAGTACGAAGCCAAGATCGCCGACCTCAAACAGAAGTTCCCGCAGGTCGTGGCGCGGCGCCTCGCCGAGGGCCTGGTACGCGCCGGCAACGGACAGCAGACGGTTGCAGACCTGCTCAGCAAGGTGCAGGGGATGGAGGGCCTCACGCCCGTGACTGCCGACGTCGTGGCCGGGTTCGGTGCGGTTGCAGCGCCGGCGGCAACAGTGGGTGATGGAGGAGGAGCCGCCGCTGTGGCGGAGGCGCCGGTGGCCGCGGCCGCGCCGGCAGTCGAGGAAGACGAAGAGCTCGCAATGGAGCCGTACATCGACACAGCTCGGTGTACGACCTGTGACGAATGCACCAAGCTCAACAAGCGCCTGTTCGCGTACAACGACAAGAAGCAGGCGTACATCAAGGATGCGAAGGCCGGCAAGTTCAAGGAGCTGGTCCAGGCGGCAGAGCGGTGTCCGGTGCGCATCATTCATCCGGGACAGCCGCTCAACAAGAAGGAAAAGGACCTCGAGAAGTGGATGAAACGGGCAGAGCCCTTCAACTAGAGTTGGAGGGCTGATGCCCGGCCGCCTGAAGTTCCGCCATGGGGTGCACCCGCCCGAGCTCAAGCAGCTCACGGCGGGGACGCCCATTCGGCGGATGCCCTTCCCCACCGAGATCGTCCTGCCCCTGTCGCAGCATACCGGCAAGCCGGCCACGCCCATCGTGCAGCCCGGCGACAGGGTGGAGCGCGGCGACAAGATCGCCGCAGAGGACGGGTTCATCTCGTCGCCGATCCACTCCTCCACCGCCGGCACCGTGCAGGAAGTGGGGCTGTGGCCCCATCCAGCCGGCGACTACAAGACGGCCGTGCGGATCAAGGTGGAGCAGTTTTCGGCCCAGGCGCCGCGCCCGCGTATCATCCCCGGCTGGGAGGGACTCTCCCGCGACGAGTTGGTGGATGCGGTTCGTCAGGCCGGTGTGGTCGGACTCGGCGGCGCCGCGTTCCCAACCCACGTGAAGCTCAACCCGCCGAAGGACTTTCCAGTCGATACGATTCTCATCAATGGCGCGGAGTGCGAGCCGTACCTGACTACCGACCACCGCACGATGGTGGAGTATCCGGAGCGGGTACACATCGGAATCCGCATCATGATGAAGTGTCTCGGCGTGGGCCGAGCGGTGATCGGGATCGAGAAGAACAAGCCAGATGCAGTGGAGCGCCTGCGGGCAACGCTGCCCGATGACGTCGACATCACGGTACAGCCGCTCACGGTCAAGTACCCGCAGGGCGCCGAGAAGATGTTGATCAAGTCGCTGCTCGATCGAGAGGTGCCGTCGGGCGGGCTTCCGATGCACGTGGGCGTGATCGTCCAGAACGTGGCATCGGCGGCGACCATCGCCGAGGTGTTCGAGACCGGGCTCCCGCTCATCGAGCGCATAATGACGGTCACGGGCCTGGGCATACGGCAGCCCGCCAACCTGATCGTTCCGATCGGCACGAAGACGCGAGACCTGCTCGACGCGTGCGGAGGCATGTTGCCGGACGCGCGCGAGGTGGTATTCGGCGGCCCGATGATGGGCACCGCCGTGGCCGACCTGGACGCTCCGGTGATGAAGGGCACGACGGGAGTCGTGGTGTTGAGTGAGCGGGAGGTGAAGCCGCAGCGGTCGTACCCATGCATTCGCTGCGGGCACTGCGTGGACGCCTGCCCGGTGTTCCTAAACCCGCAGATCCTGGGACAGCTCGCGATGTCGGAGCGCTGGGAGGAAATGCAGGAGCACAACCTGCTCGACTGCATGCTGTGCGGCTGCTGCAGCTACACGTGCCCCTCCAACATTCCCTTGTCACAACTGTTCTCGATGGGAAAGGCGGGGCTGCGCAAGGTGAAGGCCGCATGACGACGCCGCGCTTCCTGATCACCGCTTCGCCGCACCTCGCCGAGCGGGACTCGACTCCGAAGATCATGTGGCACGTCGTGCTGAGCCTGCTGCCGGTCGTCGCCGCGTCGATCTACTTCTTCGGTCCGAGCGCCGTGCTCGTGATCGCAGCCAGCCTGGCCGGTTGCCTCATGACCGAGTGGGTCTTCGGCAAGAGAGAGACTCTGCTCGACGGCTCGGCGGTGATCACGGGGCTCCTGCTCGGGCTCATCCTGCCGGCGGGCATTCCACTGTGGATGGCGTTCGCGGGCGGCGTGTTCTCGATCGGCTTCGGCAAGCTGATCTTCGGCGGCCTGGGACAGAACATCTTCAACCCGGCGCTGCTGGGCCGGGCGTTCCTGCAAGCGGCCTTCCCCGTCGCGCTGACGACGTGGCCCGTGATCCGCGAGAACTGGTGGCAATTGAGGGGCGACAACTTCGCGCTGCCGCTTATGAGTCCGCGCGAGGTGGATGTCATGACAGCGGCCACCCCGCTGGGGCTCCAGAAGTTCGAGCAGACTGGAACCGAGCTGTGGCGGCTCGTAATGGGCGCCACTGAAGGCTCCCTGGGCGAGACGGCCGGCATCCTGATCCTGCTGTGCGGCGGCTACCTGGCGCTGCGCAACTATCTCAACTGGCGCATCCCGGCGAGCATCTTCCTCACGGTTGGAATGTTCGCGGGCCTGCTCCACATGCTGGATCCCGTCCGCTACCCCAGTGCGTTGTTCATGCTCTTTTCCGGCGGCCTGATGATCGGCGCCGTTTACATGGCAACCGACATGGTCACGTCGCCGGTCACCAACCTGGGATGTTGGATATTCGGCTTCGGGATCGGATTCCTGGTGGTAGTGATTCGCCTGTGGGGCGGACTCGCTGAGGGAGTGATGTACGCCATCCTGCTGATGAACGCGATGGTTCCCTTCATCAACAGGGCGACGCAGCCCAAACTGTTTGGTGCGCAGAAACCTGAACAAGCCAAGGAGGGCGCGTGACGGCGCCCCCGGGAGCACCGCAGAAGGCCCAGGTTCCCGTCTGGAAGCTGCTGGTGACGCTCGGTACCGCGGGCGCGGTAGCCGGGTTCCTCATCGTGTTCGTGTACGCCTGGTCGCAGCCCATCATCCAGGCATACAAGGCCGAGCAACTGAGGCTCGCAGTGCAGGAGGTGCTCAAGGGCCCCGCCCGGTTCGACACTCTATACGTGTACGACGACGCGCTGCTCAGGGACCTGCCTGAAGGCGTGGACGGCACGAGCCTCGAGCAGATCTTCCTCGGCTTCACCGACAGCGGCGAGCGCATCGGGTTCGCCGTGGCATACGGCGAGCCCGGCTTCCAGGACATCGTACGCATCATCTTCGGCTACGACCGAACGGAGCAGACGCTGCTCGGCATGAAGGTGCTGGAGAGCAAGGAGACGCCGGGTTTGGGTGACAAGATCGAGAAGGACACCTCGTTCGTGAACCAGTTCGACGGTGCCCTGTCGCCACTGACGGGCGTGAAGGCACGTGAGAGCACCGGCGATCCGCACGAGATCGACATGATCACCGGAGCCACAATCTCTTCGCGCGTCGTGATCCGCATCATCAACAACCAGATCGAGCGGTTGGGACCGTTGATGGACGCGTACGTGCAGCAGGCAGACGCCGCGCAGCTTGCCGGCGCCGGGGGAATGCGATGAGCCCGAGGGAGACAACCCCGCAGGTCGACTTCTTCCGCGGCATCTGGAAGGAGAACCCGGTGCTGATCCAGATGCTGGGGCTGTGCCCCGCACTGGCGGTCACCAACACGGTGGAGAATGCCCTGTGGATGGGCATCGCAACGTTCTTCGTGCTCACCGGATCGAGCCTCATGGTGTCGCTCATCAAGAAGCTCATACCGGGAGAGGTGCGGATCCCTCTGTTCATCCTGATCATCGCCACATTTGTGACCGTCGCTGACATGGCTCTCGAGGCCATCGTGCCGGTCGTGTACAAGCAGCTCGGCGCCTTCGTGGCCCTGATCGTGGTGAACTGCATGATCCTGTCGCGCCAGGAGGCGTTCGCGTCGAAACGCCCGATCGGGCGCTCGCTGCTGGACGCCGTGGGCACGGGCGTCGGGTTCATGATCGCGATGGTGATGATGGGGAGCGTCCGGGAGGTCCTGGGCCAGGGCACGCTCATGAACTACAAGGTCATCCCTGGCAACTTCGAGCCGTGGGTGATCTTCATCCTTCCCCCGGGAGGCTTCCTCACGCTGGGTTTCTGGCTGTTGATCCTCAACTGGTGGGAAGAGCGCAAGAAGGACCGCGCAAAGGTGCGGGAGTGGCCCGATGGCGTCGGCATGCCCGGTGAGAGGAGGGTCGCGTAATGGGCGAACTCTTCTGGATCCTGCTATCGGCGATGGTAGTGAACAACTTCACACTGTACTACTTCCTGGGCCTGTGCCCCTTCATGGGCGTATCGGCCCGGGTCGAGACTGCCGTGCGGATGGGGATGGCCAACGTCTTCGTGATGACGATGGCCAGCCTCTGTGCCTGGCTGCTCAACACGTTCGTCCTGCCGTACGCGCCTTACCTGCGGCTGATCTCCTTCATCGTGGTGATCGCCTCGTTCGTGCAGATCACCGAACTGGTGATCAAGAAGGTGAGCCCCAAGCTGTTCCGACAACTCGGGATATTCCTGCCACTGATAACCACCAACTGTGCAATCCTGGGGCTCGCGCTGTTCCAGACGAACCGCGGCTATGGATTGGTGCAGGGTTTGTTCTTTGCGATCGGCGCCGGGCTGGGGCTCACGCTAGCCCTCGTGCTGATGGCCTCCATCCGTGAGAGCTCGGAGCTGGCGACCGTGCCGCGCATGGCGCGAGGAATGGCGCTGGTACTGATCATCGCGGGAAGCCTGTCGCTGGCGTTCATGGGCTTCGCCGGCCTGTTGAGCTCGTCGTGACCGGCTTCCTCGGAGTTCTCGGCATTGCGGCGCTGTTCGTGGCGTTCGGCCTGATGCAGCGCTGCACGGCGGCCCGGTCCGGGTGCGCGAGCTGCGCGCACGAGCCGGCGGGACCACAATGCTCAACTTGTGAGCTTGCTCCTGACGAATCGGAGTCCAACCATGCAGCATCCTGACCACTCCAAGCCGCGCCGGCCTTCGCGCCGCGAGTTGATCGCGCTCGGAATCGGCGCCCTGGCAATCGCCGCCGTGCCGTTCACGAGAAGGCGTCACAAGCTGGTGCGCCGCACCGTACCCGTCATGGGCACGCTCGCCGAGGTAGGAGTGGTGCACGGCGACGAGATCTACGCGCAGCGCGCGATAGACGCCGCAATCGGCGAACTGCGCTCGGTTGAGCAACTCATGACGCGGTTCGACGCCAGCTCCGACGTAGGCCGCGCCAACCGCCTCGCCGCGACGGATGCGGTACCGGTCAGCGGGCAGACCGCGACGGTGCTGCGCGAAGCGCTCGACTGGGCCGAGGCGACGGAAGGCGCCTTCGATCCCTGCCTCGGCAGCGTAATGCAGCTGTGGGACGTGGGCAGCAGGTCGACGCCGCCCGCTCGCAAGGAGATCCAGAAGCTGGCCTCGCGGCGCTTCTACCGCGACATGGACGTGGGCACATATCGCGGCCGCCCGGCGGTGCGCTTCACGGACTCCGACGTGGCCATCGATCTCGGCGGTATCGGCAAGGGTTACGGAGTGGATCGCGCCGTACAAGCGCTGCGGGATTGGGGAATCGAGAATGGCCTGGTGAACGTCGGCGGTGACCTGTACGCCCTCGGAACGTCCGAGGACGGTGACGCCTGGAAGGTCGGCGTCCGCTCGCCGCGCGATGTTGACAAGATCAGCGACAAACTCGAGTTGAGCGATGCCGCAGTCGCGACCTCGGGTGACTACCTGCAGTACTTCCAACACGGCGGCGAGAGGTACCACCACCTGATCGACCCGGCTTCGGGCACGCCGCGGCGCACCGACATGCACAGCGTCACGGTCAAGGCCGGTCGCTGCATCACCGCCGATGCAGCGGCGACGGCGGCATTCGGGTTGAGACGTGGGGAAGCGCAAGGGCTGCTCAGTCGCCGCTCCAGTGACGCAGTGATCGTCAGCGCAGCGTAAGCATTTGCATTGCTCACCACCGGACTGCATAGTTGTGGCGAGTAGCGGGTACTTCAAAAACGGGGAGGTGTTCGTGAGACACTTCAAGTTGTTGTGGTTGGCACTGGCACTCGCCGTTCTGATCCCGTCAACGGCCGAGGCCCAGCGCCTGGACAAGCGCTTCCTCGTAGAGATCTCGGGCGCCTGGGTCCCCACCTTCGGTGAGTGGGGCAGGCAGGTGAACAGCGGCTGGGGAGCGGGCGGTCTGCTTGCGTACGGAATCAAACCGGCGCTGTACGTGGCGGCCAACTTCAACTCGGTGTGGTGGAAGAGTGACGCCGTCTGTGCGCTCTGCACCGACTACACGAACTTCACCTACTTCGGTATGATCGGCTACAACCCGGCCGCATACAACGCTCAATACGACGGATTGCTCTTGATCGGCGCCGGTGCAACGACGTTCAAGCCCGAGGGCGGCGAATCCACCACGCGCTTCTCGATGAACGGGGGATTCCGAGGGTACTTCTGGATGTCTCCTTCCGTAGGGATCGGGATCGACTTCATGGCGTCCGTCGCCTTCGTGGACGATACCGTCTTCGCCACGAGTACGGTCTGGAGCTTCCCGATCGGGGTTGGTTTGGCTTTCAAGTTCTAGCGTAGGTATCCAGTTCAGGCGTCTTGCGGCTCGGGCTGCCTTCGAGGTGGCCCGGGCCGCTCTGCGCTACATTCGGTGGAAACCGGCTCGAGCCCCCGACCGTAGTTGAATGAGGACCTTCCCAAGAGCGTCTCGATCGATCAATCCGGAGATGAGGCATGAAGCGCCTAACAGTCTCGACGTTGGCATCATTCGTGGTTCTCGCCGTCCCCTGCCCCATGCTCATGGCGCAGGACGAGCCCACGCTCCGTCCGAACCACCCGATCGAGGGGGAGATGACGGGACAGGACGTCCGTGCGTTCCGAGTGGACCTCGAGGCCGGACAGTTCCTGTTTCTGACGGTGGAGCAGCAGGGCATCGATGTGATGCTCCAGGTCACCGGCCCCGACGGAGACACGGTCGCGGAGGTGGACAGCCCCAACGGGCGCTGGGGACCTGAGCCGCTCGTTCTGTATCCCGAACGGACCGGCGAGTACCGCGTCGAGCTGACCCCGTTCGACCCCGAAGGAGCCGACCCCGGCAGGTACACGGCATCCGTAGTGCGGCTCGAGGCCGCCGCAACCACACCGGCCGGTAGAGTCGATCAGATGTTCGCTCCGTGGGATGACCCGGATGCGCCCGGTGCATCGATCGCGGTGATTCAGGACGGGGAGATCGTGCATGAGGCCGGTTATGGCTCCGCCCAACTCGAGTACGGCGTCCCGATAACCCCATCCACGATCTTCCACGTCGCCTCGGTCTCCAAGCAGTTCACCGCGTTCGCGGTGGCCATGCTCGCGGACCAAGGCAAGCTCTCGCTCGACGACGACATCCGAGAGTATCTCCCCGAGATGCCCGACTTCGGCCACACGATCACGATTCGCCACCTCATCCACCACACGAGCGGTCTCAGGGACCAGTGGAATCTCCTCGTGATGGGGGGCTGGAGGATGGACGACGTCATTACCCGCGAGCAAGTGCTTCGCGTCATGACCCACCAACGCGAACTCAACTTCCCGCCAGGCGAGGAGTTGGTCTACTGCAATACGGGCTACACGTTGCTGGCGGAGATAGTCGCACGCGTGTCGGAGCAGTCATTCCCGGAGTGGACGGCTGAGAACATCTTCGAACCGCTGGGAATGACGAGCACCCATTTCCACTACGACCATCAGTTCGTGGTTCCGGGCCGCGCATACTCCTACGGCAACGACACGCAGCGGGGAGGCTTCCGCAAGTCCGTACTGTCATACGCCAACGTCGGGGCGACCAGCCTGTTCACCACAGTGGGAGACCTGGCGAAGTGGTCCGACAACCTCGACGACGGCACCGTTGGAGGTGAGCAGGTCATAGAGCAGATCCTCACGCGCGCCGTGCTGAACGACGGCGACACCGTCGGCTACGCCTTCGGGCTCGGCATCGGCACCTACAGGGGGTTGCCCACCGTGAGCCACGGCGGGGCCGACGCGGGCTTCCGCAGCGTCCTGATGAAGTTCCCCGAGCAGGATTTCGCGATCGCGATCCTCTCCAACCTCAGCGCCTTCAATCCCACGGGCATGGCACAGCAGGTGGCAGGCGTCTATCTGGCTGACGAGATCGCCGAGGCCGAAGCGATGCTGGCGGCGGCCGCCTCCGATGAGCCCAGCGAGGAGGCCGAGGAGGAGTCTATCTCAACCGCGGTAGACCCAGCGGTGCTCGAGCAGTATGCGGGACAGTACGTGCTTCCCGAGGGCATCGTTCTCACGATCACCGTAGCGGACGGGCAGCTGATGGCGCAGGCACCAGGTGCTCCGCCGGTGGAGATGGTTCACGACGCGGACCACACGTTTCACGTGGTCACACCTCCCGTGCGGGTCACCTTCATCACGGACGACGACGGCCGCGTCCCAGCGATCACGGTGAGCGACGGCATGGAGGAGGCGCGAGCACCTCGGCTCGCGGCGTTCGACCCGGACAACGTGGACTTGGAACAGTACGAGGGCGTGTTCTATAGTCCCGAGCTGGAGACGATGTACACGCTGGTCGTGGACGAGGACCAGCTCGAAGCTCGCCACATCCGGCATGATCCGGCAACGCTCCGGCCCGAGGCGGCCGACCGGTTCAGGGGCAGCGAATTCTATCTGCAACAGGTCCGGTTCGAACGCGACGCTGCGGGCGAGGTGATCGCGCTGCGCGTCTCCAACGGACGCGTGAGAAACCTCCTGTTCGAGAAACGCGAGCCGTAGCACGGCAGCGGTGCATCAGTACGGTGACGGGGGCCGGCCCGACGAGGCCGGCCTCCTCAGTTTCAGCCCCTTCCCTCCCCCACCCCTCCCTCCAGATTCCGACCAGGTAAACGGTCATTCCCCCCACCGACGTCTCAGGGTAGCAACAGGGCCTGACGGGAGCGCGCTTGAGCGAGATCCAGCGCATCAATGAAGCGGTGACACCGCTGGTCAAGAAGGCGCAAGCCGGTGACCAGCAAGCACTTAGCGAGGTGCTGCGCCGCTCGTACCAGCAGATCCATCGCTGGGCCATCTCGCTCACCGGCGACGCGGATGACGCGGACGACGTCACGCAGAACGTGCTCATCCTGCTCAGCCGGCGTATCGGGCAGTACCGCGAGCGCTCTCGGTTCACGACCTGGCTCTACCGGGTCACGCGCAACGCCGCGGGAGATCATTTCAGACGTGCCAGCAGGCGGGAGCGGGCAGCGAAACGAAGCACCGAGGAGGCCGGTGATGCGAGCTACCAGAGAGGCACACAGCTGGACGAGCTGCACGCGTCGGATGTCGCCGACCTGGTCAGGACGCTCTTCGTGGAACTGCCCGACCGCCAACGCGAAGTCTTCGACCTGGTGGACCTGCAGGACTGGAGTCCGGTGGAGGTGAGTCAGGCTCTGAACATGAAGCCCGTCACCGTGCGGGCGCACCTTCACCGGGCTCGACGCACGATGCGCAAGCGGATTCTGGAGCGGCACCCGGAGCTGATGGAGGAGTTGAGCTCATGAACTGCACCGAAGCGCGCGACCGATTGCTAGAGGCGGACCTCGCCGAGATACAGGGCGAAGCCGACACTGACTTGAGCCTGCACTTGCTGGGATGCGCCGCCTGTCGAGCAGTGGCCGAGCGACTCTCGGCCGAAGAGCGCTCGCTCGCGGCAGCGCTGGACGCAGTGCGGCCGCGCCTGGGTGTCGAGGAGGCGCTCACACGCGCCGAAGCGGAGTCCGCTTCACGTCGCGGCGTCCTCACTCTCCCACTCCGCAAGGCGTGGAGCCTCGTGCCGCTGGCCGCAGCTGCGGCGGTGGCCGGAATACTCGTCACGGGCAACGGTGGGCAGCTTCCGGGCGAGCCGATCGACGTCGCAGCAGTTAGCGAGACCCCGGTTCCGACCGTAGTGGAATCCACCGGCCAGAGCGTGGCCGTGTTCGAGACCGAGAACCCTGACATCGTAGTCGTCTGGACTTTCTAGGAGGGGGTAGCAATGCCGTTCGACCGCAGATTCCTCGTTGGCGGGCTCCTCGCCGCTGCATTCGCAGTCATGCTTTGGGCGTTCATGCGCTACCAGGCGAGTCCGCCCACGCTCGAGACGCAGACCTTCGTGCTGCAGCACTTGGAACCCCACGAGGCGCGAGACCTGATACGGCCCTACGTCTGGGAGGATCGCGCCGGCGCGGCCGGGACGATGAGCGCCGCAGACAACATGATCTCGGTGCGTGAGACCCGCGACAACCTAGATCGCATAGCGGCAGTTCTGGAGGAATTCGACCTGCCACGGCCCACAGTGCGGCTGAACTTCCAGCTCATCGAGGCAAACGGCGCCGCGCAGGGCGACCCCGCGATCGCCGACGTCGAGGCCGAGCTGCGCCGGCTGTTCCGCTACGAGGGATATCGGCTCGTCAATGAGGCAGTCGTGGGCGGAATGGAGGGAAGCCACATCGAACAGGTCGTCGGCACCGACTGGAACGAAGAGGGATGGATCATCATCGCTTCGATCGGATCCGTGCGCGTCATCGATGACTCGGGTTGGGTGCAGATGGAGGTGGGAGTGCGCAGTCCGACGCGCGGTGCATTCATGACCCGGGTGAACGCACGCATCGGCCAGACGATGGTGGTCGGGAACGCAGAGCTGATGACGGGAGGCGGAACGTTGATCTTGACGGTCCGACCTGAAGTAGTGGCGAACTGACCTCAGCCCTGTAGCATCCCCCTCGAGCAACGCCCTCGCGGTATCACAACGGACCGCGGGGGCGTTCTGCCGGATCCTACTCCACGTTACGACCTCCCACGGGCCTGTCCGAAGAACATTCCTAGCCGCAGAGTGAAGAACGACCCGCGTGTGGGGGTCGGTACCATGTACAGTCCAGAGAGAACGCCGTAGCGCAGATTCACCTCCCTGGTGAATCCGGTTTCCCCGGTCACCGTGTAGCGCGCCACCAGTTCCATCGTGATGTGACTCCCAACCTCCATCCCGAAGACGGCACCGCCGTGCACCGCAGCGGTGAGATCGCCGAACGTCTCTGAGCGGGCAAACCGGGGGTCGTCGCCGAGTCCCGTCAGCGACGAGGTATTGGCGAATTGTGCGAGGCCCGCGCTGCCAAACACGCCAGCGGAGAAGCGGCCTGCGCTCACGTGGGCCTCCGGACCGATCGCGAGTGTGAAGACCCGCATCCCAGTAGTGATCTCTACCGTCGGTCCAGTACCGAGGAACGGCCGCGAGCGGGTCGTAGACGGGAACCGGAGGAAATCAGCGTCGAGACGAACACCGAAATTGCGGCCGGCCAGGCGCACCGCCGCAGTCACGCCGTATCCACCACCAATGTAGTCGCCCAGAGTAGCCGTAGCGTGGGCGTATGACAGACCGACCCCGCTGAGGAGCGAGGGAGCCTGCGCCAATGCAGTAGCCGGGAGGAGAGTCGCCGCCGCACACCCGACCAGTCGCGTCACCCCGCGTGACCAAGCCATAGCGCCTCCTGCTTCATCCTACTCCGCAGGCGGCGAAAGGGTCATCGTCCGATCGACGGTCGGTCAGGCTCCGAGCCGGTTCCGCGACTCCACGTAGTGGCTCAGGAAGAGGAACAGCCAATCCAACCCGGCGTACAGGACCAGCGATATCGGACTGATCGGATCCAGTGTAGATAGCGCCTGGTAGAAGCGCTGACCCGTCGTGCCACACGCCTGCCACATTGCCATTACCAGGAAGACGTAGCCCGCGAGCTGGAGGTCCGCGGCGGTAGCTGCCCCGCCTTTGAGGGTCGGCCTCTTTCTAGCCCAGAGCCACAGACTTCACGTTCATTCCCTCCTCCTCTCCACCCCTACTCTCTCCGCGCCTCGAAGAACTCCTTGAGCAGCTCCCCGCACTCCTCTTCCATCACGCCGCCCATCACTTCGGGGCGGTGGTTCAGGCTGGGGTGCCGGAGCACGTCGCCGACAGACCCCGCCATCCCCGCCTTGGGATCGTACGCCCCGAACACCACCCTGCCAACCCGCGCCAGCACGATGGCCCCGGCGCACTGTGCGCAGGGCTCGAGCGTAATACACAGCGTCGCGTTGTCGAGGCGGTCGGTGCCGAGTTTGCGCGTCGCGTCCTGGATTGCGATCAGCTCGGCGTGCTGGGTGAGGTCGTGCTTGGCGATGGTCTCGTTGTGAGCCTCGCTCACGAGCGCGCCGTCAACGACGACTGCCGCACCAACCGGCACCTCACCCAGGCCGCCGCCCAGGCGCGCAACGTCCAGCGCCGCCTGCATGCCGATGCCGTCGGGCTTGGAGAGTACGGGTCGTCTGGGTGCGGGCATGAGCACCTATTGGGAAACCTTGGCCTCGAGCTCCTCGAACCAGTTCGTGACGAGCACCAACTCGGACACGAAACCCTGCCGACGCACCATAAGGAAACGGCCTCCGTCGGGAGCGATGTCGTACGCGCGGTGATAGTGGTCCGTACGGAACCCCGTCGCGTCGAACAGAGACTCGACAGGTCCGAGACTCAGGTCCGGGGTTTCCGCCACGGTGCGACGCGTTACTTCGCCGACGTGCGAGCGGTAGAAGATCTCGCGCCCGTCGCGGGACCATAGCGGCTCCGTACCGCCGCCCACCGAGACCGCCCAGCGGGCGCGGCCCGGATCGTCGAACGGACGCACGTAGACTTCCTCCTGTCCCGACTCGTTAGAGGTATACGCGATCCAGCGACCGTTGGGGGAGATGTCGGGGCTGTACTCCTCCGCGGCGCTCGCGATTAGCGGTCGCGGCACCGAATCAACACCGGGACGCATCGCAAGGATGTCGCGCAGTGTGCCCGGGCGGGTGGCGCGGATGACGAGCCACGTGCCGTCCGGCGACCAAACCGCCTCATATGCCACGAGCCCAGCCTCGAGTTCAACCGCCCGCTCGGCCGGCTGGCTGGCATCCGCCCGCCGCGTCCAAACCCCGCGCTCGGTGGCACTCCCGCCCCTATACGTCACTGACGTGCCGTCCGGCGTCCAGGTGGGCCGGTCGAACGTGCCGGTACTGAGGGCAAGGCGCAGCAAGGTCCCTCCCACGAGGTCCTTTACCCACACGTGGGTCCCATCCCCGCCGCTCTGAGTCAGGGCTACCGAATTCCCGTCCGGGGATATGGACACGTAGCCGAACGTCCCCCACCAGTCGGGTTCGATGGGAGCGGCTTCGCCTTCGCGGTCCACCCACTGCAGCTGCGCCACGCCGGCCGCCGCGCCGGCCTCGTAGATCAGGTGACCGTTGTCGGATACCGCGTATTGCCCGGCACCGGCATCGGGATCGACCGCAACGCCCTGCTCGATGAGCACCGACGGGCCGGTGAGCTCCAGCTTGTCCTCGTCGAACGGCGCGGCCAGCAGCATGCCGTCGGAGGTGCTCCACACCAGATGACCCGTCGGCAGGTACCGGGCGTTGACGCCGTCCGCGAGCTTGGTGACGCTGTCGGTCTCAAGTGACACAACCGCGACCTCGGCATCGTCTATCGACGAGTACCAGATCTCCACGATGACACCCTTGCCGTTCGGGAGCACGTGCGCGAAGTCGTACTCCAGTTGGCCCCTCTCGCGGTCGGGAACAGCCACCGTGTCTATGGCCGTTGCGCCGAGCGACGTGCGCAACAGGTCACCATCCGACCCGGTGAAGTAGATCTGGCCGTCCGGCGCCCAATAACCACCCCAGGGATCGGCTGTGCCGGTCACGATCGTACGGACCGGGCCACCCGCGATCGGAACCACGCGGAGGTCGCCGGGCTCCCCTGTAATGAACCCAATCGAGGCTCCGTCGGGCGAGAAAAACGGCGCCAGAGCGTCCTCTGTGCCCGGAATGGGCCGCGCACTGAGCTCGTCCAGGTTTCGGTGCCAGAGCTGGCGGTTGAGCCGGCTGGTGGTCGCGGGTCCGACGTAGACGACGCTCCGCCCGTCGGGAGACATCGCGATCCGGAGCGTCGACTGATCGGTGAGGGCCGCGTCCTCGTGGATGGCCATGGAGACGCGGATCACCTGCTTCGGCACGCTGCGCAACCAGCCAGCCAGGGCCATGGCCACGGCCAGCGCCGTTACCACGGCGAGGCCAATCGTGACCACGGGCCGACGGACTGGAGCGCCGGTGGGCGTCGCAGGAATGGCAGCCGTACGCGGCAGTGTGAAGCCCGGGTCGGTCAGCGCCTCGGCGAACTTGGCGGCGCTCGGGAACCGATCGGCCGGTGTCTTGTCCAGAGCCTTCCGGATCGCCGCTTCGACGTGCGGCGGCACGGCCGGCCGCTGCCGGGTCACGGGATCCGGCTCTTCCGACAGGATGCGGGCGATGATCGCCTGCACCGTCGTGCCGTGGTGCGGCGGTTCGCCGGCCAGCATTTCGTAGACCATGGCTCCGAGCGAGTACACGTCGGAGCGGGCATCGAGCTCGCGGTCGCCAGTGGCCTGCTCGGGCGACATGTAGTGCGGGGTGCCCAGACTGAGGCCGGTCTCGGTCAGTCGCGTCCCACCCGCGTGGGAGACCGCGAGCGCGATGCCGAAATCCGCCACCAGCGGCTTCCCCTGCTGCAGCAGGATGTTCTCCGGCTTGATGTCACGATGCACCACGCCGCGCTGGTGCGCGAAGTGCAAGGCATCGGCCACGTCCTTCGCAATCGAAACGGTCTCCTCCACCCCGAGCTGCTTCTCCCGACCCATCTTCTCGCGCAGCGTCTCCCCTTCGACGTACGGCATTACGTAGAACAGGAACTCGCTGCCGCCCTCGCCGCCCAACCCGGTAACGTGCCCGCTGTCGTAGAGCGGGAGGATGTTGGGATGCTGCAGATTGGCCGTAACCTCGATCTCCTTGAGGAACCGCTCCCCACCGAGTATGGCGGCCAGCTCGGGACGAAGGACCTTGAGCGCCACCTTGCGGTGGTGCTTTACGTCCTCCGCGAGGTACACGGTGGCCATGCCGCCGGCGCCGAGCTCGCGCTCGACGACGTAGCGTCCTGCTAGGGCCGTGGTGAGGCGGTCAATAGGGCTTGTCATCAGGTTCGCTGGGAAGGGACCGTGGAGGATACGCGAAACGGGCCCGTATGACCAGAGCCGGTGGGCCTCCCGGAGACTCTGCCCCGGAGGCCCACCGGCCCACAATCAAGCCCGGCTGTCATGCCCCTACCGGCACCGGCTCAGCGGGAGCCTCTGCACCGGGCACCCGCACGAACTCGAGTCCCTTGCCGTCACTTGCGGGCACCACGCGCACCAGATCACCTTCAGCGTAGTGCCCCTCCAGCAACTCCAGCGCGAGCGGGTTCTGGATGCGCCGCTGGATGACTCGCTTGAGCGGCCGCGCCCCGTAGACGGGATCGTAGCCTTCAGCGACCAACATGCCCTTGGCCTCCGGCGTGACCTCGACCCGGATGCGCCGGTCCGCCAGCAGGGCCTCGACCCGCTTCAGCTGCAGGTCTATGATCTGCCCCAGGTCCTCCCGAGTGAGCGGCTTGAACACCACTACGTCGTCCACGCGGTTCAGGAACTCGGGTTTGAACGTCTCACGCAGCGCACCCATCACGCGTCCCTCGGCCTCGGTCCAGTCACCCTCGGCATACTCCAGGATCCACTGTGAGCCCACGTTGGACGTCATGATGATCACGCTGTGCTTGAAGTCGACGACGTGACCCTGGCCGTCGGTCAGCCTCCCGTCGTCGAGGATCTGGAGCAGCACGTTGAACACGTCGGGGTGCGCTTTCTCGATCTCGTCGAACAGGATCACCGAGTAGGGCCGACGCCGTACTGCCTCCGTGAGCTGGCCACCTTCCTCGTACCCGATGTACCCCGGCGGCGCGCCTAACAGTCGCGCCACGGCATGCTTCTCCATGTACTCGGACATGTCGATCCGAACCAGCGCGCGCTCGTCGTCGAACAGGAACTCGGCCAAGGCCCGGGCGGTCTCCGTCTTGCCCACCCCGGTCGGCCCGAGGAAGATGAAGCTCCCGATCGGCCTGCCTGGATCCTGCAGCCCGGCGCGTGAGCGCCGCACGGCGTTTGACACGGCAGATACCGCTTCGTCCTGTCCGATCACGCGGTGGTGCATCTCTGCCTCGAGGTGGGTGAGCCGCTCCCGCTCCGACTCGAGCATGCGGCTCACCGGAATGCCGGTCCACTTGGCGACCACCTCGGCTATGTCCTCGGCGTCCACCTCCTCCTTGAGGTAACTCCCTTGCGCCTGGATCTGTCCCAGACGCTGCTTCTGCTCCTCTATCTCCCGCTCTAGCTGAGGCACCTTGCCATAGCTGATCTCCGACGCCTCCTGCAGGTCACCCGCACGCGTGGCCTGTTCCGCTTCGGTACGCGCGCTTTCGAGCAACGCCTTCCTCTCCTGCAGCTGAGTTATCGCGTCCTTCTCGGCCTGCCACTGTGCTTTCATGGCCTGCGACTGCTCCTCCAGCTCGGACAACTCCTTGCGCAGCGCCTTGAGTCGCTCCTTGCTGGCCTTGTCCTTCTCGCGCTGCAGCGAGTGTTCCTCGATCTGAAGCTGCAGCTTGCGGCGCTCGACCTCGTCGATCTCCTGCGGCAAACTGTCGATCTCCATGCGGAGACGGCTCGCAGCCTCGTCCATCAGGTCGATCGCCTTGTCGGGCAGGTGCCGGTCGCCCAGGTAGCGATCCGACAGGGTCGCCGCCGCCACCAGAGCGTTGTCGGTGATGCGAACGCCGTGGTGCACCTCGTAGCGCTCCTTGAGACCGCGCAGGATTGCGATGGCCGCTTCCACGCTCGGCTCGCCCACGAACACCGGTTGGAACCGCCGCTCGAGGGCCTTGTCCTTTTCGATGTGTTTGCGGTACTCGTCCAGCGTCGTGGCTCCCACCACGTGAAGCTCACCTCGGGAGAGAGCCGGCTTGAGCATGTTGGAGGCGTCCACCGCGCCCTCCGCCGCGCCCGCCCCGACGATCGTGTGAAGCTCGTCGATGAAGACGACGAACTTGCCCTCCTGGCTCGTCACCTCCTTTAGCACGGCCTTGAGGCGCTCCTCGAACTCGCCGCGGTACTTGGCGCCGGCCAGCAGCTGGCCGATGTCCAACACGATGATCCGCTTGCCGGCCAGGCTCTCGGGCACGTCACCGTCCACGATGCGCTGTGCGAGCCCCTCCACGATGGCGGTCTTCCCCACACCCGCCTCACCGATCAGCACCGGGTTGTTCTTGGTGCGGCGCGAGAGCACCTGCACTACGCGGCGGATCTCCTCGTCGCGCCCGATGACCGGATCCAGCTTGCCCTCTCGGGCCAACTCGGTGAGGTCCTTTGTGAACCGCTCCAGGGCCTGGTACTTCTGCTCCGGATCCACGTCGGTTACGCGATGGCTGCCGCGCACCGCCTCGAGCGCCTGCAGCAGATCTTCCTTCGAAATGTCTCGTGCCGAGAGGAGCTCGCGTGCCGTCGTGCCCTTGGTGTCGACGAGGCCGAGCAGCAGGTGCTCGGTGGATACGTAGGCATCCCCCAGCTCGCCTGATAGCTTGTCGGCCCTGTCGAGTGCGTCGTTGAGCTCGCGCGAGACGGTCGGGCTCGACCCACCGCTCTGCGTGGGGAGCCGCTCGACTTCGCGTTCCACTTCCGCGCGCAGCTCGGTGGCGTTGAGGCCGGTCTTCTGGAGTACTGGTACGACGATGCCCTCATCCTGGTCGAGCAGCGCCAGGAAGAGGTGTGCGTCGTTGGCGACGGGGTTCCCCCGGGTGCTGGCGATGGCCACGGCCTGCTGCAGCGCCTCGCCGGCCTTTACGGTTAGTCTCTCAGGTCTGATCATGGTCCCCGTTCTATTATCACCCCGGCGCGCGGAGCGCCAGGCGTTTGCTATTCAAGTTGCGTTGTTGCGATTCCCTCCCCGACGGGCGCCTAACCACGCCCCCTACAGCCACTTCCCATCGCAAGCTCCAAATAGCAATCTCCGTGCCGACCACAATCCGCCCATATGGCACGAATACGGCCAAAAAGACAGGCGCGCCGGTGTTGCCACCGGCGCGCCGTCGAATCTGACATCAATTGTCCTTGCGGTCGTCTCCTACTTCACGATGGTCATCTTCCTCGTTTCCGTCTGCCCGTTCACAATCAACTGGTAGACGTATACTCCTGACGCTGCGTCTCGGCCCGAGTTCTGGATCTTCCCATCCCAGTATGCCGAGTACTCACCCGTCCCGTTCCACTCCAGCTGGATGTTGTTCAGCGGTTGCCCTGAGCCCTGCAGTATCGGGACCGCCACCAGCTGCGCGAGAATGTTGTAGATCCGAAGACTGACTACCGGTGTGTTTCCGTTGGCCCACAACGCCGGGCTCAACGCGAAGGGTATCGTAGTCTCCGGGTTGAACGGGTTCGGGTAGTTCCTGCCCAGCTGCACCGTAGGTGCGCCGCTGTCCTGCTGTGCTTGTACGACCGCTGGTGCAGCGATCAGGAGCCCGAGCGCGACCACCGCCCAGGCAAGCTGCCTCATGGCAAGCTCCTATTCTGACAAAAAGTCTCCCTAGCATCCCCCTACGTTTGAGTGCGTATGTTCCCAACTGGACGTAAGTTACGTCATTACGGCAATTCCTGTCAACTACCCTCCGACCGCCTCCCTGCCGCGGGGCCCAGCTTCCGGGCGTCTCCATCCCGGACCGTGAACCCCCCTCCGTCCAGCCACTCCAACACCGGAATCAGATACTTGCGTGTAAGTCCGGTACGCTCGCGGAGTTGCGCCGGCGTGGCTCGCCCGAGCCTCGTAACCTCTTCCACGATCTCGTCGCGCAGCCGCTCCAGCGCGGGACGCTCATAATATCGCTCCCTGCCGATCCGAACCGCTGTGCCCTGCCGCACAAGAAACTCCGCGAGTCGGACGGCGGCCTCCTGGGGAACCGCTTCCGCGAGCTCCGCACCCGTGCGCCCGCGGAAACCGGCGGCGCTCAGCGCGCCGCCAATAGCCTCCCGCCACTCTTCTTCCTGCTCCGATAGAGTGGGCCGGAAGTCGGAGCTGCGGACCGTACCACCTTCTATCGCGATCCGCCCCTCCGCCGCGAGCTGCTCCTGCACGAAATCGGCGAGTGCCGACGCCTCCGCTATGGACCGCAACAGCTCCCGGGGCATCCCCAGCTCCAGGGGACTACGCTTGTGATACCCCGCGAGTGCCTCGAGAGTTGCCTGCCTCGTCTCCTCGATGACCTGGTCGGTCACGAGTCGGCGGCTCCCCGAAAGTGCCACGCTGGCGGCTACACGCTCGGCGGGGTCGGAGACCGCTCGGCTCTCGAGCGCCCGGGGCCGCCGCGGTCGGGCCGGCGGCCAGGGGTCCACCACGACACAGCCGCCTATGGTGTGAACCGGCGAGTAGGAGCGCAGCACGCCGCGGTCGCCCCAGCGGGCCACCAGCGGCCGCTCCAGCCTGAGGCGCGCAGCAGCGCCCTCCCCCGGTCCGATCTCGCCTTCCGCCGCGGGTGTGACCCTGGCCATCACCTCGGCCGTTCCTATGTGGAGCCGGACACGGGAGCGCTGCGTGAGCGGCCGGGAGCCCGGCAGCAGCCTGATCAGGACGTCGAGGGCCCGGCTCTCGCGCCAGGCCGGGTCGGAGACGACCACGCATCCACGGGTCAGCTCCCCTTTGCTCACGCCCGGCAGCGCCAGCGCGGTGCGGCGTCCCGGCTCTGCCCGTTCCCTCACCTCACCGTGGACCTGAACGCTGCGCACGCGGGCGCGGGCCTCGCCCGGAAGCACACGCACCTCTTCGCCCGCCCCCACCGAGCCCCCCCAGCTGGTGCCGGTGACCACCGTCCCGGCTCCGGCCACGCTGAACACGCGGTCCACCGGTAGGCGGAACAGATCCTCGGCGGAGCGCTCGATGGCGCCGTGGGCCGCCTCAGCCAGCGCCTCCCGCACCTCGTCGATGCCGCTTCCCGTCACGGTCGAGAACGTCACCGGCGCCTGCCACGCGACTGATGACCTGGACAGCCGCTCGCGCACGTCCGATTCGACCAATTCCATCCACTCCGGCTCGGCGAGATCCGCCTTGCTGATCACGACTACGCCGGTTCGCACACCCAGGAACTCGAGGATCGCCAGGTGCTCCACGGTCTGGGGCATGACCCCTTCGTCCGCCGCTACGACCATGAGCGCGACGTCAACGCCGGTGGCCCCAGCCACCATGTTGCGAACGAAGTCCTCGTGGCCCGGAACGTCCACGATGCTTGCCGTGAGCCCGCCGCCGAGGTCGAGCACGGCGAAGCCGAGATCGATCGTGATGCCACGCCGCTTCTCCTCGGCCCAGCGATCCGTGTCGGTACCGGTGAGGGACTTCACGAGGGCAGTCTTGCCGTGGTCCACGTGGCCCGCGGTGCCGATGACTACGTGGCGGCTCAAGCGAGCTCCTGCCAGAACGTGAGCGCCTTCAGCTCACGGCCCTCGGCCAGGTGCCGCTCCACGAACCGCTGCAGCAGACGCCGGTGCGCCTCTGCATGCCGCGCCGACAGCTCACCGACCGGCTCCCCCGTCGCAGCGACCAGGCGCTCCAGCGCCGCACGGTCGGATGCGTCGAGTCTCGTGGTCGCTCCGTCCCGCGCGCACGCCTTGCACAGGAACCCGCCGTCGCTGACCGAGAACGCGATGCGCCCGTCTGGGAGCTCGCTTCCGTCCCGCGCGCACGCATCCAGACTGGGTGCGAATCCGAGCGCCCCGATGGCCGCCCACAGCACAGCCAGCGCAGCCGAGTCCAGTTGCTCGCTGGGTACGTGAACCAGGAGCTCGAGCCCGGCCACGGCACACTCGTATATCTCGGGATGTGGCTCGGCCGGAGCCGAACGCATGATCAACTCCGCCAGTGCCGCCCCGGCGGCGTAGCGCGCTACCTCACGGGCCAGCTCGGGGCGCAGGCTCGTGACCTCGAACTCGGCAAGCGTGTGGAGGTCGCGGTTGGCCTTTAGGTACATTTGCGCCGTTCCCTCGCTCAGCACCTGGAGGCGCGCACCGAACTTGCTCTTGGGCCGGAGCGCCCCCTTGGCGATCACGCTCTGCACCCCGTGATGCAGCGTGAGCAGCCGCGCAATCTTGGACGTCTCCCCGTAGGGGAACGTGTGGAGCACCAAGGCCGGCGTGGTGACGAGGGACATGGTTCTAAGATAAGTGTGCGCCGCGCCGCTAGAACCGCATGCGCCCACCCAGAAGTACTCTCCTTCCCGGCGCCGGGAATCCGAACACCTCCTGAAAGCTCTCGTCGAGCAGGTTCTCGATCCGCAACGTGAGCGCAAAGCTGGGTCGTGGCGCCGGCAACCTCAGCACATCGACCTCTCCCGCGACGTCGAGCCTCAAGTAGTTCGGCAGCACGACCGTAGCGGTGGGGAACGTGGAGAAGTCCAGGTCTTCGCGCTCCCCCACGTAGAGCACTCTCAGCCCGGCGTACGCGCGCTCCACGAAGCGCCACGCCAGGTCGGCCGTGAGCCGGTGGGCCGGCCGCCGCGGCAGCTGGTCGCCAGGCGCGAGGCCTCCCCCCTCATCGAACCCGGCGTCCACGACTTCGGTGCGCAGATAGGTGTAGCTGCCCCGCAGCGTGACTCCCGCCCGCGGACGCACGGTCACCGTAGTCTCGACTCCCGACGCATCCGCCGCAGCGACGTTGTAGAAGTTGGGCGCGTCGGGCTCCGGCGGAGCGAACGTATACTGGATCAGATCCTGGAATCGCTGGTCGAAGTACGTCACGCCGAACGCGACCCGGTCGTCCCAAAACCGCTGCTCCACTCCCAGCTCCCAACTGTTCGTCCGCTCGGGATCGAGATCGGGATTGCCCGTGGCGAAGGGATCGTCGGAGAAGTTCTCGAAGAAAGTCGGCTCCTTGAACGCGGTTCCGATCGCTGCCCGGAGGTGCGTCCCGGTCGCCAATCCATAGGTAATGCCGCCCCGGTACGTGAAGAAGGTGCCGAACTGCTGGTTGTCGTCGATCCGCCCCCCCAACGTGGCTGTGAGGCCCTTCGCCGGATTCGCCTGGACCTCACCGTAATAGCCCAGGTTGTTGCGCGCAGCGTCGAACTCGCTGATCGAGCTCCCGAACTCGCTCAGGGATTCGCTCGTGCCCTGCTCGGACTCGTGCTCGAAATCCGCGCCCACCGTCAGTACCGTCATCGGGATTGCGTAGAAGTTGGCCAGGGCACCGACGCTCGATCTCGTCACGACCCGTTCGCTCACGAACCCGAAGAACGACAACGTGTCGGCCGGTCCGTCTGGCAGGTCGTTGATCCCGCCATCGGTACGGTTGAAAGCGAGCAACAGACGTCCCTGCACTGCATCGGAGAAATAGCGGCCCGCATCGAGGGAAGCGGTGAGCCGGTCCTGCTGCTGGAACGAGTTGCGGTCCACTACCTGACCGCTGCCGTCCGTCGGATAGTGGTAGTCGTTGTCCGCGTAACGCACGGCGAGTTGGGCGTCGGTACGCGCGTCGGGCGTGAGGCGCAGCAGACCGCTGAACACGAGATGCGCATAGTCGCTGTTGAACTCGTAGATGCCGTCGGTCGCTGCACGGGCGACGGCTGCCGAGTAGCGCACCCGATCGGTGCCGCCCTGGGCCGAAGCGTTCCAGTCGAACGAGCCGTACGTTCCACCCCGGGCGGCGGCCTCGCCCTCCAGCCTCCCTGCACCGCGGCGCGTGAAGATCTGCACGACGCCGGCGACTGCGTCCGACCCGTACATCACGCTCACCGGCCCGCGCACGATCTCGATGCGCTCAACGTTCTCGACGCTGAGCGTGGAGAAGTCGAACGCGCCGCCGGGATCGTTCACGGGTGCGCCGTCGATCAGGACCTTCACGTAGTCACTCTCACCGCCGCGCACGAATACCGACGTGAGTCCTCCGTAAGACCCGCTCTGGACCACGTCGAGCCCGGGCACCTCACGCAGCGCGTCACCGATCATGCGGATGCCCTGTGCTCGGAGCGCCGCGCCGTCCAGCACGGTGACCGTAGCAGTGACCGACGCTCGGGGCGTCGGAACCCGGGTCGCCGTCACCACCACCGGCTCGAGCCTGGCGGTGTCGGCCGGCTCCTGAGCCTGGAGTTCGGACATGCCCCCCAGCGCCGCTGCAATCGACAAGATCTGCACTGTTCGACTAGCTACTGCTCTCATCCCCACCCTCTCCTTTTCTCAGCGGCACGAACTGCGGTGCGCCGCGCCACATGGAAACCTCAACTGGCCAACCGAACACCTGCTCGAGCACCGCGCGGCTCAGCACGTCGCGGGGTAGCCCCTGGGCACGGGCTTCGCCGCCATCCATCACCACCACTCGGTGAGCGAAGCGCGCCGCCAGGTTCACGTGATGGGTCACTACGACGGCAGCCAGCCCCTCGCCCTGAACCAGGGCCGCCACGAGCTCGAACACCTCCATCTCGTGGCGCACGTCGAGGCTCGCGGTAGCCTCGTCGAGCACGAGCGCCTTGGGTTCCTGCGCAAGCGCCCGCGCAATCCGGACCCGCTGCCACTCGCCGCCCGAGAGCGTCGCGACCCAGCGCCCGCGCAGGTGCCCGACATCGCACCGCTGGAGCGCACGCTCCACCGCTTCGATGTCGCGCGGTCCCGGAGCCCCGAGCGGACCGAGATGCGCGTAACGCCCGAACAGAACTGCCTGGTGCACGCGCAGCGGGAAGGCCGGCTCCTCACGCTGTGCGACCACGCCAACACGCCGGGCCATCTCGCGCCGCGTCCACTCGGCAGCGGGGCGGCCAGCGGCTAGTGCCGCTCCGCCGGAGGGCGCGATCACCCCCAACAGGAGCCGGGCCAGGGTCGTCTTGCCACTCCCGTTGGGACCAACGATCGCGACGAGCTCGCCGGGGGCGACTTCCATATCGACACCGGACACAGCGTCGGCGTCGGCGCCCTCATAGCGGTAGCGCGCCGCGCGCGCCTCGAATATCAACTCGCCCATCGCCGCACCAACCACACGAATACGGGTACCCCCACCAACGCAGTCACCACGCCCACTGGCATCTCCAGCGGCGCGAACGCCGTGCGGGCGGCCGCATCGGCCACCACCATCAGCGTGCCGCCGAGAAGGAAGGCGCTCGGGAGGAGCTGCTGGTGCGTGTGTCCCCACAGGATGCGGATCGCGTGAGGCACAACGAGGCCGACGAACCCGATGATCCCGGACACGGAGACCGCCACCGCGGTGAGCGCCGATGCGGCGATGTAGAGTCGGCGCTTGGTGCTCTCGACGTCCGCCCCCAGAAACTGAGCCGGTTCCTCACCAAGCGCGAGCAGGTCCATGGGACGGGCCATCGCGTAGAGTACGGCGAGTGGCAGCACGGCGTACGCGCCGAAGATCGCCAGCGCCTGCCATGAAGCGCCGTCGAAGCTCCCCAGCAACCAGAGCAGTGCGTTGCGTACCTCGGGCGCCGGAGACAGCGCCATGACCGCGCCCATCAGCGACGCGGCGAAAGCTCCGACCACGACGCCGGCGAGCAGGAGAACTCGGGCGTCGAGGAGGCCACCCGCTACGAGCGCGATGCGGTACACGAGCACTATCGCGAGAAGCGCCCCGATCAGAGCTGCCAGCGGCACCGCCCACGCGCCGCCCACGCCGAGCGCGATCGCGGCCACGGCTCCGAGCCCCGCACCTCCCGACAACCCGAGCAAGTAGGGATCGGCCAAAGGATTCCGCACCACCGCTTGTAGCGTGGCGCCGGTGACGGATAGGCTCCCGCCGACCAGGAAGGCGAGCAGCACGCGCGGCAGCCTGAGGCCCCGCACGATGGACTGGGCGGTCTCGTCGCCCCGGCCGATCACCGCGTCCCACACTGCTGCCAAACCGAGAGAGGCGGGGCCGACGACGAGTCCCATGAGGAGCGCCGCGGCGGCCGCTGCCAGCAGCAACAGCCAGCGCCTCAAGGCTTCGCCTCCTGCAGTGCAGCGCGCAACCGCGCCACGGCATGAGGCGCCCGGAACGAGGGGTGTGAGAATTCCGTGCCGGATGCCGCCACCATCCTGCGCTCAGCCACGGCACGCACCACCTGCCACTCCGGCCGCCGGGCCCAGTCGGGATCCTCGCTCCCTCCCGCCAACAACACCATGTCGGGATCACGCGCGGCGATCGCTTCGATGCTCACCGTCGCCGACGGCTGCTCCAGGTCGGCGAATGCGTTGCGGCCACCGGCCAACGTCACGACCTCGCTCAGAAAGCTGGTCGCGCCGATCACAATCGGCGGGTTGTCCCACGCCAGCAGCAGCACGGTTGGACCGTTGCCAGATCCGGGCGCAGCCGCCGCTTCGAGGTCGCGCTCGAACGCCTGCACGATCGAGTCGGCGCGAACACTGTCGCCCGTGACGCGGCCCGTCAGGATCGCAGCTCGCCTGAGGTCCGCCAGACCGTCCAGCTTTACGCTCGCCGACGCGATGCCGAACCTGTCGAGCTGGGCGATCGCGCCGTCGTTCATCGGAGAGTGATAGAAGAGCACCAGCTCGGGACGCTGGGCCACGACGAGCTCGATGTTGGGATTGAGTCCGTCTCCCACGCTGGCGACCCGCTCAGCCTCCGGTGGGTCCACGCACCAGCGTGTGCGGCCCACGACGCGCTCTCCCGCACCGAGCGCGAAGAGCAGTTCGGTCGTGGCGGGAGAGAGAGAGACGATCCGCCGGGGTGGTTGCTCGAACGCGAGCACCCGGCCGGCGTCGTCCACCAACGAGCCGTCCCGCGCGCTCTCGGGCGCCGCACAGGAGAGCGCGAGCGCAGCGATCGTCAGTGCGAGCCGGAGGCCTCTACACAAAACCGCTCACTCCTTCCGAACCGGAAGGGCGTGAGCGGACGCTAATCAGATTCTGGCGATTTCGCGTTGCCACCTTCCCCCCCGCGAGGGACAGCAATTGGTGGTGCGAACGCGTGGCGTCTCCTGGCTTCGGGCAGTCGGCTCGCCTTCCCAGTTACCCAGTGGCTGTTGAGCCGCTCTGAACGCCCGTTACAGTGGCGGGGCCGCGCCGGTCTCTCACCGGCTTCCGCCTCCACGTTCATTATGAGCCTCTTACTGATAACGGCCGGACCGTGTGGCGTCTACCCCTGCCCCACTTCCCTGTCCAATGCGACGGTGAGGCGCGCTTTGAGTTCCGCTCGGTTCCGTCGGTAGTTCTGGTCCTCACGCCCGGCGTACTGTGCGTCCAGCGCGGCGATCTGCGCCGCCAGATCCCCCGGACGGTCTTGCGCCTGCGGTTCGGCCGCCGGGCTGCGTCGCACCCACCGAACGAGAGTGATCGCCAGGACGAGCGCCACCGCCGGCACGATCAGCCACAATGCGATGTCCGTGCGCTGTCCGGCCGGCTCCGGGAAGCGCACCACGATCGGCGCGCCGGGGGGCAAGCTGTCACCGGTGAAGCGACGGAACGCGATGCCCTCGAGATCCTCCCACCCCCTTGGGGTAAGCGCGCCGACCGCCACCGCCGCAGAGTCCTCGAGCAGCACGTGGAACCGCGTGGTGGGTTGGTCAACCGGAATGGTCAGATCCCGCACCGTGGAGGGGATGAGATAGCCGACCAGCATCTGCCGCTCGCCCGGCGGCAGCGGAGCCACCAGGCGTAGCCGGCCGTCCTCGAACGAGAGCGCCATCTCGCTCACGTCGCCGGCGCCGAATTCCAGCTCGCCAGCGCCCGCGGGGAGCTCGAGCTGCCACACCGGGCGCGCAGTGTCCCCGGCGATGCGCGTCTGGTATCCGTGGTTAGCGAGTACCACGAGCTCGACCATGCGGCGCGTCCCGTCGGGCGCCGCCGGACGGATTATCACGTGTCGCTCCAGCAGTTCTACCGGAGCGGTGGAAGACGTATCGTAGACCGCCAGCGTGGGGAATGACTCGGGTAGCTCCGTTGCGCCCGAAAGCGGCTCGGTGAAGTACGCTATGCCGTCGTGGCGCACGCTCACGAGATACGTCGCCAGCGTGTCGCGCCCTGGAGCCGACACCTGGTATCTGCCGCGCCGATCGGTCCGCACCGAATCGATCGCCTCCCCACTCGCCACACCAACTCGGTGCAACACGGCCCACTCGCCCGCCACGGCGGACGAATCCGCACCCGCCACGTGCACGACGCGACCGCGTATGCGAAAGCCCTGAGCCTCGAGTGGTGCGACGAGACTCAGGGCCGCGAGCCCGATCAGAAGTGCGTTAGGGAGTGAACCTGCCGAAATCTTCAGGGTCGAGATTCTCCAAGTACGACTTGAGCGACTCGGGGTCCATTGCCTCAGTGTCGGGCGAAATGGGCTCCACCGTGTCGATGGATGTGAGCTCCAGTAGGTCTTCCTGCGTGAAGATCGGAGCCTCGAGCCGCAGTGCCACCGCAATCGAGTCGGACGGCCGCGCGTCGATCTGGATCACGTGGTCGTCACGATGCAGATGCAGCTCGGCGTAGTAGGTGTTCTCCTTGACCCGGCTAATGAGAACCCGCTGGAGATCCGCCCCCAGACCGATCACGATCTGCTTGACGAGATCGTGCGTGAGCGGCCGGGAGAACTTCACTCCCGCGAGTTCCATCGCGATGGCGCTGGCCTCGGCAGGGCCGATCCAGATCGGCAGCACACGCTCGCCTTCCTTCTCCTGCAGAATCACGACCGGCGTGTTGGTCGCCCGGTCGAGCCCGAGGTGCGCCACCTTCACCTCGATCATCGCAGCTTAGGTACCCTCATCCCAGGACGATAGGTACTTCTCCTGCTTGGCGGTCAACGTATCGATCGCAACGCCGAGCGCGTCCAGCTTGAGCTGCGCCACGTCCCGGTCCACTTCGGACGGAACGCGATGCACCGCCTTGGAAAACCCATCGGGGTTCTTTGCCAGGATCTCGGCAGCCAGTGCCTGGTTCGCGAACGACATGTCCATCACGCTGGCTGGATGCCCTTCGGCAGCCGCTAGGTTGATCAGCCTTCCCTCGCCGAGCACGTACAGGCGCTTGCCGTCCAAAATCCACTCATCCACGAACTCGCGTACGGTGCGCGGGCCCTTTGCCACCTTGGCCAGCGCGTCGAGCTCCAGCTCGACGTTGAAGTGCCCCGAGTTGGCGATGATGGCGCCGTCCTTCATGAGCTTCATGTGCTCGAGTCCGACCACGGTCGTGTTGCCGGTCAGGGTCACGAACACGTCTCCCACCGCGGCTGCCTCGGCCATCGGCATCACGCGGTAGCCATCCATGCGCGCCTCGAGGGCTCGCAGCGGATCGACCTCGGTCACGATCACGTCGGCGCCTGCACCGCGCGCGCGCATCGCGAACCCGCGTCCGCACCAGCCGTAGCCGCCCACCACCACGGTGGACCCGGCCATCAGGATGTTGGTCGCGCGCAGGATGCCGTCGAGTGTGGACTGCCCGGTACCGTAGCGGTTGTCGAAGAAGTGCTTGGTCTGGGAGTCGTTGACCGCGATGACGGGGAACTGCAGCACGCCCTCGTCGGCCATCGCCTTGAGCCGGATCACTCCGGTCGTGGTCTCTTCGGTCGAGCCGATCATTCCGTCGACCACCTGCTGGCGCTCCGCCGCGCTCAGTCCTTCGACCCACTCCCGCACCGGCGTCGGGAGATCACCGGTCCGATCCAGGGCAATCATGTGCACCGCGCCGACCAGGTCGGCCCCATCATCCATCGTGATGTCCGGCGCGTGGACCAGACAGGCCTTGATGTGCGAGTAGTACGACTCGTTGTCCTCGCCGGTGATGGCAAACACCTTGATACCGTGGTCCTTCACCAGGTGTGCGGCGACGTCGTCCTGCGTCGAGAGCGGGTTGGAGGCGCAGAGCGCCACGTCGGCTCCGCCCGCTTTGAGCGTGATCGCGAGGTTCGCCGTCTCCGTCGTGACGTGCAGACACGCCGACAGCTTCTTGCCCTCGAGCGGGCGCTCCTTCTCGAACCGATCCTTGATCTGCCGCAACACGGGCATGAACTGCTCCGCCCACTCGGTGCGGCGGCGGCCCTCGTCGGCCAGGTTGATGTCCTTGATGTCGTAGGCCGCGTCGGCCTTTTGTGTATTCACAGCCGTCATTTGTCTTCCGTGGTTTGTTGTGTAGTCGCTTTGAAGCCCGGTCCTAGGCCACGTTGCGAACGGCCTCGTGGAGGTCCGAAGTCCTGCTCGGATCCTCCCAGGTAAAGAGCTTCACTTGGCGGCCGGAAACCTCGACGGTCCTGGGCTCGCGCCCGAAGTGGCCGTACGCAGCCGTCGCGCGGTAGATGGGGTTCAGGAGATCGAGCGAGTCGAGAATCCCGCGTGGAGTGAGGTCGAACACCTGGCGCACCGCACCCTCGAGTGCCTCATCCGACACTTTGCCCGTGCCAAAGGTGTCCACCATCACCGAGAGCGGCTCCGCAACGCCGATGGCGTATGCGAGCTGCACCTCACAACGAGTGGCCATCCCGGCGGCCACGATGTTCTTGGCCACCCAGCGCGCTGCGTAAGTGGCTGACCGATCCACCTTCGACGGATCCTTGCCGCTGAACGCCCCACCACCGTGGCGCGCCGCTCCACCGTATGTATCCACGATGATCTTGCGGCCGGTGAGTCCCGCGTCGCCCTGCGGGCCGCCGACCACGAAGCGTCCGGTGGGGTTGATGTAGAAATCCACGCCGGCGGTATCCAGCTCTGACTGCGCCAACACGGGCTTGATGACGCACTCGCGAACGCCCTCCTCGATTGCGTCGTTCTGCACCTCGTCGGTGTGCTGAGTCGAGACGACCACAGACTTGAGCCCAACGGGCCGCCCTTCGGCATACTCCACTGCCACCTGGGATTTCCCGTCGGGGAGCAGCCAGTTCAGCTCGCCCGCGCGCCGCACTTCAGCCAGCCTGTGGGTCAGCCGATGCGCCATCATGATCGGAAGGGGCATCAGCTCCGGGGTCTCGTCGCAAGCGTAGCCGAACATGAGGCCCTGGTCCCCGGCACCACCCGTATCCACGCCCATCGCTATATCAGGCGACTGGGGGTCGAGCGCGGCGAGAACCGCGCAGGTGTCGGCGTCGAAGCCGTGAGCGCCATCCACGTAACCGATGGAGCGCACTGTCTCCCGCACCAACCCCGGAACGTTGAGGTGGACGTTCGTCGTAATCTCGCCGGCCACGACGACCATCCCGGTCGTGATCAGCGTCTCGCACGCCACGCGGCCCTTGGGATCTTCCGTGAGGATCGCATCGAGGACTGCGTCTGAAATCTGGTCGGCCATCTTGTCGGGGTGACCCTCCGTCACCGATTCCGACGAGAAGATGTAGCGTTGGGAGGCCATGCAACTCCGATTTTCGAGGTTCGATTGCTCGCTAACTGTGGAAGCTAGCCGAGCCACTCACCCCAGGCAACCGGCCGGCGCGCAGCAGATTGAGGTCCACGTAGGCGGCGATCTCCTGCTCCAGTACGGCCTCCACTTCGGCGGTCGTGGCCGCCTGGAGGGCCCCCTCCGCAGCTCGCTCCGCCCCGCTCACGTCCACCTGGCGCACCAGCCACCGCGCCAGCGGCACCGCCGGCGGAGACACGCTCACCACTCTGAAGCCGAGCCCCAGCAACAGGAACGCCGAGAGCGGGTCGGAGGCCATCTCGCCGCACACGCTGGTCTCCACGCCGGCCGCCCGGCCGGCGTCCACCACACGCTTGAGCAACTGGATCACGGCGGGGTGGTGCGGTGTGAAACGGCCCGCAAGGCGGGCGTTGCCGCGGTCCACCGCCAGCGTGTATTGGGTGAGGTCGTTGGTGCCGATGCTCAGGAAGTCGCTGCGCTCGGCGATCTGCTCGGCCATGATTGCGGCCGCGGGCGTCTCGATCATCGCACCGATCGGGATCACTCTGGCCGCCTCCACGCCCTCTTCCTGGAGTTCGCGCGCCGCGGCGGTGACCATTTCACGGGCGCAGTCGATCTCCTCTACCGCCATGATCATGGGCAGCATCAGCTTGACGTCGCCGTGCAGACGGGCACGCAACAGCGCGCGGATCTGCGGGCGGAAGATCTCCGGGTGATCGAGGCATACCCGAATGGCGCGCCACCCCAAGAACGGGTTCGCCTCCGGCGCAGCGCGGAACGCAGCCGGGAACTTGTCCCCGCCCAGGTCGTAGCTTCGGATTACGACGGGCCGCCCGCTGAACGCCTTGGCGACCCTGGTGAAGAACTCGGCCTGTTCCAGCTCCCCCGGCAACTCGGTTCGGCCCAGCACGAGGAACTCGGTACGCAGCAGCCCGACGCCCTCGGCCCCGTGCTCCTGAGCGACCACCACCTCCTCGGGAAGGTCCACGTTGCCGCGTAGCGCGACCGTCACGCCGTCCTTGGACTCGGCCGGCTGCCCCACCGCCGTTTCCATCTCGCCGGCGAGCGTGCGCCTGAAGCCCTCCCACTCCCGCGCTTCCTCCACTTCTTCGGGCGTCGGCTCGAGGATCACCACTCCGTGCATGCCGTCGAGGATCACCTCCATCCCGTCCTCGAGCCGGTCCAGCCCATCCACCAGCCCCATCACGCACGGAATGCCCAGGCTGCGGGCCAGGATGGCGGCATGCGCCGTCCGCGTGCCCTCCACGCTGCCGAAGCCGGCCACCTGCTCCCGCTCCAGTTGCACCGTGAGACCGGGCGACAGCTCCCGCGTGAACACGATCGCCGGCCGGCCCCCGGGGTCGTGCAGGGTGGCGGTGACAGACTTGCCCACCAGGTGGCTGAGCACCGGCACCTGGATCCCGGCCAGGTCCGCCACGCGCTGCCGCAGCATGAAGCTGGACGACTGCGCCCACAGCGCCCTCATCTCGAGAGTCTTGAACTCGAACGCACGCTCGGCGCTGAGCTGGTTCTCGCGGACGAGCGTCTCCACCTCGCCGAGGAAGTCCTGGTCCTCGAGCATCATGATCTGCGCGTCGAAGATCTTGGCCTCTTCACGCCCGGCTCGTTGCAGCGTCCGCTCGCGCAGGTCCTGCATCAACTCCTTCACCGCCGCAACGGACGCGTGCAGGCGCCCGATCTCTCCATCCACCTGCGCCGGCGCCACTACGCGTCTGGTCACGGTAGGAAGATCGGCGGCTATCACCCGGACCGGGCCGATGGCGAGCCCCGGCGAAACCCCGACTCCCTGCAGCACGCGTGGGTCGCTCATTCCCCGACCTCCTCTTCCAGCAGGTACTCGTCCGCGAAGTCCCTGCTCAAGAGCCCGATCAATGCAGCGATCGCCTCGCGCGCATCAGTGCCCTCCGCGCGCACCGTCACCTCGCTGCCGCACTCAGCCGCAAGGGTCATCACCCCGAGGATGCTCTTGGCGTTCACCCACATGCCGTCCTTCCCAATCGAGATCTCCGACCGGAACTGCCCCGCCAACTTCACGAGCTCCGCCGCGGGCCGCGCGTGGAGTCCGAGCCGGTTTTGAATCGTCGTGGTCTGCTCGGCCACTACCACAGCCACCCCGCCAACAAGCCGAACGCCGCCGCAGCCATTCCGAACCGCAAGCCACCGAAGCTCGGCACGATCCAGCGCGAGAGCACGACGCCGAGCACCGCAACGGACGCGATGCTGAACCGCAAGCGCGTCTGGAAGTCGGCGGCGAGCCAGTCCGCCACCACGGGCAGGGCGAGTCCCACCGAGAACGCCGCTATCGGCCCGAGCAGCTTGAGCCCGATCTGTACGCCGCGCGCCGTGAGCTGCCGCGCCACGGAGTGGCCGCCGCTCCATCCGGCGCGGAGCGCCCAAGCGCGCACGGTGAAGTGCGCAAGGTTGTAGAGCACGAGAAAAGTGAGCGCTCCCACGACCGGCGACACGAACACCGTCACCGTGAGCCCCACCCCCATTGCAGCCGGAAGCACCCCCGCCCAGATCAGCCGGTCCCCCACCGAGCCGAGAGGTCCGATCAGAGCGTGCCGCATGCGCCGGATCTGCTCGCCCGGCAGACCCTCGTACTCGGCGCGCGCCACGGCCCCGACTTCCATGCCGGCCATGTAGGGATGGGCGTTGAAGAACTGGGTGGCACGCACCATGGCGGCGCGGTGCCGCTCCTTCGGCAGCCCACGCAGTAGCGGGATGCTCGCGTAGGCACTCCCCACCCCGATCATCCGATCGTAGTTCCAAGACGCCTGGACCACGAACGTCCTGAGCCAGGTCCTGAACAGGGTGCGCATTACAGCATCACCACGAGCACGACGCCGGCCGCCACGCCCAGCCCGAACCAGCGCAGAGCGAGGCCACGGCCGCCGAGTCGCATGCCACCGCCCGCGGCGGCCCCGATCGCGGCACCGACCAGCACGATCGTGACGAGCACGGCACCTCGAGCGCTGACCGGCGACCAGCGATACGCCGCGACGGCAAGCAGCAAACCGGCCGCGGTAACCGCCACCGATCTCACCGCGTCGCGCAGCAGGCTGCGCAGGTGCGTTCCTATCACTACGCTCTCGTCTCCTTCCTCCAGCGCGGCGCGATTGCGCCGCATGTCCTCGGTGTTGCGGCTCCGAACCACCCGGATACCCACCTCGCCCAGGTAGGCGACGCCGAGCCCAACGCAGACGGCTACCCCAGTTCCCAACGCACCCGGCGCACCTGCCGCGGTCGCTGCGGCTGCCACGGCCCCGATCCCGTAGTCGGGATAGCGCACCGCGCCAACCGGAAGCACGTCGAGGGCGAACAGCTCGAGCACGACGCCCACGGTGCCGCCGGCGATCGGGTCACCCACGATCATGCCCGCCACCGTACCCGCAACGAGTGGGCGCGCGAACATCACCTGCCCCACGCTGACGAGGTCGAGGCCCACGACCGTGCCCCACAGCAGGAGCCAGACCCAGTTCTCGATCACGCGAAGTCCTTCAACGCCACCGCTCGCGCCGTCGGCACGTCCTGTGCGGTGACCTCGACACCGTTCTCGCCCAGCCCCCGCAACCCTGCCGCCTCATCGTCCGACAGGTACAGGTACGGCAGGCGTTGTGTGCGACCGGTGGCATCATGCAGGCCCCCCACGTTCACCTTCTCGATCCGGTCCGTTCCGTGGCACAGCTCGATGATGGTCTCCACGTTGCCCACGAGCACTATCGTCCGGTCGGGATCCTCCATCCACTCGGGCACGAGCCCTGCCGCCTCGGCTACCGAAGCGAACTCGACCTTGAGGCCGGGTGGCACGCTCAACGTGTAGAGCTCGCGTTCCCACTCGCTGGCACTCACGGCGTCGTCCACGAGCACGATGCGCTTCACGCCCAACGCCTGCACCCAACCAACCACGACCTGTCCGTGGATCAGTCGATCATCGATGCGCACGAGCACGACGCCCATTGGCTACAGGCTGCGGATGCCCCGGTTGCCCGACGACATCGCTCGCTCAGCCGCATCGGCCGGTGACAAGTCTCGGTGGTAAACGAAGTCGAGCAACATCGGGAGGTTCACTCCCGTCACCACGGCGACGTTCTCCCTGCCGCGCTGCTCCTTGAGTGCGGCCTGGAAGCAGCTACCCGCCGGCATGTCAGTGAACACCAACACACGCCTGTCCCCCACAGCCGTGTCCAGGCGGCCGAGCAATGCCTCCGGACTGCAGCCGATGTTGGTGACGGCGACCAGTCCCCCGCTGTCGCCGGCGATTCCCTTCACTGCCTCGACGAGGGCCTGCGCCAGCCCACCGTGCGTCACGACGACGCCCTGTAGCGGCTCACTCATAGTCCTCGGACAGGTACTCGCGAAGCTCAGCCTGCTTCGCCATCCGCTGTATGAGGCGATCGTTGAACTGCTGCGCCGAATCGACTCCGCTGTAGCGCAGCAAGTGATTCATTGCCACTACCTCGCAGATCACCGTGAGGTTCTTACCGGGGTTGAGCGGAACCACTACCAGCGGCAACTCCACACCGAGCAGCTTCGTGGTCTGGCCCGCGAGGCCGGTCCGGTCGAAGTCACGCTCGATGTCCCAGTCCACGAGCTCCACGACCACCTCGATGCGCTTCTGCTGCCGCACCGCGTGCACCCCGAAGAGCCCCATCACGTCCACCAACCCGACGCCGCGGATCTCCATGTAGCGATACGCCTGTTCGTCGGACTGGCCGATCAGCACGTCGGCGCCGCGTTGCGTGATGTGCACCAGGTCGTCGGCCACCAGCCGGTGCCCACGCTCGACGAGGTCGAGCACGCACTCGCTCTTGCCGATGCCCGAGCGGCCAACGAAGAGCAACCCGACACCGTAAACGTCCGCGAGGGATGCGTGCGCCGTCGTCGTGGGCGCGAACACTTCGCTCAGGTACGGCGATATGCGGCGGTAGAACTCCGCCGTCTTGAGCTTGGAGCGGATGATCGGGATGTCCCGCTCCTTGCCCAGCTTGATCAGCTCTCGCGGCGCTGGCTGGCCCTTCGTGATGAAGACGCACGGCAGATCGAAGCTCATCAGGGTCTCGACGGCCTGCTTGCGCTCCGCGGCCGGCAGCGACTTGAGGTATTCGATCTCAGTCTCGCCGAGAGCCGGCAGCCGGTCAGCTGAGAAGCGCTTGGTGAATCCGGCGAACACGAGTCCCGGGCTCGATACGTCCGGAACGGTGATCTTGCGATCGAGCCCCTCGTCGCCGGCGAGCACCTCGAGCTTCAGCGAGTCGCCCTTTCGCTCGAGCAGATCCCTTACGGTGAGCGGCGACATTCTCATGTAGCCGGGGACCGGCGCGCGACCTTGCTACGCGGGTCCTTGTCGACCTGGCTGCGCAGCTTACCAATGGCGCTGTCCAGTGCAGTTCGAAAGTCGCTGGCTTCGGCGGAGGCCACCTTCACCTGACCCTGCGGCAAGTACAGCTGGAGCTCGACCACCTTCACACCATGATCTGCATCGAACACGACTTCTGCCCGTCGTGGTCGGTGAGCCGCCTTGGCCACCTTGTCCATTTGCTCCTCAGCTCGCTGCCTGAGCTCCTCCGGGATCTCACAGTGGCGCGCTGTCACAATCGTCCGCATGGCTCGTCTACTCCTTGCTGACGGTTTCCAATAGGTGGGCCTCAGTTTGCTCGGCCGCGCGCTCCCACGAGAGCGATTCGGCAAAGCGCCGCCCGGCGCGCCCGAGCCGTTCTACGAGATCCGGGTCGCCACACAAGCGAAGCATGGCTGAGGCCAACTGTTGAGGTTCGCCGTGGGGGACGAGGATCCCCGTTTCGCCATCGCGCACCGACTCCCTGAGGCCGGGACTGTCGGAGGCAACCGCCGGCGTGCCGCATGCTGCAGCTTCGACGTTGGAAATGCCCCAGCCCTCCTTGACCGACGGAAGGACTACGCCCCAAGCCTGCCGGAGAAGTTCACGCTTTCGCTCCTCACTCACGTAACCCAAGAAGCGGACCGCGTCTCCCAACTCGAGTTCTCGCGCGACGCGCTCGAGCCGCTCCCGGTCGTCTCCCCCGCCGGCGATCTCGAGACGAAGGTTCGGGCGTTCGGCACGCGCCAGGCCAAGGGCCTGGAGCGCGATATCTACACCTTTATAACGCTTGAGCCGCCCAACGTACAGAAACATCGGGTCGGCTGTGCGGGGGGTCGCCGCATCGGGCGTGTACAGGCTGGCGTCCACCCCGGGGTATATGACGTGGATGGCCTCGGCCGCCACGCCGCGCGCCACCAGATCGTCCCTCGTACTGTCGCTGATGGCGTGGAACGCCGCGCGCCTGTACACCCGCGGTATCGGCTTCTCTGCCGCCCACACGAGGGTCGCGACCGGGAGCGAAGCCTCCCGGAATGCCGTCGTGCCGAACAGGTGCGGCACGATCACGTACATGGGAAGGTCAGTGAGCGTGGCGAGGTAGAGCGGCAACTTGTTGATGTCCTCTACAACCACGTCGTAGGACGCGGCCACCAGCGCGCGCCGCACGGCACCCCGGCCTTTCAGCGTGAACGTATGCCGGTCGCCGTGCCGCTCCACGGTCACACCAGCGATGGTCGCGCGAGGCGCGGCGCCGCGCCACCCGGATGCGACCAGGTGGACCTCGTGCCCGCGTTCCACGAGGCGACTGAAGATCTCGTGGAAATGGATCTCGGCACCCCCGGCCTGCGGGTTCTCGAGATCGAGCCAGTTGACGGCGAGGACTCTCAAAGCCGGCCGGCCCGGCGAGCAATGGCATCGAGAACGCCATTGACGAACGAGGGAGCCTTGGCGCCGGCGAACCACTGGGCCAGACGGACGGCCTCACTTATGGCCACTCGGGGCGGCACAGTTCCGCTCATCAACTCGTACAGGGAAAGGCGCAGGATGCTCTGTTCGATGGCCCCGATGCGCGCGAGTCGCCAATTGTCCGCGCTCTGCTCGATCTCGCCATCGAGCTCGTCCACCCGCTTCGCCACCGCCGTGGCCAGGGGCTCGGCGTCCTCGACGGCTGGCCCCCAGCGGGGGGAAGCGCGCAGTAGGTGTTCGACCACCTCATGCATCGGTGGCTGCCCCTGCAGCTCCCAGGCGTAGAGCAGCTGGAGAGCCCGAGCCCGCTGCCTGGTCTCAGGCCTGAGCACCGTGCTCGAAGCGCGCCAGAGCGCGCAGCGTATCGAAGGCCGCGCGCGCAGCCTCCTCTCCCTTGTTCCCGGCGTCGCCCCCGGCGCGGGCGAGAGCCTGTGCGAGGGTGTCACAGGTGAGCAGGCCGAGGCCTACCGGAATCCCGTGACTGGTGGCAGCCTCGGCCAAGCCCCGGGTAGCCGCTTCGGCGACGAACCTGAAGTGGGGGGTCTCGCCCTGGATCACCGCGCCGACCGCCACGGCCAGCGCGTAGCTACCCGTGGCGAGTCCGCGATCCGTCGCGAGGGGCAACTCGAACGCGCCGGGCACCCACACGACGTCCACACGGTCCTCACCGTAGCCCGCCTCGGCCAACGCCGAGAGAGCGCCGTCCACGAGACGGTGCGTCACCCCCTCGTTGAAACGGCTGGCAACGATCAGCGCCCTGCCGGCAGGAGTCGCCCCGTGCTTCGTTCCGTTGGACACGTCAGTGAGCGAAGAGGTGCCCGAGCTTGTCCCGCTTGACGGCGAGATATGCACGGTTCTCGTCGGTGGGGTCCGTGACCAGGGGAACGCGCTCGACGATCTCCAGGCCGTACCCTTCCAGCCCAACCATCTTGCGCGGGTTGTTCGTCATCACGCGGATCGAACTCAGGCCGAGGTCCATCAGGATCTGCGCACCGATCCCGTAGTTGCGCAGGTCCGGCTCGAAGCCGAGCGCCTCGTTGGCTTCGACGGTGTCGCTACCCGAGTCCTGCAGCTCGTATGCCTTGAGCTTGTTGAGCAAGCCTATGCCACGGCCCTCCTGGTCGAGATACACCACGACTCCGGCTCCCTCCCTCGCGATCATCTTCATCGCACCGTGGAGCTGCAGTCCGCAGTCGCAGCGGTGGGATCCAAACACGTCCCCGGTAAGACACTTGGAGTGCATCCGAACGAGCACGTTCAGCTGTCCCTCGACGTCCCCGTAGACCAACGCTACGTGCTCCGCCGCATCCACGTCGTTGCCGTATCCGACTATGCGGAACTCGCCGTGGGGCGTCGGGAGGCGCGCGTCCGCAATCCGGTGCACGAGCCGCTCAGTCTTGAGACGGTAGGCCACCAACTGTGCGACGGTTACGAGCGTCAACTCGTGCTCGGCAGCGAACTGCTCGAGCAGAGGGCGCCGCATCATGGTGCCGTCTTCCGCTAGGATCTCGCAGATGACGCCCGAGGGATAGAGTCCGGCGAGCCGGGCGAGGTCAACGCTGGCTTCCGTGTGGCCCACCCGCTGCAGGACACCGCCGGGGCGGGCGCGCAGCGGAAAGACGTGCCCCGGCCGTCTCAGGTCCGACGGAACGGTGGCCGGGTCGATGACCACCTGGACCGTCTTCGCCCGGTCGGCCGCGGAGATTCCCGTCGTCACGCCGAAGCGCTTGGCCGCGTCGACGCTCACCGTGAACGCAGTCTCGTACGCGTCGGTGTTGTCATCAGCCATCTGGGGAAGCCCCAGCGTCTGGCACCGGTCCGGCGTCAGCGTCTGGCAGATCAAACCACGACCGTGCTTGGCCATGAAGTTGATCATGGCCGGCGTGATGTGCTCGGCCGCGCCCACCAGATCGCCTTCGGACTCACGATCCTCGTCGTCGGCGACCAGCACGAGCTTTCCGGCTCGAATGTCCTCTATTGCCTGCTCTATCGTTCCGAAGGGCATCCTCGCTCAAGACGCTGCGTTTCCGAGCGTCCAGCCTCCCCGTCAGTTACCGGTTACCGCCAACTCCGTACTGCTCGACCAGCTGTCGCACGTACTTCCCGATGACGTCGGCCTCGAGGTGCACGCCGTCTCCGGGTCGGAGCAGGCCCAACGTCGTGTTCTCCATCGTAAACGGGATCACCGACAGCTGAATCACCCCGGGTTTTGGGATCGCATTCACCGTCATGCTCACACCGTCCACGCAGATCGAGCCGTATGGAACGCACAGCTCTGCGACCTCGGCCGGGACCGCAATGTCTATCAGAACGGCGTCGTCCATCGGCTCGACCCTCTCGACCTCGCCGACACCGTCCACGTGTCCCTGCACTACGTGACCGCCGAAGCGCTCTCCAGCAGCCATCGCCCGCTCCAGGTTCACCCTGTCACCCTTGCCGAACTCGCCGAAGCGGGTGCGACCGCGCGTGGTCACCACCGCCTCGATGCGGAACCACCCTTCTCCCCGGTCCACGATCGTCATGCAGGCCCCGTTGATCGCGATGCTCTCCGCGACCTCGAGGTCGGGATAGGGTGCCTCGATCGTGAGCACAAAACGCTCCCCGTCGCTCTCGACCCCTGCGACGGTACCCATAGCGGTCACGATTCCGGTAAACATAGCTCGCGATCTACCCCCAGTAATGTATCGGGTCCCAGAGGCCGTCGCTCGGTGACGACCCACCGCTTGGTGTCTTCCAGGGGTAGCCCGGCGCGATCTCCGAAGGCCGGAACGCCGACTCCGAGCCACAGCGGCGCCTGGATCCAGTAGATGCGGTCCACGAAGTGCTCCTCCAGCAGTGCGCCGGCGAGCGAGCCGCCGCCCTCGACCAGCACGGATGCAAGCCCCAGCCTGCGCAGCTCGCCCAGCACCGCCGCCAGGCCATCGGCCGCAACGACCTCCACACCGCTTCCCACCAAGTCCTTCTCTGTGCGCTCCACCGTGTGCGATCCCGTCACGACGATCGTGCGCACCTCTTTGGCGGTACGGACGAGGGCGAGGTCCCGAGGCACCATTCCCGCCTTGCTCAGTATGACGCGCGCCGGAGGCACCCGAGGGACGATCCGCCCGCGCACGGTCAGTTGCGGGTCGTCCACCGCCACCGTGCGCCGCCCCACCGCAATCGAGTCGAACCCGGCGCGCAGCCATTGAACGTAGTGGCGCGCCTCGTCACCCGAGATCCACTGAGACTGGCCGCCCTCGTCAGCCAGGAGGCCGTCCAGCGACGTGGCGACCTTGAGCGCAATGAACGGCCGGTCGGTCCGCCGCCGTGCCCACAGGAACTGCGCATTGAGCGCGCACGCCGCCTCGAGCATCAGGCCGGATTCGACCTCGACGCCGGCAGCTCTCAACCTGTCGGCTCCCCCGCCCGCCTCGCGACTGGGGTCGCCTACGGCGTAGACGACGCGGGATACGCCCGCCTCGATGAGCGCGTCAGTACAGGGCGCGGTCTTGCCCGAGTGAGCGCAGGGCTCGAGGTTCACGACGCACGTCGCGCCCCGCGGATCTTCACAGGCGCCGAGCGCCGCCACCTCCGCGTGAGGCCCGCCGAACTCGGCGTGCGCCCCCTCGGCGATCACTCTCCCATCCTTGAGTAGCACGGCGCCCACGAGCGGGTTGGGCGACACGCGCCCCCACCCCTCGAGTGCCAGCTCGAGCGCGCGCTCCATCGCCGCGCGTTCGGCCGCAGCCCGGTCAGGCGATCCTGACACCGGTCCCCTCGACCACTTGCCCCACCGTCCAGGTATCGACGTCGCTCTCGGCGGCAGCCCGTCGCACCGATTCCACGCGATCCGGCGGCACCACCGCAATCATGCCGATGCCCATGTTGAACACCTCGAACATCTCGCTCTCGCTGACCTTGCCTGCGTCCGCGAGGAAGCGGAACACTTCCGGCACCGGCCACGCCCCACGCTCCACCTCGGCGCCCGAGCCATCCGGCAGCGAGCGGCCCAGATTGCCGGGTATGCCCCCTCCCGTTATGTGGGCCAGCGCGTGGACTTCGTCCAGCACCGGCGACAGTGCGCGCCAATAGCTGCGATGCACCTTGAGCAGCTCGTCGCCGGCGGAGATGCCGAGCCCGGGCAGCTCGCTGTCGACGGTGAGTCCCAACTCGTCGAGGACGATGCGCCGGGCCAGCGTATAGCCGTTGGTGTGGAGCCCGCTCGACGCATACCCCACGAGCAGGTCCCCCACGCGAACGTCCGACCCGTGAATGGCGAGGTCCTCCGCCACCGCACCGACGATCGTTCCGGCGATGTCGTAGTGACCGGGGTGGTAGAGGTCGGGCAGCTGGGCGGTTTCGCCGCCCACCAGAGTCATCTCGTGCTCGCGGCAGCCGCGCGCCACGCCCTCCACCAGCGCGGCGATCGTCTCCGTGGACACCTCGGCCACCGCCAAGTAGTCCAGGAACGCGATCGGCCGCGCGCCGTGGACCAGGATGTCGTTCACAGAGTGGTTGACGAGGTCCTCGCCCACCGTGTCGTGCCGGCCCGCCAGGATCGCTACGAGCACCTTGGTACCCACGCCGTCGGTGCTCATCACCAGTGTGGGGCGCTCCAGGTCCTCCGGCAGACGCACCATGCCCCCGAACGCACCGATTCCACCGCGTGCCAGTTCGGTGCGCGTCGAGGCCACTGCCTCGGCGATGCGCCGCTTGGCGCGATCCGCAGCGTCCAGATCGACTCCGGCTTCGCGATAACGATCAGCCGAGCTCATGCGCGTGCTCCGGTTCGATGTCGAACCGCACGAGGTCCGAGAACTCCCGCACCCGGGCCGTCACCTCGGCAGGCCCTATCTCCGTGAACCGCTGCACCGAAAACCGCTCCACGGCGAACGAGCCCATCGCCGACCCGTAGACCATCGCGCGGCGCAGGTTGGCGGGCGACACGTCGTTGGTGCGGGCCAGGTGTCCCATGAAGCCTCCGGCGAACGAATCACCCGCGCCCGTCGGATCGAAGACGTCGTCGAGCGGGTAGGCGGGTATGTAGAACAGCCGTCCGCCCTCGTACAGCACGGCACCGAATCCGCCTTGCTTGATCACCACCATCCGTGGACCGGCATCTACTATCCAGCGCGCCGCCCGGTAGACGTTCCAGTCGCCCGAGAGCTCGCGCGCCTCGGCGTCATTTATCAGCAGCACGTCGATGCGCCGCAACAGCTCGAGCAGCGTCTCGCGCTTGCTGCCGATCCAGTAGTTCATCGTGTCGCACGCCACCAGCGTCGGCTCGTGGATCTGGTCGAGCACCGCGAGCTGCAACTCGGGGTCGATGTTCCCCAGGAAGACGAACTTCGCGTCCCTGAACGCGTCCGGAATCCTGGGCTCGAAGTCGGCGAACACCCCGAGCCGGGTGTCCAGCGTCTCGCGATCCTGCAGGTCGTACGAGTACTTGCCCTTCCAGCGGAAGCTCTCGCCCTCACGCCGCTCCACGCCGCTCAGATCCACGCTCCGGGCGGCGAGCTCGTCAAGCGGCTCCTGCGGAAAGTCGCTCCCCACCACACCCACTACCTGCACCGGATTGAGGATGCTCGCCGCGTAGCTGAAGAACACGGCTGACCCACCCAGCGCGTCGTCGTTCGAGCCGAACGGCGTCTCCACCGAGTCCAGCGCCACACTCCCCACGACCAGCAGGCTCATGCTCACATCCGTTCCGGGGCGGTTACGCCCAATAGGTTGAGTCCGTTGGCGAGCACGATCTGCGCCGCTCGCGCGAGCACCAGCCGAGCGCGCTCGATATCGGCTCCCACACCCACGACCCGATGATGATGGTACCAGTTGTTCACGAGTCGTGAGACTTCCTCGAGATACGCGATAATGCGGTGCGGCTCCAGCGCCTCGGCCGCCTTCTCAACCAGACTCGGGAACTCGGCGAGGCGTTTGATGAGATCCTGCTCCACCTCTTCACCGAGCAGCGAGAGATCTGCATCGTCCGCACCTATGTTCGCCGCATCCACGCCAGCCGTTCGAAAGATGCCGGCCATCCTCGTGTGCGCATACTGCACGTAGTAGACCGGGTTCTCCTCGGACTGTTTGGTCGCCAGATCGATGTCGAACACGAATTGAGCGTCGCCCCGACGCATCAGGAAGAAGTAGCGCGCGGCATCCACTCCGGCTTCCTCGTAGAGATCGCGCAACGTGACGAACTCGCCGGAGCGCTTCGAGAAGCGCACCTCGGCGCCATTCCGCATCACTCGCACCAACTGCACGATCACCGCGTGGAAGAAATCCGGCGACTGCCCCAGCGCGACCATGGCCGCCTGCATGCGCGGGACATAGCCGTGGTGGTCCGCGCCCCAGACGTCTATCGCCAGGTCGAAACCGCGCTGCGCCTTGGTGCGGTGGTACGCGACGTCCGGTAGGAAGTACGTGTATGACCCATCTCGCTTGCGCAGCACCCGATCCTTCTCATCTCCGTGCGCCGACGTCTTGAGCCAGAGGGCACCGTCCTCCTCGTATGTGAGGCCCTTGCCATCGAGCTCGGCCAGCGTCTGAGCCAACAGATCCTGACGGTACACGTCGCTCTCGTTGTAGATCACGTCGAACTCGACACCGAAGTCCGCGAGGTCGCGATTCTGCTCCTCGCGCTGCGTGTGCACCGCAGCGTCACGGCAGCGCGCCAGCCCCTGGGACTCGGGCAGGTCGGCGATCGCCGGATCCTGCTCCAGCAGTTGCCCCGCCAGCTCCTCCAGATAGGCACCGTGGTAGCCGCCCTCGGGAATCTCGGCCTCGCGGCCCGCAGCCTGCTGCACCCGCGCCCAGAGCGAGGCAGCCAGCCGTTCGATCTGAAGCCCGGCATCGTTCACGTAGAACTCACGTTCGACTTCGTGGCCCGTGGCCTCGAGCAGGGCGGCTATGGCATCTCCCAGCGCGGCACCGCGCCCGTGACCCACGTGCAGCGGCCCGGTCGGATTTGCGGACACGAACTCCACGTTGACCCTGCGCCCACGTCCCGCATCGGAGCGCCCCCACGAGGCGCCGGCCGCGAGTACGTCGCGCAGCACTTCGGCGACCGCCGCATCGGCGAGCCAGAAGTTGATGAACCCGGGCCCGGCGATCTCGGTGCGGGTCACCAGCCCTTGGGGGACTTCGAGCTGCGCAATGATGGTCTCTGCCAGCTCGCGCGGGGACCGCTTCAGCGGCTTGGCGAGCTGGAGTGCCACGTTGGTGGCTAGGTCACCGTGTGAGGCGTCCCGCGGGCGGTCGAGCTGGATGGACGTGCCGGGCGCTCCCAGCGCGGCCACGACTTCTTCCAACGCCTCGCGGAGCCGATCGGCCCCTACGCTCAGGATTCCGCTCCCTTTTTCTTCGCGGTCTTGGAGCTATCCGACTTCTTGCCGGAGTCCTGCTTCGGCTTCTCGCCCGACTCCTGCTTTTCCTTGGCGTCGGACTTTCCGGCTCCGGAGCGTCCGTAGTCGGTGATGTAGAAACCGGAGCCCTTGAAGTGAATCCCGGCCCCGCCGGTTATCTGCCGCTCGCCCGGAGTGCCGCACTCGGGGCACTTCGTGCGCGTCGAGTCCGTAATCTTCTGGAACGCGTCGTACTCGTGTGCGCAGCTCGGGCAGCAGTAGCTGTACGTCGGCATGCTCGCAAGTCCAGTAATTACAACAGGATAGACAACTTACCCCGGCGGAGGGCCGGGGTCAAGCTGGCGGTCTGAAGCTGCCCCAAACAGCCCGCAGCGCATCACTGATCTCACCCACCGAGGCCCGCGCCCGCACGGCCTCGATTATCGGAGGCATCAGGACTCCGTCGCCCTCCGCGGCGCGCCTCAGGGCGTCCAGCGCCGCGCTCCAGACACCCTCGTCCCGCTCCGAGCGCGCCCGCTTCACGCGCTCCACCTGCTGCGCCGCCAACGCAGAGTAGTCCGGCTCCGCGGGCAACGAGGGGGCATCACCCTCCGTGAAGCGGTTCACTCCCACCACCACCACGTCGCCTCGCTCCACCGCACGCTGGTACTCGTACGCCGAGCGCGCGATCGCGTCCTGTAGGTATCCACCCTCGATCGCGCGCGCCGCGCCGCCGATCTCCGCGACCTCGCCCAGCAGCTCGCGAGCTGCCGCCTCCAGCCGGTCCGTGAGACTCTCGACGTAGTAAGAGCCGCCCAGCGGATCCACCGTCAGCGCCGCACCCGATTCGTGCGCGAGAATCTGCTGGGTCCTGAGCGCCAGGTGTGCCGCTTCCGGACTGGGCAGCGAGAGCGCCTCGTCGAAGCTGTTCGTGTGAAGCGACTGAGTTCCCCCCAGTGCCGCGGCGAGAGCCTGTACGGCGACGCGCACCACGTTGTTCAGCGGCTGCTGCGCCGTGAGCGTCGAGCCGCCCGTCTGCGTGTGGAACCTGAGCAGGCAGCTCTTGTCGCTCCCACCGTAGCGCTCCCGCACGAGTGACGCCCACAGCCGGCGCGCAGCGCGGAACTTGGCGACCTCCTCGAACAGATCGTTGTGCGCGGCGAAGAAGAACGACATGCGTGGCGCGATCTGCTCGATCTCGATGCCCGCCGCGGTCGCGCGATCCAGGTACTCGAGGCCGTTGGCGAAGGTGAACGCGAGTTCCTGGGTGGCGGTCGCCCCGGCCTCCCGCATGTGGTAGCCGCTGACCGAGATGGGGTTGAACTGCATCCCCTCATCGGCAACGAAGCGGAAGATGTCGGTGACCATCCTGAGCGAGGGCTCGACCGGGTAGATGTACGTACCACGCGCAACGTACTCCTTGAGCACATCGTTCTGGATCGTGCCGCGCAGTTTGCCTCGCGCGGCGCCCTGCTCCTCCGCCACGACGATGTACATCGCCAGTAGAATCGCGGCGGTCGAGTTGATCGTCATCGAGGTGGAGACTTCTTCGAGCGGGATTCGGTCGAACACCTGCGCGAGGTCGTCCACCGTGTCGATCGCCACGCCGGCGCGGCCAACCTCCCCCAGCGATACGTCCTCGTCAGAATCATGGCCCATCTGGGTGGGGAGATCGAACGCTACGGAGAGTCCCGTCTGGCCGGCTTCGAGCAGGGCCCGGAAGCGCGCGTTCGTCTCCTCGGCCGTTCCGAAGCCCGCATACTGGCGCATCGTCCAGAGACGGCCGCGGTACATGGTGGGGTGAATGCCGCGCGTGAAGGGAAACTCACCCGGGTCCTCACGGGGTGCGCCAGCGTCGTTCGGCCCGTAGACTCGGTCTACCGGAAGCCCCGACGGGGAGCGGCGCTCGTCGCTCACTTGGCCGCTACCGAGTCGACCTCCGCAACGGTGCGCTGCACGAACGCGACGTCCTGCGAACTGCCGATCAGCAGGGGCGTGCGCTGGTGCAGCTCCGTGGGCTGGATGTCCAGGATCGGCGTGACGCCGTCGGACGCCGCACCACCCGCCTGCTCGGCGATGAACGCGAGGGGCGATGCCTCGTACAACAGCCGCAGCTTCCCCTTGGGCGCCTTGGAGTCGGCCGGATACATGAACACACCGCCCGAGAGGAGGTTGCGATGGAAGTCCGCCACCAGCGAGCCGATGTAGCGCGCGTTCTTGCGATGCTCGGAGTTCTCGACGCCCTTGAATTCCTGCACCACCCGGCGGTACCCCTCCGACCAGCGCTGGTAGTAGCTCTCGTTTATCGAGTAGTACTTGCCGTCCGCGGGGGTCTTGATGTCGCGGTTCACGAGCCGGAACTCACCGATGGTGGGATCCAACGTGAACATGTGAACGCCGCGGCCCACCGAGTACACAAGCACCGTGCTGGATCCGTGGATCACGTAGCCGGCGGCGATCTGTCCGCGTCCCTTCTGCAGGCAGTCCTGCAACGTGCCGGGGCCGCTCGCGGTCACGCGCTGGTGCACCGAGAATATCGTGCCGATCGAAACGTTGACGTCGATGTTGGAGGATCCGTCCAGCGGATCGTGCAGCAACACATACTTGCCGGGGTTGTACTGCTCGGGGATCGGAAACGGCTCGGGATCCTCTTCGGACGCCATCACGCAGATGCGTCCCGTGTAGGCGAGCGACTGCTTCATCGTGTCGTTCGCGATGACGTCGAGCTTCTGCTGCTCCTCACCTTGCACGTTCGTCCTGCCGAATGCGCCCAGCACATCCACCAGCCCCGCGCGCCGCACGTACCCGGAGATCACCTTGGACGCGAGCGCGATGTCGTAGAGCAGCTGTGTAAGCTCGCCGGTGGCCTCGGGGTGCAGGCGCTCCTGCTCGAGGATGAATCGCTCGATCGTAACCAGTGACGAATCCGACACCGTAGCCCCTCCCAAGCCGTGGTTGGTCCCCCCTGGATCACTTTAAGATAGCGCCCATCCGAACGGATCGTTACCGCGCCGCCCCGGTCGGTGCGCCACACGCGCACGCCGCTCCGCCGCAGCCGCTCCAGCACCGCGGGCGCCGGGTGACCGTAGGAGTTGCGCCCCACGCTTATCACGGCCGCTCCGGGCCGGACGGCAGCCAGCCACTCGGCTCCCGTACTCCCCACAGAGCCGTGGTGGCCCACCTTGAGGAGATCGGCCTGCCCTACAGAGGCCAGGAGTCGCTCCTCGACCGGATGGCCGACGTCGCCGGTGAGCACGGCCTCGAAGCAGCCGTAGCGGAGCTTGAGCACCACGGAGTTCTCGTTGGGTACCAGCTGGCTCTGCATCCACTCGGCCGACGGGTGGATCACCGCGACGACCACCGAGTCGACGACGAGCGTGTCACCCGTGCGGGCCGCGCGCCACTCGATGCCGGCACCGTCCAGCGCAGCGAGGAACTCGAGATAGAGGCCGCTCCCGAGCGGCTGGCCCGGCTCCAAGACCAGGTCCGCGCCGATCCGGCTCAGCACCGAGGGCACCCCTCCCAGATGGTCGGCGTCACCGTGCGACACTATCAACGCTGCGAGCCGGCGCACCCCATGCCGCTCGAGGAACGGCACGACGACGCGCCGCCCCGCGTCCCCCGCAGCGCTCAAGGGACCCCCGTCCACCAGAAGCCAGCTGCCGCGCGGCGTCCTGATCGCGATGGCGTCGCCCTGCCCTACGTCGAGCACGTGGATCGCCAGGTCCGGACCCCGGTCCCTTCGCTCCCCGATCGCCATCGCCACGAGAAGCCAGCTCAGCACCGCCGCCCAACCGAGCAGCTTCGTGCCGAGCCGACGCCAGACCGGCCGGGCACGCGCCAGGTAGTACGCCGCTGCCGCCAGCGCCAACCATGGAGCCGCAAACGCGGGTCCACCCACCCCGCTCACGTGGCCGAGCGGCAGCGCTGCACCGACCCGCGCGACGTTCTCGATCGCAGCCAACACGAGCCCCGCTCCCCCGGCCGCGAGATCCCCCAGCACCAGGCTGGCCACGACACCGGGAACGGCAATCCCGGCCAGCGGCACTGCGATCAGGTTCGTAACGAGCCCGGCCAGTGCCACGCTGCCGAACGCGAACGCGGTCACGGGAGCCGTGGCGAGCGTCGCGCCGGCCGACGCGGCGGCCAGACGGACGAACGGCCGGCGAGCCAGCCGGCCCACGATGAGCGCGCCGGCCACCCCGGTCCCCCACACGGCGGCTACCGAGAGCCACGCACCCACCGCCGTAGCCGCTCCGGGCTCCAGCAGCAGGACCACCAGCAGTGCCACCGCGAGGACCGCCGCGGATGGAGGGTGGCGCTGCCTCGCCCTCGACACGGCGTGGATGGACAGAAAGCCCGCCGCCCGCGTAGCGGGGGCCGGAAACCCCAGCAGCGACACGTAGCCCCAGATCAGCACGCAGGTGATGAGCCAGGCTATCGGGCGACGCACCAGCCGTGTCAGTGCGAGGAGCAGCCACGCCGCGAGAAGCCCGACGTGAAGACCCGAGATGGCGAGCAGATGGGCTAGGCCTGCGTCGGTGAAATCGCGCCGCAGCGAAAGGGGAATGTCCTCACGACGGCCGATCACCATCGCCTCGACGAGCCCGGCCCGGGCTCCGTACAGTGCGCGAACGCGGCGCGCTACCCGGTCTCGTATCACGAAGCGCCGGCTGCGGGGAGTCCGGAGCACCTTCACGTGAGTCACACGCATCACGCCACCCGGCCTGACCGCTCCGACCGCGACCATCCGGCTGCCGGCGGCAACGGCGCGCTCGTCCAGCCGGACCCGGAGCGTCCCGCCACACTCTGCGTGCAGCACGGTCGCGGTAGTCGTCCCGCGGATACCGGGTGCATCGTGTATACCGAGGGTGAGAGCATGACGCCCCGGCTGGAGGCTCTTCGCACAACTCGCCGCGCTCTCGCCCGCCCGCACCCATCCCGTAGCAGCGCCGATCATCGCCGCGGCCAGGAGGGCCCCCGTAGCCGGCCTGCGCCAGAGCGCCGCGGCCGTAACGGCCCCCGCCGACCAGACCACCGCACCGGGGAGCAAAAAGACGAGGCCGGTCCAAAGACCGGCCCCGTATGCGATCGCGAGTCGTGCGACGGGCGGCGTCACCGCCCGCCATTCGGTTGGCCCGCTAGTGTCCCTTGCGCGGAGCCGCTTTCACCTTGCGCATGCCGTCGAGCAGCATCACCGAGATGTCGGCCCGCGGCTGGTCGGACTGGGCCGAAACCCGCGCAAGCACTTCTCCGGTCGGTTGGGCCACATACTGCGGCGGCAGCCGGTTGAGCGCGTAGACCAGCACGTCTTCGCGGCACATCTCGCAACCACAGAAGTCTTTGACCGGGGCCACCACGGTGTCGTACTCCGCGATGACCAGGTCCTCTACGAGGTTCTTTACCCCACGATGGCCAACTCCCGGCCCGTCTGTGCGGGCACACCGGTGAAGGTTGCGCCAGTAGTGCCGGAGATCCGGACTGTGTGGTACGAACCGATCCACTCCGGCGGCCCCTCGACCAACACGATCTTGTTGGTCCGCGTCCGGGATTGCAAGAGGCGCCCGCGACGGGACACCTTCTCGACCAGCACCTCCTGCGTGGTCCCCACCAACTGGACGTTCTTGCGCCGCGCCACGTCACGCACCACCGCGATGATCCGCTCCAGGCGCTCGCCCGCCACCTGGACCGGCACCGGGCTGGGCAGCCGCAGCGCACCCGTACCCTCGCGCGGCGAATAGCCGAACGTGAACGCGTCGTCGAACCCGACTTCCCGTACCAGCGTCTCGGTTTGGAGGAAGTCCTCTTCGGTCTCGCCCGGGAAACCCACGATGATATCCGTCGTGATGGCGAGCCCGGGAACCGCGCTCCGCAACCGCTCCACGCAGTCGAGGTACTGCTCGCGCGTGTAACGGCGGCCCATGCGCTTGAGTACCGCCGTCGAGCCGCTCTGCACCGGAAGGTGCACGTGCTCGCACACCGACTCGACCCGGGCCATCGCCTCGACGACGCGTGGTGAGAAGTCATTGGGATACGGGCTGGTGAAGCGCACCCGGCTGATGCCGGACACGGCGCCCACCTCCTCGAGCAGATCAGCGAAGTCGCGCTCCCCGTCCCGGTAGCTGTTCACGGTCTGACCCAGGAGAGTCACCTCCGTGACACCCCGGGCCGCGAGGTCCTCCACCTCGCGGATTACGTCGGAGAGACTGCGGCTGCGCTCGCGCCCGCGCGTCATCGGAACGATGCAAAACGTGCACCGGTAATCGCAGCCACGCTGGACCGTGACGAAGGCACCGACACGATCGCCCGCCCGCTCCGCCGGAATGTCCTCGTAGTGTTCCCAGGACTTGAACTCGACGTCGGCGGCGCGCCTTCCGTCGGCGGCGCCGGCGATCAACTCGGGCAACCCGCGATACCCGTCGGGCCCTACCACCAGGTCGACGTGCGGCGCCTCGTCCAGCAGCCGCGTCCCGAGCCGCTGCGCCATGCACCCAACGACGCCGAGCACCACGCCCGGTCGCTTGTGGCGCTTCAGCTCCCCCATGCGACCGATCACCCGCTGCTCCGCGTTGTCACGCACGGCACAGGTGTTGACGAGCATCACGTCGGCCGCCGCCGGATCCTCGGTCACCTCGTAGCCCTCCCGGCCGAGCCCTCCCAGGATCAGCTCCGTGTCGGCCACGTTCATCTGGCAACCGTAGGTCTCGACGTAGACGCGCTTCATGAATGTTCACCCGGCGCTTCGGCACGTAGTGTACCGTCGGGCTCCAACGCGAGCGCCGCACTGAACCGTCCCGGTACGGGTCGGTCGCTGGGCAGGTACACAGAGAGGTAGTCCTCGGTCAGAGCCTCGAACCACCCGCCCGATCGCCGCAGCAGCACGAGGTCCCCCCTGCCACCGCTGCGAGCCGCACGATATGACGATCCCTTCTCGCTGCCGAGTGCCCGCAACTCCGCAGCTCGCTCAGCGGCGGCTTCGGGCGCGACCGGCGCACCAATGCGTGGGGCCGCAGCGCCGGGCCGCTCCGAGTAGGGGAAGACGTGGAGATACGTGAATGGCAGCACCTCGATGAGATTCCGCGTGGCGCGGTGGTCTGCCGCCGTCTCCCCGGGGAAGCCCACCATCACGTCGGCTCCGAGCCCGAACGCGGGGAGGCGGGCTGCCAGCCTCTCGACGCGATCCTTGTAGCTCGCGGCCGTGTACCAGTGGCGCCCCATGAGCTTGAGAATGCGGTCGCTGCCGGACTGGAGCGGTGCGTGCAGGTGGGGAGCCAGTCGCTCAGGAGCAGCGGCCATCAGCTCTCCGAGCCTGTCGTCTACCTCAGTAGCTTCGAGAGACGAGAGACGAACGCGCACGCTCGGCACCGCGTCCACCAGCCGCTCCACGAGCCTGCCCAGCGTCATCCCCTCGTCCAGGTCCTTCCCGTAGCTGCCTATGTGGACACCCGTCAACACGAGCTCCGCATGGGAGGCCGCAAGCGCCTGGGCTTCGCGCACTATCTCCTCGGGCGCCCGCGACCGATTCGCACCGCGCGCTAGAGTCGTCGCACAGAAGGTACAGTGCTCGTCGCACCCGTCCTGGATCTTCACCCACGCCCGCGCTCCGCGGCCGAATGAGCGCAGAACCGGGTCCACGCCGTCGGCGGACAACCCGAGAGCCTCCAGCACGCGGCCGGGGTCCGCGCCTCCCACGACACCGACTACTCCGGGCAACCCCGCCAGCACGCCGTCGTCCAGCGCCGCAGCGCAGCCGGTCACGACGGTGCGTACCGCATCGTTGCGGCGGGCGAGACGACGCACCAGTCCCCGCATCTTCGACTCGCTCACGTGCGTCACCGTGCACGAATTCACGACCGCTGCGTCGGCGTCCGCCGGGTCGGCCACGATGGCGGCGCCCGCGGCCTCGAGAGCTTGGCGCAGGATCTCGCTGTCGTACTGGTTGGCCTTGCAGCCGAATGTGTGCAGGAAGACCCGCGTCACGGCAGAACGAGAATACCGAGTGAGAGCTGCCATGCCCGTTCACTCGCCCCACCACCGTCCCGCATCGCTCGCTCCATCCCGACGTCGAAGAGTGCGCGCCCACCGGCTGCGCGGAAGCCGACGCCCAGCGCGAGGTCCATCTCGCGCGGCTGATCGGGCGTGTTGCTGAACGGCATCTGCGCGTAACGGAATCCCAACCGAACCGGGACCTTGCCGCCGCGATTCAGTTCCGCCCCTACCCCGAAGGACCACGTGTCGAAGGCGTTCGTGCCGGCGACCGCTACATCCGCCGCCGCATCCGACCAGGAGGTCCACGCCACCGTGGTCGAGAACATGACGCGCGGGACCGGCCGGTACTCGACCCCGCCCGACACGGACATCGGAAGATCTGTTTGCCTCGCGGGGATCGAGTCGCGCACAGCGTCGAGGGAGTTGTCGCTCCGGAACGCCAGCCCGAAGCGTAGCTTGCGCGAGCGCGCGTAGAGCAACCCCGCCGAGAAGCCGAACCCCGAATAGGAGACGTTGCTCTCGTGGCTGAGGGGGGTGTAGAGGCTGTCCGAATAGGCCCGCGTCAGCCTGTCCTGGGTCGATCCGGTGAGGATGTGGACTGCCCCACCGACGACGAAGCCGCTGAACAGCTCCCAACCGATCGCGCCCCGAATGTCCGCAACGGCCCCGATGGAGCTGGTCTCGTCCGCCACGAAGACCGTGTCGCCGCGCAACTCCAGAGTGTCCAACGTCACCAAATCGAAGCTGCGCTCGGCGTAGATCGAGTAGTTGGCGGCGAACGTGATCGGCGTGCCCGGTATGACGCCGGCGATGAGTGCGTAGGGAAAGCGCGTGTCCCTGAGATCTTCCACGGTCCCGGTCCGCACGGTGTAATTGCGAAACGAGGTGATGGACGCCGCCGCCACCGTGAGGCGGGCGATGTCGCCGACGGCGGCCGGGTTAAGGGCAGACTCCCGATCGACTGCGTCAAGACTGCTGCCCAGCGAGCGCGAACGCACGCCACTCGGCCTTCCCACGTACCCGACGCCGAGAACTCCGTAGAGCGACACCTGAGCGGCGGCTTCCGAAGCGGCCACCGTCAGCAGCAGTGCGATCAGCGTCGCGCAGCGCCTCATTGTGGCTCGGGCCTGGGAAAGAGCGGGATGAACGTCACGTGCAGCGAGGGCGCGAACGCCGTGTTACGACTCGACCAGAACCGCAGCTGCCCGCTCTGGCCGCCCTCGGGAATGATGCGGAGCATGATGGACGCCGGTAGCAGCGTGTCGACTCGCAGCGACTTGAGGATATGGGTCACCTCTATAGCAACGGTGTCGGTCGACCCCACGAGCACACCCGCCGCACCCCTCACGCTCGTGTCGGGTAACGCGAGGAGTGGTGACTTGGCGCCAATGTCCGCGGCCAGGGCATCCGCCCTCAGCCGCAGCGTGTCGCCCGGAGCACCCGGCACCGGCTCCGAGGGCACCAGATACAGCGTCGCCCTGGAAATATCCGACGAATCCGTCACGTAGATCGGGAGGTCCACCCGGAGCAGCGAGCGCCATGCGGGCGCGCTTCCGACCAGCAGGGCTTCTGCCGCCGGGGGCGACCAGCCTGCGAACACGTAGGTATCCATGTCAGGCTGCCGCGCGTCCATCACCTGGATCGTGTCGATCACCATGGAGTCCGCAGGGATCTGGCTCAGGTCCAGCGTGTCCAGCTCCGCAGAATCCAGCACCAGCGGCACCGTATCGACTACGGTCAACCAGCTACTGAACAGCGAGGGACGGCCTCCGTCTCGCGTACCGAGGTGAGCGTATCCCTCTCCGCCCGAGACACCGCGCATTCCCACGCCCACTGCTACAGTCAGGCTGTCCGCAACGAAGTCCGGGAACGCGGAGAGCGGCAGTACGGCCGACACGGTGCTGTCGGTCCCAATGGTGTCCGGCACCGCGATCGTGGCGACGAGCAGACTGTCCTGGAACCAGGGCTCCGTATCGGCGAACGTTGTAGTCGTATCTACCGTCACCGGCAGCCGATAGATCAACAACTCCAGGCCGACGCTGGGATCGGAGACGCTGCGCACCCTGAGATCCACCTGGAACGAGTCCAGCGAGAGGATCTCCCTTCCCTCGATCGTGTCCGCGAAGGAGATGTACCTGATCAGCGAGCGGCTATCGGGAACGGAGCCTCCCGTGACCACTTCCATCCACGCCGCGCCGTACGCGGGCACGTACCCCGTGTAAGCGCTGTCGTTCACGATGCTCCCCGCAAATATCGTGTCTATCTCCCGCACGAGCCGAGTGGGGCAGAACTCGGGGCACGAGCCGGGAGCAGTCACGTCCTCGCGGCACGACCACATCACCACCAAGGAAAGGGCCAACCACAGGCAGGTCCTGACGAGCGTTCGCGAGCGGCGGCGCGTCATGTGGCTGTGTCCTCCAGGCCGAATGCGTCGGGCAACAGATCGGTCAGGCGCCAGCGCCTGGCGTCGCCCTCACCCACGGCCTCGACCTCGAGATCCGTGCCGAACTCCGCCAGCGCCTGCCGGCAAGCGCCGCACGGCGAGCCCGGCGGAGAGGCGTCGGTCGCCACCACCATCCGGCGGAACCGCCTCGCTCCCGCGGCCACGGCGGCCCCGAGCGCGACGCGCTCCGCGCACATAGAAAGTCCGTATGAAGCGTTCTCCACATTTGCTCCCGCGAAGACGCGCCCGTCATCGGCCTCGAGCGCAGCCCCCACACGATAGCCACTATACGGGGCGTGCGCCTGTGCCTGTGCCGCGCGCGCCGCCGCGATCAACTCATCCACGCTGCCACCTGCCCCAGGAACGAAGTCCCAGCATCGAGCTCCACTCCAAAATACTCAGCAACCGTTGCTCCGACGTCGGCGAACGTGGGACGCTCGCCGAGCGCCACCGGCCGCACCCTCGGCCCGACGACCAGGACCGGTACGGCTTCGCGTGAATGATCGGTCGATTCGGTAGTCGGATCGTTGCCGTGATCCGCGGTCAGGATCATCAAGTCGTCTTCCCGCAGCATCGCGACCAGTGCGGGCAGCGAGCCGTCCAGCTCGCGGAGCCCCCTGTAGAACCCCGCAGTGTCGTTGCGGTGCCCCCACTCCTGGTCGAACTCGATCACATTCGCGAACACCATCCCGCGCTCCAGCTCCCCCAGCGCTTCGGCCACGTAGCGCAGCGCCTCCGCGTTGCCCGTCGCGTGCCGGCTCTGGATGCCGCGACCGGCGAATAGGTCATCCACCTTTCCTACACCGATCCGGGGCACACCCGATGCCTCCAGCCGGTCGAGCAAGGTCCGGCCTCGGGGCTCCAGCGAGAAGTCGCGCCGGTTGGGCGTGCGGCGCAGCGCGCCGACTTCCCCAACGAACGGCCGCGCGATAACGCGCGATACCGCGTCCTCTCCAACCAGCACGCTGTCACGGGCCGTACGGCACGCCGCGTACAGATCCTCGAGCGGCACCACGTCCTCGTGCGCCGCAATCTGGAAGACGCTGTCGGCCGAGGTGTATACGATCCAATCCCCCGACTCCAGGTGCCGTGCGCCGTACTCCTCGATGATCGCCGTGCCCGATGCGGTGCGGTTCCCCAGCACGCCCCTGCCGGTGGCCCGTGAGAACGCGGCGATCACCTCGCCCGGGAAACCTCCCGGGTAAGTCGGAAACGGTCGCTCCAACACCACCCCGCAGAGTTCCCAGTGACCGGTCGTGCTGTCCTTGCCAGCCGACATCGGCAGCGCGACCCCGTGCGCTGCCTGGGGCTCCGAGCACATCATTCCCGCCAACGGGCGGCAACATCCGAGCCCAAGCGACTCCAAGTATGGCAGCTCGAGCCCGCCCACCGAGCGGGCTACGTTTCCCAGCGTGTCGCTCCCGGAGTCGCCGTAGCTCCCCGCGTCGGGCGCCGCACCGATGCCGACGCCATCGAGCACGATCAGAGCGACGCGCCCCGCTCCCGTCATGCGGCCGGATAGATGCGCGGGACGCGAGCACCGATGCTGGTGAGCGCCTCGTAGGAGACGGTACCGCTCCAGGACGCAAACTCGTCGATGGAGATCGCCTCCCCACCATCACTTCCCACCAGTGTCGCGACGTCCCCGACGGACACTCCGCCACCGTCGGCGCCCAGATCCACCATCACGAAGTCCATCGTGACACGCCCCACCAGCGGGCGGCGGCGTCCGCCGAGCAACACCTCGGCTCTGCCCTCGCACGCGCGAGGCACGCCGTCCGCGTATCCGATTCCCACCGTGGCGATCACCGTATCGGCAGGCGCGCTCCACTCACCGCCATAGCTCACCGATTCTCCGGCCGGTAGCCGTCTGACGCTCACGACCGGCGCCTTCAGCGCGGCCACCGGTCTGGGCGGCTCCAAGTCGGCCGCGTGCAGCCCCCCGTAGAGGAAGATCCCCGGGCGCACCAGGTCGAGCGGCTCCCCCATTCGCCACACCGCTGCGCTGTTGGCGGCGTGCACCAACCGCGGACGCTCGCCCAGTGAGCCCAGCGCGGTCCGGAACCGCTCCCACTGCTCTACCACGGTCTGAGGTCCCTCGTCGGCGGCGTAGAAGTGGGTGAAGACACCTTCCATGTTCGCGGCCGCGCAGCCACGCAACCGCGCTGCGTCGTCCCACCGCACACCGCAGCGCCCCATCCCGGTATCCACCTCGAGGTGGAACGGCCCGCTCCACGCCGCCGCCACTACGGGATCGTCGAGCACGGCCGTGAGGTCGTGCTCGCGGTAAACCGCCTCCAACTCTGGTCCGGTGGGAGTGAGCACCAGGAGGGGCCGGCCTATCGCAGCGCGGCGCAACTCGATTCCCTCCTCGACGGTGGCGACCCCGAAGCCCCAGGGCTCCAACGTCTCGAGCGCGCGCGATACGCGGACGGCTCCCATCCCGTAGGCGTTGGCTTTGACCATAGGGAGGAGAGCCGCACCCCGCGCCGCGGCCAACACGGTCCGCGCGTTGGCGACCAACTTCCCCAGGTCCACCTCCACCCACGCGCGGTTATTCGAGACCCTCGTTTGCATGCTCACGGGCGGACGCGTATTGTACCGGCGCAATGACGCAAATGCAAGAACCATCAGCGCTTGGACGCGTTGTCGAACTCGTGCGGGAACTGCGCAAACGGTGTCCCTGGGACGCCGCCCAGACCCCCGAGAGCCTGCGGCCGTATCTCGTCGAAGAGGCTCTCGAGTTGGACCACGCGATCGCCCACGATCCGGACGCGATTAGGACCGAACTCGGCGACCTGCTGCTGCACGTCGCCTTCCAGGTCGTCCTGGCAGAAGAGGCCGGTCGCTTCGGCGCCGAGGATCTCACGCACGCGGTCGAGAAGAAGATGTGGCGGCGCCACCCGCACCTCTATCCCGAAAAGCAGGACGGCGAAGAGGTGCGCCTGGAGCGTGATACCTGGGAGCGCACCAAGCTGAGCGAGGGCGGTGCCGACCGGCCTGGCGTGTTGGACGGACTCCCCCCCACGCTGCCCGAGCTGTTAATGGCGTACCGGCTGCAGGAGCGCGCCGCCGGAGTGGGGTTCGACTGGCCCGATACCCACGGCCCAGTCCAGAAGGTCCGCGAGGAGCTCGGCGAGTTGGAGCGGGAGAGCGCGGCCGGCGGGTCTGACGAGCATATCGGGGAGGAGGTCGGCGATCTGCTCTTCGCCGTGGTCAACCTGAGCCGCAAGCTGGGCTGCGATCCGCGCGCCGCGCTGGAGAAAGCCAACGAGAAGTTCACGCGGCGCTTCAGCGCCATCGAGTCACTCGCCGCGGAGCGCGGCATCGACGTGGGGCGCGCCGGCCTCGAAGTGCTCGACGGGTTGTGGAACGAAGTGAAGGAGAAGGAAGCTGGCTAGGGGTATAGACGGGTCATCGTGCGCGGGAACGCTATCGCCTCGCGCACGTGCGGAATGCCGCAGATCCACCCGACGGTACGCTCGACGCCCAGTCCGAACCCCGAGTGCACGAAAGTCCCGTACTTCCTGAGATCCAGATACCAACCGTAGGCCTCTTCAGGCAATCCCAGCTCCCGAATCCGCCCCAGCAAGAGGTCGTGATCGTCTTCGCGCTGACTGCCCCCGATTATCTCGCCATACCCCTCCGGCGCCAGACAGTCGTTGTTGAGAACCGTCCGAGGGTCTCCCGGGTTCTGCTTCATGTAGAACGCACGGACGGCCCTGGGGTAGTTGTAGACGAACAGCGGCCGGTCGTAGGCCTGGGCGAGCAGCGTTTCCTCGTCACCCCCCAGGTCCTGGCCCCACTGGATGTCGGCGCCGAGTTCGCCCAGCTTGTCGATGGCGTCCGTATAGGATAGACGGGGGAACGGCGGAGCGACCCGCTCGAGTGAACTGGTGTCGCGCTCGAGCTCCTTCAGCTCCTCGGCGCGCCGGTCGAGGCAGCGGGCGACGACGTAGGAGACGAAATCCTCCTGTAGCCGCATGTTGTCGTCGGAGTCGTTCCACGCCACCTCGGGCTCGAGCATCCAGAACTCGGTGAGGTGGCGCCGCGTCTTGGACTTCTCGGCGCGGAAAGTCGGGCCGAAGCAGTAGACGCGACCCAAGGCTGCGGCAGCGGCCTCGAGATAGAGTTGGCCGGTCTGCGCCAGATACGCCTTCCCGAGATCGAAGTACTCGGTCTCGAACAGCGTGCCGGCCGACTCGCCGATCGAACCAGTGAGGATCGGCGTGTCCACGAGGGTGAAATCGCGCTCGTGGTAGAAGTCCCTGATGGCCTGGACGACCTCGTGCCGGATGCGCATGATGGCAACCTGTCGCCGGCTGCGCAGCCACAGGTGGCGATGCTCGAACAGAAAGGCGGTCCCGTGCTCCTTGGGAGAGATCGGGAAGTCGGTACTCGAGCCGATCACCTCGAGGCCGGTAACGGTCAACTCGACACCACTGGAGGAGCGCGAGTCGGCCCGGACCAAACCGGTCAGCTCCACCGACGCCTCCTGGGAGAGCTGCCGGAAGGCGTCCCAGATCTCGGGGGATACCTCCTGCTTGGAGATCACACCTTGCACGTAACCGGTGCCGTCGCGCAGCACGACGAACGCGATCTTCCCACTCGAGCGCGTGGTCATCACCCACCCTCGAATCGAGACCTGTTCGCCGACGTGCCTGGCCAGCTCGTTTATGGGGGTCGTCTCTTGCATGCGGCCGGTATCGTAGCCACCGCCCTCTTGAGTGTCAACGCGGCCGGTTGCTCCACAAAGGGGGCGCCGCCCCCCATGGCAGAGCCGCGACCCTCCGTCAGCTACCTGGGCGACGCGAGCCGCGCTCCCTCTTCCGGAGAGTCGTTCCCGGACACTCTGGTGCCGCTGTGGGACAAGAAGACCGGGCGCTCTCCCGCTGGAGCGGCGGCTCTGGGGGACAGCATCGTGGTTACCCAGGCCTCCGACCGGCCGCTCTCGCTGTACCTGAGAGAAAGCGGTGATCGGGTGTGGCAGTCGCGTCTCAAGGGTTTGAGCGCAACGGGAGCGATCTTCACGGACAGACAGGTTTTCGCCGCGTCGGGCGACCCCAAGGGCCAGGTGCACGCCTACGACCTGATGAGCGGCAAGCGCACCTGGAACGAGAGGGTCGGCCCGGTGGTGGGGCCGATCGCAAAGGTGGGCCAGCGGGTGATCGTGGGTACTCGCGCGGGGTGGCTGATCGCGCTCGACGCCGAGAATGGGGGGGCTCGCTGGAGCCGACCGTTCCCGAGCCCCCTCCGGGCGGGCGTCACCGCGCTCGGGGAGCAGGTTCTGGTGGCCACGGACGACTCTCTCTACCTGCTCAACGCGCGTGAAGGGCTGGTCGACGCCAGGAACGCGACGCCGGGCACCGTGCTCAGCCCGCCTGCGGTTGCGGGCGGCGTCATCGTCGTGACGTCACCGGACGGGTTCATCGGCGCGTTCAACTCCTCCACGCTCGAGCGCCTGTGGGAGATCCCCACCAGGGACCCGGTGTTCGGCAATCCAGCGATCGCGCGCGACACCGCGTTCGCCGTGACCCAGGACGGCACGCTCTGGATGATCCCGCTGGAGGCCCCGCAGGATGCACTAGCCGTGCCGCTCGACCTCGTGGTGCACGCGGGCCCGTCCCCGCTGGCGCGTGGCGTCCTGATTGGGACCGTGCAGGGCGAGGTCGCGTGGTTCGTACCCGAGGCACCCAAGCCGCTCTGGGTCCGGCAGTTCAAGGGCCCCATCGAGACGCCCCCCGTTCTGGACCGGGGAATGCTGTTCATTCTCGATGGAGGCGGTAAGATTCATGTGTGGGGAGAACCGCCGGCGGAACAATGACGCGCCGACCGGCATAGACCCTGTAAGGGTATGATCCGACGCACGTTGGTCACTCTCGCAGCCGCCGCTGTCTTGTCCGCGAGCTTCCACGCAACACCGGGTGCCGCCCAGGAGGAGTTCGCGAGCGAGGTGAGCAAGGGACGCCCCTGGTTCGCCAAGGTGTCGCACTGGGGACGCTGGGTTGCGCTCGCCGCCACCGGGACCATGATCGCCATTGCGGCGACCAACAACTCGGCCGCCGATAACGCGTTCGACACACTCGAGAGCCTGTGCAGCGTGGACCCCACCGAGTGCCGTCTCGTGGACGACGGCAACGGCGGGTTGATGTACGAGAATCCCCTGGTGGAGGAGGCGTGGCAGTCCTACGCCTCACACCAGTCGACGGCGCAGAGCGCCCTCATCGCCGGACAGGTGACGCTCGTGTTCGCGGGCGGGATGTTCCTCGTGGACCTGTTGTACAAGGACGACAGGCCGAAGAACATCCCGTACACACCATTCGAGGTTCACTCCACACCCAACGAGCTGGGGTTGAGTTACAGGTTCTAGGGGAGGGCACGATGACGTCATCCGAGTTGGCCGGCAAGCACTGCGTCCCGTGTCGCGGCGGCGTCCCACCCCTGGAAGGCAAGGAGTTGGACGATCTTGCGGCCCAGCTCGGGGGCGGCTGGCAGGTCGTTGACGGACACCACCTCGAGAAGCAGTACAGCTTCGACGACTTCGCGAGCGCTCTCGCGTTCACGAACGCAGTGGGTGCGATCGCCGAAGCCGAAGGGCACCACCCCGACATCTACCTCGCCTGGGGACGGGTGCGCCTCTCTATCTGGACCCACAAGATCGACGGGCTCACCGAGAGCGACTTCATTCTGGCTGCGAAGGCGGACGACGCACTACAGGCCGGCTGAGCGGCGCCCAACCGGCCTGTATGATCCCCTGCGACGAGTGACCTAACGAGCGGGCTTGCGGGCGCGCACGAAGGCGCTCATGAATTGCCCCACACCCGTGATCGCGAACGTGCGGGTGGGCTCGAGGTCGATCTCTTCGAAGCCCGCCGCGCCGAGCTTGTCGCGATACTCCTCTTCGGCCAGCGCCCCGGCCAGGCAGGCCGACCACGCCGCCGCGTCCGCGCGAAACTCGGGCGGAATGGGACTTCGCGACACGACGTCGCTGACCGCGAACCTGCCTCCGGGCCGGAGCACGCGGAACGCCTCGCTCATTACCAGGTTCTTGTCAGCCGACAGGTTGATGACGCAGTTGGAGATGATGACGTCGACCGACTCGTCGGGAAGCGGGATCGACTCGATCTCGCCCTTGAGAAACTCCACGTTCTCGACGCCCGCCTCGCGCTGATTTGCGCGCGCCAGCTCGAGCATCTCGTCCGTCATGTCGAGTCCGTACGCCTTGCCGGTGGGCCCCACCCGCTTGGCCGAGAGCAGAACGTCGATCCCGCCGCCCGAGCCGAGATCCAGCACCACCTCCCCCGCTCCCAACTCGGCGAGAGCCGCAGGGTTGCCGCAACCGAGCGACGCGAGCGCCGCTTTCTCCGGCAAGTCGGCTATCTGCTGCGCCTGATAGACCGTCAGCGGTACCGGCCCTCCGCCGCAGTCATCGCCGCAGCAGGCCGAGCGACCCTGCTGGGCTTGCTGGGCCGCAGCCGCGTAGTGCTCACGAACGGTGTCCTTCAGCTGTTCCGTCACGACTCCCCCTCTCATATCAACGATTCTTGATACAACTCCTCAAAAAAACTCAGCAACACTTGATGTCGGGCGCTCCGCGCTCGCGATGGTCCGACGCCAGCTTGCTCAGCGCGCCTCCCAGCCCCTCCACGACCTCGGGATCCAGCGAGTAGTGCATCCAGCGCCCGTCACGCCTCGCCTGAACCAGGCCGGCCTCCCGCAGCGTCTTGAGGTGATGCGACAGCAGCGGCTGGGCTATCTCGAGCTCTCCTGCCAGATCACAGACGCACACTTCGCTGCCAACGAGCATCTGCAAGATCCGAAGTCGGGTCTCGTCGCCCAGGGCACGGTACAGGCTCACCGCCTCGTCGAGTCGCTGCTCCACTTTGGCCACGCCTGAATATATCAAGGATCGTTGATATGTCAACGCCGCGCGCCGGTAGAACTGTAACTCATTGCAGTAAATGTGGTTAACTCGCGCCGTGCCTAGCGGCGTC
>JBDHIS010000025.1:0-47252 GCA_039587315.1 Gemmatimonadota bacterium | reverse complement strand
CAAGATCACCAACCTGGAGAACAGGGACCGCGAGATCGACGTCACCTCGTATGCGGAGGTCGTGCTGGCTCCGCAGGGGGCGGACGTGGCGCACCCCGCTTTCTCGAACCTCTCGGTGGAGACCGAGTTCGTGCCCGAGATGGGGACGCTGCTGGCGCGCCGCCGCCCGGGCGCGGCGGTAGATCCGCAGGTGTGGCTCGCCCACCTCGTGGCGGTCGAAGGGGAGACGGTAGGCCCGCTCCAGTTCGAGACCGATCGGGCCCGATTCCTGGGCCGCGGCCGGGGTATCCGCACACCGCTCTCAGTGAACGACGGCGGGCCGCTGTCGAATACCGCGGGGCCGGTGCTGGATCCGATCGTGAGCCTGCGGCACCGCGTTACGCTTCCCGCCGGGGGGACCACCCACCTGGTGTTCACCACCCTCGTGGCCCCCTCGCGTGACGAGGCACTCGAGATCGCGGAGAAGTACCGTCTGCCGGCGACCTTCGAGCGGGAGAGTTCGCTGGCCTGGACTCAGGCGCAGGTCCAGCTGCACCACCTGAGGACCACACAGGATGAGGCGCATCTGTTCCAGCGCCTGGCCAACCGTGTGCTCTACACCGACCCCACCCTACGCCCCGCGCCGCAGATGCTGGCCGGCAACCGGCGCGGAGCCTCGGGGCTCTGGGCGCACGGGATCTCCGGTGACCTGCCCATAGTGCTGGTGCGCATCGAGCGGGAAGAGGAGCGGGCCGTGGTGCGACAGCTATTGCGGGCGCACGAGTACTGGTACCTGAAGGGCTTGGCGGCAGACCTGGTGATTCTCAATGCGAAGGCCACGTCGTACGTGCAGGATCTGCAGGAGTCGCTCGACACGATGGTGCAGGGAATCAGGTCTGCGGTGGGTCAGGAGCGGCTTGCCGAGGAGGGCGGCGTCTTCTTGCTGCGGGCCGACCTGCTCTCGGAGGAAGATCAGACGCTCCTGCTCGCCGCCGCGCGGGTGGTGATCCTCGCCAGCCAGGGCACGCTGTCGGAGCAGGTGGTGCGGTTGCAGCGGGCGAGGCCGGGACCGGTGCCGCTGCGGCTACGTCCGCCGCGCGAGGACGGCCCAGCCGCCGCGGCCCCCACGCCGGAGCTGGAGTTCTTCAACGGATTGGGAGGGTTTGCGGCGGGCGGTCGTGAGTACGTCACGGTGCTGGGGAAGGGGCAGTGGACGCCGGCTCCCTGGATCAACGTGATGGCAAACCCGGAGTTCGGTTGCCAGGTCTCCGAGTGCGGAGCGGGATACACCTGGTCTGTGAACAGCCGGGAGAACAAGCTCACTCCCTGGGCGAACGACCCCGTGAGCGACACGCCGGGCGAGATCTTCTACGTGAGGGACGAGGAGAGCGGCTTGTTGTGGGGCCCGACCGCACTTCCGATCCGCGAGGAGAATTGGCCCTACATCGTGCGACACGGCCAGGGCTACAGTCGCTTCGAGCACACGTCGCACGGCATCGCGCTGGACCTGCTGCAGTTCGTGCCGCCGAGCGACTCGGTCAAGATCTCCCGCCTCACCCTGGAGAATCGATCCGACCGCAAGCGGCGGCTCACGGTCACGGCGTACGCAGAGTGGGTTCTGGGAGTCGAGCGCAGCAGCGCCGCCCCGTTCGTGGTCACCGACATCGATCCGTCGACCCGCGCCATATTCGCGCGCAACCCGTGGAACGAGGAGTTCGCCGACCGGGTGGCGTTCGCCGATCTGGGAGGTCGCCAGACGTCTTGGACCGGCGACCGCGTCGGGTTTTTGGGTCGCAACGCGAGTCTCGATCATCCAGCCTCATTGGAGAGCGGAGCCAGCCTGGCGAGAAGGACGGGCGCCGGCTTGGACCCCTGCGCGGCACTGCAGACGAGCGTGGAGCTCGAGCCGGGCGAGCGGGCCGACGTGCTGTTCCTACTGGGCCAGGAAAGCGACCAAGATCGGGCGCGATCCCTCATCGAGCGCTACCGGGCCGCGGACTGTGACAAGTTGCTGAGCGAGGTACGGGAGCACTGGGACGGCGTGCTGGGCACGGTCCAGGTCGATACGCCCGATGCCTCGATGAACCTGCTCCTCAACCGCTGGCTGCTGTACCAGACCCTGTCGTGCCGGATCCAGGCCCGGTCCGCTCTCTATCAGTCGGGCGGGGCCTACGGTTTCCGCGACCAGCTGCAGGATGTGCTCGCCCTCGCCGTGACGAGGCCCGAGCTGGTGCGTCGGCACCTGCTCCGGGCGGCGGCGCGGCAGTTCGTGGAAGGGGACGTGCAGCATTGGTGGCATCCGCCCTCGGGACGCGGCGTGCGCACGCGGATATCCGACGACCTGTTGTGGCTGCCGTACGCGGTGAGTCACTACATCGCGGTTACCGACGACTGGACGGTGCTCGACGAGGAGGTGCCCTTCCTGGAGGGGAGACAGCTGGATGAGCACGAGCAGGAGGCGTACTTCCAGCCCACTCAGTCGGAGGAACGGGCGACGCTATATGAACACTGCGCACGCGCGCTGGACCGCAGCCTGGGTGCCGGCAGCCACGGTCTGCCGTTGATGGGAGCCGGCGGTGGCGGCAGCACGCAGCGTCGTTGCAGGCGGCGCTGGAGCGCGAAGCGTGGGACGGCGAGTGGTACAGGCGCGCCTTCTTCGACGACGGCACGCCGCTCGGATCTTCGCAGAACGATGAGTGCCGGATCGACTCGCTTCCCCAGTCTTGGGCGGTTCTGTCCGGCGTTGCGCCTGACGAGAGGGCGCGCAGCGCGATGGAGAGTGTCGCCCGCAACCTGGTCAGGCCGGAGGATCGGCTCGTACTGCTATTCTCACCGCCGTTCGACAAGACCCCGAAGGACCCGGGGTACATCAAGGGATACCTGCCCGGCATCAGGGAGAATGGCGGACAGTACACCCATGCCGCGACCTGGTCGGCAGCGGCGTTCGCCGCGTTGGGCGAGGGGGACAAAGCTTTCGATCTGTTCGACCTGTTGAGCCCGATCCGCAACGCCAGCCGTCGTGCGGACGTGCACCGCTACAAGGTGGAGCCCTATGCCGTGGCCGCGGACGTCTATTCCGAGCCTCCTCACGTGGGGCGAGGTGGGTGGACGTGGTACACCGGGGCGGCACGCAAGCGCGGCTCCGGTCTGCGCATCGATCCGTGCATCCCCGGGCGCTGGAGGCGCTTCGAGATCTCGTACCTGCACGGTGCGACCCGGTACCGGGTCAGGGTGGAGAATCCGAATGGAGTGTGCCGCGGAGTCTCCCGGATCAGCCTCGACGGAAGGGAGCTTCCGACGGACGGTCTCGTGCCTCTCGCCGATGACGGTGGCGAGCACCGGGTCGAGGTGGTGCTCGGCTAGTTAAAAGGTGACTACCCAACCCGCATTTGTGGAAGCTGCGCAGGTGCACGCAGCGCAGCGTCGCCACTTGCAGCGCATGCTGAAGCGTCTCTCTCGGTACGGCGATCGGTTGTACATCGGCGTGCGCGTAGAGTTGCTGGAGATGCTCGACGTCGACTGGCCGAGTTAGCTCCTTGACGCTCTGGCAGTGCCCGGCCCCGCGCCGGGCGCTGTTGTTTCCCAGAACCAACACGACGAATCACGAGTTTTCACACGACAATTTGTCGTGTGAAACAGGCATTCTGCCGCCAACCCCGACACCGGACGACACGAACCCGCGTTTGAGGTGACATTCTGCCGGGTTTGAGCCTCCTGAGCCCGCCGCTCTGGATCAGAAGAGTTCTGGAGGTGGTCACCCTCACTCCGAAGCGCAAGCCGTAGCGGCTTGCGCTTTCGTGTTGCGCGGCCGACCTGCACCAATCTACGGAGCCTACTGCACCGTCACGCTTGCCGATGCCGACTTGTCCTCCGCCTCCGCCGTGACGGTGGCGGTGCCAGGCTTCAAGCCATCCAGGAGGACGAACGTCGGCTGCTGACTCCGGAAGGCGAGCACGGTGGGATCGCTGATGCTCCAGGTGACCGATTGGTTCAGGATCCGGTTGCCGGCTTCGTCCCACAGGATCGCTTCGATGCTTCCGAGTGCCGAGTCACCATGGATGATGATTGTCAGATCGGGCGGCACGAGCTCGATCCGCGCCAGCGGGCCCACCACGAGCGGTCCGACGTGAACCGTGCGTGAGCCGGCGGCACCCTCGGCCAATGCCACCACTTGGGCCGTGCCGTTGCCCACCGCCTGGACCTCCGCCGAGCTGCCGTTTCCGGCGACGCTCAGCACCGCGTCGTCCGAGCTGGACCAGATGACGTCCTCCGTGATGATGGAGTCGAGCTCGGGAGCGAAGGTCAGGTGATCGGGATCGCCGCCGGCGGTGAACGCGATGGCGTAGTAGGTGGCGCTGCTTCCCAGTTCCAGGTTGCCGGGCCCGAGTACCTCAACGGAGACGACGGGGTCGTTTCCCGATTGGCCGGGCGAGAACGGCTCCATGAGCTTGTTGCTTCCGGCGCCGTCACATGCTGTAAGGGACAGCGCGGCTATTGCTGCGACAGCGGGAATGGCGTGCATGAGACACTCTCCTCTTGGCGAGTTCGTTCGACGCTGTTTGTTGAGATGACGAGTGGGGAAGCCGGTTTCTGACAGTCAGCGCGCCGAGGGTCTCGCCAGCTGTATCGTCCAGCCTTCTTCGGCCTGCGCGGGTTCCAGTTCGAGCGGTGGCTCGTCCCCTATCACCACGAGGACGGGCGACAGCGTTGAGGGCAGCACGAGCTCGTAGGATCCCGTGGAGGTGGGGTCGTTCTCGATCCTGAGGCCGTTCGGAAGCACCACCAGGCCTTCGGTATGCGCGCCGCCAATGATCGTAGCCGTCGCGCTCGGGTCCTCGCCGACTCGCACCTCGAGCGTTCCTTCGGCCTGACGGCCGGCGAGCACGATCTCGAAACTGCCTACCGCGGGCACGAACGAGATCGAGGCGGCGGGCATTTCCGTCGCGGGGCCGCCGGGGCTCTCCTGGACGTCGCTGCCCACGACGAGATGCCACAGCGCCTGGCCGCGCTGTGCGATCCACGCCCGCACCGGTTGCACCCCCACCGCTACCGCCAGAAGAGCTGCCGCGGCCGCTGCTGCGTAGAGCCAAGTGCGTCCGGGAGTCGGGGCGGCGCGAGGCCGCGGCTCCGCCTGCTTCAGTGCCTGCGACACCAGCCGCATCCGGCTCTCGATCTCTCCGAGCCGCGAGCGACACTGTTTGCAGACGGCCGTGTGCTGCCGCACCAGCGCGGCTTCCTCGGCGTCGCACTCCCCGTCCACGAACCGCACCAGTGCGCCATCGTCGATGTGCGTCATTGGTCGCTCTCCGGTCCCAGGGCCAAGGCCACCTTGTCTGCGGCCCGGGCGATCATCGTGCCAACCGATTTGGTCGTCGTACCCACTGCTTCGGCTATCTCCCGGTGGCGAAATCCCTCGTGGCGCAGCAGCAGCACGCTGCGCTCCCGATCGGACAGTCCGTCCAGTGCCGCTCGAAGGCGAGCACCCAATTCCTTGTGCTCCAGCTCAGTCACCGGATCGGGTATGGCTGCTGGAGCGGGGAGCGCATCCCACTGCTCGGCGAGGAGCTCCGTGCGGCGACGCGCCACGCGCAGCGTATCCCGCGCCAGGTTGGTCGCGACCGTGAACAGCCAGCCCCTGATTGCCTCGGCCGCGCCGGGTGCCTGCTCCCGTGCGCGCAGGAACGTTTCCTGGACCACATCGTCGGCCAGGTCCGGGTCGCCGGTGAACCAGGTCGCGTAGCGGTACAGCGCGGCCCGGTATCGCCGGTAGAGCGCATCCATCTCACGGTCAGAACCGCGCACGCACCCCCACGAGGGGAAGCAGCGGCAGCCCCCGGTCGAAGAGATCGCACACGCCGGCTCGCGGCATCCGAGCCGTGGGTGACTGCGTGGTGCACGGCTCCTCCGACCCGACGTACGTTATGGCGTTGCGCCGGTTGAAGACGTTCAGCAGCTGCAGTGTCACTCCCAACTCCCAGCTGCGAAAAGCTCGCGTCCACTCGGCCATGAGGCTGAACGTGACGTACGCCGGTGCCAGTCCGGCGCCGGGCTCCTCGATCGCAGTCGTGGTGACGAGGGGATTCTCCGGACAGGCGATGGTGTCTGACTCGGCGCAAGTCACCGCCGCCCGGAGGAACCTGGTGAAGTGCGCTCCGCTGGCCGCCGTTACCGCACCGCCCAATCGGAGGGAGGAGCCCACGCGTGCCGTGACGACACCGTCGACCACGTGGCGGCGAGAAGAGGATGCGGGGTAGACCAGGTCCTCGGCCTCGAGCTGTGAGCCGCCGTACGTGTACGAGGCCGCCAGACTCACGGGACCGGCGAGCCGCCGCAGCGAGACCTCGATTCCAGCCGCACGGTTCACGGCCGGCACGAACAATGGACGATCGGGCGAGGGTTCTCCCGGCGTCGGGTCGGGGACCGCAACCCCGGTGGCGATGCGCCCGTAGAGCGTCGCCGAGGCCAGCCACGTGGTGCTGAGCCACGCTTCGGCTCCCACGGTGGCGACGTCGGAGCGGATAGCCGGGATCGTGTCCCCCGCCATCAGCCACACGTCGGATATGTGCAAGTTGGGCCCAATGACCGGTCCCGCCGGCGCGACGGCCTGCGTGTACTGATAGGAGCGGCCGTACGCTGCGGACAGTGTGATCCAGCGCGTCGCGGCCATGCGCACGCTGAGCCGTGGGGCGAGCGCCACCTTGCCGGCGTTCGCCACATCGCCCGGCAGCTCAGCCCGCAGGCCGGCTTGCACGGCAAACCTCTCACCGGACCAGCGTTTCTCACCCCACAGGGCGAAGCGTACGCTATGCCGCGCGAGCTGCAGTGTGTCGTGGAACAGTAGCTGCGGGTAGGGGCGGGGCAGCGGACCGTTGAAGTCCTGCTGCTGCACGACCAGCTCGCTCCCCGCGCTCCAGCCTCGGCCTCGTGCCGCCGTCAACGGTTCGAAACGAGAACGTAGCGCGAAGTAGGTGATCACGTTGCTGAGGGGCTGGTGCGTCGGCACCGCGAGGCTCAGCGACGAGTCGGCCACGAACAGCGCGGTCTGTACTGACGCGCCGAACCGGCTCACGCCAACCGAATGCCTGCCGTACAACGAGCCATGCCTCGCGCCCACCGTGACCCGCCCGAGCGCATTGCCCCAGCGCCCGCGGTTGTTGCTCAGAAGGTCCGGCACGGTTCCCCACACGTCGTCCCGCTCCCAGAGGGCGCTGGCTTCGAGCCGCGCGCCGCCCGGCAGCGGCGCGTCCACGCGGCCGGCCAGGTCGAGGAACGCGTAGGGGATGCGGCCTGCCGAGTCCGTCACGATCTGGCTGAACAGATCTATGTGCGACCGCCGGGCCGCGAAGCTCCACCCGCCCTCGCCTCCCGCCAAAGGACCGCCGAGCGCGATCCGTGCGCCGGCTACGGAGAGACCTGCTTCGCCTCCGAACCGTGGCGCTATCCAGCGCCGCGAAGTCAGGTCCAGCACAGCAGCCGCGCCCTCGCCGATGGCGGCCGACCGCACGCCGGGATGGAAGAAGGCCCCGCCCAGCGCCAGAGAGTTGACGCCCGAGAGCACGCCGGCGGCGTGCACCGGGTTGAACAGCGGGAGCCCGTCGTAGTAAACGCGCGTGTGACTCCACGGTGCGCCACGGGTCCACAGCGCCGACGTGAAGTCGTCGCGGGTGGTCACGCCCGGAAGCCTGTGCAGCGCTCGGAACAGGTCTGCCTCTCCGACAGTCGCCGCCGCCGTCAGGTCCTCTTCGGTCACCACCCGCGCGTCGCTCTCGAGAAACCGCTCCTGCCGGTAGTGCACCGCTTCGAGCTGCGCGTCGTCGGCCGGCTTCGCCGCAGCGAACGCGGGCACCGACGAGGCGCTCACGACCTCCCGCTCCAGCCGGATCGGTTCCAGCGCCAGCCCGACCGACAGCTGCAGCGACGGGGCGCGCCTCAGGTCCACGTCCACAATGGCCGGGCGGAATCCGAGGAGCCTCACAGTGATCCGGTACTCGCCCGAGCCGAGTCCGGTGAATCCGTAGGCACCACGCTCGTTGGCGCGTACGCTCAGGTGCGTCGCCCAGCGCCGGTCGACCGTGGGCACCAGTCCGCCCGGCGCGGGCTCGAGCACGACCAAGGCGTCCGCCAGCGGTGCGCCGGTGGCGGCGTCCACGATCCTCCCGCTAACGGTTCCCGCCGGCGGGTTCGGCTGCTGGCCACGGACGGCCGGCGCGGTGCCCAGCGTGAGCGCCGCTCCGAGCGCTATGACCCATCCCGTGTTCCCGGCAGGCAGTCGAGCTGTCCGCATGGGGTTGCCCCTTCTCCCCATTCAACGATTGGGAGCGCAGTACTCTGACATCTCTACCCGCGGGGACCGCCTCGGGTCGCAGGGGTGACGTGCCGGATGCTCGGCTCGGCACACGGGAGAATCACGACCGAACATATCCCATTATTCGCAGCCGCAGCGCTCCACACTCGTTCCGTGGAACAATCACGACTCTTGTCGTCAACCACGGAGATGGCACATTCGACGTGTGGGTCAGGGCTGAGCGAGCCGGAACCGGCACCGGTCGCGTGTACACGATCACCGTTAGTGCCGCCGACTGCGCCGGAAACGTGGCCACCGCCTCCGACTGAAGCTTGGCGTTGTGGAGAGATTCGACGAAGGCTTCGGTTCGGGAGACCACACGGCCGTGATTCGAGGTGGCCGTGTGGCCCCGATTGCCATGGTTCCTTGGTTCTAAACGGTTTGATGCTCGAGTGCCTCCTGCATCGGCTCGCGGGCCGGCACTGATGGCCCCGTTGCCTTCGGCGCCAGAAGTAGCAGGGCGATCCCGACGATGGCCAGCGCCGGCACGTCGCCGATCAAGTGACCTCGTTCAGCGGTGTCTCGTAGCGCCTGGATGGCCATGATTCCCGCATGCACGATGCTGGACCACGCCGTAAACAATATGAGACTTCGATGCTTGTGCGGCGCGCGGGAAGCCAGGATTAGGAAGATCCCGAGCGTAGCGTACAAGCCCTGGAACATCTGCTCATACTCATGCTGGTTGGGCTGCCATTGCCACCCCGCCGGCCAGATCCGCATGAGAAGCCAGACCCCGAAAATGAAGATCACACCGACGACGACCAGCACCGCGCGCAATGCTTGCGCCCTCTGTGGTTCAGTCATGAACTGATCCCTCCTTGAGGGTCATGGTTGCCACGGCTTCACCTCAAACCGGCGCGGGGATGGCGCCGAGCTGGACCAAAACGCCAAGGCGGTCGAAGTTCGTCCAGCGCTCGACGATCTTCCCATCGTGCAAACGGAAGATGTACTGGGCTCCAAACGTCACTTCGAGCCCGGTCGCCGGGACGCCCCGGAATTCCGCCCGGTGTGTGCCGTGGACCGTGAGACGCCAGGCGACCTTGTCCCCTTCGCCGATCAGGTCGTCCGCGGAAATGTGTAGATCGGGAAATGCGGTCCAGAGCCCCCCGTAAAACCGCTCCAGGCCCTCCAGGTCGAGCGGCTCGGGCCCGAGCCCGTGGGCGAGGACGGCCGAGTCGTGGATGTCCAACCAACCTGACCGGTCGTCTCGGTTGTTGAACGCCTCCGCGCCTCGCCTAAGGACGGCTTTGTTCTGTTCTACTGACATGGTGTGACTCCTTTCCTAGGGATGAGACATTGAGGAAATAGACAGACCGGTCTGTCTAACGTAGCCTCAAAAAAACCCTGCTCCAGCGGCTCCGCTCATGTCACCCCGCAGAGGCCGCGGCCTTTGGTCGTAGCGTATCGACATAGGTGTCTAGCACCCGCCGGCAGAGGTCAAAGGGCACGACATCTCCGGCATTCTTGGCGAACCCGACGGCCCCCATCAGGCAGGCAACGACGAAGGTCCCCGTCTCTTCCGGGTCGGCCTCCTGGTTGACGGTCCCAGCCGCTTGGCCCCGGCGGAGGCCATCGGCAATTGTGTCGCGCCATTCCTGGAGGATCGCGGAGAGCCGTTCGCGGAACCCGTCATCGACTCCGGACATTTCCTGGACCAGATTGTTGACCGGACAGCCCCGCTGGAGGATTCCAGTCTTCAACAACTCCTCTTCCATCCTGCGTCCCATCCTTCGTAGCGCTTCCGTGGGGTCGCTGGATTCGTTGAAGGGTTGGAGGTACCGCTCCCGCACCAGCGGCTTCACCCTCTCCTCGACCACGGCGTAGCCGAGTCCCTGTTTGTTCCCGAAGTTGTGGTAGAGCGCCCCCTTCGAGACTCCGCTGGTTGCGAGGATCACCTCGATGCCGGCGGCGCGGAAACCGTGCAGGTACATCTCGTCAAAAGCCGCATCTAGCAGGGCTTCTCGCGCGCTCTTCCCCTTTTGCCGCTTCTGCACCGACGTAGAGTCCACAGTCATACAGACCAGTCTGTCCATTATCCATCGATCTGTCAAGATGGCCTGGGACCGGTGGCCGCACTGAGCCGTGCTGGGAGGTGGGAACGACGAAGCTGCTTGTGGGAACAGTAGTCACTCCTCGCGAGAAGGAACCGACCAGCCTAAGCTCAAGGCCGGTCGGTACTTAGAAGTCGGGACGGCCGGATTCGAACCTGCGACCCCCTAATCCCGACTTGATCTGCTCTTGTTCGCGCTCTGCGGCGAATGGAGTTTCCCTGCAATCCGTCGATTTGCCGATGGCCTCGACGGCCCGCCGCCAGAGCGACGCCCTCCATCTGGACGCCACACCGACGACGAGACCGCCAAGACCACTGACCGGAAGAGACCGACCTTCCTGATTCCGAGCACTCGGAGCACCGCTGTATCGCATTCATAGGCATTGGGAAGCCCATCTGCTAAGGAGGTCCTACCATGAAGTGGCATCTACACTGCGCCCGCGTCGTCGGTGCGACGCTACTGTGCCTGGGAGTAGCGGCGGGCGCGCAAGCACAGCAGACGTGGTCTGGGGACGGAAACGGGCTGTACACTGCCACCACATTAGAGAAATACGAGCTTCCGGACGGTCGAATGGTGCGGGCCATGAGCCTCGATGGCTTCACAGTCTCCGAAGACAAAGAGAGCCCATTCCACCTGACCAGTCAGGGCTGCAAGGGTACCTATGTCTACGAGGCTGACGGCATGGCCTTCACGGCCGCTGGGCACTGTGTGTCGCGGGATGGGGACGGCGACGTGTGGTGGATCTGGTGGAACGGGGATGCCAGCGGCGGCGAGTTCGGAGTGATGGGCGGGATGGGCAAGTTCGCGGGCATGACCGGTGGCGGGACCTGGGCGTCCGTGGCACGGATGCCGGATGGCAAGATCGTCAACTCGTGGCACGGTGAGATGACGACGCCGGACGAGATGAGCATGAAATGAGCGGATGAGGTCGTGGGGTACCGATAAGGTCAACCTTGCAGAAGCTCATTGGTGTCAGTCTGGAAGCAACAGCGCCGGGCCTCGCGCCGGGCGCTGTTGTTTGCGTGAGGTAAAACGACATACCACGACATTTGACACGACATTTTGTCGTGTGAAACCGATACTCTGTTCCCGAATCCCGGCACCGGACGACACGAACCCGCATTTCAAGTGGCATTCTGCTGGGTTTGAGCCCCCGAGGCCGACGCTCTGGATCAGAAGAGCTTAGATCCTCCGCACTGGCCGTAATCTGAACAAACCCGCTTCAGATTTTCCCTTGCGAGGCGTATCTCCGGCGCCAAATTAGCGGCATCCGTCGAACCGAGTCGGTAGCATGGGAGGCCGATTGATGAGTCTTGGGTTTGTTCTCTTTTCCGCAGCACCGACCGTCGCTTATAGGCGTGCCGCTCGTCGTCGACTACAGGGGCATTTTCGGGGCGGGTCAGCGCAAGTCTGGCGCTCAACACGCACTTGGCAATCACAGTTGGCGCCCAGTCGCCCCCGCCATAGCGTCGGGGTGAACTTGCTGATGCGATACATGGAGTGGAGTTGCGCACTCTATAGAGCCGTGCAGGAACACGGCATGAGCAAAGCCGAGGCCGCCGTGCTCGTCGAAACGATCATGTGGGACGTCTATCAACCCGTGACGGCTACACTGTTCAAACTCTCACGGCTCCGCAGCGCGAAACGAGAAACCAGGGTCAAATGGCTGCTGGGTATGATGACCCGGCGCTTCTTCACCTCCCCGTTCTGTCATCGGCATTTCCCCTCGGAGACAGGCGTGGCGTTTGACGTGACCCTTTGTCCGCTCGCCGACTACTTCAAGGACCAAGGTGTTTCCGAGCTCACCGAGCCTGCGGCGGGCAACCTGGACTACCGCATGGCGCGCGAATGGGGCGTAGAGCTGGTTCGCACACAAACCATCGCGGACGGAGCGGCACATTGTGACTTCAGATTCAGATTCCCGGCAACGGGAACAGATTGATGCGGCCGCGCCGTTGCGGCGATCGTCATTGCGCCGGCCGGGCGCTGTAGTGCGGGTGAGGTGACACGACAAGCCAGGACATGTGACACGACATTATGTCGTGTCAAAACAGACATTCTGCCCTCAACCCAGCAACGGACGACACGAACCCGCGTTTGATGTGACATTCTGCCGGGTTTCAAACCCCTGAAGCCGCCGCTCTGGATCAGAAGAGTCCTGGTTCGATCCCAGGCGGGGCAACTCAACGCGCAGCCGTATGGCTGCGCGTTCTTTCTTTCTGACGTCATCGGTTCCTTGCTCGCTGAGTGAGCTGCGGGGTCGAGGTGAGGCTGGTCTGCGAACACTGCGCTCAACTCTACCCACAAACGCAGAGGGTCTGCTTGGCTTGCTTAGATGCTTCTCCCATCCTGTGCCATTGATAGGCGTACGCACCAAGGTCCGCCGCCACGTCAACGACGCCCACGACACCGGTTATGATTTTGCCACCCTTCGTGGCTGCAAATTTCGCCACCATCGCTGCCCAGAACGCTGCCTTGACGAGATCGGCACCTAGAGCCCCGAGCCCGGCGAAGTCCCGCATATAGGCTGCCTGCTGCAAGTCGATAGCCGCTTTACATCTGCGCTCAGCTTCGGCAACGTCCGCTGCGCAGAGTTGTTGAAAATCAGCCGGGGCCGAGTAATCGCCCGGATTGATGCCCTTGGGGTCCGCAACCCAGTGGCTGATAGTCCCCACGATCGGAATAAAGTCAATTAGCCCCATCTACTACCTCCTCCTGCAGTGCGAAGTCGGAAAACACAAAATGATAGAGCTGCTGTTGCGCGTCGTACTCCGCATGGAAGGTCCGGGGATATTCCCCGGCCATCCCGGGGATACTGGGGATGGGGAGATCGAACGAGCGCTTCTCCAACAGTAGCTCGCGCGTGAGCATGGGTTCGATGAAGATCGGCGTGCCGTGGTAGTAGCCGATTACCATGCTCCCGCGAAACGTGTCGGTGCTCTCTAACTCGGAAATCAACAGAGAGTGCATGCCCATCTCCGCTACACACAGGCCGATGAGGGGGCTCTCACCGGCCATCTCGGCCAGCGGAGGCGGCAATGTCACGTCGGGCAGACTGTATCCTGCCGGTAGTACGGACGGCTTGGTCTCATCGATGCAGTCAATGGCGGTCCGGTCTTCGCGCGTAATCGTGTAGAAATGGAAGTCGAAGTGCGGCGCTAGGTATGGGCCGGGTGGGTGTCCATGGGCCTCCCAGAACACGGTGACCTCGGTAAGCCCAGCCTCCTGTTGGCCCGACTCCGGCATGCGCAACGCCGTGGCCATGACCGGCGGCCAGACCAGCTCCTGATCTTCCGGTGCATTCTCGATGCTGGCCAGCGGGATTGTCGCGCCGACCGCGACGACAGTCGTCCCCTGCATCCGCGCCCAGGTGCAGAGCTCTGCCTGGTACACATCTGCGCACTCGCCCATCACTTCGACAACCGGGACTTCCGTGGCACAGGCAGACAGGACGGGGGCGAGCGCCACTAGACCAATCGTGAGCTGGTATCGGGGCATCGTGTTCCTCCTAGGGCAGAGGACTAACATACCCGACAGATCTAGTCCCACAAGTGCGGTGACCTCCCGTTGAGACATCTGCCCCGACAAGTCGCCGTCGTAACCCGACATTTTGCCCTCAAACCCCGGCAACGGACGACACGAACCCGCGTTTAGTGTGACATTCTGCCGGGTTTGGCGCCCTGAGGCCGCCGCTCTGGATCAGAAGATTCCTACTCGTAACCGTTAGCAAGCACTTTTCGACCACCAGCCCAACGTTCTGCGTGTCGAGGGTATCCAACCTCAACAAGGTGCCACACGGCCTCAACGGAGGGATGGCCCTCTGGATCAGTACAGTCCTGTAGCCGAATCGCGAACCCACGCTGATCGCCGATGGCACCATGTGGCTCGCAGTACCGGCGTCGTGAAAACAACAGCGCAGAGAGGGCGGCCAGAGTGACTATGGGACCTGTATCTCGTTGGTGCATCGTAGCTACCCTCATCGCCTCCGGCGCGGCAACCGCGAACGCACAAGACAGCGCGGTGACGTCGCTGACGGAAGCTGAGAGGCTCTACGGACTGTCGCTCATCTGGAAGGAGGCGGACTACAACTTCCCGCTGTTCGCCAAGTTGCCGGCGCTCGATTGGGATAGTGCCTATCAGGCGTTCCTGCCACAGGTGTTGGAGGCCGAGACGACTGTTGAGTACTACCGTGTGCTGACCCGGTTTGCCGCGCTGTTGCGGGACGGACACACCCAGGTTTTGATGCCGCCCTGGGTGTATCAACAGCACGTGTTCGACCAGCCGAAGATCCGTGTGACTTCTGCAGAGGGGCGCCCGATCGTATGGAATGTCGAGGCGCCGCTCGCATCCCAGATCCCCCTCGGCTCGGAGATCCTGGCAGTGGATGGGGTGCCCGTTGACGAGTACCTCGAGCGGGAGGTGTATCCGCTGATGCGCGGTCTGTCGGTCCGTTTCCGACGATCGTTCGCGATGGCCGGCTGGTATGTGAACGGCGTCGGCCTGTTATGGGGTCCAGCGGGAAGTCAGGTAGCCGTGACGGTGCGGACCCAGGACGGTGACGAGCGAACGGTGACGGTAACCAGGGACTCGTCCAGCCGGCGGTCGGCGTGGGTGCGCGATTTTCCCTCGAACGACCCGTTCGAGTTCCGCTGGCTCGATGACGCAGTGGCATACGTCGCGCTGAACACATTCGGCGATCGAGCGCAGGAGGAGCGCTTCGACTCCATCGCGCCGGAGCTTCACCGGGCGGCAGGGGTGATCATTGACGTGCGGCGCAATAGCGGCGGCAGCAACGGGATTCCCCGGAGGATAACGGCCCGGCACCTTACGAGCGACACTTTGATGGGCGCGCGATGGCGTACCCGGATCAACAACGCGGCCCATCGCGCTTGGGGCCGTTGGGAGCGCGAGTACGAGCCGTATTACACCGGCGATGCGTGGAACGAGGTCGAGCCGGACCTGGTGATCCCGGATGCAACTGTCCCGAAACTCCAAGTTCCAATCGTCGTGCTCATCGGCCGGAGTACGGGCTCTGCGGCGGAGGACTTCCTCGTGTGGCTCGACGGGCTAGCCAACGTGACGCTCGTCGGGGAGCCCACGGCGGGTAGCACGGGACAACCGCTCTTCATCGATCTTCCGGGTGGCGGCTCGGCGCGCATCTTGACGAAGCACGACACCTACCCGGACGGCCGCGAGTTCCTGGGCGTCGGGATCCAGCCGGACGTGCTCGTGGAGCGGACCGTGTCAGACGTGGTCGAAGAGCGCGACGGAATGCTCGAGCACGCAATCGAGATACTCCGGCAGCGGATGCGCTGACATCGCGTTCGGTCTCCTGTCGCTGAGGGAGGGCGCTGTTAACCGTCCGACATGGAAATCCCGAGGGTCCTCACGTCTTCTCGTTCGGCACGGTCCCAACCCCGACTAAGATGATCCCTTTATTTGCAACCGTTGCGCTCCTCATTCGTAGGGGGATTGTCGCCGGCCGGAATCATCGGCCATTCGCCGCAGGGGCCCGTGACTGATCGGGAGATCTTTTGGGGGATATGATGAGATTGATTACAGGAAGCACGCTTTCGGCTCTGACGCTTTCGGCGGTTATCTCGCTTCCGGCGAGCGCTCAAATCGACGCCACACCGGATCCGGAGCGCGCGCAGCTCGTCTATGAGGATCTGCGCAACTTCTCGCATGCCTTCGAGCAGCTGTCCGGAACAGGCGACTCGATCGCCGTGCTGCAGGCGGAGTACTTCGACAGGGCCAGCCCTGGGCTCGCAGCATTCGTAGACGACTACGACCTCACGCCTGAGCTGCTGCTGAACGCAATTCGCGAGCACCCGGCGGAGTACGCCGCGGTCAAGGACAAGATTCCCGTGCTGGAAGAGGAAGAGGCGCGCTACCGCGCGGCGTATGCCGATCTCGCGGCCATCGTCCCCAATCCAATGTTCACGCCGACTTACTTCCTGGTGGGCTCGTACCGGGGCATCGGCTCCGGATCGAGGGCGGGGACGCTCATCACGTTCGAGAAGCACAGCGTCGAGTCACTGCGGGGAGACATCATCACCCTGCTCGTTCACGAGATGGCGCACATGCAGCAGGCGCTGGCGATGGGCGTCCAGCAGTACCAGGCGATCTACGGCCCCGAGGGGGGGAGCCTGCTTGCCTTTACGATCCGCGAGGGCGTCGCCGAGTACATGGCGGATCGGGTGACCGGCCGCATGACGCAGGAGGACGGTCGGGAGTTTCTGAAGGCGCACGAGCGAGAGCTGTGGCAGCGCTTCGAGCCCGAGATGCTGGGCGCCGAGACCGGCGACTGGATGTGGTCCCGGCCTTCCGATCCGGACCAGCCAGCGCACATCGGTTACGTGCTGGGCGCACGGATCGTCTCGGTCTACTACGAGAATGCCGAGGACAAGGACCAGGCGATCCGCGACATCTTGGCCGTCACCGATTACCCGACGTTCCTCGAGCGGAGCGGTTATCCGGGGTGGGAGAGCCGAAGGGTGGAGCCATAAGGGGGCGACCGGCAACAATTGAGGCATCAGCCGCAAATGAGCCGGGGCCGACGAGTCTAATCACGACTACTCCATCGCCGATGGCAGCCTGGTCGCTGTGCAAAGGCCCGCAGCGACCGCTCCCACGAGCGTAGAGTGGCTCCAGTCTCCGGCGAGTTGGGGCGCCGTGCTGCCCCGCACCAGTGGGCCGGCGACAAACACGTTGTTGTCCGCGACACCGGGGCTCAGGTCCAGAACGAGGTCCTCGGCGCCCAACCGACCTTGCAGCATTCCCTCACCGACCTGTGGGCCAACCTCGGTATCAGTATCGGCGTCCGGTGCCCAGTCGATCGCCCAGCTGCCGGTGACCGACGAATCGGGGTGAAACACGAGCTGGAGCGTGCCTGTGAGAAGTGCCGTGCCGGCGGAATCCATAGCCTGATACGCGTACACGCCGCTCAGCTCGTCGGGTCCCGTCACGCTATCCGAGCACGCGACGCCGGCAACCGCCACGAAGAGCCCCAACGTCAGTCGTTTCATCGCCCCCTCCCGTTTCGTCCCGTGGAATCGTTGGCGCACCGTTCGGCGCCACCACCGAGTATGCTACGCCATACAGCGGCGCTGTGTTCCGGAACGCCCGGAGCCGGCGCTCTGGATCAGAAGGGTGCTGGTGAGCCGCCGAGAATCCTGAGTGAGTTTCCCCTTGTTTGCAGATTGCGAGGGGGCGTGTTTCGTCGCAATTGGCCCTCTAAGGAGTAGAGATGAGACGCTCGACGCTGGAGTTGCTGTGTTGTCCTGATTGTCGAGCTGCACTTTCTCTACGGGATGAGCGCGGCGATGAGACCATAGATGAGGGGGACTTGTTCTGCCCGCAGTGTGAGCGAAGCTTCTCCGTTAGGAATGGCATTGCTCACTTCATATCTCCGCAAGAACCAGAGGGCCTCAACCGCCGTATTGCTCGCTTCTATGACTGGTTCTCGCCCGTCTACGCCCTCTTCACTAAAGCGGCGTTCTTAGGGTTCGGCGGAGAGCGCAGGGCACGCAAGGAAGTCTTGGACCGGTTGGAATTGGACGGTGGGCGCGTTCTGGAAGTGTCGATAGGTACCGGCGGGAATCTCCCGTACCTGTTTGAGTCACCAAGAGTGGGTGAAGTCTATGGCCTGGACATCTCTGCCGGCCAGCTGGTGCGCTGCAGGGACTTCGTCACCAAGCGAGGCTGGTCGGTGGACCTCTTCCTTGGTACGGCAGAGGCGTTGCCGTTCAAGGCGGACTCGTTCGACAACGTCTTCCACATTGGCGGGATCAACTTCTTCTCGGAGAAGAAGAAGGCCATTGACGAGATGATCCGTGTCGCGCGGCCGGGAAGCAGAATCGTGATTGCCGACGAAGCGGAACGGATTGCGCGACTCATGACGCGAATCCCCGGTTTCTCACGCCCGTTTCGGGGCAAGAAGGTGGACGTGTCCGTGCCCGTTCACCTGGTGCCAGATACAATGGAAGAGACACGGGTGGACGGCATATGGAAGGGGCATGGCCAGTATCACGGGTATTGTCTGGAATTCCGAAAACCGGCGTAGCAGAGGAGGATGAACGATGACTGAAAGCGTGTACAAGGTGATCGAGCTGGTTGGGACCAGCACGGACTCCTGGGAGAAGGCAGCGGTCGCGGCGGTTGCTCGGGCGGGACAGTCGCTCCGCGAGCTTCGGGTAGCCGAGGTCTCGGAACTGGATCTACAACTGAAGGATGGAAAGGTCAGCGCTTATCGGGCGAAGGTGAAGGTCTCCTTCAAGTACGAGGGTGGGGCCTAGGCTGCAGCCTGTGCAGGCGCGTCGTGCCCACTGCGACCAGTACCAATGCAGTGACGATCAGTGCCGCAACCTGCTGTTTGCGCATGCGGGACTCCGCGAAATCGAGTCGAGGGGCGCAGTCGTTGGCATAAGACACTCTTGGGAACGAACACCATTCGATCACCGCGCATTGGGTGGGGATGCTGTCTGGCGGTCCGCGACGCTCTCCTCTAGACATCTTCGACGAACACGACTCTCACCGCGTCCGTGAGAACCCTGGCTTTGTGCCTGTGCTCCGGTCCGCGTGGTATGAGCACAGCATCCCCGGACTCGAACACGTCCGTCTCGTCGTCGAATTCGATCTCGAGCACACCGTCGAGTACGTAGCCGTAGTGTCCTGCCTCGCACCAGTGCGGCTCCATCTCCTTCGAATACTCCACGAGTCGAACCCGCTTCGATCCCTGGAGGGCGGTCTTTTCACGAACGCCAGGGATCGGAAAGTCCCAGTCCTTGGACTCGACTCCAATCTTGTAACGTCCCATGTGTGCCTCTAGGTGGGTTTACGGAGCCAAGCCTCGGCCCTTACTCCTAGAACGCCCGTCACCTATCCCTCAACCACCTCCAGTACGGCCCTGTAGGCCTCACCGAACGAGGACTCGGCCATGGCGTAGTTCGCGGCGTCGCAGTTGGCGATGGAGATGCGGCCGAAGGGTTGGCGGCCGCGCAGCCACGGTCGCTCCTGTGCCGGCCAATCGGGGGTCCACACCACCTCCTCCGTGGCGGGGTCTTGGTAGAAGATATAGCCGTGGGGCCAGCGGTTGACGGTGATCGCCTCGATGTCCCGGGCCGGATCGAATCCGCCGCTGCCGAGCATGCGCCCCAGCTGGTCGCGGGTCTCGCGTTCGAACACCTCGAAGGAGGTGATCTGTAGCTCGAGCATTCCCCTCTTCCACTGCTCCGGCGCCGGCAACCCCGGGGCCAGCGGCGTTCGGTACAGCTGCAGCACCATCGGCTCGTCCGGCGTGCGCGGGCAGCGATACTCGCCCATGCTGATCGGATCGCCCAGACCCACGACGTCGTGATAGCCCCCGGGGCAGTACGCGTCGCTGAGCCCCAATCGCTGGAAGGCATTCCAGTTCCGGATCAACACGCTTGTGTACACCCTGGGCGCCTTCAGTGCATACGACAGTGCCGTGCGCTGCGCCTCGGGAAGCTCCGGACACATGTACGGGATCATCGCGTTGTAACAGGCCAGCACGCAGGAGCGGCCCCGCACCCGACGCGCCCGGCCCGAGCGTACGTACGTGACCTCCACCTCTTTCGAGCCTTCGCCCTCCCCGACGTGTCGCACGCGCACCGCGGTGCTGTTCAGCCGGATCCGCACGGGTGCGCCGTCGCGATCTAGCTGTGAGTAATCGAAGCGCGCCGCCACGACGTCCTCCGCACTGCCGCCCGGAGCGGTGGCGGGGATCATGCTCCGCACCAGCAGGCGCGCGATCGAAGCGCTGCCATCGGGGAAGCGGAAATACTGGTCGCTGGTTGGCGTGACTACGGGGAAGACACCCTCGCTCGGCGCGGAGTCGTTGAACCCCATACCCTGGAAGCCCGGGAAGCCGGTTACCCGGGCCATCTCTGCCGGAAGCGCGTCGTTGCCTATCCCCCAGTACCCCTGGCGCCAGGCCTGGAAGTAGGGCAGCACGCCGGCGTCGACCTTGACGAGATCCGTGAGGAACTGGAGATAGGACATCTGCCTCAGGGCACTCGCCTTCTCCTGCAGCGATCGACCGGGTAGATAGTCCACCCGGTCCTCGTGGAGCCGTGCGATGTCCTTGCGTACCGGCTCCGACAGCGGCGTCCTGGCCAGGAACTCGCGCGGCCCGAGTTCGTCGTGTCCGACCACCAGCCGGTCGGCTCCAAACGTCTCCTCGTCGAAGAAGACGCCGGGCCTGAGCCCGAGCGAGGGGTACAGCTCTGCGTCATTGAACTCGGCGTAGCGCGCGACGTCGATGCCGAGCTCGCGGATCATCTCCTGCGACGGTGCGTCGTACGCATTGAGGTCCTCGATGTTGATCGTGCCTCCGTTGATCAGCAGCGTGCGCCCCCCCGACCGAAACTCGTTGCGCGTGGCGTGCCCCCCGAAGTCGTCGCAGTTGTCCAACACGAGAATACGGGCCTCGGGTCCAACCTCCTTGCGGAAGAAGTACGCCGCCGCCAATCCGCTGAGGCCGCCGCCCACCACGACCAGGTCGTAACACTCGCCCGTCTCGGCTTCCGGCCCCAGGTCGTCCCAGCGCGCACCGTCGCGCAGTGCGTGCGCCACCTCGTACGACCCGCGGTGGCTGCCCCGCATCCCCATCTCTCCCGGCGGATAGGACGCGGCCTGCTGCTCCTGCCCAGTTGCGCCCGCCGCGGCGGCACGCTCGGCGTGGGCAGATCTCGAGGCCGTCCACGGACCCGCCAAAGACGAGCCGGTGATCGCCACCGCCATGCCGCTGATGAAGTCCCGCCGCGTGATGGCGCGATCCATCCCCAAGTCCCGATCGCTTCGCTTCATGCCTCGCCTCCGGCTGGCTTGTCTTCTTGGGGCAACACGGCAAAGTACGACATCTGCCGGGTCTTGGCCCCCTGAGGCTGACGCTCTGGATCAGAAGAGTTCGCCGCGCAAACACGACCCGCTGTGCCTATACGGGACAATTGCGCTCGGGGAGACCGGCTGCTATATCCGATGGGCGAATCGCCCTGCATTCCCAGGACAACTGAGGCACCCGCCGGCTGACCCTCTTCGGGTCGCCGTCCGGGTCCAGACCGAGTAGGACCTGCTGCTAACCCTCATCAGGAGATGCGCCCATGCGCCCTCGCAAACTGTTCGTCTTGGCGTTCGCTGTGGCAGTCGCCGCGTCCTGCCAAGAGCAGTCCACAACCCCCTTGGAGGTCGGTAGTGACTTGAAGCCGACGTTCCAACTCGTCCCGGGACCGCCGATCACGCTCGGCAACGGTCTTCCTGCGGCCGACCCCGACTACTTCGCCATCGTGATCGCGCCCGGAGCTCGTTCGACGATCATGATCCAGGACGGGAGTGACGTGTTGTTCGAGATGTTCGGTGTCCTGGACTTGGGAGCAACGGGGGTATTCCGGTTCGACGGCCCTGGCGCAGCCGGTCCTGTGCAGGTCATGCCGAACATGCTCCGGAGTGCTGCCAACCTCTCGACGCCCGGCGGGGACGTGCGGGTGGAGATCACGACCCTCGTGGCGCCGGGTACAGAGTTCGTGGGTACCCACTATGACGTGAGCGGCGCCGTGGATCTCACGGGAGCACGGATGTTCGAGTACGCCGACCTGGATGTGCTGGGGTTTTCAAACGATGAGTTCAGCCAGTCGGGCTCGATCGCAGGTGGCGATCTCGTGATCCGCCAACAGGACGGAACGGCAGGCGCGAGCGGTCCAGTCGTGGACCGCGTCGCGGATGCCTCAATTTCGGGCTTCGCAACCGACTTCTTCCCGATTCTGCTCAACAACATCCTGGCTGGCGGGTTCGACCCGCCGCCCACTGGTGACATCCAGGCAACGGTCGGGGATCTCACGTCGGCTCTCGAATTCGAGCTGGCTGGCTCCAGCGCTGCCGCCGCGACCGGAATGGGGAGCAGCCCGGCTGTGCTCGTCCAGGTGGGCGTGGATGTGAAGCCCACCCTGAGAGTGACCAGTCAAGGCGTCATTCCGGTGACCATATCCGGTGGTCCCGGGCTGGACCTGAGCAGCATAGATCCCACGACCGTGACGTTCGGTCCGGCGGGTGCATCACCGACCCACGATGGCGGTGAGGCGCATCAACTGGGTGGAAACTCCGGCAAGCTGATGCTGCATTTCCGCATGCAGGAGAGCGGGATTCAAGAGGGTGACGAGGAGGCATGTCTGTCCGGGATCACGACCGACGGAGTGCCATTCTTTGGGTGCGACGCGATTCAGACCGCGACCGGACGCGGGCTGGAGGCGTTGGTAGGCCAGCTCCGGTCGGTGAAGTTGTTCGTGAGCCACGCCGACTGCTCGGTGGGAGGGGACCGGACGTTCGAGGTGTTGCTGAACGGTGAGAGCCTGGGCAGCGCCGCGTCCATCGCGCCGTGCGCCTGCAACTCCGACGAGCTCGAAGTCGAGTTCGACAACGCCAAGGAGTTGAAGTCGCTCTGGAACGCGGGCGGCGGTAATACCGTTACGGTGCAGGTTGCCGACAGCCCGAGTGATCTCGCAATCGGTTACATACGCGGCGAGTTCACAACGAGCGCGCGTTCAGCCACCCTGCCGGTGTTCGATGCGACTGGAGGAGACGCGTCTACGCGTGATCTCTGTGATGGCTTCGTGTGGAACGGCGACCAAAGCGAGTTCTCGCTCGAGCTCCCGTAACCAGCGGGACGTGAGATGGGTTTGCTACGAGGGCGCGCGAATTGCGCGCCCTCGTAGGCCGACGAGATGCCGCCATGAGCGAGAATCCTGCCCCTCAAAGCCGACACCGAACGACACGAACCAGCGTTTTAGTACTACATCTTGCCCGGTTTGAGCCCGTAGCGCCGACGCTCTGGATCAGAAGAGTCGTGTAGAAGCGCCGCCCTTACGCCCACCTGTCTCAGCGCCGCACATTAGGCCTAACCGCAACGGGGGAGGCCAGGCAATGCCCATGGTGAGCTTCGAGGTCGGCAGCTACTCGATCAAGGCGTACACCGGTGAGGATCAACCGGTACGGCTATACCTGTGGGAGACGTCGAATCGTTACCGCGGATACATCAACTTCTACCAGAACTTCACCGGCAACTTCACGTGGCACGACTCGCAGGGGATCATCAACGCGTTCATGCCATTGAGCAAGCTCGACGTCATGCTCGACATACTGCGGAACGAGAAGCCGATCTACTTCGCCGTCAACGAGGCATACAACTGGGCCGCGCTCCAGACAGGGAAGGAGCCGCCCGGGGAGGAGGAGGGTTCGTAGAAGGGTGTGAGGTTGCCACATCATGCAGCGCCCGGCCCCTCGCCGGGCGCTGTTGTTTCCGGGGGGCTAATCCCGAGTGGACCAACCCTTGATTGCGGTGTCCCGCCGGGCAGGTTAGCGGCATCCCTGGAACCGCCGATGGCCTCGATGGCCCCGCCGCCTCCGCCCGCCCTCACCTCCCCGGACGACGTGACCGCCAGACCACCGACGGGAAACCGTGCCCTGTTTCCTGAATCGGAGGTGACACCATGAAGAAACTCATCGCGTTGGGCTTCGTCCTTCTGCTGGCAGCCTGTGTTGACTCTGCCACACAGCCCATGGACTACGGCACAATCGAAGCGCCCTCGTTGAGTTTGGAGGGTGTGCCGACCCCGGTGGATCTGAACTACTGGACGGCGGAATCCTATCCAGCGGTAGCTGGATTCGGCGCGGGCGTATGGACGGTTTCCTTGGATGGATACAGCGTTCTGCAGAGCGTGAACGGTCAGCCGACCCTGTTCTACAGCAATTTCGACGTGTTCAACACCGAAGTGGAGGGTGCCATCCAAGTCGTTACGACGGGGGACGATGACTACATCGGCTTCGCACTGGGATTCCAGCCGGGAGATGCCACGAATCCTGACGCCGACTATCTGCTGATCGACTGGAAGCAGGGCAACCAGTGGTACAACTTTGGCACTCCTTCGTGCACCCCTGGCTCATGGGGCTACGGTGGTCTCGCCGTCTCCCGCGTCTCCGGAATCCCGACGGCAGACGAGTTCTGGGGACATACGAACTTCAATTCTTCTTGCTCAGACGCGAACAACGGTCTGCAACAACTGGCGCGGGGCGCCAACTTGGGCTGGACCGGTTGGGGCGACAACACACCCTACAGCTTCAAGTTCGAGTACAGTGCGACGGCACTCAAAGTCTATGTGAATGACAACCTCGAGATCGATATAACCGGCGACTTCCCAAATGGGAGAATCGCCTTCTATAACTTCTCGCAGGCGCAAGTTCAGTACAACAGCTATGTGGTCGTCGTAGTCAACGTCGGCATCGACATCAAGCCGGGCAGTTACCCCAACTGTTTCAATAACAATGGGAACGGTGTGATCCCAGTAGCGATCCTGGGGAGTGAGACGTTCGATGCCAGCCAGATCGACCCGGCAACGGTGGAAATGGCCGGCATGACGATCAAGACGGTTGGAAAGGCTGACAAGCTGCTCTCCCATATTGAGGACGTGAGCGGTCCGGACGGCGTGCCCGACGGCTTCGCCGATCTGGTGGTCCAGATCCTGGACGAGGATGGTGTGTTCGAGCAGGGTGTCGGAACCGCAACGGTGACGGGCCTGCTGCTCGACGGCAGGTCGTTTGAGGGAAGCGATGAGATCTGTGTCACCCAATAAGATCTACCTTTCATTATCGTAGACGCTATCCCCACAGCGCCCGGCCCCTCGCCGGGCGCTGTTGTTTCCAGAACTGAACACGACAAGTCACGACACTTGATCTGCGGGGTCTGAGGCACCTAGCGGCCACCGCTCTGGATCAGAAGAGTCGGGTGGCTAATCCCGAGCAAAATTCCCCTTGTTCCCCCGGGGCATGGGGACAACGTTTGTCCCAATCCGTCGAACCACCGATGGCCCGACGGTTCCGCCGCCGCCCAGACGCCCATACGACGCCCGCCCGACGACGAGACTGCGGAGCCATTAGATGGCACAGATTCCCCTTCTTCAGTCGGAGGCGGTCATGAAGAACAGATCCCTTGCCCCTCTGGTGCTCGGGGCGGCCCTTCTAGTGGGTTGCTCCGACGGCACCGGTCCCTCGGAATTCAGCGGCGCTCCCTCACCCCTGTTCTCGAGTCATTTTGCCACTGCACACGGCGAATTGTTCTATAGCGACTTCGGGACTGGGACGATAACCCGAATGAATCTTGACGGCTCTGGTGCGACCGTCATCGTGACAGGATTGACGGCTCCCGAAGATGGAGGCTGTCGAGGCGATGGAACGCTGTACTTTGCGGACAACTTCACTGGTCAATCGAGCACCGGGAGGATCGTCAGCTTCGATCGGACGGGCGGTGGCCTGACGACGGTATATGATGCCTCGACATCTCCGGTACCGTCTCTGAGGCCGGAAGGCATAAGCTTCGGTCCCTCGGGTGACCTGTTCTTCAACACGAGGAACGCTGCGGACGGAGCGGTTTGGACGATCCCCGGAGCAAGTGGCACACCGGTTCGAGCAACGGCTTTCTATACGAACTTCGGTGAGGGCACGGCCTTCAAAGCAAACGGCAATCTCCTGGCTGTGGCACGAGCTGAAGGGCAGGTCGTTGAATTCAGCCCCCCGTTTTCGTCAACCAACACAGGAACCGTGTTCGCATCGGGCCTGGGCACTCCCTTTGGCATAGCGATAAACAGCTCGGGAGGTGTCTTCGTTGCTGACGGTGGTACGGGAGCCATCGAAAAGTTCAGCTCGACTGGTGCTCCACTGGGCACCTTTGCATCCGGCTTCCTGGCTCCGTACTTCACGGAGTTCGACTTGGCTGACAACCTCTATGTCAGTGATGCCGGTTCGATCGAGAAGTTCGCTCCAGATGGATCGAAAACGACGATCGCAACGTTGACGGAGCCGGAGGAGCTGGCGCTCGGTCTCGCTCTTTGTCAGGTGCAAGTGGACATCGACATCAAGCCCGGCAGCGACCCGAACTCGATCAACCCGAACCACAAGGGCCTCGTTCCGGTGGCGATTCTCGGCAGCGGCCTTATTGACGTTACGGACGTGGACGTGACCACGCTGGCGTTCGGTCCCGACGGCGCTGCCCCTGCGCACAAGGCTGGTGGCCACCTCCAGGACGTCAATGGCGACGGCCTGATGGACCTGGTCTCGCACTACCGCACGCGGGAAACGGGCATTGCGTCCGGTGACACCGAAGCGTGTGTTGCGGGAGCGCTGCTCGACGGCAGCCCCTTCGGAGGTTGCGATGCGGTGAATACCGTGCCGTAGAGGGAAGCCGGATGTCATCTTGTTGAGAGGAGCGGTCCCTGTGGGGGCCGCTCCTTTCGCGTTTCGGCCTCAGCGTAGTGCGCCCGAGCCGGCCGTGGCCGATCGTCCCATTACGTGTATCGTGTCGGGGTTTTGGGGTCGTCATTCTGAGGTGACTACTGTTCAGCCAGCTACGCCTGCCACACGGCGTAGCCCTCCTTGCGTAGTTGGTTCGCCAGGCGCTTCTCCTCGGCGATGGCCTCCTTGTATGTCATGGGGTTCAAGTGCTCGAAGTGCTGGGGCAGGAGCTTCACGCCGTACTTGTAGACGTAGGTGTTGGACTTGTAGCCCCGCTGATGGTTCTTGAAGCGCTCCTTGGGCGTCATGCCGGTCGCCCCCACGTACACGCACGGCTTCAAGGGATCGCGATCCGGGTTGGCATCCCGAAAGCGTCCATGATTCAGCACCTCGTTATCCAGCAGCACGACGTAGACGTTGTGGTGTGGATTCCTCGCCGACATGGAAGGCTCCGTTGTCAGGTGCTGACGGAGGAATCTGAGTCAATCGTGCCCCGCCGTGCAATCACGACCCTGACAGTCCCCATCCGACCTTGCTGCCTTTGACCGCGGTTGCCGCACCGGTGGCGTGCGCACGCGGAAGACCGAAACCCTGGGTCCGCTCCGGCCGTCAGGTAGTGGAGGCAGCCTGATGAGCGGGAGGAACCCATGAGACACAGACATCTGTCACGCAGGGACTTCGTCAAGACGAGTGCCGGCGTGGTTCTTGGAACTGCCGCTGGAGGCCTGAGGCCGGCGTGGTGTGCGGACCGTTCAGAGACAGGGAAGCCGGCCGTTAGCGTCGTGAGGATCAAAAACGACAAGGTCGATCTTGCGGTCGAGGAGGCCATCGACCTCCTCGGAGGCATGGAGACGGTGGCGAAGGGCAAGGATCAGATCATGCTCAAGCCCAACCTCGTCGCCGAGGGTCCGGATTTCACGACCAAGCCGGGCGTCGTGAGAACGCTCGCCCAACTGATGCAGCGGTCGGGGAAGGAAGTGCTGATCGGTGAAGGGTCGGCCGCGGGAACAGGATTCAACGTCCGAGGCCCTGTCACCTACAGGACGCGGAACCGCGAGATACTGGACGGGATGCAGCAGTACGTGTTCGACACACTGGGCTACACCGACCTTGCCGATTCTCTTGGGACTCCGCTCATCAACCTCCACTCGGGCGAATTGACCGAGGTCGAGCTGCTGAACGGATTCGTGTTCGACAAGATCACGCTGCATCAGTCACTGACCGACATAGACCTGCTGTGCTCCGTTCCGATGATGAAGACCCACTCACTGGCGACCGTAACGCTCGGCATGAAGAACCTGATTGGTCTGTATCCCGGTACGGTCTACTACTCGGTCAGGTCGTGGCTGCACGACCAGGCGGCGATGGCCGACTCTCCGGGCATAGCCTTCGAGACGATTGACATGGTCCGAGCCAACAAGCTCGGACTCACGGTCGTGGACGGTTCGATGGCAATGGAAGGAAACGGCCCGACGGGTGGGGATCTGGTTCCGATGAACCTGATCATCGCGGGGACGAACCCGCTGGCCACCGACATGGTCGCGGCAGACATCATGGGATTCGGAGTGCACGAAGTTCCGACGTTTGTATGGGCCTACCGTGTGGGTCTGGGACCGGCGAGCGTGAGCGACGTCGAAGTGAGGGGAGAGAGGCTGGAAAACGTGCGACGGCGATTCGTTAAGCCGAACGTGATCAACTGGGAGAGTATCAACAAGGCGTGGGGCGTGCAGGAGCTCTAGTGTGGGCTGTGACCCCTGATTGATCTTGCGATCGAGGCGTGGAGCAAGCAGAGCGACTGAGCGGGCAGCTCAAACGCGACGAACCATCTCGCCTTTCCATAGCAACCATTGGGTCTTGCGGACCGTCTGAGAGGAAGACACCGCAGGAGGAGAGGATGTCTAGCGTGACGCTCGCCCGCGTTTCATCTGTCTTACCGTCCCTTGTGCTTGCGGTGGCGCTGGCCGGTAGCCTCATTTCCACCGACGACCTTGGTGCGCAGGAGCTCGGGTTGCCGGATGTCCTCGAGCCCCGCGTCACGTTCCTTTCAGACGCCCCCACGATAGACGGTCTCCTGGATGAGCACCTCGTTCAACTGCTGCCTCCACGCCGGTTCGACTTCACCCACGTGGGGGATGCGTACTACGCGATGGGGGAAGTCGCCGAGAGCCCGGCTGCAGCGGCTACGTATCGCCTCGGCTATGGTGTGGATTTCTTCTACGTGTACGTGGAAGTGGAGGCGGACAAGCTGACCTTTCGGGACCGTGCGTATCAGAACGGCGACGGTTTCAGCCTGGTCCTCACGGTCCCGCGACCGGACAATGCTCCGACCGACGAGTTCTACGTCCTCTCGTGCTCGGCGGTGAATCAACCGCGGCTGGAGTGGACGAGACGGATATTCTGGTACTACAACGTTGACGACATCTTCGTGCGTACCAGCGATGAGACCAGGTTGGAATTCCGCGAGGACGAAGGGAGGATCAGCTTCGAGCTGTACCTCCCGTGGACCGATGTTCATCCGTACCATCCGTGGCTCTCAGACGGAATCGGCTTCAACCTCCGCTTCGTAAAGGCCGTTGAGGACGGCGGCAGGGACTTCTACATCGTTGCTCCCTACTCGGTCGGCGCGGAGAACAGCAGCCGAGAGTACGTCAGACTCGACTTCGCGACGCCACGCCTCGAGGGTGACGTTTCACAGACATTCGCGCTGATCCAGCCGAACACGATCTCCGGGGGCGACAGCTTGCGCGTGATGGTCGCCACCGTTTCGACTCAACCCTTCACCCAGGACTTGCGCCTGGACGTGCGGTCGGGTGAGGGACAGACCGTGAAGATCCACCAACGGCAGGTGGATCATGAGTCGGGCCTCACCGTGAACGAGTGGGCCGTGGATACCAAAGGCATTCCAGCGGGCGGCTATCGCATGGAGTGGCAGTCGCGATCGAACGGCGCGCGACTCGAGAAGGGGCTCACGGTGCTGCCCGCGGTGGATCTGGTCGAGCTGGGCGGCAGACTCGCAGAGGTCCGAGGCGAGCTTTCCGAGGGGAGCCACTCGACGATAGAGTTCTATCTCCAGGAGGTAGAGCAACAGTTGGCGGCACTCGAGCCCTACGAGACTGCGGCCATCGAGCGGCTTCGGATTGCGCAGATAACGGACTACATCGAGCGCGCAGAGCGGGGCGAGGACGCGATCGCCGGCCGCAGGGAGTTCGTACGGCACGCCTACCGCTCGGCGCTCGACAGCACGTTGCAGCCGTACGTGGTTTGGGTCCCACCCGACTTCGATCCCGAAAAGAGATATCCGCTCCTGGTCTTCCTCCATGGCAGCGCTTCGGACGAGACCAATATCACGGGAGGTGCGCGATTGATCCCGGAGGGTTTCATCGCCCTTGGTCCCAAGGGACGCGGGCCGTCCAACGCATGGAGTTGGGATCACGCTCAGGAGGATGTAGCAGAGGCGATTGGTGCGGTGATCGCGCAATATCCCATAGACACCGATAGAATCGTGCTTTCGGGCTTCTCTATGGGAGGGTACGGCGTCTACCGCACCTTCTACGAGACGCCCGATAGGTACAGGGCGCTGGTCGTGCTGAGCGGCGCGCCCAACCTTGCGAACCGGTGGGCCGGTGACGACAGGTTCCCGGACTTCACCAAGGATCAGTACATCGGGGTGTTCGAGGGCGTTCCAATGTTCGTGTTCCACGGGCGTGAGGATCGGAACGTGCCGATCGGGGCGACTGCAGTGTTGATCGAGAAGCTCGAGGCGGTCGGTGCCAGCGTGGAGTTTCACGTGGAGGACGACAAGGGCCATGAGGCTCCGAGTGCTGAGACGGTGGCTGCGCTACACCGGTGGCTGAGGGACGTGCTCGACTTGCCGCAGCCATAGGGGGGCCGCAATGAGGTTCGGCGCAGCTGCGGCGCCTTCCGAGGGGCCTCGACGTAGTGGGTTCAGGCTCTTGGCGGTAACGCCTCTCAGGGGATATTTTCACTCCCTCCCTTCCTCCCTGTCAGCCAGGAGTCCACTCATGCAAGCCAGGATCCTACTCTCCTTTGCACTCGGAGTCGTGCTCTGTAGCGCCCCCACCTTTGCGGCGGACGCGGCAGCTCAGGAGATGGACAAGGACGCGCGCATCGCCAAGGCTCTCAGTGCCGGCCCGGAGGCTCTCGTCGCGCACGCCACCGTGAAGGAGTGGGGTGGGGCGGTGCTCCGTGAGGGAAGTAATGATTACACGTGCTTTCCCGATATGGGCGACGCTGGAAAGCAAATGTGTGTGGACGAGGTGTGGGTGCGGTTTCTGGAGGCAATCGTCGCAGGTGCACCTCCGCCGGCCGTCACGACCGTGGGGGTGGGGTACTGGCTTCAGGGAGAGTATCCGCTCAGCAACGATGGCCCGGACGCTGAGGGCGGAGTGATGTTCGACGGCTCACCGCACATAGCTCTTCTGGTTCCGGAGGAGATGCGTGCGGGGTTGCCGACGACGCCGTCGAGTGGTGTGCCGTGGGTGATGTGGGCGGGCTCGCCCTATGCTCATGTGATGATGCTCGCTCCGCGGAAGCCCGTTGACGAACCAGGCTCCCGCTAATCCTCGGCATCGTTGCATGGAATAGCGCTCAATGACCCAAGTGTTGGATCTCCTGAAGACCGCCCTGGCCGGCCGCTACTCCATCGAGCGGGAGCTCGGTAGAGGAGGGATGGCCACGGTCTACCTGGCCAAGGATCTCAAGCACGGCCGACAGGTGGCGATCAAGGTGCTGCATCCGGAGCTCGCAGCATCGCTGGGGCACGAGCGCTTCGTGCGCGAGATCCAGATCGCCGCGAAGCTGCAGCACCCGCACATCCTGCCGATGCACGACTCCGGAGAGGCCGGTGGCGTGCTGTACTACGTCATGCCCTATGTCGAGGGGGAGTCACTCGACAGTTACATCAAGCGGGAGTCCAAGGTGCCGCTGGAAGAGGCGCTGCGCATCGCGCGGCAGGTGGCGGGGGCGCTCGGCTACGCCCATCGGCAGGGCATCGTGCATCGGGATATCAAGCCCGCCAACATCCTGCTGTCGGACGGCCACGCGATCGTCGCGGACTTCGGCATCGCGCGGGCGATCAGCGCCGCGGGGGGTGGGGAGTTCACACAGGTGGGGATCGCGGTTGGTACTCCCGACTACATGAGTCCCGAACAAGCCATGGGAGAGTCCGACCTGGACGGGCGTACGGATATCTACTCCCTGGGGTGCGTGCTCCACGAGATGCTGTCGGGCATCCCGCCCTACACGGGGATGACCCCGCAGAGAGTCGTCGCGAAGGTGGTAACCGGGCAGCGGCCCAAGCTGGAGCGCGTGCCGGGTCCGGTGCGGCAGTTGGCGGCGCGGGCGATGGCGCCGGAGCCCGCCGATCGCTTCGCTTCGGCCGAGGACATGCAGCGTGCCATAGAAGCCTCTAAGGAGCTGAAGCACGACGGCCGTCGCGCCATCGTGACCCGGGCGGCGCTTGTGGTGGCTGCGCTGTCGGTGGCCGTTGCGGCGTTCGCACTGCTCACGCGGTCGCCACCCGCGACCAGCGTCGCGGCGGACGCACGGGCGATCGCGGTGCTGCCCTTCGCGGCCACGGGACCCGACGTGGAGTTGTTGGGGGAGGGGATGGTGGATCTCCTCACCAACAATCTGAGCGGGGTGGGGGGCATCCGGATGACCGACCCGCGCCTCGTGCTGAAGAGCTGGCGCAGGGAGGCCGAGTCCGGGCAGGTGAGCTTGCAGCAAGCGTTGGCCATCGGTCGTGATCTCGAAGCGGGATCCATCCTCACCGGCAGCGTCGTGGAAGTGGGGGACCGGATCCGGCTGCGTGCCGAATTGCACAGCACGGCGGGGCGCCAGTTGGGCGGCGGGACCGTGGATGGTCCGGTCGCCGAGATACTCTCCATGGTGGACAGTCTCAGCGTACGACTGCTGCGGGAGATATGGCGCTCGAGCGAGGAGCTGCCGGACGTCCGGGTGAGCGCCGTGACGAGTGGCTCGGTGGAGGCGGTGCGTGCCTACCTGGCCGGAGCGCATTACGCGCGACGGGCGGTATGGGATTCTGCCATCTCCCGATTCACCGCTGCCGTGCAGCAGGACTCCGCCTTCGCATTGGCCCACATACTCCTGGCGGACGCGTACTGGTGGGTGGACGGCCCCGCATCTCATCGGGGGCAGGAGCACCTTGCGCGCGCCGTGGCGTTCCAGGACCGCCTGCCGCCACGGGAGCGGTTGCTGGCGGCGGCCGCACAAGCCTTTGCGGCCGACCGGCTGGCCGGGGTGGACACCATGCGCCTGTTCGTGGAGGAATACCCCCGCGATGTGTTCGGCTGGATGGTCATGGGCGAGGTGCAGTACCACTCGAACGATCTCCTGGGACTGAGCGCGGGCGAGCTGCGCGTCCCCTTCGATCGGGCGACCACACTCGATTCTACTTACGCTCCCGCCTACTTCCACGTCGTCGACCTGGCACTACGGCAAGCGGATCGGGCGAGCCTGTCCCGGTACCTGGACCGGTTGGAGGCCCAGGGTGCGTATCCCGAGCACACCCGCGCGTATCGTCTGGCCGACGGGATCGTATGGGGAGCGCGGGACTCGGTGCTGGCGCGGCTCGAGCGATTGGTGGTCGTGAGGCCGGACGCCGTGCTGGCGGTGGGCATGGCCCTCGAAGCCGCCGGCGACACAGACCGGGCAAGCGCCGTGTATGCTCGGGGCGTCGAGCTCATCCGGGATCTAGCGCCGGAGTCGGAAGCGCTTGCGGAGCAACTCGCTGCGCGGTTGGCTACCCTCGAGCCTGAGGGGGCTGACGTCTTGCCGTGATGGGGGGGGAGCCCTCACGTGGGCCGCAACAGTAACTCCACGTCCGCCATTCCAGACATCAGTCGGTTGATCTCGTCTCCCACGTCGGCGGCCGCGGCGAGATCGGCCGTGAGACTCTCAACGCTCCCCGTACCAGTCGTCAGGCGCAGCAACCCGAGACGAATTGTCTCCAGCGAGGCGACTGCGTCTGCCAAGCGCTTCTCGGTGGTCTCCCGCGCGTCCTTGAGATCGGCGGGAACCTCCTCTCCTGCCGCTCGCGCTGCCGCATGCGCGTCGTTCAGCATTTCGAGCGTCTGCCGAAGCTTCTGGGCGTCGGCTTCCAGATGCCGGACCACCGATTGGACATCACCCAGGCCGGAGCGAAGCTCCTTGGGGAGTTGTTCGTACAACGCGTCCACGGCAAAGCCAATTTGCAGCTCGGTGGGACGGTGCGTGGGTCGCATGGGGAGGGCCTTCTTCTTGAGCCCTGTGCCGGCCACCTTGAAGAGCCACTTGGCGAAACCGCCCTTCCAGAACTTGAAGCGACGCTCGGCCTTGGCGTCGATCCGTCGCGCCCTCAGCGAAGTGCCGATCGACAGCGACACGGCGCCGGCCACCACGGAAGCCGCGAATGTCCATGCAAATACTTCCGGACCTGGTTGCAATCCGAAGAAGGAAGCGAAGCTGGCCAAGAGGCCGACTCCCGCCACGCCAGCCACTCGGAACGCGGTCTTCTCCGCGAATGACGGCTCGACGCCGTGGGTGTAGGCCAACTCCTCACGCCGGTTTTCCACTTCGGCACGCAGGGCGGCTAGGAGATCCGTCTGGGTATGGCCCGAAGCGAGCAGCCTGCGGATGCGATGAGTTGCGAACGCCAGTGGCGGTGCGAGGATGAAGGAGCCGTAGATCGCCGTGAAGGTGGCGATGAAGCTCAGGCTGCCTCCCTCTGAGAGCCAGATCCCCACCGCCGGCGAGATCATCGCGATCGAGAACAAGAAGTACGTAACGCCGTCGCCGGGCAGGTCGATCGGATCGTTGATGAAGTTGCGAACCGGCACGGGCACGTTGCGTCTCTCGCGCATTGCGGCGTCCACCGCTTCGGAGAAGGCAGCGGCTGTCTCGAAACGCGCGCCCGGCTCCTTCGCCAGACACCTGTCTACGCATCGTGCCAGGCGGCTCGGCACGTGCGGAGCGACGGTCTTGAGCGGCGCCGGCGGATCTTCCCGATGCTGCCGCAACACTTCGGCGGCCCGCTCGTCGTGGAAGGGCAGCGTCCCCGAGAGCGCGTAGAATCCGACCACCCCCATAGAGTACGTGTCACTCCGTGCGTCCACGCCTTGGCCCCGCGCCTGCTCCGGGCTCATGAACTCGGCCGTGCCGATGATCTCCCCGGCGCCGGTGGCATCCGCGCCCTCGAGCAGACCGGCGATACCGAAGTCTGCCACCAGGGCGCGACCGGTTTCCTCCTCCAACAGGATGTTGTCGGGCTTTACGTCGCGGTGGATCACGCCTTGCGAGTGCGCGTAGGCCAGTGCCCAGCCCAGTTCCTTGAGGAGGCGTGCTCCCTCCGACGGTGGCAGGGGCCCCCGATTCTGGACGCGATGTCCCAGAGTCTCTCCGGCCACGTACCCCATGACGAAGTAGACGAACTGGCCGACTTCATCGACGGCGAAGATGGGAACGATGTTCGGATGGGAGAGCTTGGCCGCCGTGCGCGCCTCTCGCAGAAAGCGCTCACGCAGCTCCGATTTGCTCGAGAGGTGCTGCGGCAGAACCTTCAAAGCCACGGGCCGGTCCAGCTGAACGTCTTGCGCCAGGTAGACGATTCCCATCCCGCCACGACCGATCTCCGCCTCCAGGGAGTACTTACCCGCAAGCGCCTCCTGCAGTGCGAAGAACTGTGGATCCGGTGGTTGGTCTATAGCGGTCATCGAGAATCTCGGTCGGGCTCCGAGTCCTGTAACAGAAGATAGATCACCGTACGTCAGCCCAGTAGCATGGTGAACACCCTGACTCCCAGAACCAAAGGAATCAGGACCAGCACCGAGAGTAACGCCGCGACGACGCCGGCCTCGGTCCATCCCCGGACCGGCTCGCTCCCGAAGCGCCGCTGCTGGAAGTCGGGCAGGTCGAAAACGCCCACGTCCCCAGGGTAGTAGCGCAGCCGGACGCCCTCCAGGGTGCAGCTTGCCTGCATGTTTCCCATGGGCCACCAGTCCGGGAACCAGGTGTCGCTGCACTCGGCGCGGATCCGGCGGGTGAGAGTGCGGGCGTCGAAGCCGTGGGAGGCAATGCCGAAGTACGCGTAGCTTGCATCGCGCTCGACGTTCGGGCGCATCGCCACGCCGCTCGAATCGGTGAACGCGAACTCCCAATGGTCCACGTAGGTCACACCGCCTTCGCTCTCCACAGTCTCCCGGTGATGGGTGACCGCGGCGTCGACCGCTACGCCTCGTCGTTCGAGCAGCTCGGACGGACCCTCGATCCCGGACACGAGCACACCCGATCCCGTGGCCACCCACAAGAGCATCCATCCGGCGGTGACGAGAACGACCCCGGTCCTGAGGAGTGTTTGCGCGCGCGCGGGGATGCGGAGTCCGGCAGCGGCCCTCAGCGGTTTGGGCACCTGGTGGACCGACTCCGTCTTCGATACGGGAAGCGGCCGCACGTTCTTGAGCCGGAGTAATCCGTGCTGGAAGGTTCTTCGTGCGTCAGCGTCGCGCCAATAGTCAGCGTGGCCGATGAAACGTCGCTCACCGATCCCGGTCGATATGTCCCGTCCGTGGAAGGGCTTCAGATCGAGCTTGGTGCCCAGGTAATCCCATGGGCGGTAGACGTTGACCCACCGGAGCTCGCTCAGGCGCCGCACGACCAGCTCGACGACGCTCTCCATGCGCTCGGGAAAGAGGGTACCTGAGTAGAGCGTCAGGAACCACCGCCTGAGCGGTGAGCCCATCGTCACCAGCAGCACGTCATCCGTCGCTCTCCAGAGGGTCGAGTGCACCAGGGAATCGAGGGCGATTACCGTTCCGATTCCCTGGGCGACGAGCACGAAGTCCTGCTCGTTTCCGACGCGCGACCGCGCCTGCCCGATCGCCTTGTCCAGCGCCCGCTGGATCTGTTCCCGGTACCGTGGCTCGCCGAGGTACCGAAACGCGTCGAGGGCCACTTTGAGCGGCCCGCGCAGTGATCCGCGGGCCCAGAGCCGCCGTAGCGAGATCACGGCCACGAGAGCGCCGGCCCAGAGCAACGCCGCGGCGACGCCTGCGGCGGCATACGAAAGGACCGCGAGGAGGGCGAAGACTGTCAGCAGCAGCCACCACTCTGCCATCAAGGCGCCGAGCGTGATCACCAACACCGGCTGCAGCAATAGGAGAATGATGCTGCGGACCGTGACGATGGCCGGCTGCGGGGACAGGGTGAGCAGCAAGCGCAACCCGGAGAGTGCGATCAAGAGCGTGATGCCGGCGGCAAGCCCGACCTGAGACCAACTCACGGCGGTGGCCAGCCATCGCATGGGCGAGAGGGTGACCGTGGGGAGACCGAGCCACGCCGCCGCGCCAAGCACCACGAGCTTGGCCACCAGCGTGGCGAACAGCATCGCTACCATCGCCGAGAGTACGATCTGGAGCAGCCGGTGCACTCGGACCTGCAGGGCACCCACCGACCGGTCGACGGCGTGGGGCCCGAAGTCCAACCCCACGCGGGACGCCGCACCGATAGTGGCGGCTTGCCGCTTGAGGAACAGGTACAGATTTCCGATTCCCTTGTGGCTTGCCTCGGGAACCACCGCGTCCCAGTCGAAGGCCAGGGTGACGACCCGGTCGTAGATGTCGGAGTCTTTGAAGTTGGCGTCGACGGCTCGCGCTATTTGCGAGGGCTTCCCGGATTCATGAATGGCGATGGCTGGTACTGGCACGAGGGCACCCGCTGACGACTGCTCCGGTGTGTGAAGGGTCGGACGGTAAGAAGATTTGCTCTGCCGGTGCGCGCCAATGTGATGCTGATCACCCACGCCGTTGCAGCGCGAAGAGCGGGAGCGTCTACGACCTGGCCTGACCTACCGCCGCCGCTTCGAGTCTCGCACTATCTCCCGGGCCGCGTTGTAACCCGAAGCACCGTTGACCCCTCCGCCCGGATGTGTCCCCGCGCCACATAGATAGAGCCCCTCGATCGGCGTGCGGTAGCGAGCGCACTCCGGAACCGGCCGCATGAGGAACACCTGGTCCATCGTGAGCTCGGCGTGGTAGATGTTGCCCTCAGTCAGCCCGAAGGTCTCCTCCAGGTCGAGCGGCGACAGCACGTGCCGCTCCAGGACGGCCGACTCGATGTTGGGCGCGTATTCGGCGAGTGTGTGGACTACGGTGTCTCCGAGAGCATCGCACCTTGCCGCATCCCATTGTCCGTCCTTCAGGTGATACGGCGCGTACTGCACCAGGACTGACATGAGGTGCTTCCCGGGCGGGGCCACGCCGGCGTCGGTGACGGATGGGATCACGGCCTCGAGATACGGCTTCTCAGAGAAAGAACCGTACTTGGCGTCGTCGAATGCCCGCTCCAGGTACATGAGGCTCGGGCTGATCGATATCGTTCCGCGCAGATGGTCCCCGTTGTCGCTCGCTCCCGAGAACCGCGGCAGCTCGCTCAGCGCCAGATGCACCTTGGCACACACGCCCTTCAGCTTGACGTTCCGGATCTTCCTCGTGAATTCCGGCGTGAGATGAGGTGGGTGGACGAGCTGGGAGAACGTGCGGCGCGGGTCCGCGTTCGAGACGACCGTTTTCGCCTGGATCTCGTCGCCGCCCGCGAGCACTACGCCGGTCGCACAACCGTTTTCGATGATGACGTTTCCAACCGCTGCATCGGTGCGGATTTCCACGCCAAGTTGGGCGGCGGCTGCGGCGAGGGCCTCGGTGAGATTGCCCATGCCGCCTCGGGCGCGGACGGTCGGCCGCATCGCTCCGTTGCCCGCTCCGACGTGATGGTGCAAGAACGTGTACGCGGTGCCCGCGGCCATCGGCCCCTGAAACAGACCGGTGATGGCTGCGGCGCCGAGCGTTCCTTTGACCACGTCGGTCTCGAACCACTCGTCGAGCAGCTCCCTGGCGGTCATCGGTAGAATGCGCATGACCTCGGGCATGTCCCTGCGACCCAGCCTGCGCAGCTTGCCGCCGAGGCGCGCCATCGTCCAGAGATCTTTCAGCGTGCCGTCTACGAAATCAGGAGGCGTCGAGCGGTACGCCGATTCGAGAACCCCGGTGGCTTTGGCAATCAACTGCGTGAACGGGATCCAATTGTCCGCGTCTGCGCTCGAGAACTGTCGTATGGAGTCGGCCGTGCGCTGCGCGTCGCGCCACAGCATGAGGGCGCGGCCGTCCGGAAGGGGGCTGAACACCGACGGGTCCGACTCGACCAGCTCCAGGCCGTGCGCCATCAGGCCCAACTCGCTCATCACCGCGGGGTGGAACGCGCCGATCTTGTGCGCTGCCGTGTCGACCTTGAAGCCGGGAAAGATCTCTTCGCTGACCGCCGCGCCGCCGACAAACTCGCGCCGCTCGAGAACCAGCGTCTTGAGCCCCCCCTTGGCGAGGTATGCTGCCGCGACCAGTCCGTTGTGGCCGGCACCGATGACGATGGCGTCGTACGCGGTCGTCATGGCTACCAGTCCTTCAGCACTTTGAGGGCGGCGAGTCGGCCCGACCAGCCGGAGATGCCGCCGCCGGGGTGCGTTCCCGAGCCGCACTGGTAGAACGCCTTGACGGGCGTGCGGAAGTCAGCGTAGGAGACGACCGGCCGCAGGGAGAAGAGCTGGTGGAGCGACAGCTCGCCGTGGAAGATATTCCCCTGCGTCAACCCGAAGTCGCGTTCCATGTCCCACGGAGTTAGTGCTTGCCTGTGGATGATCGCCCCGGGCAGGTTCGGCGCATACTGAGCGAGCGTCTCGATCACCGTGTCCCCGAACGCTTCGCGCTTGGTCTCGTTCCAGCCTCCCTCCAAATCGGATGGAGCGTATTGCACGAAGATGGACATGACGTGCTTGCCGGGCGGCGCCATGCCGGGATCGATCATGGAGGGAATGATCATGTCCATGTACGGGCGACGAGAGTAGTTGCCGTACTTGGCGTCGTCGTATGCGCGCTCGAGATACTCCACGCTCGGGCTGATCGATATCGCGCCACGATGGTGAGCTCCCTTGCCGGGCAGGCTCGTGAAGTCGGGCAGCTCGCTGAGTGAGAGATTTACCTTGCCCGAGGACCCTCGAATCTTGAATCGCCGGATGGCCTTCACGAAGTCGTCGGGCAGGTGCTTCGATTCCACGAGCTCGAGGAACGTGCGCTTGGGGTCGAGCCCCGACACGACGACCTTTGCGTGTATCTCATCGCCGTTGTCGAGCACGACGCCGACCGCGCGCCCGTTCTTCACCATCACCTGAGCGACGCTCGTGTCGGTTCGAATCTCCGCTCCGAACCGCCTCGCGGCACCGGCGATCGACTCGCTGATCGCTCCCGTGCCACCCTTGGCAAACCCCCACGACCGGAACGCGCCGTCGAGCTCTCCCATGTAGTGATGCAGCAGCACGTACGCGGTCCCGGGAGAACGTGGTCCGAGGAACGTGCCGATGATGCCGCTGGCTGACATCGTCGCCTTCAGCGGCTCGGTCTCGAACCACTCGTCCAGGAAGTCCGCTGCGCTCATCGTCATGAGCTTGAACAGCGCGTGGAACTGTTCGTTGCCGAGGCTGCGGAAATGCCTGCTCAGCTTGAGGAGGCTCTTGAGATCCTTGAAGCTGAGCGACGTAGGATCGGGCGGGACCATTGCCACGATCGGTTTGACGGCAAACGCGAGGTGGTACATCAACTTGCCGTAGTCGTCGTACGCCTCGGCGTCCTTGGGCGAGTGCCGGTACAGCTCACGCCTGGTCTGATCGTGATCCGCCCAACGCGCCAGGTAGTCGCCCCCCGGGAGCGGCGTCATGGTGCTCTCCAGCGGGAGCACCTCGAGGCCGTGTCGCGGAAGGTCCAGCTCCCGAATTATCTCCGGTCGCAGCAGGCTCACGACGTATGAGAGCACCGAGTACTTGAAGCCCGGATTGATCTCTTCAGTCACTACAGAGCCGCCGACCAGATGTCGTCTCTCCAGCACCAGGACCCGTTTGCCGGCGCGGGCGAGATACGCCGCGTTGACAAGCCCATTGTGACCGCCGCCGATTACTATCGCGTCGTAGCGAGTTGCCATAGTCATATCACGCCCTCTTTCGGTCCGGATCGAAGAAGGGCGTTTCCACAACGGTGGCCGTGGCGCGCTTTCGGTGGTGCTCGACCGTGACCTCCATCTCGACGCTGGTTCCCGCACGCGCGTGGCCGGACTGGAGATGAGCAAGGGCGACGTACTTCTTGAGAATGGGGGACCAACACCCGCTGGTGGCGTACCCGACCTGCCGCCCCCCGCCGTACACCGGCACGCTGGTTCGCCACGCGACCATGGGGAGCTGCGGTGGGAGGTGCACCTCGCCGTAGGCCTTCTCCAGGGCGACCCAATCCACCTCAAGGCCCCTGAACTCCCAGGTCGGTTCGTCCTCCCTTTCCTTTAATAGGGCGTCCGAGCCGACGAAGCTCCCCCTGTCCAGTTTCACCGTCCAACCGAGTCCCAACTCGAACGGCGACGACTTGCGCGATTCGATGAGCGCTCGATGTGCCGGGATGTAATCCACGTCGACCAGAATGAGGCCGGCCTCTATCCTCGCGACATCCAGCGCCAGAATGCCCGCCGGGGTTATGCCGTACGGAGTTCCGGTGTCGATCAACGCGTCCCACAGGGGCTCGGCGTCCCCGGCATCTACCCAGAGCTCGTATCCGAGGTCCCCCGTGTACCCGGTCCGTGAGATCGTGACCGGGATTCCTCGAATGTCGGCCGGCGTGCTGCGAAAGAAGCGCAGCGCGTCCATGTCGGCATCGGCGGCATGCTTCAGGATCTCGCGCGACGTAGGTCCCTGGAGCGCCAGGGCACCCGTCGAGTCCGTTACGTCGTCGATGGTGACGTCGAAGCCGGCCGCGTTGTCGTAGAGCCAGCGAAGATTCGGCTCGGCCGCGGTTAGTCGGAACTTGTTCTCACCGAGGCGCGCCAGCGTACCGTCGTCCATGACCTTGCCCGACTCGTTGCACCAGGGAGTGTAGAGCACTTGATTCAGCGCGCAGCGTGACATGTCCCTGGTTACCACGCGATCGAGGAATGGCACGGCGTCGGGACCCTGAATCATGTACTTGAAAAGCGGTGAGACGTCGATGAGCGCCGCTGCAGCGCGGATGGCGTAATACTCCCGGTCGTGAGTCAGCTCGTACGAGCCGGCGGTCACGTATCCCGCCCAACGGCGCCAGTTCAGGGCCTGGCACAGCGCGCTGGTTCGCGAATGGAAGGGCGTGCCTCTCAGCATTCAGTGCCCGGGAAAGCGATTGGTTCACTCGGAATACGTGAAGTCGGACCGCGAAACTACAATGGTCGCGACGGCGAACTGAGCCAGAATGTACAGACATTCCTTGACGCCACAAGGCGGCGTTTTTCCACCTGTGTCATCGCGCTTGCCGCCCCAGAAACGCCCGGTTGACCATCGTGGCGATTTGAATGTCTTGGATCGCAACACCGGTCAGGTCGGCTACGGTGATCTGCTGGTCATCCACTCTTCCCAACTTCGGATTCTCTATTACGGCGCCAAGCTCGCGGATGGCAGCTTCGGCCACCAGGCGACCTTGCACGGCGTGGAAACACTCGCCGTGGTGGACGCACTGGGCGATGCTGTCGGCGACCACGACATCAGCCTTGCCCAGGAGGGCTCCTTCCAGTTCCTGTTTCCCGTGATCGTCCGAACCCATGGCCGTAATGTGCGTGCCCTTCCGCACCTGGTCTGCCCGAATGAGGGGAGCTCCGGCTGACGTCGCCGTGACGATGAGCTCGCACTGGGACGTCAGGAAGTTCATATCGGGCGCTTCTTGGAACTCTAGCCCCCACGCACGGAAGGCCGGTCTCGCCCGAAGCCTCTCAATCAGCTCACGTACGTGAGTGCCGTTTCTTCCCCACACGATGCAACTGCGGCAGTCCACGACGTGTCGCAACAACTCCAGTTGCAGTGCCGCCTGAACGCCCGTACCCACGATGCCGATGTGATTGACCGTTGAGGGTGCGAGGTGCCTTGCCGCCACGGCGCCGGCCGCCGCCGTCCGGATGTCGGTGAGCCAGCCCTCGTCCAACAGCACCAGCTCCAACGCGCCGGTCTTCTGACTGAAGACGAGAATCACTCCGTTGCCGGCCGGCAGACCCAACGCCACGTTGTCCGGAAACGCCGAGGCCATCTTCATGACGTACAACTCGTCGCCGGTCACGAATCCGTACTTGATGTGCACCTCGCCCGGCGGATCGTCGAAGTGCAGGAATCCCACGGGCGGTACCTGCACCCGGCCCTGTGAATAGAGGACGAAACCGGCCTCGATATCTTCGATCAACTGCGTGACATCGACCAGCTTCCTGATCTCATCCAGCTGCAAGACGGTGGTCACTCGTGCATCTCCGTGGAGTGGAAAACGTGCAGGAAGCAGAAGGTCGAATCAATGGCTGCCGAGACGACCGCTGTCAATCGAGATGGGGGAACCCGTTGCGAACTGGCCTCTCTCAATCCTGGTCCGTACCTTAGACTGCCACGGCTACCGGAGTCGTCGTCCTGACCGAACTTCTGAACCACCTCAAGGCAGCCCTTGCCGACCGCTACCGCATAAACCGCGAGATCGGTAGCGGTGGGATGGCGACCGTCTACCTCGCCGAGGATCTCAAGCATCATCGCCAGGTAGCGGTCAAGGTCCTCCGGCCGGAGCTCGCGGCCGCGATCGGACCTGAGCGGTTCCTGCGCGAGATCGATATTGCGGCGGGGCTCACCCATCCCCACATCGTCATGCTCATCGACTCGGGTGAGGCCGACGGATTCCTGTACTACGTGATGCCCTACATCGAGGGCGAGTCGCTTCGTGACCGGCTCGTTCGCGAGAAGCAACTCCCCGTACAAGAGGCCCTGCAGATAGCTCGCGAGATCGCCGCCGCATTGAGCCATGCCCACGGCCATGACCTGATCCACCGGGATATCAAGCCGGAGAACATCCTGCTCTCCGACGGCGAGGCCGTCGTGACCGACTTCGGCATTGCGCGCGCGATCAGGGAGGCGGGTCGGGAGAAGTTGACTGGGACCGGGGTCTCGATCGGTACGCCCGGATACATGAGTCCGGAGCAAGCGGCGGGAAGTACCGATCTGGATGGTCGCACCGACGTGTACAGCCTGGCATGTGTGCTGTACGAGATGTTGGCCGGTGAAGTGCCGTTCACGGGGCCAACGGCAGCGAGCGTTGCGCACCAGCACCTGACCGCCCACCCATCTCCTGTCACCGATCGCAGATCCACCGCGCCGGCCGAAGTGGGTCAAGCTCTCGAGATGGCTCTGGCCAAGACCCCTGCAGATCGATACGCAACAGCGGGTCAGTTCGCCGAGGTGCTGGCGGCGCTCCAAACGGGATCACGTGCCGCCGGCAGATCCGTAGCCCGGAGGGGAACAAGGTGGCGAAGCGCCGTGGCGTTTGTAGCGATCGCGATCCTCGCGACCGTCGGGGCATACACCATCGTTTCACGCTCGGTTGGCGCGCCGGAAGCAAGTGTGGCCGCCGAGATCCCGAGGCTGGCGGTGTTGCCGTTCGATAACCTCGGGATTCCGGAGGACGACTACTTCGCGGACGGGATGACGGACGAGATCATGAGCCGGATCGCGGAGATCAGCGGGCTACGAGTCAGATCACGTCAGAGCACCATCCAGTACGATGGTTCCGAGAAACCGCTTCGCGAGATCGGCAGGGAACTGGGCGTCGACTACGTGTTGGCCGGCACGATACGCACTGATAGAGCGCCGGGCGCCACCGGTCTGGTTCGGGTGACACCACAACTGATCCGGGTCTCCGACGACGCCCATCTCTGGACGGATCGTTACACCGCCGCTCTGGAGCCCGGCCAGATATTCCGCGTTCAGGCTGAGATTGCAGAGGAGGTGGCCGGGGCGCTCGACGTCACGCTCCTCGAGCCGGAGCGCCGGCGCATGGCGGCAACGCCCACCGACAACATGGAGGCATACGAGTTCTACCTGCGTGGCAACGAGTACTACAATCGGAGCTTCGAGGAGCAGGACCTACAGGCTGCCGCCGAGATGTTCCAGAGAGCGGTCGATCTGGATCCGGATTTCGCGTTGGGTTTCGCTCGACTCTCGACCGTGCACTCGGTCATTTGGTGGTTCTTCTACGACCGCACGATTCAACGCTTGGCAATGGCGAAGGAGGCGGTGGACGAGGCGCTGAGGCTCGATCCCGATCTGCGCGAAGCGCACGAGGCGTTGGGATGGTTCCACTACTGGAGCAACGTGGATTATGAGCCCGTCGTCCCGGAGTCGGCGCAGACGGCAGTACCGCTTGTGAGTGGCGACGCGCCGGCGGAAGGTGAGGTGTGGGTACAGGGTGCGGTAGACGATCTACCCGAGCCACTATCGTGCCCCGTTCTGAATTACCCTGCCACGATGCGGCGGGCCGGGATCGAGGGAAGGGTCCTGCTCCAGTTCGTCGTGGAGACCGACGGCCGTGTGAGGCCCGAGACGGTAGAGGTCATTGAGTCTACGCATGCGCTGTTCGAAGCTCCAGCTGAGACGACGATCGCGCAGTGTTTCTTCAGGCCGGGGCGCGTGGACGGTGTGCCGGTGCGTGTGCTGGTGCAGATGCCGATCGACTTCACATTGGGGGGCGGTTAGAGGCCGGTCGCGCGCTCCCCGCTACCTACCAACCGGCCCCAGGTACTCGTCCAGCCAGGCGAGAATCTCCTTGATGAACTCGGTCCTGGGCGGAATGTGGTCGGTATCGTAGAGGATGAGCCGCTTGTGCTCGTCGGGAGTGCCCAGCAGGTCGAACATGGGCCTGACGCGCTCGTCGAGACTGAACAGGTTGTCGTACCTGCCGTTCAACATCAGCGTGGGCATCTCGATTCGAGGCACGTAGTTGACCTGATTGACCTCGGGTCTCAAGCCCGGCTTGAATCCGCCTGCCAGAATAACGTTGGTGGTGAGACGCTCTTCCACCGCGGGGACGATAGCCCCCATCCACCCTCCCCAGCTCATTCCGTAGTAGGCGAGCCGCCCGTCGTCGATGTCGTCACGGCTCTCCAGGTAGTCCACGCTCCGCTTGAAGTCCTTGACCAGCTGGACCACGTGCTCGGTGTAGGCGTGTGTGTTGGGTCTGTCGCGGAGTTCGACGAAAGCGGGGCTACCCCGCTCAAAGGTCCCCTTGTAGACCGGGTAGAAGACGGCGCGGCCGCTTCTCATCAGGAAGGACAGGAACAGCCGGAATTCGTAGTAGCTCTCGATGTCCTCGCTCGACGGCGTAAGCACGGAGCCGGATCCGGGGAAGTACACCACCGTCTGGTACGGCGGCGACGTGTTGGCCGGCAGGAACAGGTACCCCTGGACACGCTCGCCCCCGTAGGCGGCGTCGAAGGACACCTTCTCCCTGATCCAGCCAGCCGGGCTCTCCTCTCGGTTCTCGACACTGTCGTCTAGTGCGGCTTCGTCATAGGAGAACTGCTCCCTGTATACCTCGAAGACCGCGTCTGAGACCGGCCGTTGGGTGCGGAAGTCGCTTGGAACGGTGAGTGATTGGGGGCCGAACGCCGCATCGGGCACCGCCTCGGAGTCGGGATAGACGGCGAGCCGGAATCCGTTCCGTTCGGACCGGTCCATCGGCGGGGCCTGCCGCAGGTTGCCGAACTCGTACGTGTTGTCGCTCCAGGCGCCGCCCCTGACGAGCCTCCCCCGCGGGGTCTCGTTCCAGCACCACTCCCTCACGTTTCCCGCCATGTCGTAGGCCCCGAAGGCACTGACGCCATTCAGGCTCCCGACCTCGACGGGTGCCCGACCCCCGAAGTTGCTGAAGGGGGCGAATACGGCGAACCCGCCCAACTGCGGGAACACGATCATCGGGGTCAGGCCCCCACGCGCCACTTCCCAATGCAGGGTCGTCGGCAGGCTCTTGCCGGCCCACTCGGCGTAAGCGGCGGCCTCGTACCAAGTCACTCCCGAGACCGGGTAATCACCCTGCCCCTGCGGGTAGTCGCCCCCCAGCCACGCGGAGGGACCGGGCTGGTCCGACCGGTCCACGAGCTCGCGCATCGCCTCTTCCCAGCTGAGCTGTCGACCGTCCTGCACGAACCGGTGCGTCCAGTAGTCCCGGTTCCTGTAGCCGCCTGCGTCCACGAACTCCTTGTACTCCCGGTTCGTGACCTCGTGTCGGCCGATGAAGAACTCGCCGAGCGTCCCGAGCGGAGTCTCCGTTGCCTCCACCCGCACCATCCCGGGCGGGACGTTCCCCTCCTCGCCCAGGGTGCGCACGAGATCGTAGCCGACCAGCTTGCCGCCGCCTCCGAATGTCCACGTGGACGCGGCCGCGGTGACGGTCTCGTATCCATCCTTCTCGATCCTCCAGCGGAAGATCCCGATCGGCACGCGCACGTTTTCCAGCGGCGAGACCCCCAGGTGAATCCACTCGCCTTCGGCGTCTTCGTACGCCTTCATGTAGACGTTCGCGCCCGCAGGGTCCGTCGCCACGTCGATCTCGAGAGAGACCTGCGAGAACAGCCCGGCCAGTGTGGGGTCGTCTCCCAGCACGGCTTCCGCCTGCTCCGCGAGCCGATATGGCTGAACCAGATTGCGCCACACGTCGTTG
>JBDHIS010000079.1:0-2650 GCA_039587315.1 Gemmatimonadota bacterium | reverse complement strand
TGCCTTCAACTCGGACCTGCCGATGCCCGAGTAGGAGCAACTGGAAGGCAAGAAAAAGGGGCCCCGAACGGGGCCCCTTTCATTACATAGAGGCGAGCGGCGGCCCTAAACCGGTGCCGTCTCCTTCCGCTGCAGCTCGTCCAGGTCCGGCTTCACCTCGTCGTTCAGCTTCACGCCGCCACGCTCGTCGCGGGTCACGCGCGAATACAGCGTCAGCTCCTTGTCGAACAGGAACCGGAAGAAGAGACGCGTCCACGACTTGTGGTAGTGGAGGTTCTCGTACGCTTCGGGGGCGATGGCCTTGATCCGGGGGAGCTTGTTCCATGGTACCGAGGGGAAGTCGTGGTGCTCGTTGTGGTAGCCGACGTTGAACGCGAGCAGGTTGAGCCGCCCGTAATAGCTGAACGTCTCCTGACCGCCGTTCCCTGTCAGGTAGTGGCGCTGCACCCAGCGGGCGCCGAGCGGGTGGAGCCCTATCGAGAAGAAGAAGGAGAGGGCCACGTAGACCAGCGCCTGGGGACCCCACAGTAACAGCAGCGCGAGATCGATTCCGACCTGCACCACCAGATTCGTGATGGTCCAGGCATCTATGTGCTTGACCTCCTTGAGGCGCAGCGGACGCAGCGCCTGGAATACGGGGAAGATCATCAGCCACAGCGCCTTGCCGATGAACGAGCGCCCTACGAGGCGTGCCTCCCAGTGGTAGGGCAGGTCCGCGTCGAGCTCGTACACGCCCTGAAAAGCGTGATGCTTGAGGTGGTACCGCTTGAACGCGACCGAACTGGGAAAGAAGAGCGGAATGTTCGCTACGAAACCGGCCAGCACGTTTGGCAGCTTCTTCTTGAACACGAGCTTGTGCGCGGTCTCGTGGATCAGCACGAACAGGGAATGGTTGGCGAACGCCCCGATGGTGTAGGCGAGCCCCACCACCAGCCACCACGAGCGGTCGCTCACGAACCAGGCGATCGCTATCTGGAGTGCCGCGATCCCCGAGATGAAGAGGAACGTCCAGGGGTTGGGGCCGATCAGGTCTCTTATCTCCGGGTGGTCACGCAGCAGCGCCTTGGTGCGGGCGCGGTGCGGCTCCGGGGCGTCCGAATGGACGAAATCGCGCTTAGGCGCAGTCATCTAGTCTCGCGAGCTGGTGAGACGGCGCCGAAATCAGTGCGCCGTGGGTGGATGAGTATAGGCGAGCGGGTCAATTGGGAGCAAGCCTTTAGCATCCCGCAAGAACGAACTCCGACCCTTGCGCTCCCCTATCCGGCGTAGTACTCTCCTCGCGCCCGAGTTCTCGGGTGACGGTCAAACCCCGTACCTCCCAAATCCCTAGGAGTCACCACATGAAGAAGCGGAACCTCTTTGCGCTTGTCGCGATGGGACTGTTCACGTTCGGATGCGCCGAGTCGCCGACCTCGACGGAGAGCGCTGCGCTCGACGCACCGACCCTGAACTGGATGAACAATCCCGACAACGGCAACCCGCGGATCTTCCGTTACCAGGATCACTTCGCGGCGAGCTGGACCGATCCCAAGACCGGACTGCGTGCAACGCATACGACGTTCCCCATCGGGAACGAGCCCGACTGCGGTCCCCAGGAGCTGCTCGAGCCCCTCGATAGACAGGATGTGGGCGCCGAGGACCTCAACGATTTCCTTGCCAGCTTCTTCCATGCCAATGCCAAGGGCGAGGTGTGGGTGATCGTGCGCGACGTGAACGCGGCGGGTGACTGCTACGGCAACGAGCTGGTGGGACAGGGATCGGCCGCCTTCCACTACACCGACAACGATGTCTTCTCGCCGTTCTCCAACACTCGGAACAACATCAACGCGTGGGGATTCACGGCCCAGGGCACGGTGACCACCGTCGGTGGCGAGGAGCTCAAGTACACCGGACAGATGCATGCCGTCTATGATCCGCAGAAGGATGAAGTCGTCAACCGTACGGCGAAGGTACATCTGCGCTAGCGGGGATCGCGTTGTTGCCGCGAGCATCGGCGGCAACGTGGGTCGCAATTCGGCAAGCGGCCGGGGCGAGTGCCCCGGCCGTTTCTCGTGACGGACGGACTGCTACAAATCGTGTGGCGCCGTGGTGGCGGCGGCCGGTTCCCGGAGATAGTCTGTCCTGGTGCGCCGTACGCAGAAGAGGGAGTGGACGATGAGACTGATCAAGGTTGCTCGTGCGATCGCGTGGGTCATCCTCGCTTTCGGAGTGGTGGGCCGGATGCGGCCTCACGACGCTCATTCTGCTGTTGCTGGCGTCCATCGCGGAGAGCCTCCACAAGTTGGCTGAGAAGGGTGACGCCACCGGCTAGGGTACTGCGCCCCACCGTAATCCCGACAAGGGGCTCCCTTGTCCCCACCGTGCGCCCGCCGCACAATTGCCTGCTGATCACTGGCCAATCATCGGAGGTGGGTCCATGCGCCGTACACTCGTTGCTCTCTCTACTCTGCTCCTCGTTGCCTGTTACCCCGCGCAACAAGACACCGAGGCCGACGTCGCCGCGATCCGCACGCTGATGGCGGACTATGACGCTGCCGTGACCGCCGGTGACGGGGCGGCGGTCCTCCCGCTTTATGCGGAGGACGTGATCTCGATGCCGCCCGACGAAGCCAGCAGTGTCGGCAGGGCCGGCATGGAGGAGAACTTCGCT
>JBDHIS010000078.1:0-3763 GCA_039587315.1 Gemmatimonadota bacterium | reverse complement strand
CGATAGCACGTGGAGTCACGAGCAAACACGCAGGAGGGAGTTGGCATGCATTGGTCGAAGCTGAGGTTCATGTGCGTGCTGTGCGGGACGGCCGCGGTCGTCCCGTCGATTGCTGCCGCGCAGATACCGGTTATCGAGGAACAAGCGGCTGAGCACTTCAAGAGCCGCGGGTACTCCCCGTACGCAGATCGTGGGTTCCCCACGCAGGTGCTCTGGGGTGACACCCACCTTCACACCGCCAACTCGCCCGACGCGTTCGCGTTCGGCAACCGCTTGGGCCCAGAGGAAGCGTACCGGTTCGCGCGCGGCGAGTCCGTGACGTCGGCGACCGGGCAGCGTGTCCAGCTCTCACGACCGTTGGACTGGTTGGTTGTGGCGGACCACGGTGTCGCCATGGGTGCAATGATGGAGCTGTACAAAGGCAATCCGTCGTTGTTGCAGGACGAGCGGCTCAAGCGCTGGCATCTGATGATGAACGAGAGCCCGGAGAGAGGAGTGCAGGCAGCGGGAGAGCTCATCTCGGAGGCCAGTCAGGGAAATATCCCGCCGGCGATGCTCGATCCCATGATCGCGCGATCGGTCTGGAATTCGTACACGGCGACCGCCGAGGGTTTCAACGAGCCGGGGCAGTTCACCGCGCTGATCGGCTACGAATGGACCTCGCTAGTGCAGGGCAACAACCTGCATCGGGTCCTGGTCTTCCGTGGTGACAAGTCGAGTGCCGACCGGATCTTGCCGTTCACCTTCGCCGACAGTCCCGACCCTGAGAAGCTGTGGGAGTTCATGGCCTCCTACGAGGAGAAGACGGGCGACCACGTGCTGGCAATCCCCCACAACGGCAACCTCTCGAACGGGATGATGTTCGCGTTCACCAAGCTGTCGGGTGAGCCGCTGGACCGCACCTACGCCGAGACCCGTGCCAACTGGGAGCCGGTGTACGAGATCACTCAGATCAAGGGTGATGGGGAGGCGCACCCCTATCTCTCGCCCGATGACGAGTTTGCCGGGTACGAGCTGTGGGACAAGGGCAACCTCGACATGAGCCAGCTCAAGACCGACGACATGCTGCAGTACGAGTACGCGCGCGAGGCGCTGAAGAACGGTCTTCGCATCGAGGCGGACCTGGGTGTGAACCCGTTCAAGTTCGGCGTGGTGGGCAGCACCGATTCGCACACGTCGCTTGCCACGGCCGCCGAGGAGAACTTTTTCGGCAAGCATAGCGGCAAGGAGCCGAGTGACCATCGCTGGGCGCAGCCGGTGCTGGCGACGCCCGCCGCCAATGTGATGGGCTGGGAGCAGGTGTCATCGGGGTTGGCCGCCGTGTGGGCGACCGAGAACACGCGCGAGGCGATCTGGGTGGATGGGACTTCGTCGAGGCCGATGCCACGAGCCGACTCCCTGCCGAGGTCGGCTATGCCAATGGTGTGCCGATGGGCGGCGACCTGACGCCCGCGCCGACTGGCACGGCACCTTCTTTCCTCGTCGCGGCACTGAAGGATCCGTACAGCGGCAACCTGGATCGCATCCAGATCGTCAAGGGGTGGCTCGACGCAAGCGGCAACGCGCACGAGCGCGTGTACGACGTGGCCTGGGGTGATGCCGACCGCCGGCAGCCGGGGCGCGACGGCAAGCTGCCGCCCGTCGGGAACACGGTGGACGTGGCGAACGCCACGTGGACCAACACGATCGGCGATCCCGAGCTGATCACCGTGTGGACCGACCCGGACTTCGACCCATCGCAGCCAGCGTTCTACTACGCGCGCGTGCTCGAGATCCCGACACCGCGCTGGACGGCGTATGACCAGAAGCGGTTTGGCATCACGATGGACTCCGAGGTGCCGATGGTCACACAGGAACGGGCGTACACGAGTCCGATCTGGTATACGCCGTGAGGGAATGCCGAGTGCAGAGTGCAGAGTGCTGAGTGCAGAATGCTGAATGCAGAGTGCAGAATGACTAACCACAGGGAGGAAGTGTGAGAAGAAGAATAGGTAGCTGGTTGGTGGCAGCAGCGCTCCTGGCCATCGTGGCGAGCACTGCCCAAGCACAGGACCGGCCCAACATCCTCGTCGTCTGGGGCGATGACATCGGCCAGTCCAACGTCAGTGCCTACACCATGGGCATGATGGGCTACCGGACGCCCAACATCGACCGGATTGCCAACGAAGGCATGATGTTCACCGACTACTACGGTGAGCAGAGCTGTACCGCAGGTCGGTCGTCGTTCATCACCGGCCAGAGCGTATTCCGTACCGGCCTGAGCAAGGTCGGGTTGCCCGGAGCGGATCTCGGCCTTCGCATCGAGGATCCGACGATCGCCGGGCTCCTCAAAGCCCACGGGTACGCGACGGGCCAATTCGGCAAGAACCACCTGGGCGACCAGGATGAGTTTCTGCCCACCAACCACGGCTTCGATGAGTTCTTCGGCAACCTGTATCATCTCAACGCCGAGGAAGAGCCGGAGCACGAGGACTACCCCGGGGACATGGTGACCGCAGACGGACGGACCTTCCTCGAGCGGTTCGGGCCCCGCGGCGTGATCCACAGCTACGCCGATGGGCGCATCGAGGATACCGGCCCGCTCACGAAGAAGCGGATGGAGACCGTGGACGACGAGACCTCCGATGCCGCCATGGCCTTCATCCGGCGGGCCCACGAGGCGGGGGAGCCGTTCTTCGTCTGGTGGAGCGGGACACGCATGCACTTCCGCACCCACGTCAAGGACGAGCTGCGCGGCATCTCGGGGCAGGACGAGTACTCCGACGGTATGGTCGAGCACGACATGCACATCGGGAAGTTCCTCGCGCTGCTCGACGAGCTGGGCATCGCCGAGAACACGATCGTGTTCTACTCGACCGACAACGGCCCGCACTACAACACGTGGCCGGATGCGGCCTCGACGCCGTTCCGGGGTGAGAAGAACACGAATTGGGAAGGTGGTTGGCGGGTACCGGCGATGGTGCGTTGGCCCGGGAACATCGCGCCTGGATCCGTCACGAACGAGATCGTCCATCACATGGACTGGCTGCCGACGTTTCTGGCGGCGGCCGGTGATACCGACATCAAGGCGAAGCTGATGCAGGGCGGTGTCGAGGCGATCGGCCGGTCGTACAAGGTGCATCTCGATGGGTACAACATCCTGCCCTTGCTCACGGGCGAGACCGACGAAAGCCCGCGCCAGGAGATCTTCTACTTCTCGGACGACGGGGACCTGACGGCCCTGCGCTACGCCGATTGGAAACTGATCTTCATGGAGCAGAAGGCGGCCGGTACCTTCCGCGTGTGGATGGAGCCGTTTGTGCCGCTCCGGCTGCCGCTCCTCTTCAATTTGCGGCGCGATCCCTATGAGCGGGCCTCGATCACTTCGAACACGTACTACGACTGGATGCTCGACCACGTGTTCTTGATGGTGCCGGCACAAGCGTACGTGGCCCGGTTCCTGGAGACCTTTGCGGAGTTCCCGCCGCGGCAGAGGGCGGCGAGCTTCAGTCTCGATCAGGTGATGGAGAAGCTCAATCCGACGAGCCACTAGCGGAGCCTCGACGCAGCTTGCGCGGGGAACAAATAGGGCAACGTGAGTGACGAATGCTGGCTGGTGATTGCGCACATCTGGTGATCGCCAGCCGGCCCATCGCAAGAGCAGGATGACGTGGCGCACAGCCTGGAAGGCAAAACCACCATGGGCGGCTTCCTCAAGGCACTCGGCCGGAAGTTCGTGAGCGGCTTTCTCATTCTGCTGCCGTTCCTGCTTGCCTACCTCCTG
>JBDHIS010000077.1:0-2440 GCA_039587315.1 Gemmatimonadota bacterium | reverse complement strand
GAAGACACGGGTACGTGCCGCCTGGGCTATCTGGATCTTCGACTGACTGGTCTGCACCTTGAGGTAGATCGTCTCTTCGTCGACGGGCTCGGCCTCGATCGGCTCGAGATGGTTGCTGGCGAGCTTCCTGTAGCGCGGCACGCCGCTGTTGATAACGGTCCCGTCCAGTGCGGAGCGGAATTCGACGGCGCCGGACCAGTTCTCCGGGGTGAGTGTGCTCTCGAGCGCGCACACGTGCGGCTCGGACATGTGGACCAGACGGCGGTGCTCCAAGGTGGACTCGCGTCCTTCGCCGTCGCGGAACCGAATCGCCCTCAGGAGGATCCCCTGCTTGAGGTGCAGCACCTGCTGGTACGAGAGGATCTCAACCTGTGCCAGGTCGAACCACTTCCCGCCCTCGATGCGGAAAGTGAGCGGCAACCAGTTGGGGACGTTCACCAGGTCTTCGTTTTCGATCACGCGGCCGGCCATCTCGGTGCCGAGACGGTTGTAGCAACCGGCGACGTACGTGCCGGGGTAGTGGACGTCGCCCGCGCTTGCCTCGGCCGCTGCCCCGCGCGTGGCGAAGTAGCCGTTGCCGAGAACGCAGAGCGCCTCGCGCAATCCCTCCTGTTCGGGCTCGAACGTGTCGTAGACGAGGGTCCAGCCGTCCATCAGCTCGCGCTCTCGACGGTATCGATCAGCCGGTCCAGGAAAACCTGCGCCTCGCCCGGATCGCGCAGCAAGTACCGGGCGCTCGTAGCAAGCGGGTCCTCCGCCACCATCACGCCGATGCCGCGTTTCGCCAGTGCGCGAAAAGCGTCCTCGTCGGTCTCGTCGTCACCGAGATAGAACGGCATGACGTCGGGATGGTCCAGATCCAGTGCCTGGAGCAGCCACAGAACCGCCTTGCCCTTGTGCCATTCCAGCTTGGGCCTCAGCTCGTACACCTTCTTGCCCCCGGTGCGTCTCAGCTCGAAATGCGCGGCGGCGACCTCCTCCACAGCGGCGTCGATCATGGGGAGGTGCTCGTCGGCAACCAGGCGGTAGTGGGTGGCAACGGCGTACTTCTTCCGCTCGATCAGGACTCCGTCAATGCCGCCAACCCGCCGCTCGATCTCGTCTGCGGCCTGCTCGAGAATGGGCCGGTACCGGGCGCCCTCCTCGTGCTGCATGTCGAGCCCGCCCGGACCCACTATGTCGAAGCCGTGGCTTCCGGCGTAAACCAATCCGGGTACGTCTACGAGAGCTTCCACGTCGAGCCGGTCCCTGCCGCTCACGATGGCAACCGTGCAAACTTCCGCGAGCCGCTCGAGGGTGGCGCGCATCTCATCTGACAGGACCGCAAGCTCCGGTCGGGCCACGATCGGCGTGAGCGTGCCGTCGTAGTCCAGGAAGACAGCCGCGCGCTTGCCGGACAGCCGGCTGGCGATCTCGGCAACGCTGTCGAGGCCGGATGGGAGTCTTGTGTGGTCCGGGGTCATACTTTGTAGCTCCGAGTGCCGCTCGCGGCTCAGGTACGCGCTGCTAACCTCACAGTACGAGCGCCGGTAATCAAGATGTAGCCGGAGCGTGGCGCCGGGGGCGCGTGAGTCCCCATATTTCGCACCAGGATTCAGGGGAAGGAATTGAGGGAGGTGTTAGCGCGGATGGGGAAGACCTCAGGGCGCGTCGGCCGCTGGCTGCGCTACACGCTGCGGCCTCCCGACGTCTGTTTCGTGCACCACCCCGCTTACTCCCACGGGGTCGGCGGCGGGCTAATGGACCCATCCCGCTCCGCCAAGATCCTGGGGTTCCTGACCGACGAGCAGATCATACGGCGGGGTGATGTGAGCCGCCCGATCCCCGCCTCGCTCGAGAACATCCTGCGGGTCCACACGCCCGATTACCTGGAGACGCTGTCCGATCCGGCGGTAGTGAGTGAGATCCTGGGCGTTCAGTTCACGGAGCGCGAGGCGCAGCAGGCCCTCGACATGGTGCGCCTGATGACGGGCGGCACGATCCAGGCGACCCGTCTGGCGCTGCGCACCCGCAAGGTCGCGGTGAACCTGGCCGGCGGATTCCATCACGCGGCGCCGGATAAGGGGATGGGCTTCTGCGTGTTCAACGACATCGCGGTTGCGATCAGCCGGCTTCGCTCCCGGGGGTTCCACGAGCCGGTGCTGGTCGTGGACCTCGACCTGCACGACGGGAACGGTACACGCGCGGTGTTTGCGGACGACCCGAGCGTGTACACCTACTCGATCCACAACGCTCCGTGGGACGAGCAGGATGCGGTCGCGTCCACCAGCATCGTCCTGGGCAGCGACGTCGAGGACGAGGCGTTTCTCGCGGCGTTGCGCGACACGCTGCCCTCGATAGTGAGCGAGCACCGGCCCGGGCTGGTCTTCTACGTGGCCGGCGTTGACGGAGCTGCGGGGGACGCGGTGGGGGATTGGAGGCTGAGCGCCGAGGCGCTGCT
>JBDHIS010000024.1:0-45957 GCA_039587315.1 Gemmatimonadota bacterium | reverse complement strand
GCGACGTCGGCCCCTCCGTGACTGATGCGGCGCAGGCCGTTTCGCTCCCCGACCCCGATGCCCAGCGCGTATCCCATGGTGTCGCCGCTCGTGAGCACACCGCGCTCTACCAAGCGGGCGATGACAACCGAGCTGCCGACAGTGGGCTCGTGGAAGTTGCGCAGCCACTTCGCCAGGTCGCCAACGGTCGTGTAGATGCCGCCGGCCCCGTACGACGCCGCGAGGTCACGCGCCTCCCTGTAGTTGCCGTCGTCGTCTCGTACGTAACCCTGCGCGGCGTGAGGGATGACCTGCCCGTGCTCGGCCTTGACCGTGGTGTGGTCCATTCCCAGGGGCCCGAAGACGTTCTCCTGCATCCACTCGGGGAACGTTTGGCCCGACACGCGCTCCACGGTGGTCGCCAGCAGGATGAAGCCCGTGTTGTTGTAGTTGTACTCGGAGCCGGGCGGGTTCTGGAGCGCCGGCTGACGCTGCACGATGCGAATGGCCTCTTCGCGTGACAGCTCCTCTTCGCCACCCCAACCCGAGATGGGCATCGTGTTGTACAGCTCGCGGTAGCCTCCGGTGTGGTTGAGCAGGTTCCGTAGAGTGACCGGCTGGTCGAACTCCGGAAGCTCAGGGATGTGCTCCCGTACCTCGTCGTCCAGAGACAGCTTGCCCTGGCTCTCCAGTAGCACGATGGCGAACGCCGTGAACTGCTTCGAGACGGAACCGATGTTCGACGGGGTCTCCGTCGTGAACGGGATGCCGTGGGTGAGGTTAGCCATCCCGTACGCCTTGGCGAACAGCACCTCACCATCCTTGAACACTCCCACCACACCGCCGGGCACGTCATCCCCGGTGAACGGGGCCATGAGCTGGTCGACCCGCCCCTCCGGTGTGCCGGCGAGCGGCTCCACTCGCTTGACGAGGAGAACGTAGTCCCCCGACGCTCTCTCGAATGGTGTGATCTCCACGCGATGCACGCCGGCAGCCTCGCTCTCGAACTGGAAATTCTCGGGCCCACGTCCAGGTCCGTCCCAGTTCCCTATACGCTCGCCGTCCGGACCATAGACCTCCACGACCACGTCCACCGTCTGCTGGTCGGCGAATCCGTACACGAACTGCTCGGCATCTAGCTGAATCTCGTATGTGTGCTTGTCGTCCGGCCCGAGTGCGGCGGGAACGGGCGTGCCGCGCTGGAGTTGAACCGCCTGCCCCGCGGCGGTGGAGGTGACGGCAAGGGTCAGAAGGACCGCGAGATGGGGGAATCGGCGCATCGTAGGTCTCCGGAGGATGCTTGGTAGAACGGGAAGTCTGGCGTCGGTACCGGCCGCTGGCAAGGCGGCTCGAGTGATGCCGCGAAACCTGGGCTTCGCTCCGGCCGTCAGGTAGTAGAAGGACGCAAGGAGGGCGCAATGCACAGCGACTTATATCAACTCATAGAGCTCGGCCTCGGCGTGCTGATGCTGCTGGGGCTCGGGGTCGGAGCCAAGTTGCTCTTCTGGGATCTGCCCGCGCGCTGGTTCGGCCGATCCGAGCGCAGGATCACCCAACTAGAAGAGCGCTACGTGCGGATGCTCGAGGCGGTGCTTGAACAGCGCGACCGCCTGGACGAGCACGACGAGCGACTCGAGTTCGACGAGGATTCCGGCAACGGATCGCTGAACGGGAGGGACACACCTACGCCCGCAACGCCGGTATGACGGGTCGGGGCGTTGTGCCCTGCCACGACCTAGCCACTGCCAACCCCGACCCATACCTTAGCCCTTGGGGACCGGTCGAGGCGTCCGTGTGTACGATGCTCTGGGGTCGTCTCGGGGCGGCCCCGCCATCGGAGAGCAGGAGGTTGTAGTGGCCATCATTACGATATCGAGGGGGGCATACAGCGGCATCGAAGCCCTGGCAGAGAGCCTGCGCGAGGAATTGGGCTATCGTCTCCTCTCGAGAGAAGAGCTGCTGGTCAACACTGCCAAGGAATTCGGCGCGTCGGAGAGCCAGCTGGAGTCGGCGCTCAAGCACAGACCTGGGCTACTCGAAGGACGCGGCCTCACGAAGCTGCATTACGTCCACTGCGCGCAGGCGGTCATCGCCAAGGCTGTCCAGGGTGACAACCTGGTGTATCACGGCGAGGCGGGGCACCTCCTTCTCAAGGGGATTCCCCACCACCTGAGAGTTTTGCTGGTTGCCAACATGGAGGATCGTGTCGCCACCACTATGGAACGCTGCGACCTCACGCGAGACAAGGCGAGAGAGTACGTGAGGAAGCTGGATGAGGAACGTGACAAGTGGGTGAAGTGGGTCCACGGTGTCGATATGAGTGACCCGGCCACCTTCGACCTCATGATCAATCTCGAGCGCATCCCGGTTGCGAGTGCGATCGCGATCATCATCAGCACGGTTCGCCGCGATTTCCAGACGACCCCCGAATCCCAGAAGATCGTGGACGATCTAGTTCTTGCCAGCGAGATCCGGGCCAAGATCGGCCTGGAGCCGAATATTTCGGACGACAGGATCGAAGTAGAAGCCAGCGACGGCGTTGTTACGGTCACGGCCAACGCGCGCTACCTGGCAGATGCGGACAGGGTCAAGCAGTTGGCGCTTCAGGTCCCAGGTGTGAAGGACATAGAGTCGAAGATGGAGACGCGATAGGAGAAGCGCCCACCCTCACCAGTGGATCTCCACCACATCCCCCTCCTCCAGCACGTGGGCGGAGTGGACCGACTGACCGTCGAACGCGCTGGGTCCCCACACCCGCGCGAACTTGAGTCCTTCGGCGATGTCCTTGTGAATGGTCCGGGCCAGGTCACCCACCGTAGAGCCTCTCGCTAGAGTGAAGGGCTTGTCGCGGTCCACTTCCTTCTTGGGCTCCTTGGTGTAGATCCGCATTATCTGCAGCGCGTCGAAGGTCTGCGCTCCCAGTTCTTCGAGCCCGGTGCCCGCCACGGGAGAGACGGGCACGATGGGCCACGGCGTTTCGAGCAACTCCTCGAGCGCCGCCAGGTCTTCCTCCGAGCCCTCCCTGTCCATTCCGGTGACTACCAGGAGTGCGGGCTGGTGCATCCACCCCGGCTTTGCTTCCGCCGGTCCGTCGGTACCGGACGGGTAAGGCACGATGGCCTTTGTGCCGAGCAACTCGATCACGGTGTCGAGGCCGGCGAGCGGGTGTTCGATGGAAACCACGAGCCATACCAAGTCCCCGGCCCGCACCAGGTCGTACACCCACGGCTCCACGTGCTCTTCGCAAAGAGGGGGGAGATCAACGAGCTGGATTACGATGTCCTCGAACGGCATCATCCCCGGCCCGGCCTCACGTGTGGTGAGCGGGTAGCTGGCGACCTCGGGATGCGCGTGAGTGAGGGCGGCCACGAGGCTCGACTTCCCCGCGTTCGGGGGGCCGACCAGGACGACTTGTCCCGCTCCGTCTCTCGGTACCCTGTGGCTGTCCTTCCGGGTGGGGCCCTTCTTCTTGGGCTCGCGCTTGAGTTTCGAAAGGCGGGATCGTAGGTCGGCCTGGAGCTTGTCCGTCCCTTTGTGCTTGGGGATCACTCGCAGCATTTCCTCGATGCACGCGATCTTCTCCTCCCGCGTCACCGCGCTGCGGAACTTGGCCTCGGCCTCCTTGTATGCCGGCGTGAGGTTGGCTGGCATGACGCGCTCCCCGCGAAAGCCCCTTCCGGTCCTCGTCCCACGTCTAGCATGCCAGCGGAGTTGCGGTGTTGCAAGGTGGCAGCCGCAAGGGGCGCCGTCGCATCTGGCTCGATGCTTAACAACGGTAACGGTTCACGGCAGCACAATACCGACACTTGCGTTCCCATATCAGTCGCCGCAGCTTATCCGGCTCCGCTGCGTGGCTTCGCACCCGCAGCGGGAGTGGGGAGGTTGGTGGTGGGGATCGCAACGAACACAAATCTCCTCAGGAGGAAGCGCCCATGGCCGATCTCACGATGACGACCCTGGACGGTGGGACTACCACTGTCGGGCAGGGTGCAATCGACGCGTTGGCGTCGGGTTTAAAGGGCGAGCTGCTGACCGCCGCTTCACCAGGCTACGACGAAGCCAGGACTGTCTGGAACGCCATGATCGACAAACGGCCCGGGCTGATCGTCATGTGTGCCGGTGCGGCCGACGTCGTGCAGGCTGTGAACTTCGCGCGCGAGAACGGGCTGCTGACAGCGGTGCACGGTGTGGGCCACAACATCGCCGGCAACGCCGTGTGCGACGGCGGCCTGATGATCTCGCTCGAGGGTATGAAGTCGGTCCAGGTCGATCCGAAAACCCGCACGGCGCGGGTCGAGCCCGGCGTCACGCTGGGCGAGCTGGACGCCGCAACCCAAGCTCACGGGCTTGCGGTTCCCACGGGCATCAACTCTACCACGGGCATTGGCGGGCTGACTCTGGGTGGTGGCTTCGGTTGGATCAGCCGGACGCATGGCCTCACAGTCGATAGCCTCATCTCGGCCGACGTCGTGACGGCTGCCGGGAAGACGGTGAAAGCCAGTGCCGCCAAGAACGCGGACCTGTTCTGGGGCATTCGTGGCGGCGGCGGGAACTTCGGCGTCGTGACGTCGTTCGAGTTCCGGGTCCACCCGGTGGGACCCGAGGTCCTTGCTGGTCTGATCGTGCATCCGTTTTCGGATGCGCCGAACGTGCTGCGTGCCTGGCGTGACCTCGCGGCAGAGGCGCCGGACGAGCTGACCGCATGGGTCGTACTGCGGAAGGCACCGCCGCTTCCGTTCCTGCCCGAGGACGTGCACGGAACGGAGGTCGTCGTACTCGCAGCGATGTACAATGGCGACATGGCCGAGGGTGAGAAGGCGCTGGCACCGCTCAGGGCCGTTGGCAACCCGATCGCCGACGTCATCAGCCCGCACCAGTTCACAGACTTTCAGGCGGCGTTCGACCCACTGCTCGCTCCTGGCGTGCGGAACTACTGGAAGTCCCACGACTTCCCGGCGCTCGGGGACGCTGCGCTCGACACTCTCCTCGAGTACGCAGGTAATCTCCCGGGCGGGGCGTGCGAGATCTTCGTTGCCCACATGGGTGGTGAGACCAGTCGGATCCCAGCTGACTCTACGGCGTATCGTGGCCGCGACGCCCAGTTCATCATGAACGTGCACGGCCGTTGGGAAGACGCGGCCGACGACGCGAAGTGCATCGGCTGGTGTCGGGAGCTGTTCGACGCCACCAAGCCGTTCGCCACGGGCGCGGCGTACGTGAATTTCATGACCGAGGAAGAGGGCCAGCGAGTGGAGGAGGCCTACGGCGACGGCTACAAGCGGTTGGTGGAGCTGAAGAACAAGTACGACCCGAACAACCTGTTCCGGCTGAACCAGAACATCCGGCCAAACGGGGGTAAGTAGGTCACTGCCGGCACCGTGCTGAAACAAGAGCGCCCGGCCAACGGCCGGGCGCTTTGCCTAAGGCGCCGGCACATTGAACCCCAGTGCGTTGAACGTCGTCCCCGGTGCAATCGTCTGCACGCCGACGGAGCTCGTGTGACCATCGTTGTTGAGCTGTGCCGACATGATGTATCCGCCGCTCGGCTGACCGAAGTGCCAATCCTCTTCGGACACGCCGGGCGGCGGGGGCGGCTGCCAGTACTCGCCGTTGGGAAGCACGTACCAGTTGCCTTTGCGGAATTCGACACGCTCCGGATTGAGGACGGTCAAACCGTCCACGATGTTGCCGGTGGATAGAGTGATGACCTGCGGGTAGTACTTGGTGGGCGGAGTGTTCGGCGGCGGCGTGGCGTCCTTTACGAATGCCCGCATTGCGAGATTCCGCATGTCCGCTGCCTGGGCCGCGTAACGCCGCAACAGCGCAGGCACGAAGAAGTAGTCACCACCGCTCTCGCACGACATCAACCAGACACGTGCCACCTTCACGTGTTTGTTGAAGTGGAGGTTCACGGTCTGCCACCGTTGGTCCTGCTGGACCATTCGCATCGCCTCCATAATGCGGGCGACTACGTCGCTGCTCGTCTGGTGAAAGACGAAGATGATCTGGAATTCGATGAGGTCGTCCGGCTTGGTGTCGGCGAGGGCGCCGGCGAACATGATGATCGCCTCGGAGATTTGACCCGGTGACGCTTCGAGGATGGCCCCGAACCACTCTCCTACCGGGTCGTTGGGCGGCGTGTAGGCTACTCCCAGCGTGTACTTGGGACGCTCGCCGTTGACTTTGATCTCGTGCATGCCCGGCTCGCGGATCGCCGGCACGCCTTTGATCTCGGAGTCGTTTTCCGCGATTATGATCGTGTCCATCGTGTACCATCCGGGAGGTGGGAAGTAGTCAGGTTACAAGGAGGCGAGGCCCCTCGCTAGGCCGGGATTGGGGCAGCGGGTATCCGAATTGGGACATTCCTGCCGCCGCCTGGCTTCTCCGCCTCAGCCAAGACATCCGGCCAAACGGGAGTAAGTAAACGGGCGTCGTCGCCACTGAAGCAATGTGCTGCGCGCCACTGCCGTTGTATTGTTCGCTCCATGAACCGCCGCGTCATACTCTCCGCCGCCGACCTCATGCGTCGCCTGCGTGCCTCCGCTGGTTGCGTGCTGCTGCTGGCCGCACTGTGTGGGTCGGAAGCGCGCGGCCAGGAGCGGGACGCTCCACGTGGAGCAGTAAGCGGTCGGGTCATGGATGCCGTCACAGAGCGGCCCGTCGCCGGGGCGGACGTAGCTCTCGAGGGAACGGCCCTGCGCACGACTGCCGACGCCTCCGGAGTCTACCGCCTGCAGAACGTGCCTCCGGGCGTGTACCGCCTGGTTGTTCGCGCCATCGGATACACTCCCTATGTGCAGTCGGACGTCGTCGTCGGATCGGGCAAGCCGTACACGGTAAACGTGATGCTCAATCCTCAGGCGGTGCGCCTCGAGGCAGTGGAGGTAAGGCCGTCCTATTTCCGGGCGCCGGAGCGTGCCGGCGCAAATACGCGGGTGCTCGGCCGGGAGGAGACCCGGCGTGCTCCGGGAGTGCAGGAGGATGTCGTGCGTGCCGTGGCGCTGCTGCCTGGAGTGTCCATTACCAGTGCCGGACGCAATGACCTGTTTGTGCGCGGCGGGGCCCCATACGAGAACCTATTCGTGGTGGACGGCATCCAGGTGCCGAACGTGAACCACTTCGGCTCCCAGGGTTCGACCGGTGGGCCGCTGTCTCTCATCAACATCGAGTTCTTGCAGGAGGCGACCTTCTCGGCAGGCGGCTACGGCGCCAAGTACGGTGACCGCACCGCTTCATTCACCAACATCCGGCTGCGGGAGGGCAACGGCGACCGCCTGTCGGGTGAGCTCAACCTGTCGGCGACTGGGTTCGGCTTGATCTTGGAAGGCCCGCTTCCGGGCAACGGCTCCTTTTTGGGCAGCCTGCGACGCAGCTACCTGGACCTCATCTTCCGCGCTGCCGACTTCAGCTTCGTGCCACGGTATTGGGACTTCAGCTTCAAGACCGCACACCGCATCGGGCGCAGCAACACACTTTCTTTCTTGGCGATTGGCGCACTCGACCGGGTGGATTTCTTCAACGAGACCGCCGACGACCGGTTCGACAATAGCCGCATCCTGGCACCAGAGCAGAACCAGTACTTCACGGGTCTCACCTGGAAGCACTTCCTGTCGAGCGGGACCCTGACGGTCACGCTTGGCAGGACGTTTACGAAGTTCAACTCAGAGCAACGCGATTCCCTCGGGCAGAGCATCTTCCGCAGCCTCTCGAGCGAAGGGGAGAACGCGCTGCAGGCCGATCTGGCTCTCGAGCCGGGGCGCCGCACGACGCTCACCTTCGGAGCGGTGGCGCACTATGCCAGCGATCTCACGTACGATGTCCTGCTCGACGGGTTCTACCGCCTGGACGCAGACGGCATCCCCAGCACCCTGGCTGTGGACACGACTTTCAACGCCTTCCGGATAGCCGGTTACGGTGAGGTTGGCTACGGGGTATCCTCCCGCCTCACCGCTACACTGGGCGCGCGAGTCACCCACTACGCATTCGTGGGTGAGACACGGCTGGACCCGCGGATCGGTGCGCGCTACGCACTGGGCAGGAACACCGCGCTCATCGGTTCCGCGGGGCGCTATCACCAGCCGCCGTCTTACATCTGGCTCATAGGCGATCCCGCGAACCCCGGTACGCTCGATCCGATTCGGTCGGACCAGGTGGTGCTGGGCGTGGAGCGGCAGCTCAGGCCCGACACCAAGCTACAGATCGAGGCCTTCTACAAGTGGTACGGCAGCTACGCGGCGCGGGGGTTCCGGCCGCAGGCTGTGCTCGCCCCGTCGGGCTTCGAGGACGTAACCAACGACATTCCGTTCGGTCTCGAGCCACTCGCCAGCGTCGGTACGGGGCGCTCCTACGGTGTCGAGGTGTTCGTGCAGAAGAAGTTGAGCGCGGTCCCGCTCTACGGATTGGTTAGCCTCACCTTCACCCACTCCGAGTTCGAGTCACTGGACAGCGAGACCCGCCCTGGGGCTTACGACGGCCATGTCATCGCGAACATTCTCGCCGGCTACCGCTTCAACGACGCATGGGAGGTGAGCGGCAAGTTCAGGCTGGCGACGGGCCTGCCCTCGACGCCGTTCGTAACGGAAGGGATTTACACGGGGCGGCTCGACTTCAGCCAGTACAACGCGGGTCCAAGACTGCCGCTGTTCAATTCGCTGGATGTGCGGGTTGACCGACGCTGGAGTTTCCGCAGCTGGCAGCTCGAGCTGTACGTGGACATCCAGAACATCTACGGACGCAAGAACGTGTCGGGCTACCGATGGAACCCGCGCGACCAGGCCCCAGAGGCCGACGAGTCTCTCGGCATTCTACCCACCATCGGGGTGAACCTGCAGTTCTAGGACTCTCAGCCCGGCGCTCACATCGAAGCGCGCAGCGCCGATAGCAACTCCTTCAGGTTGCGCGGGTTTTGCCCGAGATCTCCTCTGCCGAGCCGAGAGGCCGAGACGGCGCTGACCTCACGGACCTCACCCAGGTCCCGAACCCGGACGGTGACGTCGTCCTTGAACCGAAACAGCCTGGTGGTGCGGACCAGGTGAATCTCGACGGCACCATCGCGCTCCATGCGACCTCGGTACTCCCAGTGGGGCAGGTGCCGAGTCGCGGCCGCTACGAGTGCTTCGACTTCAGCGACGGTCTGCCGCAGCTCGAGCGGCCGCAGGAGCGGGTCGGCCGCGTGCGGCGACGTCTGGGCCACATTGGTGGTGAGATCCCGGCTCCAGTCGTCCACCAGCACCAGGAGGATTACCAGTGGCGCGCCGATGATCAGCGCGCCGAGCGACAGGAGCACGAGCAGTCGCATTGACTAGGGCTTGAACGTCCCTGCCGCTGCGATTGCGATTGGCGTGCCCATTAGGTGTTCACTCCACCGCCGCCAGCATCGCCTCGATCAGCCCTCTCAGTGGCGACTGGGCGGGCTGGCCGAACAGGTTCCAGCTGTTCACGACGCCGATCAGGTTGTGCTCCGGCATCACTATCAGGTACTGCCCGCCGAACCCCATGCCGGCCCACACCTCGGTGCCGCCGGGGTCCGGCCGCCACCACTGGTAGCCGTAGCCCCAGCCTATCTGGTTCACGGGATCGGCGTGGCGTGCCACCGAGGTCTCGACCCACTCCTCCGACACGATGCGCTCGCCGTCCCACTCACCGCCGTTCAAGAACAGGTAGCCGATCTTCGCCAGCTGCTCCGCCTCGAGGTAGAGTCCGCCCTCCGTGTCGGGGTAGCGTGTCGGCGTCTGCTTCCAGTGGTAATCCGTTACGCCCAGCGGACCGAACAGGTACGCCTCCGCGTATTCATCTACATACTTGCCCGTTGCGTCCTTGATGATGCCCGACATGAGATGGCTGCCGCCCGAGTTGTACACCCACTTCTCGCCTGGATCGGCGTCCATCGGCTGGTCCAGCGTGAACTGGATCCAGTCGTCGCTCCACTCGAGTTGCAGCGTCGTGTTGGTCTCGTCCAGCGGGCGGTCGCCCTCGTGCCACTCGATGCCCGAACGCATCGTGAGCAGGTTATCGAGCGTCACGGTGTGCAGCCGCTCGTCCACGCCTGACAGGTCGTAATCCTCGAAGAACGACAGCAGCAGGGCGTCGGTCCCGTCGATCTCACCGCGCTCGATCGCTATTCCGATGAGCACCGACGTTACCGACTTGGTGACCGACTGCAGCGAGTGGACGTCCCGGCCCATGTAGTAGGGGTGGTGGTCGGGATAGACGTAGTTGTACTGGTGTATGTCGTCCGGGTCGTCGCACGTCTCCCATCCGCACCCCAGTGCGCCATTGAACCCCTCGCTGAGGGCGCGGTAGTCCCTCTCCCACCTCTCGCTCACCACCAGGTAGCCGTTTCGAATCACGACCAGCCGATCCACATGGCCGAACGTGCCGGCCTCGACGCCGCGCACGAGTTCCTGGAATGGCGTACTGTCGAGACCCTGCTCGGCGGGCGTCGAAACGCTCCATCCCTCGGTGGGCCACGGAGCCTGCTGTGCAGCAGCTCCGGTGGCGAGCCCGCCGGCGAGCAAGGCGAGTACGAACAGGGTGGGGAAGCGTGTCTTCAGCATCGGGCGATCCTTTGGTGGTCGATCCTGAAGTAATCCCCCGAGGCATTCGCGGCAAGTTGGCCGGTTGTGACCCGGGTCACGATGGGCGAGAGCCTCACTCGCCTATATGTTGTACGCACGAACGGCGCTGCCGGCTCCGCAGACCGGCGAGACAGCTACTCTGAACGGGAGGTCGAGATGCTGAAGTTGAGAGCGCTCATTGTCGCGGGACTGCTGCTTGGAGCCACGTCGCTGGTGGCCCAGGAGGGTCCCGTCAACAAGCATGAGCGAAAGGGCTTCTGGGTCGGATTCGGGCTTGGCTATGGATGGCTCCACATCGAGGGTGGATCCGGTAGCGAGGGCGGCTTCAGCGGCAACTTCTCGATCGGCGGGACGATCAGCCAGAACGTCCTTCTGGGATTCCAGTCCAACGGGTGGTACAAGTCGGAGAGCGGGTTCGGTATCGGCTTCGGAACGTCGACCGCCGCTATCCACTACTACCCGTCCAAGACGGGCGGGCTCTTCCTGACCGGGGGTCTGGGTGTCGGGTACTTCAGCGTCGAGAGTATCGATACTGAATTTGGAGTGGGGATGGTGATCGGCGGCGGCTGGGACCTCCGGGTCGGCCGCAACATCTCCATTTCGCCGTTCCTCAACTTCTTCGGCAGCAACATCAACTCCACTACGGTGACGACCATTCAGACCGGCGCGGGGATAATGTTCCACTAGTAACCCCCTCGCCTGACGCAACTCGGCCCCCACCGGCACTTGCCGCTGGGGGCCGAAGTCCTTCCACTACCATGATCATCGGTTACTGAAACATCACGTTCTCGTCGAAGGTCCTGTCGCACAGGCTGCCCGTGGCGACGCCTGTCGTGAAGTTGATGTTGAGCTCCATGCCGCAGCTGCCGGACCGGTCATCCTCCGCCGTGTACGAAAAACCACCGATCAGTGAGAACGTACCGGTGAGCGACTGGCTGCTGTACATGTAGTCGCCCGCCCACGTGATGTTGGGCGCGCCGTTCACCACGAACAGCATCTCGTTGTGGTAGACGCCGCAGTTGGTGATCTCTTCCGTGAAGTTGAACTCCAGGTCCATCGCGAACGTCTCGTCGTCCACTGTGCCGTTGACGTTGCCGTGCAGTCGGACAGAGCCGCCGCCCGGACACGAGCTGGACTCGTCAATCGACTCGTTGACGGGGATGTCGGCGGCGGGCGAGGCCGGCGGGCTGGCTCCACCGAAGCCCTCGAAGACCTCCATCAGCTCGACCAGCAGCGCAGCAGACTCCTCTTCCGTGAGCGGATCGCCGTCGGTGACGCCCCGCGTACCGGTGGTGCTGTCGCTGCAAGCGAAGGCTCCCACGGTCAGCAGCAGGAACGTCGCCAGGATTCGACTCTTCTTAAGCATTTGCCCTCTCAGGTTCAGGCTCGAGAGGACAACTTGTGAGAGTCCGCTCACAGGCGCGGTGACCGATTTCACAGGTCGCGGGTGCGTCCAGCGACGGCCGCGTAAGTGGTTGACTTAAAGCACCTTACGGCCAGTCCCCCTCACGCCGGAATCACGTTCTGATTCAGCCGGAAGAAGTTGTCGGGGTCGTACCTGCGCTTGAGCTGAGCCAGCCGGCCGTAATTTGCCCCGTAGGCTGCGCGCACCCGTTCCTGGGGTACGCTGTCCATGGCGTTCACATATCCCAGTCCTGCGGGGTCCGCCGCCGCCGCGCGCACCCGGCCGATCCACCCCTCAGCCGCCTCGGCCTGATCGGGGTCCTGCCACGCCGCCAAGAGCCAAAGGTCGAAGCCGGGCTCGCGCATCGGGAACGCGGTCGCGTCGGACTGCATGCTGGTCACGGCTCCGTGCAGGTGTGTCAGCGCAATCACGAAGCCCGGGGGGGCCTCATTCACGAACTCCTGTAGCGAGTCTATCGTCTCGTCACTCAGTGCCGCGATATAACCGGACCTCGACGCACTCGATGCCCCGGCCGGCGCACCACCCATGGATTGGCTCTGGATGTATGGCATCGGAGCGACCATGTCGGCCACGGGGTTGCCGAAGTTCCTCAGCGGGCGCAGTACTTCCTCACCCGAGCTGATGTCGCCCGGGTAGCAGGTCATGATTATGAACGCCGGTCCGGTTGGGAGAGCAACGAAGCGCGCGCTCGTGGTAAGCTGGTCGGGCGCTGACGCTGCAAACTCGCGGTAGAACTTGAGCACGTTCGCACCCTGGCTGACGTCCCACACCAGTGGCCCCGCGAGCACCTCGGTCACCGGATGCAGCCGGTACTCGAACGACGTGACGATGCCGAAGTTGCCGCCGCCGCCGCGGATGGCCCAGTACAGATCCGGATCGCTTTCGGGGGATGCGGTGACCACGCTGCCGTCGGCCAGCACGACTTCGGCCGAGAGCACATTGTCGCACCCGAGGCCGTACTTGCCCATCAACACTCCCGCACCGCCTCCCGTAGTGAAACCGCCGAGCCCCACCGAGGGACATTCCGCGAGCACCGTCGCGAGTCCGGCACCCTGCGTGGCCTGGTCCACTTCGCCCACCCGCAGCCCCGGCTCGGCGTGGACGATGCGCCTGCGCGGATCCATGCTCAGGGTTCGCATGCCCGACAGGTCTATGACGACACCGCCGTCGCACACCGAGTGGCCGGCAGAGCTGTGTCCGCCGGCGCGCACCGCCGCGACCAGGTTCTGGTTGCGGGCGAAGTCCACCGCACGCACCACGTCCTCCACTCCGCCGCAGCGAGCGATCATGCCGGGGTGCTTGTCGTACCTGGCGTTCCAGACGCGGCGCGCCGCATCGTAGGCGGTGTCGTCGGGGTGGATCAACTCTCCCTTGAATCCTTCAGCGAATCTGTTGATCGCCGCGTCGTTCACCATAGCCACGGTGCGAACCGGCTCGGAGCCGCGCTCGCAGCCGTACAGGCCTCCGAGCGAGATGGCCGCCCCGGCCGAGGCGGTGAGCTTCACGAAGTCTCTGCGTGTGATGTCGTGCGTCATGGTTGGGCGCTCCGGGAGGGGAGGTCGGCTAAGGTGCTGCCGCCCGCAGTGCCGCGCAAGGAAGGGGGCGATTGTGCGTTTTGGCAGCTGGCCGTATCCAATCCTCTGTACCCGAAGCCCCATCTACGCGAGGATCCCTCGGATGAGATGCATTGCCGTGTACCTGGTCGCAGCGACCACGCTCGCCCTCGTTTCCCCGATGACGGCGCAGGCTCAGATGAAGCTGACCGACAACCTGGCCTCCGACCCGAACGAGGCCGAGTTCGTGTACGAGGACATCCACAACTTCGTGCGCGCGTTCCAGCTGTTGGCAGGCGGTGGCGACTCGGTCGCGATCCTCCAGGCGGAGTACTTCGACGAGGGATCGCCGGGGCTTGGGGCGTTCGTCTTCAGATACGACCTCACTGCCGAGCGTCTCGTGCGTGCGATCCGAGAACACCCGGAAGCGTACGCGGCGGTCGGCAGCAAGTTGGAGGCGCTGGCCGGTGAGGTTCCGCGCTACCGAGCGGCGTACGCCGAGATCAAGCGTCTGATCCCGGATGCGGCCTTCCCCCCGACCTACTTCCTGATAGGCGCGCACCGCGGCATCGGCTCGGGTTCCGAAGAGGGGCCGCTGGTGACGATCGAGGGTGAGAGCGTCGAGGACATTCAGGGCAAGTTCGTCACGATGCTCGTGCACGAGATGGTACACATGGAGCAGGTGCAGGCGACCGGGCTCGACAAGTACCGCGCCATTTTCGGGCCCGAGAAGAGCCTGCTCGCGCTCACCATTCGCGAGGGCATTGCAGAATACTACGCGCACCAGATCACGGGCCGCATGACACAGGAGCGGGCACGCCCGTTCGTGCTGGAGCACGAGCGGGAGTTGTGGGAGCGGTTCCAGCCGGAGATGCTCGGCACCGAGACCGGCGACTGGATGTGGTCCAGGCCGGCAGACCCGGAGCAGCCCCCCCACATCGCCTATGTGATGGGCGCGCGGATCACGGAGGCCTACTTCGCGAACGTGGAGGACCGGGACCGGGCCACGCGTGAGGTTCTCTCCGTAGTGGATTACCCCGCGTTCCTGGAGCGAAGCGGCTACGGGGAGTGGATCGGAACCGTTACCCTGGGTAACTGACCCTCCGGGGGGCTCCGGACTGGCCGATCCGCCCGTCAGGAAGCATCTTGTCCCCCCATGACAGAGATCACCTCCCAACTCTCGTCAGCGCTCGCCGATCGCTACCGGCTCGAGCGCCACCTTGGCGAGGGCGGCATGGCGACCGTCTACCTCGCGCACGACCTCAAGCATGACCGCAAGGTCGCGGTCAAGGTCCTCAAGCCCGAGCTCTCGGCAATCATCGGCGGCGAACGGTTCCTGAACGAGATCAAGGTCACCGCCAACCTGCAGCACCCCAACATTTTGCCGCTGTACGACTCGGGCGAGGCCGACACTTTCCTCTATTACGTGATGCCTTACATCGAGGGCGAGACGCTGCGCGACAAGATGGACCGCGACAAGCAGCTCGGTCTCGAAGAGACGATGGAAATCGCCAAGGCGCTCTCCAGCGCGCTCGACTACGCGCACGAGCAGGGGATAGTGCACCGCGACATCAAGCCGGAGAACATCCTGATGCAGCGGGGCCAGCCCCTCGTGGCGGACTTCGGGATCGCGCTGGCGGTGAGCCACGCGGGCGGTACGCGCCTCACGGAGACCGGTCTCAGCTTAGGCACCCCGCACTACATGAGTCCCGAGCAGGCGACCGGCGACCGCGAGCTGGACGCGCGCAGCGACGTCTACTCGCTGGGCGCGATGGTGTACGAGATGCTTGCCGGCGAGCCGCCGCACGTGGGGAACTCGGTGCAGGCGATAGTGGCCAAGATCCTGACGGACACGCCGGCGTCGGTTACGCGCTCGCGCGGGCTGGTGCCGCCCAACGTGGACGCTGCGCTGCAGCGGGCGCTGGCCAAGAGCCCGGCGGACAGGTTCTCGCGCGCGGGCGACTTCTCCGCCGCGCTCACGAATCCCGCATACACGCTCCCGACCACGGCGGCGGTGCCGGCCGCGGAGGGTGCGCCCCAGGGCAAGGCGCAATGGAATCGGGTCACCATGGCGCTTGCCGGACTCTCATTGGTGCTGATTGCTCTGCTCGTTTGGATGGCGACGCGGCCCGAGGCACCCAGGCCCGTGTCGCGTTACAGCGTCGCGCTACCCACCGGGGAGGGGATCGTACCTACGCGTAGCAATCGAGTGGCGATCGCACCCGATGGCTCGCGCTTCGTGTACGTGGGCGTTGGTGACGGAGGGAAAAGCCTCTGGGTGCGATCGCGCAATCAGCTTCAGGCTACGCCGCTCCCTGGGACGGCTAGCGGCGTTCATCCATTCTTCTCGCCGGACGGATCCCGCGTAGGGTTCCTCACCGACGGCAGTCCAATAGCGGTCAAGGCGGTGTCGCTGGCCGGCGGTCCGCCCATCACCGTCGTTGATTCGGGGGTCGGACTAGACGGAGCCGCCTGGGGACCTGATGGGTTCATCTATTTCGACGGAATCACAGCCGGCAGCACTATCGGTATCATGCGGGTCCGCGCCGCCGGGGGCAGTCCGGAGCAGGCGACGGTCGTGGATACCGCTCATGGAGAGACCGATCACGTCTGGCCCGAGGCGCTCCCCAATGGGAAGGGCCTGCTGTTCTCTGTCTTCCGGGGGGCGAACCTGGTGGACGCCGACATCGCGGTGACCGAGATCGGTACCGGGGAGCACACGGTACTCGTGCGGGGCGTAGCGGCGAAGTATGCCGCTTCCGGGCACCTCCTGTATGTGACGAGTGACGGCGCGCTGCTGGCAGCGCCTTTCGACCAGGGGCGGATGGAGCTCACGGGAGAGGCGACCGCCTTGGTGCAGGACATTGGCATCCGCGCCTTCGGATCGATCGACATCTCGCTGGCGAACGACGGCACGCTGCTGTACGGGACGGGCGCCCAGGCTACCGATCCGGACGAGATCGTCTGGGTGACGCGTGACGGGGTGGCGGAGGTGATCGACCCCGGCTGGGTGGGTGATTTCGGGACCGTGGCGCTCTCGCCCGACGAGCGGCAACTGGCTGTGAGCATTGTCCAGGGAAACGAGCAGCACGTATGGGTGAAGCAACTGCCCACTGGTCCGCTCACGAAGCTCACCTTCGGCGGTACGCTGAACTACCGGCCAGCCTGGTCGCCGGATGGGCGCTCCGTGGTGTTCGTCTCGGACCGCATGAGGAACATGACGTTGCACAAGAAGCGTGCGGATGGAAGCGCCCAAGCGGAGCCGGTTCTGGAACACGCGCTGCCGATCTGGGACTTTTCGGAGTCGCGTGACGGAGAATGGCTCGTCTTCCGCACCACTCCAAGGGATCTCTTGGCGCTGTCGCCGGATGGCGATACGCTGACCCTCGTTTCATCGGAGTTCAACGAGCGAACGCCGAAGCTCTCGCCGGACGGGCGCTGGCTGGCATACTCGTCCGACGAATCGGGGCGGCAGGAGATCTACGTGCGCCCCTTCCCCAACACGGGTGACGCGAAGTGGCAAGTCTCGACGAGCGGGGGATACTGGCCGGCGTGGTCACATAGCGGGAGGGAGCTCTTCTATCGAACGGCGCAGAGGGAGATGATCTCCGTGGACGTGGTGCCCGGGCCGACGTTTGCAATGGGCGAGCGACGAGTGTTGTTCACCGGGGCTTACCGCATCGGACCGGGAAGCTACGACATCACGTCGGACGACCAACGATTCGTGATGCTCCGCAATCGCGGCACAGGGCAGGCCAGCGAGCTCATCGTTGTGGAGAACTTCATCGAGGAGCTGAAGGAGAGGGTGGGGAACTGACTACTTTCCGAACCGGAGTACTGCAATGAGCGACTCGACCTCCCAGGTCGCCGACGAGCAGGAATCACTGGAAGCTGCCCTCAAGGGTGAGGTCCTCCGCATGTATCAGGAGGTCGCCGACAACCCCGAGTTGGAGTTTCACTTCTTCCACGGCCGTGAAGCGGCGGAGATGTTCGGCTACTCGAAGGAGTGGCTCGACCGCGCCCCGCCGGGTGCGGTTGCTTCCTTCGCCGGTGTAGGTAATCCCCACGAACGCAGCTACGTGCAGCCTGGTGAAACGGTGCTGGACCTCGGGAGCGGTGCCGGACTCGACAGCATCATCGCGTCGTGGCAGGCAGGCCCGACCGGTGCCGTGATGGGAGTGGATCTCAATCCCTCGATGTGCCTCAAGGCGCAGGCCCACGCCGCGGCTTCCGGAACCACGATGGAGTGCCACGAGGGGAGGATGGAGGAGATCCCCCTGCACGACGAGGCGGTGGACCTCGTGATCTCCAACGGCGTGATCAACCTGTCGTTTCAGAAGCGGAAGGTGATTCAGGAGATCTTCCGCATCCTGAAACCCGGCGGACGGATCTCGTTCACCGACATCGTGAGTGCCAAGCAACTCTCGCAGGCCATCGTAAACGATCCCAAGTTGTGGGCCTCCTGAATCGGAGGCGCTCTCCCGGAGGGAGAGATGTTCAGGCTCCTCGAGGAGACGGGCTTCAAGCGCGTACGCTCGGCGGTCGTGTCGGGATTCCGATTCCGCAACGACTCGACGCGTGACGCCGCCGAGTCCTACGGCGTGAAGTCGGTGCTCATCACCGCTCGAAAACCCGGACCCAAATGAGCCGGGTGACGAGAGCCCCGAGCACCTGATGGTGCCCGGGGCTCTCTCTTGCGATGTCTCTGCAGCTATCCGCTCAGCTGGGCCACATCCAACCAAACGTTCCCGCCGTGAGCACCGCGTAGACCAGGCCGTCGAACGTGTTCTTGATCGACGTGCTCCACGCGCGCTTGTACCAGATGGATTGTTGCCACCCAGCCACCGTGTATGCGATGAAAGCCGTTGCGCCCACGAAGCGGAACACCGTGAGGTAGGGATCGCCGGGGTCCACGGCCCGACTCGCGATGTATGCTGCGAAGATGCTGATCACGATGCAGTAGACGAACCACTGGATCAGGCTTGCTGTCATCTCCGGCATCGCGTTGGGTAGGACGGTCATGAACGCTACCGGACCCTTCTTCACCTTCTCCTGGAACTCCGGCGACTTCATCTCCGTGCCGCCACCCGAGTGCGGCACGATGTACTCTCCCGGCGGGATGTTGAACGGCCTGAGCGCGTCCATCACGCCGTCTTCGGACGGGATCTTGGACCAGTCGGTGCGGTGGTAGGGGAGGAACATGTGGATGATCGAGCTGGCTATGAACACGAACACCGCCGATACCAGGATCGGAAGCCACAACGACATTATGGATACCATCGGTGCCTCCTGCTACACGGTATGTGGGAGGAGCCTAATGTGACCCAAAGGGGATGGGGGCGCTAGGGAATCCGGTCCCTGAACGTCTTTGTGGCGGCCCCTGCCCTGTGCAGGTGTCAGCCGCTCGGTTCGCGCTTCCTGGTCGAGAGCTTGAACGGCAGGTATGCCGGACAAAAGCTCACGAAGCTCGTGAGCAGGAAGACCACGGCGAATACCCCGAGCACGATGGCGAGGGTGCCGCTGATGACGTTCAGGAAGTAGAGGACTCCGACCGCAACCGCGAGCAGCGTCCGGATCGCGCGATCCGCGGTCCCCATGTTCTTCTGCATGCGCTCCCCCTCGTTGGTCGAGGTGGTAATCTGGGTCCCGCTCTACTCCGCGTCCAGGTACTCCTCTGCTTCCCGCTCGGTCTTGAAGTGCTGTGACTCGTAGGTGGTGGAGCTCCTCGCCAGCCGGTTGATCTGCATGGCGCCCAGCGGACTCCTCCCGATCACGCGCGCGACCTTGCTGCACCCCGACTCCTCCGCCATCCGCACCATGCCGGCCACGATGTCCTGGACTTCCTGTCCGCCCGGCTTGTAGCCCTCGGCGTAGGTGAGAACCGTGTACCCGGGTTTGGCCTGCGCGATGGCGTTGCGGTAATCATCGTGCAGCTCCTGTGCCCGGACCACGTCCATGAATCCCTCGAAGCGGATGTAGATGCGGTTCTTGCTGCTGTCGAGCCAGGCTGTGTCGCCCATTCCTGTAATCCCCCGCAGTCTGCACCCCTCTGATAAGCGGTGCGAAGGAGCCCGTCCAGCCCCATTTGGGGGCGCGAGGTGCGCGGATTGGGACATTTGGGGGCGCTAGCTCCCCTCCGGTTCCCCTCGTAGCTTAAGACCCAGTCCCTAACGAAGGTCACCGATGCCCGAGCTATTGGAGAGAGTCAAGCGCGCTCTGGCTGACCGTTACGCGATCGAGCGCGAGCTCGGCCGCGGCGGCATGGCGGTGGTGTACCTCGCGAGAGACCTGAAGCACAGCCGCCCGGTCGCGATCAAGGTGCTCAAGCCCGACCTCGCGATGGCATTGGGCGCGGAGCGCTTTCTGCGCGAAATAGAGATCGCTGCCCAGCTGACCCATCCGAACGTCCTCACGCTCATCGATTCCGGCCACGCGGAAGGGCTCGTCTACTACGTGATGCCCTACGTGCAGGGCGAGTCGCTGCGACATCGGCTGGAGCGTGAGCCGCAACTGCCGGTCGAAGACGCGCTTCGCATCGTACGGGAGGTGACCGACGCGCTGGCCCACGCGCACGCACAGGGTGTGGTCCACCGCGACGTGAAGCCGGAGAACATCTTGTTCGAGGGCAAGCACGCAGTGGTGACTGACTTTGGCGTGGCGAAGGCCGTGCGCGAGGCGAGTGGGGTCGGGAAGCTCACGACGGCGGGAGTGGCGCTCGGCACTCCCGCCTACATGTCGCCGGAACAGGCGATGGCAGATCCGCACGCCGATCACCGCACCGACGTCTACTCGGTTGGCATTGTGGCATACGAGATGCTCACGGGGCAGCCTCCGTTCGTTGAGCCCACAGCGCCGCAGGTACTGTCTGCGCACATGGTGGCGCCCGTGGAGCCGATGTCGCGCCACCGCGATACGGTGCCGCCGGCATTCGAGCACGTGGTATTGCGCTGTCTGGAGAAGAACCCGGCCGATCGGTGGCAGAACGCCGACGAGTTGCTTTCGCAGCTCGAGATGCTGACGACGCCAAGCGGGGGAATCACGCCGATGCGGTCGCGGGCGCTGACCGGCACGGTTCGCAAGCGGTGGACGCGGGTTTCGGGCCTGGCGGCAGCCATCGCCGCCGTCGCGATCGCGGCGTTTCTCATCCGCCCGCAGCCCGGGCCGGTACCGGATCCGAACGTGTTGGTCGTTGCTCCCTTCAACGTGCTGGACCCGTTGCTCGAGGATCTGTGGGGCGAGGGTGTTGCCCAGATCGTCGCGAACAACCTGGACGGTGCCGGGCCGCTGACTGCGGTGCCCCCGTCGGTGGTGTTCCGGCGCTGGGGCGGGACTGCCGACGCCGCGACGGCACGTGACGTGGCCGAGGCCACAGGCGCCGGGCTCGCCGTGTTTGGGCGACTTGTAGGTGCAGGGCCCGATTCCGTGCGGCTCTCCGCCACACTGTTCGACGTGGTGGCCGATGTCCCGCTCGCGGAGTTTGCGCTGCGCGACGAGGTCGCTCGCGTGGACCGGCTCGCCGACTCGCTTTCGGTGCGCGTCATCGGCGAGCTGAGCCGCATTCGGCCGCTCGGTGCTGCGCGGCTCAGCTCTCTGGGGTCGGCGTCTCCCCAGGCGGTCAAGGAGTTCTTGAGGGGCGAGCAGTTCTACCGGCGCATGCAGCTGGACTCGGCGAGGGCGCACTACGGGCGCGCCGTAGCGGAGGACAGCAGCTTCGCGCTGGCCTACAACCGTCTGGCCCGAGTCGGGTCTTGGACCATGGGGGGCGGCTACGCCGCAGACTTCCTGAGAGCCGGAGCTCTGAACCACGGACTTGCGCGGCGCGAGAGCCTGCTGATCGCGACCGACTCCCTGTTCGCCGCCACGACCCCCTTCGTCGGCGACAGCGCGGCCTGGGCTCGCTACGAGCGGCTGCTCACGATGGCCGAGCAAGCGGTTCAGGCCTACCCACTGGATCCGCAGGCGTGGTATTCAGTGGGCGAAGTCCGGCTGCACGAGGGTACGTATGTGGGCGTCCCGTCCGATCGAGCCCGGGATGCATTTGAGCGGGCAGTGGAACTCGACTCTACGTTCGCGCCTGCCTACATCCACCTGATCGAGTTCGCTCTCTTGCGGGAAGGTCCGGAGGCTGCGCTCCGAGTCATTGATGAGTACCTGGCGCGCGGCGTTGGCGGGTCGCACGCGGCGGCAGCAAGGGTGGTGCGTGCTCTGCTCGACCCGGCTACAGCGGGTACGCCCGAAGCGCAAGAGCTGCTCGAGTCGTTGGACGCGAACGGACGTTACTCTGCGCACCTCTTCGTCGAGCAGTGGCCCGATCCAGCCGAGACGTCGGTGCGGATTGCGCGTGTCTGGGCGGCATCGGACGACTCTTTGAATGGAGCAGCCGCCTTGGCGGCAGCTCTCTCACACCGTGGGCACGTGCGTGAAGCATACGAGAGTCGAGCGGGACGACTGTGGACGGTGTTTGGGGATCTTGCGCTGTTGGGGATAGTACCGCCCGACACCGTCGATGCGGTCACCGCTTCATGGCTCGACCGGGGTCTCGGATGGCACACGTACAGTTCACTTCGCTGGTGGGCTGCGCGCGGCGATACGGTGATGCTGGATCGTGCCACCGCGTTCTTCATAGAGCGTGAACTCCCCTTCGCTGCGGCTTCCTCCAGGGCATTTCGGTCGCTGGCGGTGGGAGATTCGGCGGACGCGCTGCGGCGGCTCTCGGAACTTCGTACCTGGCCGTTCTACTTCGTGCACTACGAGCCGTTCGCGCGGGCACAGCTGCTCGCCGCGGCGGGGAGGTACGAGGAGGCGCTCGAGGTGCTCGATGAATGGCGCTGGCCGCTGGAGGGCTTCCCCCACGCGGGGATGGTCCTCTGGGCGCTGGAGCGTGCTCGGGTCAACGACGTACTGGGCAACCGCGACGCGGCTGTGGAGGACTACGCCTACGTGCTCGATGCTTGGCGCAACGGTGACCCGGAGGTCGAACCGTATGTGGAGGAGGCTCGGGCCGCGCTCGAGCGACTCACCGGGGAGCCACACGGAGCCGAACGATGAAGATCGCAGTTCTGGGATCCGGCAACGGTGGGTGCGCGATGCCGTTCGACCGTGCGCACCACGGGCACGACGTCACGCTGTTCGATCTTCTGACTTCCCTGACAACGTTGCGGCCGTCGCGAAGGCGCTCGACGATGCCGAGCTGATCTACGCGGTAACCTGAGAACCAGCCCAGCTACATCGGCGCTCGTCGGCCGGGGGAAGGGGTGTACTGCCGGCAACGAAACAGCGTCCGGCTCTCACCGGGCGCTGTCTAATTCAGGTCCGTGCTCCGCTTCAGTCGGGAATGAACCCCACCTGCAGCCGGTACTGGACCGAGGATCCCTCGCTGAACGCCCGCACCTTGAAGTAGATCGTCTCTCCCGCTGCTATCGACAGCGTCAGCGCCTCGTTGCCGCTCATGCCCTGGAGATCCTGATCCGATGACTCCATCGGCTCGGTGTACTCTCCGTCGGAGAACGCCTCGAGCACGAGGTCGCCTTCCTCTGCGCGGGTCAGGACGGTGAGCGTACCGCTCCGCTTCGCAGTGAGCACGTACCAGTCCCAATAGTCTCCGGAGTTGCCGTCGATCGAGTTGTTGAGGGATTGCTGCTCCACTGCCAGTTCGATGGCCGTGCTGGGCGACCCGTCGGGGTCGGGCGGCACCTCGAGTTCGGGGAAAGCGACCCAGGAAGAGCCGAGCCTAAACGTCGACTTGCCCCAACCGTACGTCTCTACCCTGACCATGTATGTGCCGGCGCGCGGGATGGTGACCGCGAACTGCTCGGCTCCGCTGTTGCCGCCCAGGTCCTGATCGGACTCTCCGTTGGGGAGCGGCTGGCCGTCTGCGTCGGTGACTCGCAACACCAGGTCGGTTTCGTCGGCTGAGCGCACGATCACGGTCAGGATGCCGGCCGCGTCGGCACGGAACTCGAACGCGGCGACATCTTCGTCGCTGGTCGAACCGCCCAATATCCGGCCTGGCTCGAGCCGCTGCCCTTCGGCCGTCGATGTCGAAAGAGCGCCGGCCAGGAGGAACCCGAGCGCGGTTAGTGCGTATCTGGTGAGGGGGCGTTTCATGTGCGGCTCCTTGAGCGGGATGGGGTCGACTCCCGATTGCCAATTCTAAGCTGGGGCCGGGCGACTGCTGTGATGTTGGCTACAGGGTGGTTGGATCGTATAGTGGTATCTATCCGACTGCTGGCTGGCCTCGACTTACCCGGGGGTTCATATGCGTGTCGGCGGACGTGCTCTTGCTGCGGTGGTGTCGGTGCTCTTGGTAGCGGGCTGTGGCGGAACCAAGGTGCAGGTGGCGCCCCGTCTCGACCTCATCCCGTTTCAACAACTGGCCATGGTGACGTTCACCATCGAGAACGCCAAGGGCTCTCTCAACCAGGTCGCGACGGATCGCTTCGCCGTCGAGATGCTCGCCGCGCAGAGCGGCTACGAGCTGCTCGAGCTGGGGGAGCAGCAGCATCTGCTCGACGCGACGGGAGCACCCCGCTTCGGGCCGGCGGAGGCCCGGATGATCGGCGAGGAGCAGGGCGTGCCCGCCGTGTTCTTCGGCCACATGATCGTCTCCGATGTGAAGCCGAGCGCCTCGATATCCGGGATTCCGAGAGTCGGGGTGGAGGTGAGCGTGGAGCTCACGGTGCGGCTCCTCTCCACGGAGTCCGGCGGCACGGTTTGGAGCGCATCCTCCCGCTCGACCGCGGTCGTTGGTGAGGTGGCTTTCGACGGTGGGATCCCGTCGTTCGGCGCGCGCGATCCGGCCGATGCGTATGGAGATCTCGTGGACGTCCTGGTCTGGGAAGTGACGCGCGACATGCGGCCTACTTACCGGAGCCAGTAGCCGGCTCTCGGAGCGCTAGACCGCCGCGAGACTGGCCAACGCTTCGTTCAACAACTCGAAGTCCTTCTCGTTCTCGGTCAGCACCGTAGCGCCTGCCAGGAACGCCGTCGCGGCGAGCAGTGCATCGTTGCGCAGCGTGCGGAGGCGTTGGGGTCCGCAACGCCGCGGGGCGCGGACGAGACCAAGCGCCCGCCCCGAGAGCACCCACGCCGCTGCGGGAGGGTTGAGCAGCGTTCGCGAGGAGCGCGCAAGCTCGTAGAGCCGTGTCAGGTCCCGTGCCTGGCTTTCGTCGCTCACTCCCGCCCACAACTCCTGGAGCACTACTGTTGCGAGGAGCACGCGCGGGCGCGCCTCGCCCGGTCGGGGCTCCGGAGGCCTCCGTTGTCGAAGCCAGCGTATCCAGATGTTCGTGTCCGGTACGACGTTCACCGGCCGCCGCGCCGTACCAGGGGCGAGCGGAATCTCCTCCAGCTGGGTGATGCCGTTGCGAGGAACTCATCCAACTGGCGCTCGTAGTCGACCCGCTCCAACAGTTGGTCGATCACGTCGGTCTCTGTATCGAGTCCGAGGTACTCCTTCGCCCGTCGCAGCTTGGCGGCGTCGATGTTGAGCGTCTTGCGCACCTTGCGTCCCAAGTGATCCCCCAGAATTCTATTATGCATATAAGATATGTATAACATCCATATCACGCACTCTCTGACCAAATGCGCTCCCCGTGTCCGGTCCCCGCCCCCAATCGCGCATACCCCTCCAGAGGCCGATACCAGCTCGGGGGGAGCCATGCGCCCGCAGATCATTGAGAACCAGAGCGACGACACCGTGACCGTGGACGGCCGCAAGATGGCGGGATGGATCGCTGAGGATGCCAACTGCGTGGGCTGCAAGACCCAGGTCGTCTTCAGCCTAAGCCACCTGGCCCGTTTCTGCCCGGGGTGCAACAGCTGGCTCGACAGGCACTGCGAGGACGCGGAGTGCTTGTACTGCTCCGGGCGCCCGGCCCGGCCTCTGGCGGCCTAGCCGGCCCGGCATCGCGTCCCACCACTCGCCACCGGCGGCGAGAATCCCTATGTTTTCCGCTTCCAACGGTCTGCTTGGCAGGCGTCCCCTCCGACGTCTGGCGAAGAGGTACTCACGACCCATGCAAGCGGGACAATCCGGTGATCTCGGTGAGGTGACCCGCCTTCTGGCGGCCGCCCGCGACGGCGAGAGCGAAGCTCTCGACCGGCTGCTGCCCCTGGTGTACGACGAGCTCAGGGGCATGGCGCGCGGGCGGCTGGGGCTGGAGCGCGCCGGGCACACGCTACGCGCCACCGAGCTGGTGCACGAAGCCTATCTCAAGCTCGCGGGCGGTGGTGCCGCGGCAGCGTCGGACCGCGCTCACTTCCTGGCGATTGCGTCGCGAGCCATGCGACAGGTGCTGGTGGATCACGCCCGCAAGAGGCAGGCTGCCAAACGCGGCGGCGAGTGGGAGCAGACTACCCTTGGCAACGGCAACGACGCGATGCACTTCCGCCCCGACGAGGTACTGGCCCTGGACGACGCACTGGAGCAGCTCGAGCCGCGCCAGCGTCAGGTCGTCGAGTACCGCTTCTTCGGCGGCCTGGAGGAGAAGGAAATCGCCGAGTTGCTGGGTGTGACCGAGCGGACTGTGCGGCGCGACTGGGTGAAGGCCAGGGCGTGGCTCTACCGCGAGCTGTATCCCGACGCGGATCCCCCTTCGGAATGACCCCCGAGAAGGCAAAGGAGCGCCGCCACCAGATCGAGGCGCTGTTCGAGGAGGCGCTGGAGCGCGACGCCGCCGGCCGGGTTCGGTTCCTGGACCGGTACTGCGCGGACGATGCGGAGCTCCGGGCTGAGGTCGAGGCGTTGGTAGCGGCGCACGAACGCGCCGAGGGCGTGCTCGAGAGTGATCCCGCGCGCGCGGCCGCGGAGGTGATGACGTCGGGTGCGCACAGCGGCGATCAGATTGGGCGCTACAGGGTCATCGAGGAACTGGGGCGCGGCGGCATGGGTGTCGTCTACCTCGCAGAGTCGGACGACGCAGCGTTCCGCAAGAAGGTCGCCGTGAAGGTCATCCCCGGCGGCCTCGGCATGGACGACATCCACCGCCGTTTCGAGGCCGAGCGCCGCATTCTCGCCTCCCTCGATCACCCGCACATAGCGCGGCTGCTGGACGGAGGACTCACCGAGGACGGCCGCCAGTATCTGGTGATGGAGCACGTGGACGGACTGCCGATCGACGAGTACTGCAACCGGAACCGTCTCGGCATCGAGGACCGCGTTCTCCTTCTCTGCACCGTCGCGCGGGCGGTGCACTATGCGCATCGCAGTCTCGTTGTGCACCGCGACCTCAAGCCGTCCAACATCCTGGTCACGTCGGAAGGCGTCGTTAAGCTGCTTGACTTCGGGATCGCGAAGATGCTCGATCCCAGTGCCCTTGGGCACACACGCCCGCTCACGTACACGGGGCTCCGGCTCATGACCCCCGAGTACGCGAGTCCGGAGCAGGTGTTGGGCGATCGCATCACCACCGCCACCGACGTCTACGGTCTTGGCGTCGTGATGTTCGAGCTCCTCACTGGTACGCGCCCCTTCCGCCTCGCCGGCATGAGCTTCGGCGAGTGGGAGCGCGTGATACTGGAGCAGGAGCCACCCAAGCCGAGCGCGGCGGTTGTCCAGGCTACCGAGCCCCAAGCCGAGAAGGAATCAGTCCCGCGCGAAGGGCAGCCGGGTTTGGTGCCCGGTACCACAGAGGTTCGCCAGATCGAGTCCAGCGCACGCGTCAACTACAAGCGTCGCAGGCTGCGCGGTGACCTGGACCGCATAGTGCTGATGGCGCTCCACAAGGAGCCCTCGCGGCGTTACGCCTCCGCGGAGCAGATGGCGGAGGACGTGGAGCGCCACCTCGACGGTGACCCGGTCATCGCGCGCGGCGACTCCGCGGCGTACCGCGCTCGCAAGTTCGTCACGCGGCACCGCTGGGGGGTCGCTGCTGCTGCCTTGGGAGTGCTGTCGTTGGGGGGCGGCGTAATCGCGACGAGCTGGCAGGCCCGCGAGGCGTCCGAGCAGGCCGCGCTCGCATCGGCCGAGCGCGACCGCGCGTCGCGCGTTGCGGGTCTGATGATGGAGGTGTTCCGTCTCTCGGATCCGATTCAGAACCCGGGCAATGCGGCCAGCGCGCGTGAGGTGCTGGACCGCGGCACGGACCGGTTGCTCAGCGAGCTGGACGACGAGCCCGCCCTTCAGTCGGCGATGCTGCTGGAGGTGGCCGGAGTCTACGAGCACCTCGGAATGCTGGATCGCGCCGAGTCGCTTGCGGTGCGCTCGCTCGAGCGCCGCGAAGAGTACTTCGGAGCGACCAGCCTGGAGACCTCGGAGAGTCTGAGCCGGCTCGGGCAGATCCAGGCGGCCGAGGGTCGGCGCCCGCAGGCGATCGAGAGCCTGCGCCGATCGGTGGCTATCCGGGTGTCCGCTCTCAGGGAGCCCGACTCGCTGCTGGCGGCCACCCAGGCGAGCCTGGCGTTTGAGCTCAGGTCACAGGGCGACCACGAAGAAGCTGCGGAGCTGTTCGAGGCGGCCGTCGCGACGCAGCGCTCGCTGCCGGGCAGCGACGTGACCGTGCCCAACACGCTGCTCGGGTTGGCCGCGACGTATCACGATCAGGGAGCCTTCGACGAGGCCGAGGCGCTGTTCCAGTCGGCGCTCGACGATTACGACTCCAGCGATCCCAATCCGATGGTGGCGGCGGCGCTGCTCAACGTGGGCATGATCCGGCGGCTGCGCGAGCAGTACCAGGCTGCGGAGCCGTTGGTGAAAGCCGGTTACGAGATGCGTGCCGCACTGTACGAGCCGGACCACCCCGACGTGATCGAGGGGATGGCGCAGTGGGGCATGGAGCTGCAGGCGCTGGGACGACTCGACGAGGCTGAGGCCATTCTGGCCGCCGCGGTGGAGCGCGCGAACCGGAAGTTGGGTTGGGAGCACGAGACCGCAACAACTGCGCGCGGCGTGCTCGCCGCAGTGGACGTGGAGCAGGCGCGCTACGCTCTCGCGAGCGCGCGCATAGACACGGTTCTCGCCGCCAAGCGCCGGCGCCACGAGCCGGATCACCCCAGCATCACGGTCACCATCGTGCAGTCGGCGGACCCCTACCTAGAGACGGGCCGGCTCGCGGAGGCGAGAGCGTTCCTCGACGAAGCCATGGAGCGCACTGGGGGCGCGGGAGTCTACGGCATGCTGGCGCTGCAGGGATTAGCCGAGATAGCCCGCCGCGAGGGGCGGCTCGATGAAGCGGACCGCTTGCTGAGCGACGCGGAAGCCCTCGGCGCGGAGCGTCTGCGCGAGAACCACCGCTACAACCTGTCGCTGAGCCGCTCGCGCGCGACACTGCTGCTCGAGCAGGACAGGGCCGCCGACGCAGCGGCGCTGCTCCAGGAGGTAGCTGCTGCGGAGCGCGCCAAGCTGCCCGAGCCCCATCCCAAGATCGGGTACACGCTCCTCCTGCTCGGCGAAGCCTACGTGGCTCTCGGAGAGCCTCTCCGTGTCGAGTCGGTTCTGCAGGATGCCGAGCGCAACCTGGCCGCGCTTCCGGCGACGCACTGGCGCCACGGAGAGCTGATGAGCCTGCGGCGCGCGGCCACCCGGATGGGGTCCTAGGGCAATGTCCGGTCTGGAGGGCCGGCGGCGCAGTACAGGGTGAGGGAGTGTCTTCAATGGAAATGAAGAGAGCAAAAACCCCGAGAGACCAGGCACGAGCCCTGGAGCGCTACGCGAGGCTCCCGCGCTCCGATGTGGAGGCCTACGCCGGGTACGGCGTGATGGCTCTGCCGTTCTCATCGGGCCACATACTGGCGTTCAGGCGGTTTCCGGAGGCTTCGTTCGGGGGCTACACCTGCGTGTGGCACCGTACCCCTGACGGCCGCTGGACCTTTTACTCCGACGGAGACCCGGCACGATCGTGCGCCCGGTACTTCGGAAGCGAGCTGGACGAGTCCCCTGTGACCGACGTCGTCATCAAGTGGACCGGCCCGAGCGAGCTGCACGTAGAGGTGCCCGAGGTGGGGCTCGAGTGGAGCCTGACCTTCGGCGCCACGGTCGGAACACGGCTGCTCAACGCCGCCGGGCGCATCGTCCCGCGGCCGCTGTGGCACAGCAAGCGGGCGCTCAACTGGTTGTCCAAGATTGCGAGCCGCCTGCTCAGAGCCGGCAAGATCCGCCTCACCGGGCGCACGCCCTCGGGCCAGGAGTTCATCAACAACCCCTTCCACGTCTGGGTCGTGGATAGCAGCACTGCGCGCTTCGGCGATCTTGACCTTGGTCCCACTGGAGCGCTGGAACCGCAGGCGCACCTTGCCGACTACTGGTTGCCGCAGCGTGGCGTCCTGGCGTACGGTCAGGTGCTGTGCGAGCCCATGGACCCCGCGCGGCACGTACTCAAGTCCACCAGAGAGAGCGCCCCCACCTCGCGGATCTCGGGAACGGCCAAACTGGGAGGGGCCGCTCCGTAGTACGGGCCGCGGCCGCCGCCACGGGAGCATGAAGAGGGCCCGACACTAAGTGCCGGGCCCTCTCGATTTCGGCGCGTGTGCGGCGCGGCTAGTGCAGTCCCTCCAACCGGTTGAGGCAGCTGGTCCAGCCCTGCTCGTGATCGTCGCGCGCCTTGGCGTCGGGGAACAGCTCGTGCGTGACCACGACCTCGGTAGCGTCGCCCATAGCGTTGAACTCGACGGTCACCACCGTCTCGCCCACGTCGTTCTCCTTCTCCTCCCACGACCACGTGTAAACGAGGCGCTTGGGCCGGTCGATCTCCCGGTACGTACCGACGGCGTTGTACTCCTGACCGTCGGGGGAGGTCATCCGCAGGCGGTAGCCGCCGCCGATCTCGAGATCCACCTCAGCAACAACGCTCATTCCCTCCGGCGCCGACCACTGGCCCATCTGGTCGGGCTCGGTCCAGGCCAGGAACACCGTCTCAGGGGCGGCCTTGATGATACGCGAAACGCGCAGCGAGGTACCGGTTTCCGTGCTCATGCTTCCTCCTTCTGCTCCAGGTAGCGGGACAGTGCGTCCAGCTGCTCTTCCCAGTACTTGCGGTACCTCTCCACCCACTCGGCGGCGTCCTTGAGGGGCGCCGCGTCGAGCCCACACCGGCTGAACCGGCCCTCCCGGGTCCGGCTCACCAGGCCGGCCCGCTCCAGCACCCGGAGGTGTTTGGAGATGGCGGGCCGCGAGATCGCGAACGGCTCTGCGAGCTCGCCCACCGATGCGTCACCCTCGGCCAGGCGGGCCAGAATCGCCCGCCGTGCCTCGTCTGCCAGTGCACCAAAGATCAGGTTGAGCTGCTGAGCATTGGTAACCATGTGGTTACCAATATAGGAAGTGTGCCCCTCGGGTCAAGGGATCGGCCCAGGACCCGCTGGAAATGGGGCGAAACCCCGGCCCCCGGCATTTCGTGGTGTTGATAGGAGGTCTGAGAAGGGCAGGTTTGCGATGAAGTTCCTACTGAAGGCATTGGCCGTCGTGCTGGTGATAGTCGTTTCGGTGCCGCTCCTCACCTATCGCACCGTGAGCCCGTGCTCGATGCTCGAGAAGGAGCTTGCCGTGCGGGCCGAGCGGCAGATGGAGGCGGTGACGGAGGAGGTGCGGGAGAGCGTCGAGGACTACGGCGAGGAGGCGCGGCAGGTCGTGGACGACGTCTCGGAGATCGCAGAGCCCGTCGCCGAGGGGTTGGCAGCCGGCATCGCCGCGGCCCGCGTGCAGCGCATGTCCACAGGGGAGTGCGTGAGCGAGCTGTGGCGCATCAAGACGGGCGGTGAGTCGGACGACTAGCGACCGGCACCGCGCCCCCGCCCGGCGCGGCGCCGTCGGCTTCTACTCCATCTTCGAGAAGGACTCGACCGGGATCATCAGGTGCGCATAAGGCGTCCCCGGCCACATGACCCAGGGGCCGCCGTTGTAGGGATCATCCGACACACCCTCGAGCATCGCGACGTCAGGCACGATGACCATGATGTGCGCCCCCACTCCGACCACCCAGTCCTCGGGCGCGGTGGGCTTGGTCGCGTAGGGATCCGTGTTGCTGACCGGGGAATCGCCCTGCAGCATGTAGGCGATGCCCACGGTCGAGTACGTCGGGTCCTTCTTGCCGACGTACGCATGCAGGAAGTCCATCCACGGCTCGTTTATGCACCACGGGTCGTTTCCGGGCGTATCGGGACGATCCGGCAGGCAGGTCCAACTGTTGGTGCCTTCCCGAACCGTCTCCATGTTCCAGTCCATGATCGTTGCGTCACTGCTCAGACTGGCCGGGCCGGCGCTCTCCGCGCTCGCGATGACGTCTTCCTGAGCGTGCATGGTTGCGGGGACCAGCAGAGCGAGGGCGACTGCGAGAACTACTGAAACTCCTCGCCAGGGGTTGGCGAGTCGGGCGCGTTGTGTGCTAACCATATGTGTCTCCTCGGGAGGATGGAGAACGATCCAAGGCGGCTCGGTGACGCTCGCGATCGGAGCGGACAGGCGGGCGGGGCGTGTCGGACCAACAACGGGCGCACTATCGACCACCGTGGGCAACGGGAGAACCTAACGCATGCCATCCCGAATGGCGAGCACGAATGTCGGGATGGTTGCGCTGGTTAACAGTCGGCGTGTCGGAGCCTACGCCCAGCTCAGCCCTTCCGGCAGGCTGTTGAAGTTCTCACACCCGCTTTCCGTTACCACGATCATGTCTTCGAGGCGGACGCCCCCGATCGGGTGACGGTAGAGACCGGGCTCGATCGTCAGGACGTCTCCCACAACGAGCTCCGGTCCCAGGCGGTCGAGCAGCGGCGGTTCGTGTACCTCGAGCCCGACACCGTGCCCGGTGCCGTGGACCATGGCACTCGCCTCTCCGCTGACCTCGCCCGGCCTTCCGACCTCGTACCCGTGCGCGCGCAGCGTCTGCGCCGTCACCTCGTGAACGGACTCACCAGTGACACCGGGCTTCACCGCGGCGATCGCCGCAGCCTTTGCGGCCGCGACCGCATCGCGCATGGCGGCCAGCTCGGGTGAGATCGCGCCGTGCACGACGGTGCGCGTGCAATCCCCGTAGTAGAACGTCTCGCGATTACGCGGGAAGATGTCCACGATGACCGGCTCTCCGGTGCGCAACGGGCCGGACCCGTTGTTGTGACAGTCCGCTCCGTCGGCGCCGCCCGCGATGATGCTGGGCGGAGCCTGGTACCCGCGTTCCGCGAGGAACAGGTCTACCGCGCTGCGCACCCGCTCGGAGGTCAGAAGCTGGCCGTTCACGTGCAACGTGCCGTCCGCCAACGCATCGGCGTTCGCGATCAGCTCGCAGGCCATGCGAATCGCATCTTCGGTCAGTCGCTGCGACGCACGCAGGTGTTCGATCTCCTCGGCCTCTTTGGTGCGACGCTCGATCACCCCGAGCTCCGGATCGCACTCGACGCGAATCCCGGCTTCGTGAATGAAGTGCGCGAAAATGAAGGGGAGCGATCGATCAGCCACGACAGCTTCTATGCCAGAGCGGCGCATAAACTCGGCGACGGACTGCGCGGTGGCGGTCTCGCGGTCGCCCGACAGGCCGCCATCGGGTGCGAAATCGGCGGGGCAGGCGAAGCTGTCGGCGCGCGCGTGCTTCTTCGCCCGAGCGAGTTCGATGTCGCGGATGATGAGCGTCGTGGCGACCTCTCCGTTGGCACCCGGGACGTCGATGACCGCCGCCGGATCTCCCACGACGAACCGGATCTTCCGGTACAGGTTCATGTTCTCGGCGGGGATGCCTGCCAGCAGGGTCGCGCGCCTGGGTGCGTCACGCTTGGTCATGAAGTAGCTCTCCTCGCGGGTGTCGCGGCATGGACGATACCCGTTCAGTCCTCGCGATGGAAGCTGACCCGGCCTGTGGCCGGATTGTCTCCCACCCCTACCGCATTGCGCCGGAAGGGGTTACCTTGTCGGCGCGTTAGGTGCGCCCAGTTTGGCGCGCCACAGTACCGGAGAACACTGCAAAGGGGATCTGGCACGCCGCGGATTCTCTTTTTTGTATCCACGCCCGAGGGACGGTTTCCACCGATCACCGACGGCAGCCCAACGCGGGGGCAATTCGCCGCGAATAGCTGATGAGCGATCGGTACGTGCGGCATGTCCGGACTCCGACGAACATCAACACAACACGAAGGAGTACGGCATGCGTGTCACCGGAACCGTTAAGTGGTTCAACGACAGCAAGGGCTTTGGCTTCATCACGCGTGAGGACGGAGAGAAGGACTGCTTCTGTCATCACTCGGCCATTCAGGGTAGCGGCTTCAAGTCGCTGCGCGAGGGCGAGAAGGTGGAGTTCGACGTCGTGCAGGGCCAGAAGGGCCCGGCCGCCGAGAACGTCACCAAGCTGGAGGCGTAAGTCGGCCTGAGCTGACGCAGAAGGAAGACGGGGCCGTCTCGAGCATTCGAGGCGGCCCCGTTTGTTTTCTTGCGCGTGGCGTGTGCTGCGCTGCCCGGCTAATAGTCGCTTGCGTGCGCCTCCGCGAGCGCCGCCACCGCTTGTTCCGTGGTCCAGGTGGCGTTGGCGATGAACCGGAAGTTGACCAACGCTGATTCGTAGCCGTTCAAATCCGGCAGCTTGGCCGCGGCCGTCGCGTCGGTGACGACCGCAACCTCGAAGCCCTGCTCCATCAGCTCACGCATGTGCGCCTCGGTACACAGGTTGGCAGACATGCCCGCGAGGATCACCTTGTCGATCCTCCGCTTGCGGAGCTGGAGCACGAGGTCGTTCGTCTCGGGACCGTAGACCTTGTGCGGACTGGCTATGACGGTCTCCCCATCCTCGAGGTAGACCTTGTACTGCTCGAGCCAGTCCGCGCCCGAGCCCTCGAACCCTTCGAGGCTCAGCGCTGACGTGCGGTCGAACATGCCGATGTTGTGCATCAGCACTTCCAACGCGCCGCCGAACTTCCAGCCATGGTCGGTGGGGTAGTAGTAGTGAGGCGACACGAAGAGAGCGTACCCGCCATCCTTGGCTGCGCGCATCAGCTTGTCGAGGTTGGCGACCGTGTTGTTCTCCGTTACGCTCTCGCCAACCACGCCCCATGTTACTCCGTCCGGACTCAGAAAGTCGTTCTGCGGATCGGTGATGACGATGGCGGTTCGCTCGTAGTCGATCTCCATACCGGGGTCGGGGAGCTGCCCCCCCGCAGTCCCGGCGTGAAAGACCAACCCGGCCACGGCTAGGATGGACCAAGTGGCCCGCTTTGGGCTGTTCATGGGCGACCTCCAGAAGGTGGTGGTGAGTGGGCTAACAGATGCCCGCCCTTCTGTGTTCCCGGCCACCACCACACCACCCGGTACCCTCAGTTCCAGGACGTGCTCGCAGCCCACTCCTCGAACGAGGTCGGCTCGATTCCGTACTCCTTGGCGTTACCGCCGATGTCGGAGCCGTAGCCCACGCTGTCGAACCACTCGAACATGAGCGCGAAGTCGTCGCTGAACTTCCGCACCTCCTCGATCGGTACCTGGAAGAACGAGATCGACTTGCCGGATGCCTTGCCGATTATCTCGGCTGCCCGAGGCATCGTTACGTCGTCGCTCGCGATCTCGATCGCCTTGCCGTTCATCTCGTCGTGCTGCTCGAACGCCATGCGGCCGTACTTGCCGATGTCGGCAACGGCGACCATCTGCAGCTTGGTGCCGGGTGGCATGCTGATCGCGAGGTTCCCCTCGTCCAGGGCCGGTTTGTACCACGGCGACAGGAAGTTCTCCATGAAGAAGACCGGCCGCAGAACCGTGTGAGACGGAAAACCCAGGCTGCGAACCGTCTCCTCGACCCTGAACTTGTTGTCGAAGTGGGGAATCCCCGTGTTCTTCTCGGCTCCGCCGACCGACGTGTAGACGAAGTGCTGCACGCCCGCATCCTTGGCGAGCTGGGCGATACGCTTGCCCTGCTTCTCCTCGCCCTCGATGCCCGCCTCCCAGCTGTTCTGCACGGCGAAAACGCCCCAGACTCCATCGAGTGCGGCCCGAAGTGAGGCGGTGTCGTCGAGGTCGCCTGAGACGACCTCAGCCCCGAGCGCGGCCAGCGCCTGCGCTGCGTCACCGTCGGGCTTGCGGGTCATAGCGCGCACCGAGTGACCTGCCGCCAGCAGCTCCCGTGCGACCGCGCCGCCCTGCTGTCCGGTCGCGCCCGTTACCAGGATCTTGTCTTTGCCGATCTGCATTTGTGAGGTGCTCCCTGAGATGTGAATGAATAACCAGTAAGATGCTCGGGATTCATCCGTGCACCAAGGGTAAGGGCCGGGGCTTGATCTCGGTTCCCGGACAGCGACGTTTGCCTGGTACGTCAGGGAGGCAGCATGAGTAAGGACAGCATCGAGGCCTACGACGTCCCCGAGCGCATCGCGTCATACGATGCCGACATGGACGTAATGCACCCGCTGCGCCACGAGATGATCGAGGTGGCACTACGGCTTCCGCCGTTCGAGCGGGACGCTTCGTTTGTGGCGCTCGATCTTGGAGCGGGAACCGGTCTCTTCACGCAGCGGCTGCTGGAGCGGTTTCGCAACGCGCGGGCGATCGCGGTGGACGGCGCGGCCTCGATGGCGGATGTAGCGGCCGAACGCTTGGGTGGCCTGCGAGAGCGGTTCGAGTTCAGGGTCGGTGACTTCCAGAACCTCGACGCTCTACTCGCCCCGAGGGAGAGTGGGCGTCTGGTCATCTCCTCCTATGCGCTGCATCACCTCGATGGCGAGGCAAAGCGGGTGGTGTTAGACCGCTGCGTGGAGTTCCTGGAGCCGGGCGGCTGGTTCCTCAACGCCGACTTGGTTGCCGCCCCCACTGAGGAACTCGCAGGGAGGTATCAACAGCTCAGGGTGGAGGGTATACTCGAGCGCGCGGCACCCGGCGATGCGCGCTTCGAGGATGCGGAGACGACGCACGCGTTCCTCCGCACGCTGGAAGCGACAGAGGGCGACCAGCCGTTGGAGCTCGAGCAGGATCTGGAGATCCTCCGGGCCAGCGGCCTCCGGCACTCGGCGGTGTTCTGGCACGAGTTCCGGGAGGCGGTGACCGGGGGGATCAGGTAGGCCGATCGCAATCCAGTGAGACGGTGCCCTACAGGCCGAAATCGGCGCTCCCCACCGCTATGGCACCCACCACCAACTGCGCGAGGCTCACCACTACCGCACCGAGGCCGCTGGCGCGTGCGCTGACGAGCCAAGCCACGTCCATTCCTGAGCTAATGGTGACCCGGTATGGGTCGTAGTGTGTGTAATCCACGAGCTCGGTGCTTACCGCCTGCATCTCCAGGCTGAGACCGAGCCATCTGCCGTGCTGCAGCCCCACCAGCGCGGTGACGCCGGGGTAGCTCTGGATCACGCCGGCGTTTGAGCTGCCTCCGAGCAGTACGCCCGCCCCCAGGTCGAGCGCCGTCTTGCGGCCGAGCCGGCGGCGGTAACGGGGCCGGATCCCCCACCTAGCGCCATCCTCGTCCGCTCCCAGCAGGAACGTCGCGCCCAGAGCCCAGTTCCCGCGGTTCACCATCGGCCCGAGGTCCCACGCGACGTACCAGCGTGCATCAACGAGTCCGGGGTTGGGCTGTCGGTTCAGGCGCGCACCGATCGTGGTCTCGAACAACAAAGACAGTCCGCTGCGATGGACTGACCTGGGTTCGACCTCCTGACCGGCCGCCGTCTGGCTGATGAATCCGAGAGCTGCGATGACTATGACGCCTGAACGAAGCATGGGGGCCTCCCATTCGGGATGCCCCCACGCTCGCCGAGTTGCGTCAAGACTTCGTCAAGCGGGCTGGCCCGCCGTCAGGAGCCCTCCTCGGCCACGTCGTCCTCCTCGTCGGCCACCGTCTCTTCCTCCAGATCGAGCGGCATCTCGATCTCCAGATCCCACAGGAACTTCCCGAACCACTGCCAGTTGTGCCACGTGGCGGCCAGGCGCTCCTTCGGCTTGGTGATGCCGTGCCCGAACCCCTTGTACACGATCAGCTTGGTGTCGACGCCCATGTCTCTGAGCCCCTGGTACAGCTCGTAAGCGTTGGGGATCGGAACGCGGCGGTCGAACTCGCCGTGCTGGATGAGTGTGGGGGTCGCCGCCTGCGTGATGAACGTCATCGGCGAGGTCCTGGCGTAGATGTCTGCATCCTCCCACGGAGTCGCCTTGAGGTACTGCCGTGTGAACGGGTGGATATCAGTGTTCACGTAGTAGGTGACCCAGTTGGAGATGCCGGCGCCCACCGAGATCGCGCCGAAGCGCGTGGTCGTCGTGGTGAGAAACGCGGAGATGTAGCCACCCTGGCTCCACCCCATGGCTCCCATCTTTGTCGTGTCCACCATGCCCTGTTCTATCAGGTGATCCACTCCGGAGAGCACATCCCACGCGTCTCCCACGCCCAGGTTGCGCACGTTGAGGGCGCGGAACGCCGCACCGTAACCTGCCGAGCCACGGTAGTTGGGTCTGAGCACAAGCGCGCCCTTGGCGAGCCACTGATTCACGGGGTAGACGTAGCCCAGCACCGGAGTGGGGTAGTCGATGCCGGTGGGGCCGCCGTGAATCACGACCAGTAATGGATACCTCTGCGAGGGATCGTAGTCGTCCGGCTTGTGGAGCACGCCCTCGATCGTGGTGCCGTCGCTGCTCTCCCAGGAGATCACCTCGCTGGTGCCGACCTCCCAGCCCGAGATCTGCTCGGTCATGTTGGTGAGCTGCTCGGGCCGGTAGCGACGGGCCGAGGTTCGGAAGACCTCATCGAGCGATGTGTCGGTGCGACCTACCAGCGACATCGTGTTGCCGTCCGGTGTGAAGCTCACCGACCAGATGCGGTCTGGGGTGTCGGCGAACACCTCCGTTCGTCCGGAGCTCGGGTCCACGCGGTACACGCGGCGGCCGGTTTTCGCCCAGCCGATCATAAAGATGCCGCGTGGTGTCCACGCGGTAATGAACGGGTCCTCGTCGAGGTCCGCGGCGATGCGCGTGAGCTCTCCGCCACCCCAAGGAATCTTGTAGAACTTGGAGTTCTCGTAGTACGCCGAGCCGGTCTCGGGCCCGCTCGAGGAGAACACGATCCACTCTCCGTCTGGTGACCACTGCGCGCCGCCGTCGAAACCCGGCGTGACGACGAGCGGAGTCAACTCCTTGCTCTCCACGTCCAGGATCGAGATGTCACCGTTCATCCAGGAGTTGATCAGCGGGTCCGGGCTGTGGGAGATCACGATCCTCGAGCCGTCGGGCGACCACTCGAAGCTTCGCACGGTATAGTCCTCGCCCTCGGTGAGGCGCGTCGCCTCTGCGGTTCCGGGCTCATCGGGAATCTCGACCACCCACAGGTGAGTCATGCGGTACTCGTGGTCCTCGACCGCGTACGCCCCGTATTCCTCCTCGCGCTGCTTGCTCTTCTTGGTCTCGGGCTCGGTCTGCGTGAAGGCGATGCGCCTGCTGTCCGGCGCCCACTCGAATCCGCCCACGCCCTCGTCCACTTCTGTGAGGGCCCACGCCTCGCCTCCGTCGGCGCGTATCAAATGGATCTGTCGCTTGTTGCCGCGGGATGAACCAAACGCCAGCCAACGGCCGTCGGGCGACCACTCGGCGCCTCCACTGCTCCCCTCCGGGGTGCGCGTGAGCTGGAACGGCTCGCCGCCGTCGCGCACGAGCCAGATCTCGGTGTCGTAGCGGTTCTCGTCCCAATCGGTCGTGCGCACGGTGAAGGCGATCGTGCTGCCGTCGGGGGATATCGTCGAGCTGCCGATGTCGTGCAGGCTGTGGACGTCCTTGAACGACGGGCCTGGGACCTCAGGGTCCTGGGCCGCGAGCGGTGCGGTGACCACTGCGAGTGCTGTACCGAGAGGGATGACGAGGGAGAGGCGTGACCGCATTGTGTGGCTCCAGTTGGCGTGGTGGCGGGGAATATGGTCGCCGAGAGGCCCCTGCGTAACCGCTGAGGACCCCCGGAAACAGGCGGAGTCCCCTGAAGAACCTGGCTTTTCGGCCCAAATCCGAGTACCTTTCTCGCCGTAGTTGAACCGCGAGCTGGCATCCTCTCACTTCGGTAGGACGGTCCCCGCTCAGGATGGGTACCGGCGTTGCCGAAGTCACGTCGCTTCATCCCCCAGGTTCAGACAATCGGACGCACTGTTTTCCGGTGACACGGCTGTCACCCGGTATGCGTGCATTTACGAACACTGAGGAGTGTTACGAAGAAGATGTCATTCGAATCATTGGGCCTCGCGCCCGAACTCGTGAAGGCAGTTGCGGAGCGGGGCTACACAGAGCCCACTCCGATTCAGATCGAAGCGATTCCGGTGGGCTTGGAAGGCCGCGATCTCGTCGGCTCGGCCCAGACCGGGACTGGCAAGACGGCGGCGTTCCTGCTCCCGATCCTGCAGCGGCTGGACGAGAACCCACGCAAGGGGACCCGCGCGCTGGTGCTGGTTCCGACGCGCGAGCTCGCCGAACAGGTATTGGAGAGCGCACGCGCCTACGGACGCCACTCCAAGCTGGAATCCGTCGCCGTCTACGGCGGCGTGGCTATGGATCCGCAGACGCGCGCACTCAGGAAGGGCGTCTCGATCGTGATCGCCACGCCCGGACGCCTGCTCGACCACATGGGCCGCCGCAACACCGACTTCTCCGGGGTCGAAGTACTCGTGCTGGACGAGGCTGACAGGATGCTCGACATGGGCTTCGCGCCAGACGTGAGGAAGATCCTCGACGCGCTGCCCGCGGAACGCCAGACGCTGTTCTTCTCGGCCACGATCTCGGGCGACGTAGACCGTCTGGCGAGGCGCGCGCTCAAGGATCACGCGGCGGTCGAGATCGGCCGGCGCGCTGAAGCCGCGGAGGGCGTGGAGCACGTGCTCGTGGCGGTGGACAAGACCGAGAAGCGCGGCGCTCTCGCCAAGTTGCTCGGCGAGCTTCCCGAGGGCCGCACGCTGGTATTCACGCGCACCAAGCACGGAGCCGAACGACTCGCGCGCCAGCTGCGCCGCGACGGCAACGAGGTAACTGCGCTGCACGGCGGCAAGACTCAGGCGCACCGCAACAAGGCGCTGGATCGGTTCAAGACCGGCAAGATCAGGGTGCTGGTCGCGACTGACGTCGCCGCGCGCGGCATCGACGTGGACAACATCGTCATGGTGGTGAACTACGACGTGCCGAACGACCCGGAGGTGTACGTGCATCGCGTGGGCCGTACGGCGCGGGCCGGCGCCCAGGGCGTGGCGCTGACGCTGATGTCGCCCGACGAGTGGCTGCTGATTCGGGACATCGAGAAGTTGATGGGGCGGAGCTTCCCGCGAGAGGTGGTGCCGGGTTTCGAGCCGGCGGTGCCGCCACTGCAGCCCGAGGATCGGCCCAAGCGGCCGGTCAGGCGGGGACGCTCGGTGCGGTCTCGTAGCGGGGCGGCGCGGAGGCGGTAGGCCACCGCTACTGAGCAGATTGATGACCTGGCCCGGCATCGCGTAAGCGGTGCCGGGCTTCTTCTATTGGGCGGCTTCCGGGTTGGTCAGCACGACCTTCCCCAGGTTCTTCCTGGCGTGGATGTAGCGGTGTGCTTCCACGGCGCCGTCGCGGTTGAGGTCGAACGTCGTGTCCACGATCGGGCGCCAGCTCCCCGACTCGACTCCTGCGTAGATCTCGTTGAGCGCCGGGATGAGCAGCTCCTCCCTCGACTGCAGGTGGAGCAGGTGGATCCCGAACACGCCGATGTTCTGCTGGATCAGTGAGAGCGGGTGGAGCGGTCGAGTACGCAGCCACGCCAGAGCGGCGCTCGGCCAGCTCCGCTTGTGCTTGGGCATTGCGGCGCTGAGACCGTAGAACACGAGCCGCCCCATTGGGGCGAGCAGCCGGCGGCACGCGGGCGTGGCGCTGCCGCCCACGGCGTCCAGCGCGATGTCTATCCCCCGGTCACCCACCAGCGCGTGAACGTCCGGCTCCCAATCCCCGCGCGAGTCGAAGCAAGCCTCCGCGCCGAGTTCGTTCACTACGAACGAGCGCTTGAGCTCGGTACCCGCCGTCCCGACCACTCGAAGCCCCTTGTGTACAGCCAATTGCACCGCGGCCGAGCCCACGCCACCGCCCGCAATCAGAACCAGGGCGGTCTCGCCTGCGCGTGCGTTGGCAGCTCCGAACAAGGCGACCCAGGCCGTGAGGAACACGACCGGTGTCGCGGCGGCCTCGACGGGCGTGAGTGAGTCGGGGTAATGGAACAGGTTACGCTGGGGGACGACGATGTCGTGTGCGTATCCACCGTAGCGTATGAGGGCGACGGCGCGGTCGCCCTCCTTCCAGCCGCCCACGTCGGGTCCGATCCGAGCGATCTCACCGGACACCTCGAATCCCGGGCTGTAGGGACGCGGCGGGACGGTGTCGTACAGGCCCTCGCGCATGAACAGGTCGGCGAAGTTCACTCCCACGGCGTGCACCTTGAGGTGTACTTCGCCCGGTCCGGGATCGCGCAGCGGGACTTCGCGCTCGACGAGCACCTTGGGCAGTCCGTGGCGCTCGATCAGGACGGCGGTAGTGGTTCGGGAGGTCATGACATCAATAGTAATGGAACGGCCCTAGACGAACCGGCTAGATTGCGGGTCATGACAACTCAGGCTACGAAGCGCCGCTACTCCCTCGGCGAAGAGATCGCCAACAGCGTCACTCACGGTGTGGGCGGATTGCTGGCGATTGTGGGGCTTGTGGTAGTGACGACGTTTGCCGCTTTACGAGGGAGCGCATGGCACGTTGTGGCGTGCAGCATCTACGGCGCTACGCTCGTATTGCTCTACACGTCCAGCACCCTGTACCACAGCATTCAGGCTCCCCGCGCCAAAGTCGTATTCAGGGCGATCGATCACTCGGCGATCTTCCTCCTGATTGCGGGCACGTACACGCCGTTCACGCTCGTGAACCTGCGCGGTCCCTGGGGCTGGACTCTGTTCGGGATTATCTGGGGTCTCGCCGCACTGGGAATCGTCTTCCAGGTGAGCATGCTGCGCCGCTGGCCCGCGCTCCAGGTGCTGCTGTACATCGGCATGGGCTGGGTGGTAGTCGTCGCGGCGGAACCGCTAATCCGAGCGATCCCGACGGGCGGTCTGGTGCTCCTGGCTGCAGGAGGACTGGCCTACACGGGAGGGGTCGCGTTCTACGTGTGGCGGCGGCTTCCCTATCACCACGCGATCTGGCACCTGTTCGTTCTTGCGGGCAGCGCGCTGCACTTCTTCGCTATCCTGTTCTACGTGGTGCCGCGGGCGGTTTGACCGGTTTTCGGCCGACGTCTTACGTGAGGGGCCGCCTCGATCATTCGGGGCGGCCCCGTCTGCGACGGAAGTCCTATCTTCCGATGACCGACTCGGCGAAGATCACCACCGGCGCGGTCGCCGCGTCGGTGGGCCCGAACTTCCAGATCAACGTCGAACCGTCTCGATCGTGCGCGTTCGAGGTAGTGACCCTGCCGGGCATGCTCAACCGAAACACGATCTCCGACTGAAGCGCCAGCTGCACACCGGGCAGCCTGTCCTCGATGAAGTCGCCGAGCTCGTCCTCGTCGTCGTCGTAGTGCTCCACGAGCAGGGCCTCGAGCGATCCGGCATCAGCGTCCGAGTAGGTCTGGCGCACGATGCGCGCTGCCTGGGATGCGGTGCGCTCGGCGAATGCCGATACCAGCTCCTCCTCCTCTTCATCGTTGGCGTCGAGCAATCCCTGGTCTATGGCCGACCAGAGTCCGCCCTTCACCAGCCCGAGCACCTCGCCGCGCTGTTCAGAAGTCAGGTCGGGGTATCTCGTTTCCACGACCTCGGCGAAGCTCTGGGCGAAGTACTCGACCAGCACGTCAGGGAAGTTCTCCCAGTAGAAGCGCTCGCGGTACGAGTACGTGGTGTACTCTCCGGCGCGCCCGGTCTCGGCTTCGACAGCATTGCGGAACTGAACGTCGCCCAGCCGCACGTGCCCGATGCTGGATTCCGCGTCGGCCCCCACGGCGCCGGCAATGCGAACGCGGTCGCTGTTCTCTGACCACGAATCAATGCTCCCGACAGCCGTCTCACGGCGGAAGACGTGCACGCTGTCGCCTTTTCGCACTTCCTCGCGGTGCGTCCAGCCGCGTCCCTCCGCTACGAACATCAGCTCGCCGAATTCGGAATAGGTGACGCCGATGTCTTCGCCCTCCCCCTCGTCCACGACCATTTCCTCGTGGCGTGTGCCGCTGCCGTCGGCGTTCATCGCCGTTTCGATAGTGTACTCGATGCAGCCGCTCAGCCACAGCACCGGAAGAACCAGTGCGGCAGCGTGCAGCCATCTATTTCTCTTCGTGCGCCTCATCGTCTCACTCTCTTTCGAATCGAGCCGGGTCGCGTGATCAACTACCGACGGCCCCGCCTTTCAGGAGTCCGAGTATGCGCGCAGTCGGCATGGTCCTCTCCGGATCCACGGGCAGAGAGCGCACCAGCTGAAGCAGCTCGCCGGCCTGGATACCGTCGCGGGCGTCAACGTCGGACAGTGCTTCGCTCCACGCGTCCCGGGTTCGGGACGGAACGCCCGCGACCAGCGCTTCGAGCTCAGAGGAACTCAGCACCGTGGTGCTCGTCGGCACGCGCTCGAGCATCTCGGCGATCTCGGTCAGGGTCACGTTCTGCCTGCGCGCCAGAGCACGCTCCCAGGCTGTCCTTCCCGCGAGCGCTGCGGTGCGCACTACCTCGTTTGAGGACAAGCGAACGTCCAGGTCGGCAAGCCACCTCTGCTGTTCAACCACCTGCTGGGCCAGGGCGCGCTCGCTGCCCTGCAGCTGGCGTAGCTCCGCGAACAGGAAACCGACGCCGACGGCCAGAATGACTGTCGCGGCCGCCATGGCGGGTACCAGCCAACCCGGTGCTCTCCGGCGCCTCCGGTCGTTCATGCTCACGACCTTCCGGTCACCAATCGCTGACTGAACCCGCGGCACCATCGAGGCGAGCAGCTCGTCCGGAACGGCCGCCTCCAGCTCCACCTGTGACAAGGCGGTGGTGTGCTCGTGCATCTTCAGGATCATCGCGCAGTCGGGGCAGGCTTCGGCGTGGAGCCGAAGCTGACGCTTTCCCTCGTCCGGCAGCGTTACCTCGTGGAGCGTGTCCAGCTGATCCTGGAAGATCTCGCAGTCAATTTCCTTCGTCACGGTGCTTCCTCCATGCATCGCAGCAGTGTGGCCACACGTTTGCGCGCGAAATGCAGAGTCGTTCTCAGAGTCGCGTGCTTGATGCCCAACGCCTCCGCGACTTCCTTCTGGTCGCCGTGCTCGAGGTCCACCCTGATGAACACCTGCCGTTGGCTCTCGCTCAGCTCACCCAGTGTGCTCAACAGACTCCGGTGGAACTCGCTTCGCTCCAACTCCTCCTCCGGATTGCCGAGACCGGACACCGGACTGAGGTTGGCGATTACCTCGTCACCGGGTGTTGTCTCGTGGCGGACCCAAGCCCTTCGCAGGTGGTCCAGGCAGCAGTTCCGATGAACCGTCAAAAGCCATGCCCGAAACGACCTACCCGGATTCCAGCGGTGGATCCTCTCGTGCACCCTGACCCAGGTGTCCTGCGTCAGGTCCCGGGCCGTCTCCCAGTCGCCGGCGTAGCGGTATGCCATGGCGATGAGAGACCGGCTCTGGGAGCCGACCAGCGACTCGAAGCTCCGCGCGTCGCCTCGCTGGCAGCCTGTCGCCAACGCCGTCAGTTCGCTTTCGTCCACCCTGTGCTCCCGCGGGTTCGCCAGCTGTCATGGAGCCCAACGCTCCGATGTCCACAGAGTATACGGGCCGGGTGGGGGATCTGTTTATGGCGACTGGAACTGGCGGATTTGGGACGGCACTGACAGCCCAGGTGCCTCACCGCCAGGAAGTTGCAGAGGTCAAGCACCCACCAAACCTGGCGCCTGGGGCCTCTCTGCCATACTGTACGTGCTTCGAAATGCTCTCCTCCCGGAGCGCCCTGACTTGTCCGACTACCTGGAACGACTGAAGGCAGCACTGGCGGGCTCCTACACCGTGGAGCGCGAAGTTGGCGCGGGCGGCATGGCGACCGTGTATCTGGCTGAGGACGTGAAGCACCGCCGCAAGGTGGCGGTCAAGGTGCTGCGCCCGGAGCTGGCCTCCACGCTCGGGGGCGACCGCTTCTTCCGCGAGATAGAGCTCGCCGCGCAGCTCACGCACCCGCACATCCTGCCGCTCCACGACTCGGGCGAGGCGGACGGCTTCCTCTACTACGTCATGCCGTACATCGAGGGCGAGTCGCTGCGTCAGCGGCTCGACCGCGAGGGGGAACTCCCGGTGGCGGACGCGGCCCGGATTCTGCGCGAGGTCGTGGACGCCTTGGCGGCCGCGCACGAGGCCGGCGTGGTCCACCGCGACATCAAGCCCGACAACGTGCTGCTCTCCGGCAACCACGCCATCGTCACCGACTTCGGTGTGGCCAAAGCAGTGAGCGAAGCGACCGGCCGGCAGCAGATCACGACGGCTGGTGTTGCTCTGGGCACACCCGCCTACATGGCGCCCGAGCAGGCTGCGGCGAGCCCGCACATAGACCACCGCGCCGACATCTA
>JBDHIS010000076.1:0-2465 GCA_039587315.1 Gemmatimonadota bacterium | reverse complement strand
ATCTCGAGAGAGACCTGCGAGAACAGCCCGGCCAGTGTGGGGTCGTCTCCCAGCACGGCTTCCGCCTGCTCCGCGAGCCGATATGGCTGAACCAGATTGCGCCACACGTCGTTGCCCCCGATGAGCCGCTCGATCTCGGGGAGGGCTACGTCTCGGGCCCACCGGACGTCCGCGCGGTGTTGGACGAACCGGACCGCGAAGAACCCAAGCACGAGGAGGGCGAAGGCCAACGGGATTGCCACGCGCAGCCGGCGGAGCCCTCCAACGAGCTGCCGCATGCCACGTGCTCCCTCGGTCTCTTGGCGAAACGGCTGTGCGTAGGCGGGGACCTCTCCGCTCGCCGGCGTTGCGAGCGCCTCAGCAAACTGCTGCGCCGTCGCGAACCGGTCCGCCGGCGTCTTCGACAGCGCCTTCATCAGCGCGCCCTCGATACCTGGCGGCACGGTGTCACGCACTACAGAGATGCGCGGAGTCGGCTCGCTCAGCTTCTTTGCCAGCAGCGCGTGGGGCGTCGTCGCTATGTATGGCGCGTCGCCGCTCAACATCTCGTACAGCACGCAGCCCAGTGCATAGATGTCTATTCGTCCATCTACCCGGTGCTCGCCGCTGGCCTGCTCGGGGCTCATGTAGGCCGGCGAACCAATGCTGATGCCCGTCTCGGTGAGACGCCCGCCACCGGCCATACTGATTGCCGCTGCGATCCCGAAATCGGCCACGACCGCTTCACCCGTAGAGAGCAGCACGTTCTCCGGTTTAATGTCGCGGTGCACGACGCCCTGGCTGTGGGCGTAGCTCAATGCGGCCGCGACATCGCGGGTGACCTGGAGTGCTTCATCGAGCGGGAGTTGGCCTTCGCGCACGATCCGCTCGCGCAGCGTCTCGCCCTCGACGTACGGCATGACGTAGTACAGGAATCCGTCCGCCTCGCCGGAGTCGATCAGCATCAGGATATGGGGGTGGTTCAGCTTCGCCGCGATCTCGATCTCGCGGAGAAATCGGTCGCTGCCGATGGATGCGGCTAGCTCGGGCCGCATGACCTTCACGGCCACCGGCCGATCGTGCTTCAGGTCCCGCGCGAGGAAGACGACCGCCATTCCCCCGCGGCCGAGCTCACGCTCGATCCGGTAACGATCCGCGAGAGCGGCGGCCAACTGCCGCTCGATGCCGTCGGCAGGTTCCTTTGGCACTCCCGTGGGAGTAGCGATGCCGCAGGCGGGACAGAAAGCGGCGTCCCCCGGTACGGGGGTGTCACAGGAAGTACAGATGCGGCTGGATGTGCCCATGGGCGCCTCTCTGGGTCACAGCCAAAGTGGGCGCGACGGGCGGGGTCTGCAAGTCTTGCGACTGTGTCAGGTCGTGCGGATACGTCTGTTTGTCGTAGTTCGGCTGCCTTACTCGGGCGAGGTCCAGCGCTCCGCTTCGTTCACGCTGGTGAAGATGCGGACATGGAGGCCCCTCGGTTCGGCGTACGAGGACAGCGTCCGCCCCATGGCGTAGTGCAGCGTGCTTTCGGATGGCACGACCAGCGCCATGCGGTTTCCCAGCCTCTCGCGTCGCGCCTCCTGGAACGGGATCGGGAGGTGGAGACTGAGGTTAGGATACGCCCAGCGGCGAGAAGGTTGAAAGGCCGACTGGCCGAACCGGCGCCCGGCCGGTGGCCGGGCGCCGTGGAGGCTTCCCTACTCCACCTTCTCGAACATGACGCCACGCGTCCGGCCGTTCGAGACCGTGAACCCCGTGACCGTTCCGTCCTCGCCCCGCACGAACTCCACCTCGCGCATGAAGAAGACCCCGCCGGTGAACTTGTCCTCACTCCTGGCGGTGAGCGTGATGTCGTCCTCAACGCGCCGGTGCCGCGCCACGAGTCCGGAGTCCGTCACGACCACAGTGTAGAAGGTCTCGAGTTCCGCGCTGTAGTACCTGCCCACGTAGCCCTGCATCACTTCGTCGGTTGCCTCCCAGGGGGGTAGCCGGTTCAGCGGCAGGTCGCGCCCACCCTGATTGTGGGTCGCGCGTTTCACGGAGCCGTCCTCCTCTGCGTGGAACGTCACCGTTGCCTCGATGCCGTCATACCCGAACACGGAGTCAGACTGCGCGCTCAAGTCTACTTCGGGTTGGCCTGTGGCCTGGGCATAGAACCGGTCGCCGTCCCGCGTGTACTCGATCACGAGCGGCACGCCCGAAGCCTCGTAGCGGCCTACGTAGCGATCGAGCACCGCCGCAGCCACCACCACCGCGGCGCCCTCCACGGGCTCCGCCTCCGGTTCCCCCTCTTCGTCCTCCGTCATGTACTCCTCGAAGAACGCGTCGGCGGTGCTGTTCGGGATGCCACCGCTGAAGCTGCCGTTGTTGCTGAGGGACGCCACGCCCGCGTCTATCTCCGGGAAGTACATGAGCTGGGCGCGGTGCGCGACGTCGGCCCCTCCGTGACTGATGCGGCGCAGGCCGTTTCGCTCCCCGACCCC
>JBDHIS010000051.1:0-11467 GCA_039587315.1 Gemmatimonadota bacterium | reverse complement strand
CGCGGTGGGATGCCTGGTGTACATCGACGCCGTGAAATCCCTCCCCGAGGGCAAGTTCAACATCCTCGTCCAGGGTGAGGAGCGCTTCCTGCTCCGCAGCTACGTGGAAACGGACAGGCTCTACCGAGTAGGAGTCGTCGAGCCCTTCAAGGACGATCTGTTCGACACCGACGAGGTGGACGAACTGGCCGCGGAGGTCCGCCGCGGCTACGAGCAGTACGCCGCTCTCGCCGCCTCCGGCAGCGACGCCCTGCAAGCCCCGCTCGAGCTTCCCGACGACCCCACGGAGCTCTCGTACCGCGTCGCGGCAGCGTTGGATGTCGACCCGCGGGTCAAGCAGGGACTGCTCGAGCTGCGCCGGCCCAGTGACCGGCTGCGGCGCCTAGCCATCGTGCTCGACGAGGCCCGCCACGACGCGCAACAGGGGGCTGCCCGACGCGAGCAGGCGAAGGGAAACGGCAAGGGCAGACCTCCCCACACCGAACTGCGCGACTAGAGTGACGATCCCGGCCGGGGTGCTTGCATCCCTCTCGGATATCGTGGGACCTGGTTGGGTCCGGCACAGCGGCTCCGAGCTGGAGACCTTCGCCGGAGACGGGTTGCCGACCCACCGGAGCCGCCCGGGCGCGGTCGTCATCCCCGGGACGCGCGAGGAGGTCATCAGGGTCGTCCAGACGTTGGCGAGCCACAGCATCCCGTTCGTGGCTCGCGGCGCGGGTACGGGCCTTTCCGGCGGCGCTCTGGCATCCGACGACGCGGTCCTGGTAGTCCTCACCCGACTCACCCGCATTCTCGAAGTGGATCCCGCGAACCGTCTGGCTGTCGTGGAGCCGGGCGTCGTCAACGTGCGGCTCACAGCAGCGGCCGCGCCCCACGGACTCCACTACGCACCTGATCCCTCGAGCCAAACGGTCTGCACCATCGGCGGCAACGTGGCCGAGAACGCAGGCGGGCCGCACTGCCTCAAGTACGGGGTCACTACCAACCACGTGCTCGAGCTGGAGGCCGTTTTGCCCGACGGCAGCGTCGCGACCCTGGGCTCCCGCAACGGGGAGCAGTGGGGGCCCGACCTGGTCGGTCTATTCGTGGGCAGCGAGGGTCTGTTCGGCATCGCCACGCGCATTACGGTGCGCCTCACTCCGGTACCCAACGCGGTGCGCACGCTGCTCGCCGACTTCGCCGCCCTGCGCACGGCCGGCGAGGCGGTCTCGGCCATCATCCGGTCCGGCCTCGTGCCCGCGGCGCTCGAGATGATGGACCGCAACTGCATCGGCGTCGTGGAAGCCTCGATCTACGCCGCTGGCTACCCGACCGACGCTGCCGCGGTGCTGCTGGTAGAGTTGGACGGCGCCGATGACGATGCCGTAGCCGCCGAGTGTGAAGAGGTCGAGCAGCTGTTACGGGAGAGTGGCGCCCGCACCGTCCGGGTCGCCCGCGACGAAGCGGAGCGCGCCCGACTGTGGCAGGGACGCAAGAAGGCGTTCGGAGCGCTGGGCCGACTCAGCTCCGACCTCGTGGTGCAAGACACGGTCGTGCCGCGCTCGGCGCTCCCGGACGTACTCGAGCGAGTGGAAGCGATCGGAAACGAGCTCGGCATCGACGTGGCCAACGTGTTCCACGCCGGCGACGGGAACCTGCACCCCAACATGGCATTCGACGCCGACGACGAGGCGGCGGTGGACCGAGTGGAGCGCGCCTCGGCAGCCATCATGGAGGTGTGCGTCGCGGCCGGCGGCACCATCACCGGCGAGCACGGGGTCGGTTCCGACAAACGCCGCTACATGCCGCTGATGTTCGACGCCGACACGCTGGGCGCGATGCACGCGGTCCGCCTCGTGTTCGACCCAGCCGAGATATCGAACCCGGGCAAGGTGCTCCCCGCCCACGCCTGCCGCGAGTGGAAGATGGGGGTAGCATTGGGATGACCATCGTCCGGCGTATCCGCTCTCTCGTGGGATCGGACGCGGTGCTCGAGACCGACGGCACCGGGCCGCCTCGGGTGGCGCCGCGCTCCGAAGAGGAGGCGGCGCTCATCCTGCGCACAGCGTCCGAGGCCGGCTGGCGAGTGCGAATCGAGGGCGCGCGAAGCTGGTCGCACGAGGACGCGCCGGCGGACGTCGCACTCACGACGCAGCGGCTGTCGGATATCCCGTACCTCGACCCCGCCGACCTGGTGGCGACGGCGCAGGCCGGAGTCAGGTGGAACGACTTGCGCGGCGCGCTGGCCGATCAAGGCGCATGGGTCGCGCTCGACCCGCCCGGTACCGGCCGCACCGTCGGCTCGGTCGTTGCGGCCGCGACCGCAGGCCCGTTGCGCGGCGCGTTCGGCAACGTGCGCGACCACATTCTCGGGCTCACGCTCGTCACCGGTGACGGCCGCGTAGTGCGGCCCGGTGGCCGAGTCGTGAAGAACGTGGCCGGGTTCGACCTGGCCAAGCTCGCGACCGGCAGCTTCGGCGTCTTCGGCGTGATCACCTCCGTGACGTTGCGGCTGCGCGCCGTGCCAAGGGCCGACATGACGCTCGTAGCGACCGGTATGCGTGACGCGCTGCTCGGCGCCGCACGTCGGATACTCGACGCGGGCATCACGCCGGGCGCGCTCGAGCTGCTCGCCCCGACCGACACGCAGGCGACGGACTGGACGCTGGCTGTGCGCCTACTCGGCGCCGGTGCCGAGGTGCAGGCGATGCGCGACGCCGCGGGCGGAGCCGCCGGGCTCGCGTTGGCCGAGCTTCCGGCGCGCGAATCGGCCCAGCTATGGAGCGACATCCGGGCCGGCGCAGAGTCCGGCCCGACGACCGTCCGCCTCGGCACACTTCCCTCGGCACTTGCCGGCGCTCTCGACCTCCTTGCGCACCATTTGCCGGAGGCGTGGCTCTCAGTCACCGTCGGAAGCGGCACGATTCGCTGGAGTGGGGACGCGACCCACGACGGTGTGAAGCTGCTGCGGCACCAGGCCGCCCAGCAGGAGATGCCGCTCACGCTGGAGCGGGCGCCCTGGTCCGTTCGAGAAGCCATCGGGCACTTCGGGGCGTACCGCGAGGGCGTAGGTCGCCTCGTCGGACAGCTGCGCCGCGCATTCGACCCTCACGGCACCCTGGTCGTGCCCGTGGACTCCGCTCCATGACGGCGGGACTCGCCGCGGGCCTCGAGCCGTGCGTCCACTGCGGGTTCTGCCTGCAGAGCTGCCCAACCTACCTGGTAACGGGCGACGAGTCCGACAGCCCACGCGGCCGCATCGTATTGCTGCAGGGGCTCTCCGCCGGGCGCCTCGACCCCCGGGAGCGCGCGCTCACCAAGCACCTCGACCGCTGCCTCGGCTGCCGCGCATGCGAGCCGGTGTGCCCCTCGGGTGTGTCTTACGGACCTGCGCTGGAGCGAGCGCGCCACCTGCTTGCGCGCACTCGGGGCGTCCCTCTCTCGGTGCGGTTCGTCCACGCGGTGATGGCGGAGCGCCGACTGGGGCAACTGCTCTTCCCTCTCGCGCGGGCCGCGCGGTGGGCCGCCGCCCCGTTCGCGGGTCGCTCCCGCTTTGGACTCGCGCTCGGGATGCTCGCCGCGACCCGGCCCACACGTCCCGACACCAACGGAAAGCGGTCGCCACCGGCCGCCGATGCCGGCCGCCGCGATGCCAAGCCGACCGGGCGCGCCGTGGTTCTGCGTGGCTGCATAATGGACGGGCTATTCTCGCACGTGCATCGGGCCACGGAGCGGGTACTCTCGGCCAATGGGTTCGATCTCGTGGACGCTCCCGGTCAGGGCTGTTGCGGCGCGTTGCACACTCACGCGGGGCAGCACGATGAGGCGCTGGCCCTGGCCCGGCGCAACGTCGCGGCGTTCGATGCGCTCGACAGCGAAACGGTGATCGTGGCCAACGCCGCCGGCTGCGGAGCGATGCTCAAGGAGTATGGCCGGCTGCTATCCGGCGATCCCCTGGGCCGCCGCGCAGACGCGCTCGCGGCGCGGGTGCGCGACGTGAGTGAGGTGCTGGCCGAGTGCGGCCCCCGTCACGGGGCTTCGTTGGGCCTGCGGGTCGCGTACGACCCGCCGTGCCACCTGCTGCACGCGCAGGGCGTGGCGCTGGAGCCGGTGGCCTTGCTGGACGCCGTAGACGGTATCGAGCGCGTGGGCCACGAAGATGCAGAGGTCTGCTGCGGCAGCGCAGGGAGTTACTCGCTGACTCAACCGGCCCTCTCGGGTGCGGTACTCACGCGCAAGATCGAGGCGCTGCACGCGGTGCGTCCCGACGTCGTGGCCACTGGAAACCCCGGGTGCGCAATGCAGATCGGGGCGGGATTGCTCGCCGCCGGTGAGGCCATTCCCGTGGTGCACCCCGTCGAGTTGCTGGACTGGTCCTACGAGCGTGCGGGGTTCTATGCCGAGTGAGTCACCATCCCGGGTCCTCGTAACCGGGACGAGCGCGCTCGACGCCGCGCAGGCTGACGCCGTTCTGGAGGGGGCGGTGGTAGCGCGGGCTGAGAGTGCCGTGCTGGACCTGACGGGGCCCTCCGTTGCGCAGTGCATCCAGGGGCTGTTTACGAACGACATCGAGGCCGCGGGATCGGCCGCGTTCATGTATGGGGCGACGCTCACGCCGAAGGGGATGATCGTGAGCGACCTGTGGGTGGCGCGCCGGGGGGGTGACGCCGCGGTCTACGTGCCGCTCGTCGGCAGGGACGACGTCCTCGCGACCTTCGCGCGCTACGTACCGCCACGGTTGGCCCGTGTAACGGACCGCACCGAGGAAGCGTCGGTGCTCCGTCTCGTAGGCCCGCGCGCCGTGGAGCTCGCCGCGGGGGCCGGCCTTACCGTACCCGACCCCGGGAATGCCGGAGCCGCATCACTCGCCGGCGCAGAACTCGAGATCGCTGCGCCGCTCGACGCGCGACCGTTCGCGCTACAGTTGACGTGTCCCGAGTCAGAGACCGATGCCGTCGTGGCGGCGCTCGCGGCGACGAGGATGATCGAAGGCGGCCCCGGGGCTCTCGAGCTCGCGCGCGTCGTCGCGGGGTGGCCGCAGCTCGGCGCTGAGATCGGCGAGAGGACACTGCCGCAGGAGGTGCGGTTCGACGAGCACGGCGCCGTCGCGTACGAGAAGGGCTGCTACACCGGGCAGGAGACGGTTGCGCGGCTGCACTTTCGCGGTCACGCCAACTGGCGCCTTGCCGGACTCTCGTGGGAAGGAGAGCCGGACTTCACGGTCGCGGAAGTGATACTGGATCAGAAACCGGTGGGGCGGGTGAGCAGCGCGGTATGGATGGAGCGCCTCGGCCACTACGTCGGCCTCGCCATGGTCCGCCACGAGGTCGGGGCTGACCTCGGCGTGACCGCGGCCGGAGCGCAAGCGCGCACGGTGTCCCTTCCATTTCAGATTCCGTAGCGAAAGTGCGAGTACTCGTAACGGGTGGCACCGGTCTTGTCGGAAGTCACGTCATCGAGCAGCTCGTCCGCCGTGGCGATTCCGTCGTGGCCATGGCGCGCAGCAGCGATGGCCGCGCCCTGGTCGAGAGTTTCGGCGCCCAGAGCGCTCTCGGTGTCGTCGAAGACGCAGAGAGCTGGGCCGGCGTCGGCGAGTTCGACGCGGTGGTACACGCCGCGGCGATGGTCGCCGAGCCCGAGCCATGGGAGCGCTACGACCAGGTGAACGTGCTCGGCACTCGCCACGCGGTGGACGCAGCTGCGCGCCGCAACGCCCGGCTTGTGCACATCTCGTCGATCGCGGTGTACGGCCGCAGGACCGAAGCGTCGAAGCACGGGCCAATCACGGAAGACGCCCGACTCATGCCCATCGCGGAGGCCGACTACTACGCGCGGTCAAAGCGCCTCGCAGAAGAGACCCTGTGGCAGCGCGCGCGCGAACTGGGAGTGAGCGCGGTAGCGTTGAGACCGTGCGTCATCTACGGCGAGCGCGAGAGAATCTTCATGACGCGGGTGATGCGCATCGTGCGCTTCGGAGTAGCGCCGCTCGTCGGAAAGGGCGACAACAATCTCGCCGTCGTCTACGCCGGCAACGTCGCCGAGGCGGTGCTCGCCGCGCTCGACCGCCCGGAAGTGGTCGGCGCGTTCAACACGACAAATGATGGATGCATCACCCAGCGCGAATTCTTCGAGATAGTCGGCGGTGGCGAAGGCAGGCGCGTCCGCTTCGTCCGACTTCCACTCAGCATCGCGCTCGCTGCGGGACACGCCTGGCACGGGTGGCGTCGATGGCGCAGCCCGGGGAGCTACGCCGGGATCGGAGGATCGGGCGCGCGCTTCCTCTCGCGCGAGAATCCGTTCAGCTCTCAGAAGGCGAAGCGCGAGTTGGGGTGGCGTCCCACCGGATCACCCCAGGAGGCGCTCGGACGCACCGTGCGGTGGTTCCGGAGCGGGGGCGCCCGCTAGATCGTCGCCATTCAGTTCTGCGGCTGTGCCGGCTCCTCGTAACGCACGATCAATTCGCCGCTGGCGCTGAAGACCTCGACCACCCTCCCTCCCAGCTCCAGATATCCGAACAGCACCGTGTCCCGCCGCGACCCCCTCAGGCGAGCGATGGGCGCGCGCGCGCGCCATTCCCGAATGAACCACGCCCCGCTGGGCAGGCTGGCGAACCGTATGGAGCCCCCCGTCCGCTCCGCCGGCGCCCAACCGCCCAGCCGCGTGTAACGGAACTCCAGCGTCTGCAGCGCTGTGGTGGTCGTGTCCACCCACAGCACACCGCGAATGTCCGGGAGTCGGCGATCGGAAACGGGCTCGAACGCCAGTCCGATGACCGTGGAAGTGTCACTGCGGGCCCGCCGAATTCGAAAGCAATGTCCGTCGAGGAACGCGTCCGAAACGAGGACCTGTGCATCGGGGCCGTAGTAGACCGGGCCATCTTCGGCCGGCTGGACGAATCCGTAGTCCATGAGGCTGTCCGCCGGTATGCTCAGAAACGGCCAGTCGCTGTATCCCAGCCGGCGCCGCGTAGAGTCGGACAGCACCGTGAGCATCCGATCCATGGTGCGGGACGTAGAAACGGAACGGAAGCGGTACAGCCTCTTCTCGATCGTCCACTCCGTGGCCGCCAGCGCCTTCTCGACCTCGTCCCACAGTGCGGCGGTGAGCTCCCCCTCCGCGGGACGCACTCGGCAGGTGCGCTCTGCTTCCACGGTCAGTGCAGGTAGGGCGACCCGTACCAGCCCCATCGTTACGTCCTGCACGACTGTCTGCCCAACCGCAAGAGGCAGCGGCTCGGAATCCCACTTGCGGTAACCGATGAGAATCGCACGCAGCCGAAACTCCCCCGCCGCTTCGGCGCGCACCACGAACTGCCCCGTTGCGTCCGTCAGGGCGCGTGCGTGCGCGCGCTCATTCCGGTCTATGAGGAGCACCCACGCACCCACGATCGGCTGCTGGTTCAGCTCGTCCACGATGCGACCCCGCACCGCCTGAGCGGCGACGCTGGAGAACACGGAGCAGACGAGCAGGCAGGCGACGGTGGCCGCGCGCAGGCCGATCATCGCGGCAGACCACTAATTGCCAATGTCCACCGCGACCTTCCAGCTTCCGTCGTCCTGCTTGCTCCAGATGGTCACGTAGGTGCCGTTCGATCGGACGAAGTCCCCCTCCGGATCTCCCTGCACATACTCGTACGTGCCTATCGTGTAGCCCATGTCCCCGTAGTACGCGACCTCTGCGACCTCCGGCGTCCAACTGAGGTGCGCCGTTGAATCCGCGAACATCCCGCCCGCGTACTCCATGATCGCGTTCTCGCCGACCACCCACCCATCCGACCCGAACATCCTGCCGTCCGCGGCGAAGTAGGAAGTCCAGGCCTCGGCCCTGCCCTGCGCCACGTCCTCGGCGAATGCAATGTCGGCCGCAAGCAGCGCCTCCCGCTCCTGCTCCAGGTTTGGTGCTTCGCAGGCGGCCAGCAGCACCGCCATCAACATCAATGCGCTGAATCTCATTTACTCCTCCTGTTTGTGCGGCACCCGTGACCGGGGCCCCGGCCTGGCGCCACCTGCAATTGGCACCCTAGTATTGCTGGCGTCCAGTGTTCCATCTACCTCCCCCACTCGGAGTTCAAATGCGCTCGTTTGGATTCGTCGCTCTAGCTCTTTCCGTCGCTACATCGCAGGCCGCGGCACAGCGTCCCGACATCGATGCCGCCGTCGAGCGCGCCGCAGCAGACATCGTCGAGATGCGACATCACATCCACGAGCACCCCGAGCTCGGAAACCGGGAGTTCGAGACCGCCCGCCTGGTAGCAGACCATCTGCGGGCGTTGGGGTTCGACGACGTCCGAACTGGGGTCGCGTACACCGGCGTCGTGGGCATTCTGCGCGGGGGGCGGCCCGGACCGGTGGTCGCCGTGCGCGCGGACATGGACGCACTCCCGGTCACCGAGGATACGCCCTACCCGTTCAAGTCGGTGGTGCGCACGACGTATCTCGGCGCAGAGGTGGGAGTCTCGCACGCGTGCGGGCACGACGTACACACCGCGGTGCTGATGGGCGTGGCATCGGTGCTGGCCTCGCTGCGCGATGACCTGCCGGGCACGGTGAAGTTCATCTTCCAGCCCGCGGAGGAAGGCCCCCCGCCGGGGGAGCCGGGCGGCGCCCCCCTCATGGTCGAAGAGGGCGTGATGGAGGATCCCCGCCCGGACGCCATCTTCGGGCTGCACACCAACCCGGGACTGGAGGTCGGGGACGTCGGATACGTGATCGGTCCCGCGCTCGCGGCCTCGGATCACTTTCGCGTCACGATCCGCGGTCAGCAGGCGCCCGGCGCGGCTCCTCACCTGAGCATCGACCCGGTCGTGATGGCCTCCCAGGCAGTGCTCGCGCTGCAGACAATCCGCTCGCGCAACCTGCCGCCGCTCCAGCCCAGCGTGGTCTCGGTCGGCGTCATCCGCGGCGGCGAGCGCTTCAACATCATCCCCGCGGAAGTTCTGCTCGAGGGAACCGTGCGTAGCTACGACCCCGGGGTGCGCGACGCTGTCGAGCGCCGCATGGCGGAGATTCTGGATGGCGTGACCCGCGCGGGTGGCGGAAGCTACGAGATGGATTACGAGCGCGGCGCGCCCGCCACCATCAACGATCCCGATCTGGCGGCGGGCGTCATCCCGACGCTCGAGGGAGTGCTCGGCGCCGCCCACGTGCACGAGCTGGAGCCTATAATGGCCGCCGAGGACTTCGCCTACTTCGCGAACATCGCGCCGGGTTTCTACTTCAGTCTCGGAACCACGAAGCCGGGCACGACGTCGGGATGGAACCACACGCCCAACTTCATGGCAGACGACGGCGCGGTACCGGTGGGGATGCGGGTAATGGCAAGCCTGGTGTGGGAGTATCTGGAAGCAGCCGCGCAGTGACCGTGTCCGGGGAGTACCTGGCTCCGTCACGCACCGCGCCATATACTAGCCAACCTGATCAGGCGGGCGAGGTGAGCCCACCTGCCGCTCGTCCCCTCAGACGGAGGTAATCCCGTGGTCGCACCAATGGGCGTGGCAGCCGAGCAAATGAAGCAGCACCGCGGGCTCATGATGGTGCTGGGGATCCTCCTGATCCTCGGCGGTATCTGGGCCATTGGCGCACCGCTGGCATCCGGCATGGCAGTCGCCTTCATACTGGGCTGGCTGTTCGTTTTCGGCGGGATCATGGAGGTCATCCACGGCCTGCAGACCAGAGAGCAGGTCGGTACCGGCGGCACGATCATGACCATCCTGCTGGCGCTCGTCTGGGTCGGCGCTGGCATGTTCATCCTCAGGAATCCGTTCAGCGGCATGGTGGGGCTGACGCTGGCCCTCGCCGTCGTGTTCGTGGCCGACGGCATCCTGCGGACGTTCTACGCTTTCGAGCTCAAGCCGATGAAGGGCTGGGGTTGGGTGCTGTTCAGCGGAGTGGTCGGGATCGTCGCCGGAGTGATCATCGGTGGCAACCTGCTCGCCGCCTCCGCGAAGATCCTGGGCCTCATCGCGGGCATCAGGTTCCTGTTCGAGGGTTGGAGCATGGTGGCTCTTTCCCTGGCGCTGAAGGACTGACCGGCGCAGCAAGCCGTCACTGGGAGCCCGGCCAGAGCGGCCGGGCTCTTCTCGTTTCGAGGCACCCGCTTGACCGCCCCCGCCGCGTCCGGGCACTATCCGGGAGCCCGAAGGAGTCCCCGTGAACGACCGCATGCGTGAAGTAGGCGTCGCAAAGCGCGACGGACGACGGAACAAGCGCGTCTCCGACCGCGTGGCCGTCGAGGAGCCGCTGGAGATTCGCCTGCGGGACACCGCGCTGGCCGTGGTGATGCGAACGCCGGGCGACGACGCGGATCTGGTCACCGGCTTCTTCCTCACCGAGGGTATACTCCTCGAGCCTGCGGAGATCGCCGCGGTCGAGCTCGTAGATGAGGGGCGGATCGCGGTAGAGCTGAGAGAGGGGGTCGAGGTGGATCCGACCCGTTTCCAACGCAATTTTTTTGCGTCCAGCTCATGCGGCGTGTGCGGCAAGGCCTCCATCGAGGCAGTGCAGATCTTTGCCAGGCCGGTCGAGAGCCACGCTGTCAGTCATGAGCTGGTCGCCGGCCTGACGGATCAGCTGCGCACGAGGCAGCCGACGTTCGACGCCACGGGCGGGCTGCACGCCGCCGGGTTGTACGACCTGGAAGGGACCGCGCTCGCGGTGCGCGAAGACGTGGGGCGGCACAACGCGGTGGACAAGGCCATCGGTGCCGCGGCGAAGGTGCGGTGGCCGCTGCCGCCTTCCCTTCTCGCAGTCTCCGGGCGTCAGAGCTTCGAGATCGTGCAGAAGGCGGCGGTGGTGGGGATAGGCGGAGTGGTCGGCGTGTCGGCGCCGTCGTCCCTCGCGGTCGAGTTGGCGGAATCACTGGGGATGCTGCTGGTCGGTTTCTCCAGGGAGGGCGCGTTCAACGTGTACACGGGTGCCGAGCGGCTGGTCGACTAGGACCCTGCCACCTGCCTACGTTTGCAGTGTGGGGGTTAATCACTAGTTTTTCTATAGGATTTCTCTGCAATGACCGTCCCGACCACCGAGGAACTCATCGAGCGCTGGCGCGACGAGCCGGCCCCACTCCTGCCACTGCTTCATGCGGTGCACGAGCGGGACGGCTTCCTCACAGACGAAGCGCTGCGGGAGATCGCGAGCGGGATGCGCATCCCGCTGGCCGAGTTGTTCGGCGATGTGACGTTCTATCACCACCTCTCGCGCGAGCCCCTGGGCCACCAAGCGCCGCGAGTATGCACGGGTCCCGTGTGCCGCCACAGGGGCGCGCTGCAGTTGCTCGACTCGCTCAGGTCCGACGGCGCCACGGCAATGCCCTGTGCCGGCCGGTGTGACGAGCCGGTCCCGGTCCTCAAGGGGAGGCAGGTGCTCGTGGGCACCAGCGCCGACGGACTGGAGCCGCTGCCGTCTCAGCTGCCGGCGCCCAACCCCGGCGGCATCGAGGAGTGCATCTTCTCCGCCATCCGGGAAACCGGGCGCAGTGGATTGGAGGGGTA
>JBDHIS010000023.1:0-47473 GCA_039587315.1 Gemmatimonadota bacterium | reverse complement strand
ATGACGAGCCCCGGCCTGGGCTCCGGCACGGAGCGCGTGGCGGCGGTCGCAGCGCTGCCGCAGTTCGCCGAGTGCGGGATCGTGCTGAACGTGCAGGGCGACGAGCCGTTCTTCCCGCTCGGCGTGGAGGGGGTGATGACGAGCCCCGGCTTGGGCTCCGGCACGGAGCGCGTAGCGGCGGTCGCAGCGCTGCCGCAGTTCGCCGAGTGCGGGATCGTACTGAACGTGCAGGGCGACGAGCCGTTCTTCCCACTCGGCGCAGCCGTTGGCGCGGTGGAGCGTGTACGGTCCGGAGATCCGATCGGTACGGCGGCCGCGCCGCTCGAGCAATCCGATCTGATGGATCCGAATCGGGTGAAAGTGGTGGTGGACGGGACTGGCCGCGCGTTGCGGTTCTCCCGGGTGCTGCCGGCCTCCGGGGCGTGGACCTGCGAGGTTGAGGTTTTGCACCACATCGGCATATATGCCTACGAGAGGCGGGCGCTCGAGCGCTGGGTGAAGCTGAGCCCGGACGAGCAGGAGCTCGCCGAGGGTCTGGAGCAGCTCAGACCGCTGGCGCACGACATCCCGATCGGGGTCGCCAGGCTGGAGACCCCCGCGCCGCGCGGAGTGGATACTGAAGAGGACCTGGTGGTGGCGGAGCGTTACGCAGAAACGATGAGCCAAAGGGTGGGGTAATGACCACGAAGTACATCTTTGTCACCGGCGGCGTTGTCTCCTCTCTGGGGAAGGGCATCGCCGCCGCGTCGCTTGGGCGCCTCCTCAAGGAGCGGGGGCTCAGGGTCACGCTCCAGAAATTCGATCCCTACATCAACGTTGATCCCGGGACGATGTCGCCGTACCAGCACGGCGAAGTCTACGTGACCGACGATGGGGCGGAGACCGACCTGGATCTGGGCCACTACGAGCGCTTCATCGAGCGGTCGTTGGGTCAGGTGAACAACGTGACCACCGGGCGTGTCTACCGATCGGTGATCACGAAGGAGCGGCGCGGCGAGTTCCTTGGGGGCACCGTGCAGGTGATTCCCCACATCACTGACGAGATCAAGTCGAACATACGAAGGCTGGCAGCCGAGCACGACGTGGTGATCACGGAGATCGGTGGCACGGTGGGCGACATCGAGTCACTCCCGTTCCTCGAGGCCATCCGGCAGTTCCGCCAAGAGATCGGCCGCGACAACGCGATCTTCATTCACCTGACGCTGGTGCCCTACATAGCAGCGTCGGGTGAGCTCAAGACCAAGCCCACCCAGCACTCCGTGCGGGAGCTGATGGAGATCGGGATCCAGCCCGACGCTCTCATCTGCCGGGCGGATCGGCCGCTGTCGGACTCGATCAAGCGAAAGATCGCGCTGTTCTGCAACGTGGACCACGACCTGGTGATCGAGAGCCGCGACGTCGAGACCATCTACAGGATTCCGCTCCTGCTGCACGAGCAGAACCTCGATCGCCTCGTCTGTGACCGGTTGCGGCTCGAGACCAAGGAGCCGGACCTGAGGCCGTGGGGCGCGATGGTCAAGAAGATCCTGGAGCCGAGCGATCGGGTGCGAATCGGCATCGTGGGCAAGTACACCGAGCTCACCGACGCCTACAAGTCCATCCACGAGGCCCTGGTGCACGGCGGCGCTGCCAACGACGTCGGAGTGGACCTCGAGTGGATTGGAAGCGACGCGTTCACCGATCAGGAGTCGGCCGGCAAGCTGCTCGAGGACTTCCACGCGCTACTGGTCCCGGGAGGATTCGGCGAGCGCGGCATCGAGGGAATGGTCGGCGCGGCGCAGTGGGCGCGGGAGCACGAGCTTCCGTACTTCGGGATCTGCCTGGGGCTCCAGGTCGCCATCATCGAGTTCGCGCGCAACGTGTGCGGGCTGCCCGAGACCAACTCGAGTGAGTTCGAGGCGGAGTGCGAGAACCCGGTGATATCGCTGATGGATTCCCAGCGCACGGTCGAGGACATGGGAGGCACCATGCGGTTGGGCGCGTACCCCTGCCAGCTGAAGCCGGGTTCGCGAGCCGCGCAGATCTACGGCAAGGAAGAAGTGAGCGAGCGGCACCGCCATCGCTACGAGGTCAACAACGCCTACCGCGACGTGCTGGCTGAGTATGGCATGCAGTGCACTGGGCTGTCGCCGGACGGCTCGCTGGTCGAGCTCATAGAGCTGCCCGATCACCCGTGGTTCATCGGGTGTCAGTTCCACCCCGAGCTCAAGTCCCGCCCGATGGAGCCTCACCCGCTATTCGCGAGCTTCGTCGCTGCGGCGTTCAAGCGGAAGCAGGGCAGTGCCTCCAAGGCCAAGAGCCGCGGGGTCGCGAAGGTGACATGAGCGGATTCTGGACGCCGGCGCCGACCCTGATCGCGGGTCCGTGCGTCGTGGAGAGCGACGCGGTGAACCTGGCCGTAGCCGCCCAGCTGGCCGAGCTCCAAGCGAAGCTCGGCCTTCGCGTCGTGTACAAGGCCAGCTTCGACAAGGCCAATCGCAGTCGCGCGGGCGCGCCGCGAGGCCCGGGAATGGACGAGGGCCTGGCGGCGCTGCGGCGCGTGCGAGACGAGACCGGCCTGCCGGTCCTCACGGACGTGCACGAGGTGTGGCAGGTGGAGCTGGCGGCGGCCGCGGTGGACGCGCTGCAGGTTCCTGCATTCCTGTGCCGCCAGAGCGACTTGCTCGATGCTGTGGGCCGCGTGGGGCGGCCTGTGAACATCAAGAAGGGCCAGTGGATGGCGCCCGAGGAGATGAAGGGCGCCGCCGACAAGGTGCGAGCGGGGGGAGGCGGGGACATCGCGGTGACCGAGCGCGGCACGGCGTTCGGTTACGGTGACCTGGTCGTGGACATGCGCAGCTTCGATCGCTTACGCTCTGCCACAGGTGCGATTGTCGTCTTCGACGCCACGCACGCCGCACAGCAGCCGGGCCGCGGCACGGACGGCGCGAGCGGAGGCTTGCGCGAGCACGTGCCGGCACTCCTGATGGCGGCGGCGGCGGCGGGTGCAGACGGCTTCTTTCTGGAGACGCACCCCGATCCAGCTGCGGCACCGAGCGACTCGGCGACGATGTGGCCCTTGGCCGAGCTCGAGGAGTTGGTGGAGCGGGCTACTGCGGTGTGGCATGCGGCGCGCGAAGTGCGGACGGTGCAGCGTGCGTGAGCTGTCGCGCGGAGCACGGAGTGGGGCGGTGAAGTGGCTGCCAACCCACGTACTTGCAGCGAGCATCCTCGTGCTGGCAGCGGCGACCGCGTGCGACACGGGTGAGCCGCCCACTACGGGGGCACCCCCCGACACCGCCGATCAGGTGCTCTTCGGGATGGAGCACAACCTGACGGTAGACGGCGTCAAGCGCGTGCGGGTCGAAGCCGACACCGCGTACTTCTACCAGGGCAGCCAGGTGGCCGAGCTGCTGGGCCTCCGCGTGGAGTTCTACTCGGACCTGGGCGCCCTCACCTCGACGGTGACGTCCATCGAGGGCACTTACTACTGGCGTACCGGCAACATGGAAGCCCGCGGCGACGTGGTCGCCGTTACTCCGGACGATCGGCGCCTCACGACCTCGACCCTGCGCTACGATCGCACGGGCGACGAGATCACCGGTCCGGAGGCATTCGTGTTCGACGCGCCGGACCAACACCTCGAGGGCGACGGATTCGTGTCGGATCCGGATTTCACGAACGTCGTCACCGAGCGCCCGAGGCAGGGCCGCATGGGCGAAGTGGACGCGGGGAGGTGACGGGTGATACGCTCCGCGTTCTCTCTTCTGATGACTGCGCTGATCGCCGCACCGGTGGCGGCACAAGAAGATCAGGGCACGTGCGACATCCAACTCGATAGCGCGAGGATCGGGCGCCATCTGGACATGGGGGCGGGCCGCGTGCACCAGTTCGGTGCCGGTGGAGTGTTCGCGCGGTGTGTGGGTGAGCCCACGACGCTGCAGTCGGACAGTGTAGCCTGGTACGCCGAGCTCGACCGGCTCGACTTCCTGGGCTCCTTCCACTTCCGTGACTCCGCGATGTCGCTGGACGCGGACCGCGCCCGCTATACGCCGGGCCTGGAGCGGCTCGAGGCGTGGGGCAACGTGCGTCTGGAGAACAAGAAGTCGGGGTCGGTGCTCACCGGGCCGAACCTGACCTACTATCGCGAGATTCCCGGTGAGCGGGATTTCACCGAGCTGTACGCGACCGCCAGGCCGCTCGTCGAGTACCGAGCGGCAGAGGATCCCGAATCCGAGCCCTATCTGATCCGGGGCGACCGCGTGCACCTGCGCGGCGAGTCGCAGGCCTGGGCCGGCGGGGCGGTCACGATCGACCGGTCCGATTTCGCCGCGAAGGGAGATAGCGCGATCCTGAACACTGCCGCCGGTGAGGGCTTCCTGATCGGACATGCAGAGGCGGCCGGCACGGACTCGGCCGGGTATACCGTCGAGGGCCGCCGCATAGCGTTCCGGCTCACGGACGACGAGCTCAGTTGGGTGCAGGCGCAGGAGGACGGCAGAGCGACCAGCGGCGAGTGGCGCATCGTTGGCGACACTATCGAATTCAATGTCGCGAACGACGTCATCCAGACGGCGAGCGTGTGGGGCGACTCCACGCGGGCTCATGCGGAATCCGAGAAGAACAGCATGGAGGCCGACTCGATCTGGATCGACACTCCCGATCAGAAGCTGCGCGAGCTACTGGGCTTCGGCGCTGCACGCGCCACATCGCGTGCCGACTCGCTGGTGGTGGAACCTGACTGGATGGCGGGCGACACGGTGGTGGCTCAGTTCGACTCGTCCGATACCGGAAAGCGTGTCCTCGTGCTGCTCGAGGCGCGAGGCCGGGCACAGGCCTTCTACTACATCTACGAGGATGTGAACCGCAGTGGTGCGCCGGCGATCAACTACTCCAGGGGCGCGCGCATCACTGCGCGTTTCAAGGACGAGGCACTGGACCGGGTGGACATCATAGACGCGGGCGACGGTGTGTATCTGGAGCCGGCAGTGAGGCGCCAGCCATGATGCCGCAGCTCAGGTCCGTGCTAGCGGGGAAGGACCCGTCATTGCCGCTCGCCATGGCGGCGATTCTCGACAAGGCCGACGATTCGGGCTCGGTGTCGTTCCGCGACCTGGCGGTCGCATACCGCGAGGAGTATCTGGAGGCGCAGCGCATCGAGTTCGGCGAGGCGGGGCGGCAGAGCGGCGCGCTCTCCGTCGACGAGGTGCGGCGCCATCTCGAGACGTCCGTGCTGCCCAGGATCGCCGAGCTGCTGCAGCCGCTGCCCGAGCAACTAGACGACGCCGACGTGGTCCGGGTGAGCCCCACGCTGTGGATCGAGTTGGGTCCCGTATCCGAGACCGAGCGCAGGGAGCTCGTGGAGCTCGCCGTGGAGGAGGTTCGCGCTGCGGAGGGGCTCGGCACCGGCGCGGCCATTCCGATGGGCAGCAAGCTGTCCGCGGACGGACTGGTGAAGACATATCGTCGCCGCCGGGTCGTGGATCAGGTTCGCGTCGAGGTGCAACAGGGCGAGATCGTGGGGTTGCTCGGCCCCAACGGCGCCGGTAAGACCACCACGTTCTACATGATGGTGGGCCTGGTGCGTCCCGAAGAGGGCCGCATCCACCTGGACGGCGAGGACATCTCCGCGCTCCCGATGTACCAGCGCGCGCGAAGGGGCATCGGTTACCTGGCGCAGGAGCCGTCGATCTTCCGCAAACTCACCGCCGAAGACAACGTGATGGCGATCCTCGAGACGCTGCCAATTACCCAGGAGGAGCGGGCCCGGCGCCTCGAGTCTCTGCTGGACGATCTTTCCCTCAAGCACCTCCGGGACGTGAAGGCATTCAAGCTGTCGGGCGGCGAGCGGCGCCGTCTGGAGATCACGCGCGCGCTCGTGACCGAGCCCAAGTTCCTGCTCTTGGATGAGCCGTTCACTGGGGTGGACCCGATAGCCGTTGCCGACATCCAGACTATCGTGGCCGGCCTCCGGCGGCGCGGGATCGGAGTGCTGATAACCGACCACAACGTGGAGCAGACCCTGGACATCGTGGACAGGGCCTACATCATGTTCGAAGGCAAGGTGCAGGTATCGGGAACGGTGCGGCAACTGGTGTTCGACGACCAGGTGGCGGACCTCTACCTGGGCCCGACGCTGACCGCGCGGTTGCGCGAGCGACTGGGGACGAGGGTGTGAAGACTTCACTGCAGCAGAGTCTGGGGCTGAAGCAGGACCTCAGGATGAATCCGCGCCTGTACCAGGCGATGGATCTGCTGTACATGCCACTGTTGGACCTGCAGCAACACCTGAAGTTGGAGCTCGAGACCAATCCCTTCCTGGAGCTCGCCGAGGCGGAGGAGCCCGAATCGGTGGAGCAGCAGGAGGCGGAAGTCACCGAGAACGAACACACCGACGAGGCGGATTGGGAGGAGATACTCCTCGACGGCTTCCAGGTGGGAGGTGCGCGCCCCGGCTATGAGGAGCGCGAGTTCTTCCAGCCGGTGGCGGTGGAGGCGCACTCGCTCGGCGATCACCTGCGTGACCAGCTCCAGATGCTCGATCTGGAGCAGCGGCAGCTCTTCCTGAGCGAGGAGTTCATCGGCAACATCGGCGACGACGGCTATCTCCAGGCCCTGCTGGAGGACATAGTCACGGGCGCGAACGCTTCGCGCGAAGCCGCGTCGGAGAGAGATGGCGATCCCTCTCTCGCCGAACCGTTCACGCTCGCCGACGTGGAGACCATGCTGGACGTGATCCAGCACCTCGATCCCGCCGGCATCGCGGCGCGGAATCTGCGCGAGTGCCTGATGCTCCAGCTCGAGAGCGACGGGCAGAAGGACACGCTTACCTACAAGCTCGTCGACGAGGCGTTCGAGGACCTCATCGGGCATCGCTGGACGGAACTCGCCAAGCACTACGGCCTCGATGCCAAGGAGGTGCAGGCTGCCGCAGACGAGCTGGCGCGGCTGGACCCCAAGCCGGGCCTGCGCTTCTCCGAGACGGGCCAGGAGTACGTCATTCCCGACCTGGTGGTCGAGAAGATCGACGACGAGTACCGCGTGTTCCTCAACGACAGCGGAACGCCGCGGCTCAGGATCAGCAAGATCTACCGCGACCTCGCTGGCGACAAGAAGAAGTTCGTCGGAGAGAATCGGGAGTTCGTGACGCAGAAGCTGAACAGCGCGACCTGGCTGGTCCAGGCGATCGAGCAGCGACGCCAGACGATGCTCAAGGTGATGAACTTCATCGTGGACCGGCAGCGTGATTACTTCGAGAAGGGCGTGGAGCACCTCAAGCCGCTCACGCTACGCGAGGTGGCGGACGTGTTGGACATGCACGAGTCCACGGTCAGCCGCGTCACCAGTCAGAAGTACGTGCAGACCCCGCGCGGCGTGACCGGCCTCAAGTTCTTCTTCTCTTCCAGTCTGGGCACGACCTCCGGCGAGGACGCGAGCTCGCGTGCTGTGAAGGCGCAAATCGGGAAGATCGTGGCCGACGAGGATCACGCCAAGCCGCTCACCGACGCCGCCATCGGGGAGGCCCTCAAGCAGCGGGGTGTCCAGATCGCGCGGCGCACCGTGGCCAAGTACCGGGAGCAGCTCGGCATACTGCCTGCCCGGATGCGGAAGCGCGTATGACCCTGGCGACCGGCGGTCACGTGGACGTGAGCGTTCTCGTCCCCGCGAAGGACGAGGCGGAGAACCTCCCCGAGTTCCTCAAGCAGTGCAAGGACGCTCTGGGCGAGGTCCCCTACAGTTGCGAGGTCGTCGTCGTGAACGACGGCAGCGAGGACGACACGGCGGCCGTGCTCGAGCGGCTGCGGGGGGAGCACCCGTTCCTCACGGTCGTCACTCATCGCGCGCGGCGGGGAATTGCGGATGCGCTACGCTCCGCCGGCGAGGTCGCGCGCGGCGACATATTCGTGTTCTATCCGGCCGACCTTCAGTTCCTCCCTGCGGAGATTCCGCGGCTCGTGGAGCCGGTGAGGGCGGGCGAGGCGGACATCGTCACCGGGACCAAGCAGGGAGAGTACGAGAAGGCATTCGTATCTGGGGTGTACAACTTGCTGTGCCGCTGGCTGTTTGGGCTCAGGGTGACCGACCTCAACGCAGTCAAGGCGTACCGCCGCGAGGTGATGGCGGCGGTTCCGGCGCGCCCCGATTGGCATCGGTTCATGGTGGTAATCGCCGCAACGGACGGCTACGAGGTGACCGAGAGACCCGTGACTCTACTTCCAAGACGAGCCGGAAAGTCCAAATTCGGGATCGGACGGATCCCGGTGGGAGCGATGGACCTGCTCTCGGTGTGGTTCCAACTGCGCTTCGGCCGCAAGCCGCTGCTGTTCTTCGGGGTCTCCGGTGCGATCCTGTTCCTGCTGGGATTCCTGGTGGGAGTGGCCGCGCTTGTCCTGCGCTTCGGTTACGGATTGGGCTTCCGGCCGCTGCTGGATCTCGTGATGGTCCTCGTCATATCCGGCATAGCGCTGTTCGGGTTCGGCTTCATCGGTGACATGCTGGCCGGCACCCGCGAGGAGCTTCGCAGCGTGGGGCGTTCGGTGGAGCAGCTCGTGGGCGAGCTCAAGCGCGAGCGCTCCGAGCGCACCAAATGAGCGAGCGGCTCGCACCTTCGTCCCCGGAGCTGCAGCAGTTCTACAGCGACCGCACCGAGTGGCGCCACTCCGGCGAGGAGCGCATGCGCTTCCGCAAGGCGGCGAAGCTCGCTCGCGTGCAGCCGCCGGCGAAAGTGCTCGACGTGGGAGCGCGCGACGGTGGGCTCAAGGCGTACCTGCCCGACGGCGTAGAGTATCAGGGGTTCGAGATCGCGCCCGAATTCGCCGGACCGGATATCGTGACCGGCGACATCTCCGGCGGGCTACCGTTTCCGGACGGTTCCTTCGACTACGCTTTCTGCATCGAGGTCCTCGAGCACGTGCCGAACCCGTTCCACGCATTGGGCGAGTTCCGGCGCGTGCTGCGAGCGGGTGGCGTGCTGACCATCTCGGTTCCAAACCCGTATCACGTCAAGGAGATTCTCTGGAACGTGTTCAAGGTGCCCGACCGGCAGGGGCACATCTACGGATGGACGCGGCAGGCCATGACGCGACTCGCCGAGATGAACGGGTTCCGACTCGAGGCGACGGGGGGCACTTACCTGCATCCCCCGATCCCGATGTTCTCGCTGCTGGCGCGGTCGATCGTCTACCGCTTCATCAAGGACCAATCCACCTAACACACCAGTGCGCATCCTCCAAGTGACCCACGCGTACCCCCGCTGGGACGGCGACGTCGCGGGGGCCTTCATCGAGCGGCTGGCCACTGCCGTGGCTTCGCGCGGGCACGAGCTCACCGTGCTGGCGCCGTCCGAGAAGGGGCGGGGTGGATCCGAGGAGCGTCATGGGATAGCGGTGAAGCGCGTCCGCTACGCGCCCGGGCGGTGGGAGACCCTGGCATACACCGGCACGATGGTGGCGGGCACTCGCTCGCTGCGCGGATTGCTGAGCGCGGGCGGCATGGTCGGAGCGCTGGCGTGGGCGATCGCCAGGGAGGGGAACCGCGGCGGCGCTGAGCTGGCGCATGCCCAATGGTGGATCCCCGGCGGGATCGCCGCATGGCTCGCGTCGTGGGCAGGGGGCCCTCCCTACGTGGTGACGCTGCACGGCACCGACGTGGCGCTGCTCGAGCGCTCGGCATCGCTGCGCACCTTGGCGCGGCGCGTGCTGCGCAGCGCGGCAGCGGTGACGGCTGTTTCATCGTACCTCGCCGAGCGTGCGGCAGAGGTTGCCGGGATAGACCCCGCGCGCATCACCGTGCAACCGATGCCCGTCGAGGTGGGGCGGTTCGATCGGCTCAGTTCCGGTGGGGGCGGCGTCGTCACGGTGGGACGGCTCACTGCACAGAAGCGCGTCGACGTCGTGCTGGATGCGCTCGCGTGGCTCGCGGCGCGGGGACGGCCGCTCGAGCTCACCGTGGTGGGTGACGGGCCCGAGCGTGCCGCGCTCGAGGCGCGGGCCAAGGACGCGGGACTGGAAGAGCGCGTGCGGTTCACGGGCGCGGTAAAGCCCGAGAGCATCCCCGAGGTGATCGGTGACGCCGACGTGTTCGCGTTTGCGGCCGAGCGCGAGGGGTTGGGGCTAGCGCTGGGCGAAGCTCTGATGCTCGGCGTCCCGGTGGCGGCGGCAAAGAGCGGCGGCGTCGCAGACCTGGTACCCGCGCAGGGTGGGGGGCGACTGGTGCTCCCCGGTGACGCCGCGGCCTTGGGCGCTGCGATCGGGGAGCTGCTCGACACGGCTCCGGGGAGCCGCCATGCAGCTGCATCCGCCGGCAAGGAGCTGGTGAAACGTCTTGCGTCGGACTCCGCCGCGGCAGCCATGGAGGCGGTCTACGCGGCGGCCCTCGGTCGGGAGGCACGGCGTGCGTAGGGCAGGGCGCATCGCGCTCAAGGCCGCGCTCGTCGCGATCGTCGCGATCTTCATCTGGCGTTCGCTGGCGCGGAACTGGGATGAGTTCAGCGCCATCGAGTTCGAGTTTCACTTCCAGTTCCAGTGGATTCTGCTCTCGGTCCTGGTCGTGTGGGTCACGTACGCGATCCAGATCGCATCGTGGCGCACCATCCTCGCGGGGTGGCAGCAGCGCATCCGCTACCGCGACGCCGCCCGGGCCTGGTGCCTCGCGAATCTGGGCCGCTATGTTCCGGGCAAGCTGTGGAGCATTGCCGGCCTGGTTGTACTGGCGCAGCGCGCCGGAGTCGTAGGGTGGGCCGCCGGTGCGTCGGCCGTCGTGGTTCAGGCCGTCGGGGTCGGTACCGGAGTTGTCCTGGTGGCGGCAGCACTCAGGCCCGGGACGTTTGCCGTGGGCCTCGCGGTGGCGGCTGCGGCTGCGGCAGGCCTCCTGGCGCTGCTCGCATGGGATCGCGCCGTGCAGCGGTTCGCCCGCCTGATTGGCCGGCCCGGCGAGCTGAAGGCACTGCCGATCGGCACTGTGCTCGCCGCCTGCGCGCTCACACTGCTCAGTTGGGTAACCTACGGTGCCGCATTCTGGTGCTTGGCGCTGGGCCTCGGCGTCGAGGGTCTGTCACTCCCGGTAGCCGCCGGTGTATTCGCCCTGGGTTACTTGATCGGGCTCATGGCAGTGTTCGTGCCCGGCGGAGTAGGCGTGAGGGAACTGGCGTACATCGGACAACTGGCCCCGCTGGTGGGCAGCGGTCCGGCAATCGGTGTGAGCGTGGCGTCCAGACTGCTGCTCACGTTCACCGAAGTGACCGCCGCGCTCGGCGCTGCTGCCGCGGCAGGGAGAGATGGGGATGACACAGGAGGAACCGGGTGACCGATCCCAACGCTGAGCCGACATCAACGACGCCCAAGCGGCCCACGCTCCTCGCGACCGGGCTGCTCTCGGTGTGGGTGCTGTTTCTCTCGGCGCCGATGGCGGTAGGCAGGTGGCTGGCCGGCCCGGTGAGCGATCAGTACGCGACCGGGTACGCGTTCCGCGCCTGGGGCGCCGAGCAGCTGCGCGAGACGGGAAGCGTGGCCCTGTGGAACCCCGAGCTGTTCGGAGGGCTCCCGTTCGTGGCGGCGCAGCACGGCGACATCTTCTACTGGACGTCGTGGCTGCGCATCCTGCTGCCCACCGAGGTCGTGATGAACCTCGGCTTCGTGGTCCACTACGTCGCGGCGGGGCTGCTCACGTACCTGCTGCTCAGGCTGCTCGGTGTCTCCTGGCTCGGCTCCGTGGTGGGCGGTATGGCCTACCAACTCTCCGGCATAGTGGGGTCGTACCCGGCGCCGGGTCACGACGGGAAGCTGTTCGTGACGGCGCTGCTCCCGCTCTCGCTCATCGCGCTTGTACTGGCGCTCCGGCGCAAGCGTTGGGAGGGCTACGGTCTGCTCGCGCTCACGGTGGGGCTCGCTCTGCTCTCGCCCCACTACCAGATGACGTACTACCTGCTGATCGCAGCGGGTCTGTTTGCGCTCTACCTCAGTTTCGGGGAGAAGTCCGAGGAGCCGTTGTCGAGCCGCTTCAGCCTGCTCGCGCTGGCGTTGGTTGCCGTATTCGTGGGCTTCGGGATCGCGATGATCCAGGTGCTCCCGTTCTACCACTACATCCCGTTCTCTCCGCGTGCCACCGGCTACTACGGCTTCGAGGGCTCGGTCTCGTTTGCTATCCCCTGGGAGCACGTGCCCGAGTTCTTCATGGCGGGCTTCGTCGGGGCCATCCAGACATACTGGGGCTCCAATCCTCTCAAGCTCCACTCCGAGTACCTCGGGCTCACCGTGGTCGCGCTCGGCGTGCTGGGTGCGTTGAGCGGGCGCAAGCGGCTGAGCCTGTGGCTGGGAGGCATAGGGCTCCTGTTCCTGTTGATTACGCTCGGTGCCAGCACGCCCTTCTACCGGTTGTGGTGGTCGGTGATGCCGTTCGTCAAACAGACGCGCGCTCCCGGCATGGCCTTCTTCGTGGTGGCGTTCATCGTGGCGCTGTTTGCGGGCTTCGGGGCCGAGCGACTGGAGCGCGGCGAAGGCCGGCGTCACGCGCTCGCTTGGATGGTAGTGGGCATCGGGGTGTCGCTGCTCGCGCTCGCCGGCGCGGTTGGCGGGTTTGCGGAAGGCCTGGCCGCGATGCTCGATACGACTCAGGGCCGCTCCATGTTGGTCGTGGAAGCGGCGAAGCCGGGCATCCGCTGGGGGGCATTCTGGAGCGGCACGGCTCTACTCGTAGTCGGTGCCGTCGCCCTATTGCGGCTGACCGGACGGGCCCCGCTCCCAGCTCTTCTGTTCGGGCTCCCGCTGCTGGTCGGAGCGGACCTGTGGCACAACGCGCAGTCGTTCTGGATCTACAGTGACGCGCCGCGTGAAGGGCTGTTTGCGAGCGACGCGATCACGGAGCACCTCGCGGCGGAGCCGGGCCCGTACCAGGTGCTGAACGTGAACGCGTACCCGGGCTCCAACCTGATGGCGTTCGGGATTCCCCAGGTGCTGGGGCACCACGGCAACGAGCTGCACAACTTCGACGAGTTGATGGGCGGCAAGAACCAGTGGCGCTACATGGGGAGCTCCAACCTCTGGAGCCTGCTGGGTGTGCGGTACCTGATCCTGCCGTCGGACCAGGCGCCCGACACGATCCCGGGCCTCAGGCGTGTGCTCTCCCAGGTGCCCACAGCCCCGGGTGGGCTCGCAGACCTGTTTGTTCAGCTGGACCCGCCGCCGTTCGCGCGCCTGGTCCCGCAGGCCATCGTCGCGCCCAACGAGCAGGCGATCCCGGTGATAGTGGATCCCCGCACCGGCTTCGACCCCGACCGCGTCGTGTTGCTGGCCCCGGAGTCCGGGGTTCAGGTCGCGGCCGTGGGCGAGATTCCGGAGCCGCTCGACGCCACGGTCGCGGTCGAGGAGTGGCGGCCCGGGCAGATGCGGCTGCGCATAGCGCCGCCCGCTCCCCAGGACGCGTACGTCGTAGTCGGCGAGAACTTCTATCCCGATTGGCAGGGCAGGGTGGACGGGGAGGCCGCGCAGGTGGTGCGCGGCAACGTCTCTCTGATTACAGTTCCCGTTCCGGCAGGATCCGAGAGCGTCGAGCTCACATTCGCGAGCGCAGACTACGGCCTCGGAAAGTTGATTTCGCTGCTGAGCCTCGCGCTCGCGGCGGCGGCGATGGTGATCCCGGTCGTGCAGCGAAGGAGAGGGCAGAGTGCCTGAGGAACGGGCCCTGGTAATCGTACCGACCTACAACGAGGCCGAAAACCTCCCGCTCATCGTTCCGCTGATCCTCAAGCAGGACGAGCGGCTCGAGGTCCTGGTGGTGGACGACAACTCGCCGGATGGGACCGGCAAGATGGCCGACGAGATGGCCGCCCAGGAACCGCGGGTCCATGTGCTGCACCGCGAGGGCAAGCTCGGGCTCGGTACCGCCTATATCAACGGCTTCAAGTGGGCTCTGGAGCGGGATTACGAGTTCGTCTTCGAAATGGACGCGGACGGCTCCCACGACGCTAAGCACCTTCCTGAGTTTCTGGCGGCCATCCAGGACGCCGACCTGGTGCTGGGGTCGCGCTACCTCAAGGGCCGGGTGACGGTAGTCAACTGGCCCATGACGCGGCTCCTGCTCAGCTATTCTGCCAACATATACGCCCGGGTCGTGACCGGGCACCGGTTGTACGATGCCACGGGCGGCTTCAAGTGCTTCCGGCGTCGGGTGCTCGAGGCGGTCGATCTGGACCAAGTGCACTCCAACGGCTACTCCTTCCAGATCGAGATGAGCTTCAGGGCCTGGCGCAAAGGCTTCCGCATCGTCGAGATCCCCATCGTGTTCGTGGATCGAGTGGAAGGGACCAGCAAGATGTCGGGCGGCATCGTGCGGGAGGCGGTGTGGATGGTGTGGCTGCTCAGGCTGAAGAGGCTGTTTAGGCGAATCTAGCGGCTGAGGCAGGTGAGCTACCCTGACCCGTCGGTCAATTGCCGTCGGGGGCTCGAACGGTGGTGTCATGCTGGACGGAACGGTCATCTACAAGGTATCGGGCTCGGGGAACGACTTCGTGATGCTCGATGGGCGCACGGAGCCCCTGGAGCGCTGGACGCCCGAGTTGATCCAGGAGGTTTGCTCGCGCGGTACCGGCGTGGGTGCCGACGGGCTCGCGATCCTCCAACCCGGCTCCCGGTCGGGAGCCGTCCGTTTCAACTTCTTCAATGCCGACGGGGGCCGCTCCCAGATGTGCGGCAACGCCGCTCTCTGTGCGACCCGCCTATCGGCGTGGCTCGAATTGGGACCCGCCGAAGGGCTGGTGCTGGAGACTGACTCCGGAGACGTCCCGGCTCGCTGCCTTCCCGGTCCGGGACACCGCGCCGAGATCCAGCTTCCCCCGATCGCGGACCTCACCACCCCCGACATTGCCACTCTGGCCGGGGAGCGTTCTCTCCACTTGACCGCGGTGGGGGTTCCCCATCTCGTGGTCCTGGTCGATGAGGTCGCCGCCGTCCCCCTCCTTGAGCGGGGCAGGGAGCTCCGCTCCCACGCGGCCGTCGGTCCGGACGGCGCAAACGTGAATTTTGTCGGAAACGGCTCCGGTGGATGGGCCATGCGCACCTTCGAGCGTGGCGTGGAGGCCGAGACGCTTGCCTGCGGCACCGGCGCCGCTGCCAGCGCGGCCGTTCTGGCTCAGATCGAGGGCGCCGTCCTTCCGGTCGACATCAGGACTTCGTCGGGAGCCCTCCTCACCGTTTCGGCGAATCCGGTCGGCGGGGGCGGGCTCGGCCGGCCTCAGTTGGCCGGTGAGGGCCGAATGGTCTTCCGCGCTGTCCTCGGATCCTAGGTCTGCCACTCAGGCCTCCGAATCTGCCGCATCGACTCCCGTTCACAATCTGAACCGTTACGCCGCCGCGGCGTTTCATCTGCCTGCTTGATAGGCGGGACGCTAAGTCATTGGGGCAGGTGGGATTACAGCCTGCCATCCAGACAAACACACAGTTATCCACACCCAGGCACACGTCAACTTAACATAACATATATTATACGCAGTTTGTCTGAAGCAAGAAAGAAGGGCGAGACTGCCGTCCCGCCCGACCCCCAAGTGCCTTTTTGGCGGCTGCTCAGCCCTGAGGAGCGCCTATGGCTCCCCTGAGCTCGCCCAGGCGGACCCGCACCTCGGTGGAGCTCGGAGAATCCTCAAACTCGCTCAGAACGCGCTCGTAGGCCCGAAGGGCCCGAGTCGTATCCCGAGCCTCCCAATAGACACGGCCGGCGTCGCTCAAGTACTGAGCTGTGAGGAAGGTGTACCAGGACTCCTGGGCGGCCCTCTCGTAGGCCTCACCGGCCGCGGCCATGTTGCCGAGTTGCTCCTCAGCGGTGCCCAGAAGCCCGTAGGCCGGAGCCCTGAACTGCCGGGCCATCCCGCCTGAGAGGGCTCCCCTGAGCTCCTGGGCGGCCAGAGACGCCTGATCCTGGATCAGCCTGACCTGTGCCAGCAGTATGATGGCTTCGTCGGCCGCGACGGTCCCTCCGTGGCTCGCGACGAGCCGCGAAAGGTCGCTGGCAGCGAGCGGCAGGTTGCCCGACTGGGCAGCGACCCGCGCCTCGTTCAGCGACCGCTCGGCCTGGGCTTCCTTGTTGCGCTGATACAGGACCGTCATCCAGACGCCTGCCGCTACCACTATGATGGCGACGGAAGCGCCTGTCACTCGGCGCCTGTGCTTGGCTATCCACTCAACTGTCTGGTGGCCACGGTCGGGTTGCTCGGGTGCGGGCTCCGGGGCGGCTGCAGCTCTCTTTTTCTTGCTCACGATCCCTCTGGGAAAACGCTCTCAAGTGCCTGCTCGAAAAAACTCCCGCTCTGAGTGCCCCTGGGGTGACTCGAACACCCGGCCAACGGTTTAGGAAACCGCTGCTCTATCCAACTGAGCTACAGGGGCGAGCCACGCAAAATAACCGACTACGGTGCAGCAACCAACCACCCTACCCCGCCGCCTGCCGGTTACAGCTCGCGCGGATAGGTCAGCAGGTTCCAGAGCGGAATGCCCTCGAGCCTGGAGCGGCCGTCCAACTCGAGGAGCTCCAGCAGAACGCTCATCCCGACTACCTCACCACCGGCTTCCCGGGCTGCCTTGACGGCTGCCTCGGCCGTGGCTCCCGTGGCCAGCACGTCGTCCACGATGAGCACGCGCTCCCCTGACTCGATGGCGTTCTTGTGGACCTCTATGGACTCCGCGCTGTACTCCGGGCCGTACTCGACGAGGTGGGTCACCTGGGGCAGCTTGCCCGGCTTGCGGGCCGGCACCAGCCCGGCCTTGAGCTCGATGCTGACCGGTCCTCCGAGCATGAAGCCGCCCGATTCGACGGCCAAGACCTTGTCGACCCTGAGCCCCCTGGCGGGCGCGGCGATGGCGCCTACCGCCTGCCGAAACAGCATGGAATCCTGGAGGATCCCCGTGATGTCCCTGTAGACGATACCAGGCGTCGGGAAGTCCGGGACCTCCCGGATGGCGTCATACAAACGACGTAAGATGTCTCTCGCGGGCTTCTTCTGTGGCATAACTATTTGATATTGAAGGTTTTAGAATGTGTCGCATCATGTGGAACATGCGCCTTTTCCACACTTTCCACATGTGCCCATCGCGGTCCCTCGCGCAATGCGGCCTCGAACTGGTCCAACACATCGGCCGATCCGGTCGCCAACGCCTCTACTCGCCCGTCTGCCAGATTGCGTACCCAGCCGCCCAGACCGAGCCGCTCACCCTCGCGGAGGGCGAACCAACGGTACCCCACCCCCTGGACCCGGCCGGACACGAACCAGCGGGCCGTCACCCGGCCGCCCCCGTCGCTCACCCGGATCTCCCCTGCCCCGAATCGGCGTCGGTGGCCTTGGTGCGGCCCCGTCGGCGCCGGCGCCAGACGTAGGCGCCCACCACCAACGCGATGAGGGGGATCAGCACGAGCACCGCCCGGGTGCTGTAGCGCGCGACGTCCGGATTGCGCATCAGCTCGTCCAGCGACACCACGACCTCCGAGTGCCGCCCCACGTACCAGCCGATGTAGGTCAGGATGGTGCACCAGATTCCGGCCCCGAGTGCTGTGTAAAGCACGAACCGGTCCATGCGCATCCGGGCGAGCCCCGCCGGCAGCGATATGAGCTGCCGTATGACCGGTATCAGCCTGCCCACGAACGTGCTGACCTCGCCGTGGTTCCGAAAGAAGGCCTCGGCGCGGTCCAGCGAGGCTTCCCGCACCAACAGGTAGCGATGGTACTTGTGCAGCAGCGGCCGCCCGAGCCGCACCGCCAGGAAGTAGTTGAACACCGCTCCGATCAAGCTTCCGAGCACGCCGGCTCCGAGGGCCAGCGGTGCGCTCATCCGCCCCTGCGCCGCCAGGTAGCCCGCAGGCGGCAAGACGACCTCGCTGGGAAACGGGAAGAAGGATGATTCGAGGGCCATCAGCAGCGTGATTCCGGGGTACCCGAGCCGGAAGATGGTCTCTGTGATCCAAACGACGACCGCCTCGAACACGCTTCTAGCCCTCCTCGGGGGCGAATCCGTACCTGCCTATCAACGGCACGAATCGCGCTCCGGAAAGCGCCTCGGCGTAGAACTTGTCGCCCTGCCGGGTCACGCGGACCAGGACCTGGCTTCCAGCCTTGGGCTGGGAGCCGAGCGCCTCCGGCGGGACGCTGGAGGCCTCCAGCGGCAGGATGAGCCGGCCTCCTTCGGCCAGTTGTCGCTTGAGCGGCTCGGGCACGGTGGGGGTGCCGGCGGCCACCAGGATCGCGTCGTAGGGTGACTCGGGAGCCCAGCCCAGGGTGCCGTCACCCACCACGACCATGACGCCGGTGATTTCGGCCGCCTCCAGGGCTCGCCTCGCCTGTTCCGCCAGCTCGGGCACGCGTTCCACCGAGACCACCTGCTGGACCACGTGCGACAGCAGGGCCGCCTGATACCCCGAGCCGGTGCCGACCTCCAGCACGCGCTCTCGCCCCTGCAGCGCCAGGGCCTGCATGTACTGAGCCTGGGTGGTGGGTTGGGAGATCGTCTGGCCGTGGCCGATCGGTAGCGAGGTGTCCTCGTAGGCCTGGCGGCCGAGAGCCTCGGGCACGAACAGGTGGCGCGGCGTTTCTCCAAAGGCCCGGAGCACGGCCAGGTCGTTGATCCCGGCGCGCCTCAGCTGCTCGACGAGGCGGGAGCGGTACCCGCCGTACGTGTCGGTCAGCCGCCCAGCCGCCATCCGCGCACGTCTTCCAGCAAGTCGTAGTTGGTGAGATCCACGTGGAGCGGCGTCACCGAGATGTAACCGTCCTGGATCGCGCGGAAGTCGGAGTCCTCGCGCCCCGACCACGAGATCTGCCCGCCGCCGATCCAGTAACCGGTTCGCCCCCAAGGGTCGTTGGTCCGCACCAGGGAGTCCGAGTAGACGCGCTTGCCGAGGGTCGTAACCCTGATGCCCTCGATCGCGTCTCCGGGGATCGGGGGAAAGTTGATGTTGAGCAGCGTCTCAGCCGGGAACTCGGTCACTTTCGCGACGTCGGCCACGAGGCGCTCGATCCACGGGCGGTGGCTGTCCATGAGATCGATGTTGCCGCCGGCGAACGAGAGCGCGACGCCGGGGATTCCGAACGCGAGTCCCTCCATCGCGGCGGCCACCGTGCCGGAGTAGAGCACGTCCTCGCCCATGTTGGGGCCGTGGTTCACTCCCGAGAAGACGAAGTCGGGTTTCTCGTCGAGCAGCACGCCGAGTGCCAGGAGCACGCAGTCGGTGGGTGTGCCGTCCACTTGGAGCGAGCCGTCGGGGCGCTCGGTCGAGCGCAGCGGCCGACCCAGAGTGAGGGAATGACTGGCCCCGCTCTGCTCGCGATCCGGCGCGACCACCGTCACGTCGGCGACGGTCCGGCACGCGTCCGCCAGCACCTCCAGTCCCCGCGCCAGAATGCCGTCGTCGTTACTGATCAGGATCTTCAACTGGTGCCTTGCCGTCCAGGATATCGAGGATTGTGTTCAGCTCGGTCGAGAGGTTCTCGATCGTCTCCTTCTGCAAGGCGAAGCGGGCCTCCGACTTCAACAGGCCGGTGCGCCGGTACTGCTCGATGCGACGGCGGGCGCCTTCGATCGTGTACTTCTCGGAGTACAGCAGGTGCTTGACCAGCATGATGAGCTCGATCTCGCGCCGCTGGTAGACCCGATTGCCGGAGCGGTTCTTCGCGGGGTTGAGGAACCTGAACTGGCTCTCCCAGTAGCGCAGCACGTGCGGCTTGAGATCCGTGAGCTGGCATACGTCGCCGATCGAGAAGAACTCCTGAATCGGTCGCGGCGCCGTCATTTCCAGTGCTCCGCTTTGAGCTCGCGCTCCATCAGGTCCCGCACCGCCTGCGCGGGGTCCTTGTCCTCGAACAGAATGTTGGCCACCTCGACGGCGATCGGCATCTCGCTGCCCACCCGTTCGGACAGATCGACTGCCGCCCTGGCCGTGCGCACGCCCTCCGCGACGGTACGCCGTGCCGCCATGATCTCATCGAGCGAGCGGCCCTCGGCCAGCTCGATTCCGAGTGAGCGGTTGCGGCTCAGCGCGCCAGTGGCAGTGAGGATCAGGTCTCCCATTCCTGCGAGGCCCGCGAACGTCATCGGGTCGGCTCCCATGGTGGTTCCCAGGCGTCCCATCTCCGCCAACCCCCGGGTGATGAGAGCAGCCATCGTGTTGTGCCCCATCCGGAGTCCGTGCAGGAGTCCGGCGGCAATGGCGATCACGTTCTTCAGGGCGCCCCCGAGCTGTACGCCCACCAGGTCCTCGCTCGTGTACACTCGGAAGTGGCCGGTGGAAAACGCCTGCTGGACCTTCTCGGCGGCCGCCTTGTCGGCCGAGGCCGAAACGACCGCAGTCGGCTGCCGCTCGAACACCTCCTGAGCGAAGCTCGGACCGGACAGTGCCGCGACGGGTGCACCCGGAATCGTCTCGCTCAGCACCTCGGTCATCGTCTTCAACGACTCCGCCTCGAGTCCCTTTGAAACGCTCACCACCGGCGGTGGCTCCGCCCCGTTCAGGCCGGCGAACACCTCGGCGCCGACGTGGCGCACCACGTGCGACGGTGCAGCCGAAACGACGAGCTCGGTTCTCTCTAGCGCGCCGTCGAGGTCTCCGAACGCGACCAGCTTCTCGGAGAGTCGCGAGTCGGCCAGGAACAGGTGGTTGACGTGCTCCCGGTTGATGGACTCCACAACTTCCTGCTCGTATGCCCAGATGCGGACGTCGAGGCCGTTTCCGGCCAGGAGATCTGCCAGGGTCGTGCCCCAGCTACCCGCGCCGACGACCGTGACCCGCACTAGGCGTCTTTCGCCGCCGCGCGCCGCCGCTTGCCGAACCGGCTCTCGGTCCCGTTCAGCAGTCGCCGGATGTTGCTGCGGTGCGTGTAGACGATGAACGCGGCAAGCCCGATGCCGAGTACCAGGGCGTAGTTGTCGCCGGGCTCGAGGACGCGTACCGCGACCGGAAACGTTATCGCGCCGAGCATGGATGCGACCGACATGTAACCGGTGGCTGTGAGCACGGCCAACCAGACGAGTGCGCTCACCCCGAGGGCGGCTGGTGCCAGTGCTAGGACGACGCCCGCCGCGGTCGCAACACCCTTGCCGCCCTTGAACCGCATGAAGACCGTGAACACGTGCCCCAACACGGCAGCGACGCCCACCGCCAGGGGCAGCCAGGGTTGGTCCGACCAGCGCGACACCAGCAGCACAGGCACCGCTCCCTTCGCAACGTCGAATAGCCCCACGGGCACGGCGTACTTCCAACCCAGCACCCGGTAGACGTTTGTGGCGCCGAGGTTCTTGCTCCCGTGCTCCCTGAGATCGATGCCTGCGCCGAACCTGGCGGCCAGGTAACTGGTCGGGATGGAGCCCATGAGGTAGCCGCCGAGCAGCCACAGGATGCTCATCATCTGCGTCCCCGCCCCCGCCGGCGCCGGAGCTTGAGCCGCATCGGTGCTCCGGCGAAGCCCCACGCATTGCGAAAGCCCCGCTCCAGATAGCGCCGGTACGACTCCGGAATGGCATCCGGGTCGTTCGCCACGATGGCAAACGTGGGCGGCGCAGTGCCGATCTGCGAGCCGTACAGCAGCTTTACCTCCTGTCCACCTGTTTGCGGCGGCTGGGTGCGGCCGACGAGCTCTTGGAGCACCCGGTTCACTTCCGCCGTGGGAACGCGCCGCTCGCGCGCCGCCGCGACTTCGAGGATCAACTCCGGCACCCGGCGCGCACGCTGTCCCGTGACCGCCGAGATGTACACGAAAGGAACGAACCCGAGGAACGCTGCGCGCTCGACGACCTCGCGCTCGCCCTGCTCCGCAGTCTGCGTGTCCTTGGCGTCAACCAGGTCCCACTTGGTGACGGCGACGACCAGTCCCGCCCCGCGCTCCCAGGCGGACTGCGCGATCTTCAGGTCCTGGGTCTCGATGCCGCGGGTGGCATCCACCACCAACACGCACACGTCGGCGCGCTGGATGGCGCGCTCTGTCCGCAGGGTCGAGTAGAATTCTATCTCATCTTCTACTTTCGATCGCTTCCGTAACCCCGCTGTATCAATGAAGTTGAGCGTTTGGCTATGGTACCGCAAGGGGGAGTCGACGGCGTCCCGCGTGGTACCGGCCTCGGGCGCCACCACCGAGCGCTCCTGGCCCAGCAACCGGTTAACGAGGCTCGACTTCCCCACGTTCGGGCGTCCTACTACGGCCACCTCTATCAGGTCTTCTGCTTCCCGTTCTGGTGCTGCCGGGAGCAGAGCGACCACGCGGTCGAGCAGGTCGCCGCTTCCCTTCCCGATCGCGGCCGAGACGGGTTGGGGATCGCCGAGCCCGAGCTCGTGGAACGCGTGATGCGCATGGCCGGCGGGCATGTCGTCGGCCTTGTTCGCGGCCAGTACCACGCGGTCGCGGTATGGGCGCAGCAGCTCCGCGACGGCATGATCCTGCGGGTGAACGCCGAGCTTGGTGTCTACCACGAGCACGATCACGTCGGCCTGTTCGATGGCCTGGTGGATCTGCTGCCGCACCGCCTCGTGCAGAGAGTCGCCCTCTCCGGTGGTCCAGCCTCCAGTGTCCACCAGCCAGAAGTGCTTGCCCGTCCACTCGGCCGCGGCAAAGTGGCGATCGCGGGTGACTCCCGGCCGGTCGTCCACGATGGCGCGCTGCCCACCCGCGATGCGGTTGAACAGAGTGGACTTCCCGACGTTGGGTCTCCCGACGATGGCCACGGTAGCCGTGCTCACGCGATCTCTCCCCCGGCGAGCGCGTCGGCGAAGTCGTACGATGGACGTATATCGACCGGTGATGCAGCCTCGAGCTCGTCGAGGGTGAGGTCATCCAGGAATTTCCCGTTGTCGTTCACAGCCTCGGCCGGTATCAGTGCCAGGTCGAGTCCACTGCCGGCCTTGAGAGCGGCAAGGAAATCGCTTCCCGGGAGCAGACCGGCGCACGTCACCGAGGATCCCAACAGAGTGTTCGTGAGAGGTACGAGCTCGAACGAAGCTCCGGTGGCGTCACCCAACGTCTCGAGCACCTCGGGCATGAGGTGCTCCATCGCGCGCCCTGTGAACACGCCGATACGCCTGCCTGCCAGGTTGGGAAGCTCGGTGCCGGCGCGATCGATTTGCTGCTGCAGGTAGCGCACGCTGCCAACTCCGTTCTCCACTTGTTGGAACCCGTCGTACGCGCCGGCGGGCGGCAGCGGACTCTCGGCAACGACGTAGAGCTCGTCGGCGCCGTAGACCCAGCGTCGGTCCCGCTCCGCCAGCGCCCGGGCCTGGAACTCCTCCACCGTGTCTATCGAGGAGCGGCACTCCTCCGCAGTGGGCTCGCGCACCAGGTCGTGCTTGCTGAACTCGGTGAGCCCGACCGGCACCACCGAGACCGAGAGCGCCGCTTCGCCGAGGCCGTACAGATCCTCCAGGCTGCGGCGCAGCACGGGGCCATCGTTCACGCCCGGCTGCAGCACGATCTGGGTGTGGAATCGAATCCCCCCGGCGGCGAACTCCTCGAGTTGCGGCACGATCGCCGGCGCCAGGGGGTGGCGCAGCAGACGACGACGCACCACCGGGTCGGTGGCGTGTACCGAGACGTAGAGCGGCGAGAGGCGATACTCGAGGATGCGCTCGATGTCGCGCGGCTTCAGGTTGGTCAGCGTAGCGAAGTTGCCGTACCGAAACGAGAGCCGGTAGTCGTCGTCGCGAACGTAGAGCGGGTCTCTGAGACCTTCGGGAAGTCCATCCACGAAGCAGAAGTCACAGCGGTTGGCGCAGCGGCGGATGCGCGGCGGCTCGAGCTCGATTCCGAGGGGGTGGTCGGCCGGTCGTTCGACGTCGTACTCGAACAGCTCCCCGCCCGGCGAGCTGGCGAGCAGCACGAACCTGTCCTCGGCTGTGTGAAATTCCCAGTCGAGGAAATCGGTGAGCTCGCGCCCATCCACGCTATGGAGCTCGAACCCCGGCTCGATGCCCAAGTCGGCGCCGACGGATTCGGGGTGCACGGATTGCACCCGGATCATGGCCGTGCCCTGCCCTTCCGGTCGCGGGTAAGAGGGAATACGACCCGGAAAGATAACCGGTGCGGCGCCGGCTACTGGATCCGGCGATACCTCCAGGCCACGGCCCCGGACTGATCCGTTTCCACGGCGAGCGCCTCGCGGCCGCCGCGCGCCAGCGCGGGGATCTCGGCGGTGGCCGTGGCGATCACGGCTCCGTCCTCGTCAATGAACGAGAACTCCAACGTCATCGGTTCGGCCGGCCGCCCCGAGATGTTGGACACGGTCCCGTTGATCACGGTGCGCGGTCCCATTGTCACCATCTGGGTGATCCGCACCGACCACCCCACCCCGGTATCCGCCTGGGCCACCCAGTAGCTCGTGGAGTCGGCGTTGCGGGCGAGATCGAACGCGGCCGCCATCATTCGCAGGTTCTGCGTGCTCATGGGGTCTACTTCGAGCAGTGCGACAGCCGTGGACTGCAAGCTCTCCTGGTCCTGCATGGCGTAGTATGCACGGCACATGGTGTACAGAGCCGTTCGCATGTAGGGGTTGCGCTCTGTCACGGCTCCGAGCAGGCGGGCAGACTCACTCAACTGCCCGTCGTTGAACAAGGCCACCCCTGCCTGTGAGAGGTCGATCAACTCGATCGACGGATCGGTCGACAGCTCCGTGATCAGCACCTCCATCCGGCCCGTTTGTCCGGCCGTCGAGTAGCGCCGCAGCAATCGCAGCTTCGTGTCGGAGTCGTCGGGGAACTCTACGAGGTACGCCTCGTAGGCCTCCAGAGCGGGGCCCATGACGGCGGCAACGGTCGCGCTGTCGCGCTCGAACGCCTCGGTCGCTGCCGGCAGCGCAGCGCTCGCTACGGCCAGCCGGTCGGCGAGCCGCATCGAGTCGCGCGCCACCGCCTGCTGAACGTCGGGCCTGAGCGGCTTGCCGGCCCACTGTGCAATGAGGTTCGCGAGCAGCGTGGAGTCGCGCTCCACGGCCCTTGCCAGGGTGTCACGCTGCATGCGGGACTCGACGATCTCGGTCGCGGCCGGATTCTCGAACGCGAGGGCCTCGAAACCGCGTGCGATGTCGAGCATCGCCTGCTGCTTGCGCCGGGTCAGATCGGGGTCATCCCCCCCGACCTCATTGCCGATCTGCACGTACTTGAACGCAGAGTCGAACTGCCCCTCATTCGAGTACATCATGCTCATGAAGTAGGGGATCTCGGCGTCCTGCGGCATCAGTGCCCGAGCGAGCTGGAACAGGGCGGCGGCCGAGTCGACGAGCCCACTCTGCCACGCCTCTATGGCGTCGGCCCGCACGAACGGCGCGAGCTCGTCCACGTAGATGGCGATGTCGGAAGCGCACTCCGGATTGGTTTCCAGCACCTTGCTGAACGACGAATCGGCGCCCCACCCGTCGCCGACCAGGACGTAGTAACGTCCCAGGTAGTACCACGCCCCCGGGTTGTCGTCCTGGCCCTTGTTCTCGATGGCGTCGAGGAGCACCCGGTGCGCCTCCTCGAGGCGACCCTCGCGTCGATTCGGGTCGTCGGTCTCGACCGCTATTCGCAGGTGGTTCGTCGCGCCGGTTACGAGGAAGTGGCCGGCCTTGACCTTGCAGGGGTCCTGGGCAGTGCGCCACTGCCCTTGACCCAGGAGCGGGCCTGGTCCGGCGGCGACAATCGTCAGGGAGGCAAGAGGGAGCACGAGCTGGCGGAGCGCGCGCATGGAGTGTCCTCCGCGTTGGGTTCTACATCGCAGTTGATCGTTGGGAGAGAGATAACCCGCGGGTCGCGGGGGTGCAAATGGTCTAGTCGGCGTCCAGCGTCTCCCGTACGCGCTCGAGGAGCTGGCTCAGCAGCCAGGGCTTCTGCAGGATGGGAAGCGATGGGTCGAGGTCGTCGCGGACTGCATCCTCGCGGCCAGTGTAGCCGCTGGCGAGAATGAACTTCACGTTGCTGCCCTCCTCACGGACCACACGGTGCAAGTGGCCACCGCCCATCTTGGGCATCACCAGGTCGGACACGATCAGGTCGATCTTCCCCGGGTTGGCCCGGAAGATCTCGAGCCCTTCCTGTCCGTCGGAGGCCACCAGCACCCGGTACCCGTAACGCTCCAGGACTCGCTTACCCGAGCGCCGCAGCGTGTCCTCGTCCTCGACCAGGAGGATGGTCTCGCTTCCTCCGCGCACTCCGGAGAGCGACTCTCCCGCCGGCAGCGCCTCGGCCTCTTCCTGGACGACTGGGAAGTAGAGCCGCACGGTGGTTCCCTGCCCCTCGGTGCTGTCCACGGTGACGAACCCATTGTGCTGTTTCGTGAGACCGTAGACCATCGCCATGCCGAGGCCGGTCCCGACACCCGGAGCTTTCGTTGTGAAGAACGGCTCGAAGACCCGGGCCTTCGTGCTCTCGTCCATCCCGGTGCCTGAGTCGTCCACGTAGACGTGAACGTAGCTTCCCGGCTTCACCCAGGGCTCGCTGGTGTGAGTGTCCCCTCCCACTTCACACAGCTTCGCTCCGACGCGCAGCACGCCGCCCTCCGGCATCGCGTCGCGCGCGTTGGTCGCGAGATTGAGCAACATCTGCTCGACGGCGCCTGCGTCGGCGCGCACCGCGGGTACAGCCTCGTCGGTGGCGAGCCTGATCCTGATGTTCTCGGGCAGCACCCGGCGCATCATCGAAGAGAGGTTGGACACTACGCGCGCGAGATCGGTCGGGATCAGCGTGAGATCGGCGTGGCGGCTGAAGCCCAGCAGTTGCTTGGTCATGGTGGCCGCCTTGCGGGCGGCCTCCTGGATGTCCTGCACTTCCGGCACGAGGTCGCTCTGGTCCGCCTCCAGGGCGCCGGTGACCAGCTGGGCGTTGAGTGTGATCACGGACAACAGGTTGTTGAAGTCGTGCGCGATGCCGCCCGTGAGCTGCCCGATCGCCTCCATCTTCTGGGCTTGCCTGAGCTGCGCTTCCAGGGTGCGGCGTTCGCTGACGTCTTCCACGATCATCTCGAAGCCGTCCAGGCGGCCGTATGGGTCGTGCATCGGTCGCCCGCTCACCCGGACCGTCATCGTGGAGCCGTCCTTGCGCCTCCACTCGAGCTCCAGCCCATCGATGCGTCCACTCTCCTGGTACTGCCGCACCAAGCGCGGCCGCTCCTCCGGATGGGCGTATACGTCCCGCTCCATGTCGAGGGCCAGGAGGTCCTCCTCGGTGTCGTAGCCCAGCATCTCCACGAGCGCCGGGTTCACCGATACGAAGCGCCCCTCGGGGCTCGATCGGTAGATGCCGTAGTTGGCGTGCTCTACCAGCCCGCGATAGTTCGCCTCGGAGCGACGCAGGGCGTCCTCGGCGCGCTTGCGCTCGGTAATGTCGCGGGCGAAGGCGATTGTGTACTCGACGCCGTCGAACTCCAGGTAGTTGGCTACCACCTCAACCGGGATGAGCTTCCCGGCCCGCGTGCGGTGTTGCGACTGGAGCGTATTGGTGCCTTTCTGCTTGATGTCCTCCCAGAACTCGTCGAAGAGTCGGCGCGGGATGTTGGGGTCGATGTCGCTCAACTTGAGCGTACGCAGCTCGTCTGCCGTGTACCCGAGCATGTCGCAGGCGGCTTCGTTGACGTAGAACAACTCCCCGTCGGACTTGATCCAGAACGCTGGGTCGGCTGCCTTGTCCACCGCGAACTGAGTCAGCCTGAGCGCGCGCTCCCAACGCTTGCGTTCGGTTATGTCACGTCCAACGGATTGAAGCTCGATGAGGTTACCGTCGTCGTCGAACACCCCACGGTCGATCCACTGCTGCCATCCGGTACTGCCGCCGGCGGTCACAACGCGGTGCTCGCCCGTCTCGGCCGGGTGCTCGGGCGTCAGGCGGGAGATCTTCTCGAGGACCATCGGGTGATCCTCCTTGGCGATGAGCGGGAAGAAGCTGGTTCCGAGAAACTCCTCGCGCGTGCCGCCGAAGAACTTGCAGTAGGCATCGTTGACGAAGGTACGCGTACCGTCGGGAAGCCAACGCACGATGAACTCGGTCTGACCCTCGACGATGGCCCGGTAGCGCGCCTCGTTGCGCCGCCGCTCCGCCTCGGATCGTCTGCGGTCGGTGACATCTACCGCGAAGCCGATGCATCCATCGATCGTCTCGCCGTGGCCGCGCAGTGGCTCGACCTGCACCTCGTACGCGTTGCCCTGCCACTCGAACTCGAATGACTCGTGGCCTCCTTGCAGCGCGCGGCGGTGCATCAGGATCGGTTCGAACTCCGGATCCTGTGTCCCGAAGTAGTCGAACAGCGACATACCGATTATCTGGTCCGGCACCAATCCCAGACCGGCCAGCGCCGCACCGCCTGAAGACGTGAAGATGAGGTCATGGTCCACCGTCCAGAGAATTGCCGGCACCTGCCCGATGACCAGCGCGAGCCGTGCTTCGCTGCTCAGCCGCGCGGCCTCCGCGCGCTCCCGCTGGCTGACGTCCTGGAAGATCTCCAGGACGGCCCGCTGGCCCTCGTACGTTATTCCGGTGTGGTGGATCTCGTAGGTGTGTCCGCCCAGTACGCCGGGGACCGTGGTGGTCTCGGTCTCACCTTCCGCCAGGCCGCGCGCCAGGGGGCAGTCGTCGCACCGCGTCCTGTCGTCGCGATAAACGTCCCAGCACTTTCTGCCGACCGCGCCCTCGCGCGCCTTTTCCTGCTTCTCAGATTGAAACAGGATCGTGCCGTCGGCGGCCACGATCTGGAAGCCGAACGGCAGCGCCCGGACGAGATGTTCGCCGAGGGAACCAGACCCGGGGCGCGCTTCCGCGCTCCGGGAGGTCACTTACGCCCCGCGTTCTCCGCGACGAGGTCCGGGAGAGCGGCGAACACGTCGGGGTCCCACCACCCCCGACCGACTTCCTCGCGCATGGTCTCGATGGCTTCCTGAGGCGACATGGCTGGTCTGTACGGCCGATCTGTGGTGAGGGCGTCGAACACGTCTGCTACCTGAAGCACCCGCGCGGTGATGGGGATGTGGTCTCCGGACAGGCCGTCCGGGTAACCGGAGCCGTTGAACTTCTCGTGGTGGTGCCGGATGATCGGTAGGACCGAGGCGAACGACCGGATCGGCCGGCAGATGTGCTCGCCAGTCACCGGATGCTCGCGCACGACGTTCCACTCGTCATCCGACAGGGGGCCCTCCTTGAGCAGAATGGAATCTGGAACGGCCACCTTTCCGATGTCGTGCAGTACGCCCGCTCGTTCCAGCGCTACGGTGTCGTCGAGCGACAGGCCGAGTCGGGAGCCCAGCGAGCTGGCGTACTTGGACAGCCGCTCACAGTGTCCCTCGGTATAGGGGTCCTTGCCTTCGATGCTGCGCGCCAGGGCGAGCAACACCGCCTCGGCCTGCTCCAACTCGTCGGTGTAGCGCTTCATCCGGACGAGGGAGCGTACTCGTGCAAGCAGCTCGATGCGGTCGGGCGGCTTCGTCAGGAAGTCGTCGGCACCCGCCTCGAGTCCCTGAACGCGGTCGTCAGTTGCGGAGAGACCGGTGAGGAGCACCACCGGTATCAGGCGCGTGGCCGGGTTGGTCTTGATCGCGTGGCACACCTGGTAGCCGTTGAGGTCGGGCATGAGGACGTCGAGCAGCACTACGTCGGGCCGAACCTGTTGTATCGCCTTCAGCGCCCCGGACCCGTTCCCCGCGGTGGCGACCTGCAGCCCCTCGGATTGCAGGAGTTTGGCGAGGCTCGCCCGCACGGCGGCGTCGTCGTCGACCACTAGTATCGTGGGTGTCATGCGGTCGGCGCTCCCCAATCCCTAGAGAATCTCTGGCGTTTCGGACTCACTTCAAACTACGGGTGGGCGCGGAGTTAGGACTAGTCCCGATGTGGGGCAATGTGTGCCGCTCGTGGGACATCCGATGTGATGTACGCCGCAAGGTTTGGCGAGCAGGTACTCCGGAGGGCCTAGTAGAGACCCATCAGTCTGCCGGTGACCGCCGCAGTCGCCAGCGCCAGGCAGGGGCCGAGCCACCACCAGTTGCCCTCGAACCGGTGCAGCAGGAAAGCGACCAGTGTCACCCCGACCCAGAAAAGCCAGTCGGGCGCGACCGGTCCGAGGCCGACGTACTCTGCATAGATCGGCGCCGCCAGTCCCACTCCGATCGCGTGGCCCGCCGTGTTGAGCGGGCGCTTTGCCCGGTGAAGTACCCGCCCCAGCGTGGCTCCCAGCACCGCGCCCAGCACGGCGCCGACGGCGCCGCCGCCGGCGAAGAGTGCCGCGAAGAAGCCGATGAGCTGAAGCATGGGGCGCGCCCCCTTTTTGTGACGAGGCCCAGAACGGGGCTGGCCCCGTCCCGGGCTGGGCTCGGATTCAGAGCGGGCGACCGGATTCGAACCGGCGACGTCCAGCTTGGGAAGCTGGCATTCTACCCCTGAATTACGCCCGCATACGTCGGCTGAATATCGCCGCCCAAATTACTGCCGTCAAGCAAGTTACGCGCTTTCCGGCCTCCTATGGTCGGCTACGTTCCGGGCTCCCCAACCAACAGTCTGAGTTCGCGGCGCACGGCGTCGACGTCGGCCTGAAGTTCCGGCTCTGGCGCGTACCGCATGTTCAGGTAGCGCATGTAGGCATCGATAGCGTGAGCCGTGTCACCCAAGATTGCGGCGAGCCGCCCCTCCTCCCGGTACCGGGCGGCGGCGAAGATGTTCGCCAATATCATGCCGGTGAACCGGCGCCGCACGGCGGCCAGGGCACGGCGATGGAGCCCGTCGCGTTCGTACAAGCGCGCGGCCACCATGTTGGGCGCCATAGTAAAAGTTTGCTTCGCCATGACCCTGGACGTCAGGACAGAATCGAGTACCCCCAGTCGGTCGGTCATCGAACCTGGAGCGGCTAGGGAAACCTCAAGTGCCAAGCTGCAAACGATGCGCGAATCCCGGATGATAGAGCGGTCGTCGGCCAGGATTGCCTCGAGGGTGGCAGCTGCGCCCTCACCATCACCGACGAAGAGCTGCCACAAACCCAGCGCACAGTTGTTCCGCAGCAACGAATTCAGCCTGTCTTCGTCGGTCGGTCTCGGAGCCAACTGCTCCTCGAGCATCTTCCTGGCCGCCTCGTTGGCCCTTGCCGTGTCGCCGTCTGACAAGAGCGCTGTCCAGATCGCAAGTGGTCCCGGCGTGCCCTGGCCTGCAAGCACTGCCACCGCCCGTGGGCGGCCCATGTCGGTGAGCAGCAACGAGAGGACGAACCGCTGCACCGCTCTCTGCCTATTAGAGAGTGGCCGAGATAGGAGGATTTCGAGAGCCGCCACGGCATCCTCGAATCCCAGCTCCGCCACGAAGGGCCAGTTTGCCACACCAAAGCTGATGCCCTGATCCGAGAGCTCCCGCATCTTCTGAGGCCACTCAGCGAGAAAGACCGAATCGCCGAACACCGTGGCGGCCCGCCAGTGCCACCAGAGGGGTACCGAGTCTGCCAAGGCAAGATACGCGTCCCAAGCACGTCGGAAGCGCGTCGTGTCGCGCATCAGCCCCGCATACTCCATCTGGTGTACAAGGCCTGCGGCGTTGCCGCCCAGTCGCTGCGCCTCGCCAAACGCGCGGTCCGCCCGCTCGAGCGCGTCGTCGATCCCCAGCATGCGACCGCGATGATAGAGTCGTTCGCCCAGCACGTGCCACGCTTCCGGTCGCTCTGGCATCCTCCTGGCAGCTTCCTCGGCCTCAGGAACCGATCCATCCCGCGCCCACGCGGCGAGGAGAAGGTTGTCTCGCTCGCTCAACCGCTCGCTGTGCGCCTTGGCAATCCGCATGCCCCTTACTCTGGACGCCCCAGAGCCTTCTATTGCCCAGCCATCGGCGATCGCCAACCAGAGGCCGGCCAGGGCGAATGTGCTGTCGGTGTCCAGCGCGATATCGAACCAATGGAGAGCATCGTCAAACCGGCCTCGGCGGAACTGCAGCCGGCCCTCCAAATATGCTCGCAGCGCGCCGGGTGACGTGCTCATTACGCTCTTCAGGCTGCGCGATTCCACCCCGCCCACGAGCGCCAAGAGCTCCGTCGCCAGGCTGTCGGCCAGTTCAAGTTCTCCTGCCGCATTGCGCACGTGAGCTCGAGCGAGAACTGCGCCGTCCTCCGTAGACCTGAGAGTGGCATTCCCCTCCAAGCGGCCGGCTGAACCGACAATGCTGCCGAGGATCAACGAGCCGGCCCCAAGCTGCCGAGCGATGGTCCGTGCGTCGGTCTCGGTGATCCCGCCGCGTTCGGAGCCACCAGCACGCTCCCACGCTGCTGTGGTCGTTATCGGAGAGGATGCGCGGGGACCACCCTCGCCGGTGAAGCGGCTAGCAAGCAGGTAGACCATGCCCTCCCCGAGACCGTCCGTCGCGCCGGACAGGCCCGATGTTCGAAACGGAAACACGGCCACGAGGTCCGGATCCAGTTCGGACACAGGGTTTCTTACCGTGAGCCAAACGGTGACGACCGACGCGAGCACGGCCACCAAAGCCACAACAGCCGGAAGGCCCCACTTTCGGCTCGTCTTCTCTCGCGGCGCTCCACTCGTTACCGGCGTGCTCCCGTCGAGCGCATCCACAAACTGCTCAGCTGTGACGAACCTATCCGCCGGGACCTTTGCCAAAGCCTGCTCGATTGCCGCCTCGACGCTGCCCGGGACCCGCTCTCTCACCACCGACACCCTGGGCGTTGCTTCACTCAACTTCTTTGCCAGCACGGCCTGCGCAGTCGGTCCGGTGTACGGCGGCTCGCCGGTGAGCATCTCATACAACACGCAGCCCAACGCATAGATGTCACTTCGTCCGTCGAGCTTTGACGCTCCACTCGCTTGCTCGGGGCTCATGTAGGCCGGAGTGCCGATGCTGATGCCGGTCTCAGTGAGACGCTCTCCACCGGCTTCAGCGATCGCTCGGGCAATCCCGAAGTCGGCAACCACCGCTTCCCCCGCCGAGAGCAGCACATTCTCGGGTTTGATGTCTCGGTGGATCACATCGTGGCTGTGGGCGTAGCGCAGCGCAGCGGCAACTTCCTTGGTTATGAGCAGAGCGTCCTCGAGCGGGAGCTGCTCCTCACGGTCTATTCGGTCGCGCAGAGTCTCGCCTTCCACATACGGCATCACGTAGAACAAGAGCCCGTCGGCTTCACCGGAGTCGTGCAGCGGGAGGATGTGGGGGTGATTCAGTCTCGCGGTGACTTCGACTTCCCGCTGGAACCGCTCCGATCCCAAGGCACGTGCAAGTGCGGGATCGAGCACCTTGATGGCGACTCGCCTGCGGTGCTTCAGGTCCTCGGCAAGATACACCGTCGCCATCCCGCCACGACCCAACTCCCGCTCGATGGCGTAGCGGTCGGAGAGGGCCTTCCGTAGGCGTTCCAGGACGTCGGTCATGAAGGAAATCGGTTCGGAATGCGCTAAGGTAGGGTGCGAAAGAGGACTTGGCCAGAACGCCGCCGAAGGTCGGACGAGGTCTTACAACGTGCACAGCGAGGCGGCGATCGCTGTGCTAGATGCGAGAATGGGAGCGCAAACCGCGCTCCCAGGTCCAGCTTGGGAAGCTGGCATTCTACCCCTGAATTACGCCCGCAAGTGGGGGGAGTATGAACTCCCCCCGGGAATTACGTCAAGCGCAACTCTACTCGCCGACCCTGTAGCGCACCGCGATGATGCCCTCCCCCGCGCCCATCAGCTCGAAATCATACGACTCGCCGGCCCCGAGCGTGCGCCCGTTGATGATTTCGGTCGCCAGCACGTTGCCGGCCGCGTCCACGAACTCGAAGGTTATCGCGGGAACGGCGGTCTCGGCCTCATCCAGATTCAAGACCTGCCCCTGGACGGACAGCCCGCCGTCGAGGGGCTGCAGTGCCCCCATCTCGACCTCGAACGCCATCACATCGATCTCCTGCAGCACGGCGAGCGTCGCGTTCTCGTCGCGCTGCAGCTGATGCGCCGCGGCGAGGAGCCTGAGTGAGCCGGCGTTGTACGGGTCCACCTCTACCAGCCGAAGGGCCGTGGCCTCCATGGTCTCGGCCCACTGCTGCTTCTCCTCAGGTGATATGCCGTCTGCGTCAGCGATCGCCAGGTAGGAGTTGGTCAGGTTGTAGAGAGCGGGTCGGTAGTGGGGGTTCTTCTCCAGCCCCAGCTCGAAAGCGCGCGCGGACTGCTCGAAATGCTGAGCGATGAAGAGCTTCTCACCCACCAGGAAGAGTTGGAGGTAATCCATCTCCTCGGCCCTGGCCATGATCGTGTCGTAGACTGCCATGGCGCGATCGGTGTTGCCGGCCTGGTCATATGCCTCGGCCAGCGACGTCAGGGCCGGCGCGTCACCCGGCATCAACTCCAGGTACCGCTCCCACCAGACCGCCGAGGAGTCCCACTGCTCCAGCATGCCGTTGATCAGGGCGGAGTTGAAGACGGCGACCTGATAGCTTTCCTGCCGCTCCGGATCGTCGGTGCCCATCACGGCCACCATCTTGAAATAGTGCAGCGCGCTGTCCAGCTCGCCTGCCTGGCCGAACACGCTCCCCACGTAGTAGAAGCCGATGATGTCGTCGTCGTAGATCGTGTTGGCCTCGCGCAGCGCACCCAGCGCGCCGTCCGGGCTCCCGTTCTGCATGGAATCGATCGCGACGTTGAGCAGCATCACCCACAGGTTGCGGCGGAAGAAGGAAATGTCCTCGGCGCAATCGGGCGCGAGGCTCTCGGCACGATCGAACGCCGAGTCAGCGCCGATCGGATCGCGCGAAGCGGCATAGTAGCGGCCAAGGAAGTACCACGCTGCCGCATTGTCGCCCTGCCCCCGGCGGTCGATTGCCTCCATGAGGTTGCGGTGCGCATCGCGCAGCATGCGCTCCTTCTTGACCATGTCCGCGCTCTCCGCCGCGCCCTTGATGTACACCACGCCGCTGTTCACCAGGAAATGCCCGGTGCTCAGATCGCACTGCGGCTCCCTGTACTGCGCCTGTGCGGGCGTTGCCGCGAAGGCGAGGGCGAATCCCGCCGAAATCCCCAGCACGGCCACCAGCTTTCTCATCTCGTAACTCCTTTAGTCACAGTCACTTCCGTGTTATGTAGCAGTGCGCGACCCCTTCGCTCGGCCTCCCGGGCCACCTCCATTGCTGGCTGCCCGCTGCGGCTGGCTGCCGCCACCACGTCTTCATACTCCGGTTTGAGCCTGGCACCCGCCGGCCCGTCCCACACCTTTACTCTTACCCTCGCGCCATCTTCAAGCTCCACAAGGACTTCTCGCCTCGGGAGCGTGTTTCGAGCCGCCTGCCAGCGGCGCACACCCGCCGTCGTGGAGTGGGCGAAGAGCGCTTCGATCACCCGGTCCGCCGCCTCGGGCGGCGCCAGGGCCTCGAGCCTGACGCTCACGCGCCCCTTCTTGCCCTGCGTGGGCCATACGGCGCAGTCCAGGGCGCCTGCCTCGAGCACCGCACTGCGCAGCGGCTCCAGATACTCGGGCGAGATGTCGTCCATGTCGGTTGCGATCACCTCGACCACGCCGGCCTCGGGAGCCTCCTCGGCAATAATCAGCCGCAGCGCGTTGGGGTACTGCTCCGGGTCGCGTGCTCCGGCTCCCCAACCACTCGTGACCATCCGCCACCGTCCCGGCGGCGGGCCTTCGCACAGCACCCTCAGCAGCGCGGCCCCGGTCGGCGTCGTCGCCTCGCCCGTCACGGGCCCGCCCGAGCTGACCTCCAGACCCTCCAGCAGCAGGGCCGTGGCCGGAGCGGGCACCGGGAGCTTCCCGTGCGCGGCATCGACCCAACCGCCCCCGAGCGCCACCGGCAGGTTGTAAACGGTCGAGATGCCCAGCCGCTCGAATCCCTCGATGGCACCGACGATGTCCAACACGGCGTCAATCGCACCGACCTCGTGCAGATGGACCGCGTCGGGCGCTACTCCATGCACCCGCCCTTCGGCCTCGCCGATCAGCTCGAACGCGCGCACGGCCTTCTCGATCACCTCATCGGACAGCCCCGCGCCGCGCACGATCCCGACGAGCTCCCCCACGCTTCGTCCGCCGGATCCGTCGTCCGGGATCTCGAAGTCCACCTTCGTGGCGCTCAGCGATGCTCGCTCGACCTTGCCTATGCGAACCCGGACCGAGGGGAAGCCGAGCCGCGCGGGCAACTCCTCGAGCCACGCTGAGTCGGCCCCGGCATCCAGCAGGGCGCCCAGGGTCATGTCACCGCTCATGCCCGCTGCCGGGTCGAGGATCGCTATGCGCATCGGTCGGCTACCAAGCCCCTAATTTCCCCAATCAGCGCCGATATAGCCACCCCGCTCCGGTGTTGAACAGCACCACGGACTCGTGCGCCCCAATACTGCCGCGCCGGACCAGGGTGTCCAGCGCTGCCAGGGTAGCCCCGCCCTCGGGGCACGCGTCCACCCCTTCGGTGGTCGCGATGGCACCGGCCGCCCGGGACAGCGCCTCGTCGGACACCGCGACCGCCTCCCCTCCCGTCTCCGCGAGCGCGCGCAGGATTATGGCACCGCCCAGAGGTGCCGGCACGCGCAGCCCGGCGGCGACGGTCTCGGGGTCGTTCCACGGCTCGGTGCGTTCGGCGCCGCGCCCGAAGGCTTCCACGACCGGCGCGCAGCCCTCCGACTGTACGCTGTAGAGGCGGGGTGCCTTGCCGCTCGCCCATCCCGCGGCGAGCAGGTCGCGGAACGCGATCCACATTCCTATGAGCCCGGTCCCACCCCCGGTCGGGTAGATCACCGCGTCCGGCAATTGCCATCCCAGTTGCTCCGCCACCTCGAGGCCGAGCGTCTTCTTGCCCTCGATGCGGTATGGCTCGCGCAGGGTCGAGAGGTCGAACGAACCGTGTGCGGCGGCGTGCGCCCTCGCCGCCTTCCCGCAGTCGCCGATGTGCCCGTCCAGCAGCTCGAGCTCGGCGTCGAACGTGCGGATCTGCTCCAGAATCCGGGGCGGCGTAGTGCGCGGGGCAAACACCTGTACCGGGATCCCGGCGCGCCGGCCGTAGGCCGAGCTCGCCACACCGGCGTTGCCGGCGGTCGGTACGCTGAAACCCGGTGCGCCGGCGTAGCGCGCCCGCGTGACCGCCGCCGAGAGCCCGCGGGCCTTGAACGAGCCTGTCGGGTTCTTGGACTCGTCCTTGATCCACAGCTGCGCGACCCCGGCCCGCTCGGCGAGCCGCGGCGCGTCGAGCAGCGGCGTTCCCCCCTCTCCCAGTGTGACGGGAGCTTCGCCGTCGAGCAGCGGCAGCCACTCCCGGTAGCGCCACATAGTCCAGGGGCGCTCGGCGAGCTGAGCCTTGAGGCCGGGCTCCGGCGCATGCTCGTAGCGCACCAGCCACGGAGCGCCGCAGTTGGGGCAAACGGTGGGGAGTCCGTCGGGCGCGGCTACGTTCGGGCACCCGGAGCACGTTAGCGACCAGTCGTATTTCATTGCTTCACGCTGGATAGGATTCTGTCCGCCAGCTTGAGTGAGAAGCCAGGCAGCGCCGCGATCTCCTCGGGAGTGGCCAGGCGGACGCCTGCCAGACTGCCGAACGCCTCCAGCAGCCGGCGGCGGCGCTGCTCCCCTACCCCGGGGATGTTGAGCAGCTCGGAAGTCACGGTTCGCTGCGTGTGTCGTTTGCGGCTGTAGGTGATCGCGAAGCGATGCGCCTCGTCCCGGGCACGCTGCAGCAGGCGCAGCGACGGCGCCCGCCCGGAGAGCTTGAGGCTCTCTTTGCGGCCCAACAGGAAGATCTCCTCTTCCCGCTTGGCGAGACTCGCAAGGGGGATGTCGCCGAGGCCGACCTCGGTGAGGGCCCGGTGTGCCGCGCTCAGTTGCCCCTTGCCTCCGTCTACCACGATCAGGTCCGGGAGCGGCTTGTCCTCTTCCTTGCGACGCGTCGCGAAGCGGGAGACGACCTCGTTCATCGCCGCGAAGTCGTCCTGCTGTCCCTCCTCGCCGCGGATCTTGTAGCGACGGTACTCTCCCTTCTTGGGGCGTCCGCCCTCGAACCAGACGAGGGACCCGACCGTGTCGCGCCCCTGGTTCGTCGAGATATCGATGCACACGAAGCTGCGCGGAACGACGGTGAGGCCCAGGTCCCGGCCCAGGGCGTACACCGGGTCCTCCACGCGCTCCTCGGTTTCCAGCGCCTCGATCTTGAAGCTCTCGAGCAGGTGTCGCGCATTCTGGTCGGCCAGCGCAACCAACCGCTGGTTCACGCCGCGCTGCGGGACCAGCCATTGCTGCTCCGGGGTCAGCTCCATGACCGCCTCGAAATCCGCCGGCGGGAACGGCAGCACGACCCGCTTGGCGCGTGCCTCTGCCCGCGCGTAGTAGCCCACCAGGAAGAGGCGCAGAATCTCCTCGTCGGGAGCCTCCGACACGTTCTCGAAGAAGCGCTGCTCGCGCGCTACCACACTGCCCTGGCGCACTCGAACGATGACTCCGACGGCATCGTCTCCGTCACGCGCGAAGCCGATCGCGTCGGCGTCGCTCCCGCCTACCGCCTCCACCGTCTGCGGCTGCTCGAGTTGCTCCAGCCAGGTGAGCGCGTCACGTATCTCGCCGGCGCGCTCGAAGTCGAGGCGTCCCGAAGCCTGCTCCATCCGCCTTCTCAGGCGGGAGCGCACCTCGACGGTCTTGCCCTCGAGGAACGTGACCACGTCGTCCATCATGGCGCCGTACTCTTCCGCGCTCTGGTAGCCGACACATGGGGCGAGGCAGCGTTTGATGTGGTAGTCGAGGCAAGGCCGGTCGGGCGCGTCGCCCGGCAGCGCGTAGTGGCACGAGCGCACCGTGAAGATGCGGCGGATGATGCGCAGCGTGCGACGCAGGACCCCGACGTCGGTGTAGGGTCCGAAGTAGCGTGCGCCGGGAATGTCGAGCCGCCGCACGACGAGCACGCGCGGAAACGGTTCCCCCACTGTCACGGCGATGCGCGGGTAACTCTTGTCGTCCCGCCACATGACGTTGAAGCGGGGGCGATGCTCCTTTATGAGGTTGTTCTCGAGGAGGAGCGCCTGGGATTCAGTGGGGACTACGATCGTCTCGAGACTGTGGATCTGTCTGAGGAGCATCCGCAGTTTGGGGCCGTGGGATGCGTCGGTGGCCAGGTAGCTACGCACCCGCTGGCGCAGCCGCTTTGCCTTGCCGACGTAGAGGACCTCGTCACCGGCACCCTTCCAGAGGTAAACCCCGGGCTTGTCCGGCAGTGTGGCGATCGTGTGCTCGATGTGCTCAAGATCGCGATCGGTCATGGTGGAAAGCTAACTGTCGGTGGAGCGCGCCGAGCGCCGCCGCAGCGCAGTCCAGAGCTTCACCGCTTCGGGGTGCCCCAGCAGCAGCGTCACCACCCCGTATGCCGCTCCGAACCCGGCGAGCGCGAGCACCGCTGCGAGCCACACGGGTCCGTCCTCGAGTGCGGCCGCGATGCCTGCTCCCGTGAAGGCTGCGGGCACGGTAGCCGCCGCCGCCAGTGCGATGGCACGCCGCTCCGGGCCTTCGAGGATGCGCCCGACCTTGGCGCTGAGCGTCCCGAAGTTGAGAGACATGTTCAGATAGGCGGAGATCGAGGCGCCCAGCGCGATCCCCGCTGGGCCGAAGCGGCGCATGAGCAGGAATGCGCTCACCGCCGACACGATGACCGAGAGAACCGCGATCCTGACCGGCGTCTTCGTGTCTCCGAGCGCGTAGTGCCCCGACGCGAGCAGCTTGACCGTCGCCTGCGCCGGGATGCCGATGCTGTACGCGGCGAGGACCCCGGCGGTCACGATCGTCGCGGCGGCCCCGAACCGCCCTGTCTGAAACAGGGCGCCGATAATCTCCGGTGCCAGCGCCGCGAACGCCACCGCCGCAGGCAGCACGAAGAACGCGATGCGTCTCAGCCCTGCCCCCAGCCTGGTACGCAGCATCTGCTGGCTGTCTCCCACCGCGTCGCGTGCCAGCTGAGGGAGCGCTACGGCGGCTACGCTGATACCGAACAGCGAGACCGGGAGGATCGCCACGAGCTGTGCGTAGCCCAGAACGGCGACGGCACCGAGCTCGAGCAGTGATGCGAGCTGCGTGTCGACGATGCTCGAGACCTGATAGGCCCCCGCCCCAAGCACCACCGGGATCCAGCGGCCGATGACCTGCCGTGCTCCCGGCACGCCGAGGTCCAGACTCCAGCGCACGCCCCCCACCAGCCGCAGCGTGGCGGGAAGCTGAACCGCGAGCTGCAGCAGACTGCCCAGCAGAACTCCCCACGCGAGCGCGATCACCAGGTCCAACTGCGCCAGCACTCCGCCCAGGGTCACCAGCGTGGCGATCTGTGCGATGTTCCACAGCGCCGGAGCGGCATACGACAGGAAGAAGCGGCGATGGGTATTGAGGATGCCGAGGCACCAGGCTGACAGGATCAACAGGCCCGAGGCCGGAAACAGGATGCGAACCAGAGTGATCGTGAGCTCGCGGCGCTCGTCCCCAAAGCCGATCGCGATGAAGTCGGTGATCACCGGCGCCAGCAGGATTCCGATCAGCGCGAGGATCGCGGTGAGCAGCACGAGCACCGACGCGATCACGCCCGTGAGCCTGCGGGCGTTGTCGCTCTCGCCGCGCTCGATCATCCCGGCATAGACCGGGATCAGGGACGCAGATAGCGTCCCCTCTCCGAGCAGGTTGCGGATGACGTTGGGGATCTTAAGAGCGGCGCGAAACGCGTCAGCGGCAACGCCATCGCCGAAGTAGTGCGCGAACACCCGCTCCCGGACGAACCCGAGAATGCGGGTGAGCATTATCCCGGAGCCGACCCGGGCCGCGAGACGGCCCTCCGACTGGGGCATACGGCTAGGGGTTGGGGGGAGCGAGCCGGTCCCTTTGCTCGCGCTGATCCGGGTTCTCCAGCAGGCGCTGCAGGAACTGCATCTCGTCCCGCATGCCCTCGAGGCTGCGCGAGACGTCGTCCACCTCGTCCTCCAGCGTGAGTACGCGCTTGGTGAGCTCGTCCACCTGCCGCTCCCGCTCCGGGAGCATCCGGTCTGCTTCGCGCGCGCGCTCCCTGAGGCGCGGAACGTCGAATGCGAACACGAGAATCGGGATCAGCAGCGCGAGGAGCAGTAGTGCGAGGGCGAGGGGCCAGATCATGGGCCGATTCTACGGCTTCCCGGGTGCGGATTCAAGCTCCGGGACTGCCTCGGCGCTCGCCGCCAGCGCCGCGTCCACGAAGGCGGTGCCGTAACGCACCAGGAATGGAACTACTCCCAGGACCCGCTCCTGTGGTTTGCCTCCCGGGAACAAGCTGGTGCGGGCCTTGGCGATCTGTTGAGCCACGACCTCGTTCCTCTTCTTGAGGTGGCCCACGAGGCGCTTCTCCACCGAGGCGGCGCCTCCGAGCGCGTTGTTGCGGGCCGACCGCACGCTCTTCTCCAGGGTCGGATCCACCTCGCCGGCGGCTCGCTCGAGCTTGTCGTACTCCTCGGTCAGCGTGCGGCGCACCGCGTCGAGCGCAGCGGCGGCGGCCGCAGGCATGTCCTTCTCTACGAGCGACCCCTCCAGCTTCCCCTCTGGCCCAGTTAGGTCCTCTGCTTCGATGCCGTACTTGTCGAGCACCTTCTCAACGCGTGCTTCGACGATGAGCGCCGACCAGCGCGCGACCGGCGTCTGTGGAGTCACCTTCAGCGCATCGTACAGCGGCGCCGTCTGTGGCAGGTACCGGAGCTCACCCGGCCCGGCCACGTACGCGAGAGTAGGAAGTAGCGCCGCCTCCACCGCTGGCCGCAGCAGCACGTTGGGGGAGAGCCGCTCCGGCTCGTTCCGCGCGACGCTGCGGAGGGAGTCGAGCGTCCACGGCTCTCTTGCTCGCCTCGTGCGAAAGCTATCTCCATCCACTACGACGCGGTCGCGGCCCAGGCGATCCTCGATCAGCACCGGCGTGGAGCCGTCGCCCACGGGCACCGACACCGCGTGCCCCGACGACTCGAGGGCCTGCGCGCGCGCCGCGAGCGCCCGGTCTATCTCGTCGGCCTCCTCGAGCACGCGAATCAGGTAGGGTGCCATAGCCCGCTTGGCGGTCTCGTGAGTCGGTGAGAACACAACGAGGCCGTACGCCCCGAGCAGTTCGGCGATCGCGCCGGCGAATGCCGACGCGAAGTCCGCCTCTGGTCGGTAATGACGCTCCAGCCACGCGGACACCTCGGGGCGGAACTCCGTCTCGGGCGTCGTGCGCTCCACGGCGTGGAGCACCGCCTCGATTCCCGCGCCGAGTTGCTCGCGATAGAGCGGTAACGAGACCTCCCGGGCATCGCGGCTGCGCAGCTCGACGCGCTCGAGTTCGTTGGACGTGGTGATCAGATTGACGTGGTTGGCTTCCTGGAAGTCGTGATCGTCTCCGGCCACCCAGAAGACCGGTACGACGGTCCGACCCAGGGCGTTCTCCAGCGCCCGCGCCAGCGACACCGCGGTGAGCGCCTTGTATACGGTGAACAGCGGTCCGGTGAGGAGCCCCGGTTGCTGCCCGGTGGTCACGCAGAGCGCATCGCCGGCCAGCAGTTTCTCGAGGCCGGCGCTCGCCGTGCCGGTTGCGAGAAACGCCTGTTCCAGACCTGGTTCGACACCGGCGCCGCGGGCGGCGATGCGCGCGCTCGGGTCGAGCGCCGGGCGCTCAGTGGCAGGGGTAGACTGGAATCGGAAGCTCATCGTCGTTCCGCGATGAATATGGCGCGCGGCGCCTGGGGCGCGAGGGCTCCGCCGCCGTAGTCACCGAGGCGTTCCCGCAGGGAGAGCCCCGCCCCCGAGATCATGTCGGCGAGCTCATCCGGCGAGAACAGGCGAACGCGCTCTGCGAAGCTACGTCCGTCGTCCACGAGGTGGATCTCCTTAGTGACGAACCGCCCGTCCGTTGAAATGCCTCGCTCGATGGCGACCCGCTGGTTCCCCACCCGGCGCTCCTCGTGGGGCACCAGAGAATCCCGTACCGAGTCTGCGTTCAGGTAGTCGAGCACGAACACGCCGCCGACTTCCAGGGTCGCTGCCACGCCCTCGAGCACCTCCCGGTGCTGCGCGTCGTCCGAGAAGTAGCCAAAGCTCGTGAACAGGTTCACGACCATGTCGAAGGCGCCGTCCCGAAACGGAAGCAGCCGCATGTCTCCGCGCACGAGGTCGAGCGGCGGGTCCATGCGGTGTCGCGCGCGGCTCAGCAGCGGCATGGAAAGGTCGAAGCCCACCACCCTGGCGCCACGCTCGGCGAAGTTCACGGCGTGGCGTCCAGCACCGCAGGCCAAGTCGAGTACGCGACATCCCTCATAAGGGGCGTGACGTTCGATCAGCGTCGCCAGCTGCCGCGCCTCATCGTCGTCACGGTGCGGATAGAGCCGCAGGTACTCCTCGCCGAACCACTGCTCGAACCACTCCGTCATTCGTGGTTCCCCTTGTGGTACGGCTCGCCCCGCAGGATGGTGAGTGCACGGTAGAGTTGCTCGGTCAACACCACGCGCGCGAGCTCGTGCGGCATCGTGAGCGCGGACAGACTAAGCGTACCTTCGGCTCGGTCCAACACGCGTTGATCGAGGCCGTGAGCGCCGCCGATGATCAATGCCACGTCGCGCGCGTCTTGCTGCCAGGTGCTCAGCTGCCGGGCGAACTGCTCGCTCGTGTAGCACCGTCCCCCGCGGGTCAGCGCGAACGCCCGGGTCCCTTCGGGTATGGCGTTGAGCAACGCGTCTCCCTCGAGCCGCAGCGCCGTACTCGCGTCGCGGGCCCGGCGGCCGGCCTCACGGACTTCCTTCAGTTCGAGTCGCTGCGCACGCCTGATCCGGGTCACGTACTCGTCGCATGCAGCACTGAAGGCCGCATCCCGAACCCGTCCGACGGCGACGAGGTAGAGCACCATCAGGCATAGAGCCCGCGCAGCCGGTGCACGGCCGCTACCCGCTCCATCGCGAGCATGTAGGACGCAATGCGCATGTTCACCGAGTGCTTCTGGGAGACACTCAACACGTCCTGGAACGACTGCTGCATGATCGTGTTGAGCCGTTCGATGACCATCTCCTCGCCCCAGAAGTACCCCATCCGGTCCTGCACCCACTCGAAGTAGCTGACGGTCACGCCTCCCGCGTTCGCCAGGATGTCCGGGATGACGAAGACCCCGTTCTCCTCCAGAATGCGGTCGGCGCCGGCAGTAGTCGGCCCGTTTGCCCCCTCGCAGATGATCTTGGCCTGTATCTCGTGGGCGTTCTTGCGCGTGATCGCATTCTCGACAGCCGCCGGCAACAGCACGTCCACGTCGAGACTGAACAACTGCTCCGGCGCGATCGTCTCGGCGTTGGGATAGCCGCTGAGGTAGCGGTTCTCCCGTACCCAGTTGATCGCGTCGTCCACGTAGATGCCGTTGGGATTGTAGATGGCGCCGGACACGTCGCTCACCGCTACTATCGTGAGGCCTTCCTTCTCGAGCAGTTGACCCGCGACCGAACCGACGTTGCCGAACCCCTGCACGGCCACCTTGGTGCCGCGGAGCGGCAGGCCCAGGTGTTTGATCGCTTCCTTGGTGGCGATCATGCAGCCACGCCCTGTCGCCTCCCTGCGGCCCATCGAGCCGCCCATCTCGACGGGCTTGCCGGTGACCACCGCGGTGACGGGATGGCGCCGGTGCATGGAATACGTGTCCATGATCCACGCCATGACCCGCTCGTTCGTGTTCACGTCGGGTGCGGGAATGTCGGACTCGGGACCGAGATGGTCCATCAACGCAGCGGTGAAGCGCCGCGTGATGCGTTCCAGTTCCTTGACCGAGAGTGTCGTGGGGTCGCACACCACTCCGCCCTTCGCGCCGCCGAACGGGATGTTCACCACGGCGCACTTCCACGTCATCCAGGCGGCGAGCGCCTTCACCTCGTCGAGAGACACGCGCAGGTCGAAGCGTATGCCGCCCTTGCCCGGCCCGCGCGCCGTGTTGTGGATGACCCGATAGCCGGTGAAGACCTCGAGCTCACCGTTGTCGCGTTGGATCGGCACCGCCGTGATTATCTGCTTCTCGGGATGGCGCAGGACCTTGTACATGCCCGGGTCCAGGTCCAGCAACTCGGCGGCGTGGTCGAACCGCGCCATCATCGCCTCGAAGGGGTTGTCCTCGTCGAGGTGCGGGTCCTTGTCCCGCCCGAGAATGTCCTGTGCGGTGCGGGCCTTGTCATCCGCAGTGGTTGGGTCGCTCATGATATCGGTAGGGCTCCTACCGCCTCGTTTTGTCGTTGGTTCAGGCCAAGAGCTCGGTCAAGTCGGTTGCCACCAGATCCAGCGCCGTCTCCACGGCCGTGCGTCCGTGTTCCCACCGGACGTCGAGCGCTGCGACGAGAGGCTCCGGAGTCCGTGGCGGCCACCGGCTTCTGAGCTTGGCGGCGTCCTTCTCGGTGACTACAACGTAATCAACTGCGGCTGCGGCATGGACCAGGCGTGCCACGTCGCCGGCGCGGTAGCGGTGGTGGTCGCGCCAGGCCAGCAGCTCGACGTCGGCTCCCAGGCGGCGGCACTGGCTGGCGAAGCTGTCCGGATCTCCGATGCCGGCCGCCGCTAGGACGCGCGTGCCGTCGAGCGACTCCGCGCTGCGATGGCCTCCGCTGAGCAGCCCGCGGAACCCGGTGATCGCCAGCTTGGCGATCGCGACGGGTGCGCGCGGTGCGGCCCGGCGGGCGCGCTCCGCTACGGCCAGCGCGGTGGCCCGGTCGGCGCGCTTGCGCGTAACCACTACGAGATCCGCCCGGCGCAGGGCCCCCCACCCCTCGCGCCACGGGCCCGCCGGCAGGGTCCAGGGCACTGCGCGGCTCGATTCCGCGCTCACTACCGCAATGTTGAGGTCGCGGCCCACGTCGAGGCGTTGGTAGGCGTCGTCCAGCACGACGATCTCGGCTCCCTCGGCCACGGCCCTTCGGGCTCCGGCAATCCGGTCCGGGTCTTCGACGACCACGGCACCAGGCACCAGTAGCCGATGCACGTCCCCCTCGTCGCCGCCGTAGCCTCGCAGCACAATGGCCGGCTTGAGGCCTTTGCGGGCGTAGTATCCGGCTATCCACGAAGCGAGTGGGGTCTTTCCCGACCCGCCCACGGTGAGGTTTCCGACCGCCACCGTCGGCACCGTCGGGATGGCCCGTGGCAGGAGCCGCCCGCGGTACGCGCGTGCCCGTGCGGCGACGAGGGCGCGATAGGCCCATGCCGGGGGAAGCAGTGCGAGCCGGGCAAAGCGGGCCGTGAGAGAGCGCCTGGCCCAGAGCCAGTGCGTCACGAGGCGCACAGGGCAGCTTCCTCCGCACTGCGCAGCTCCTGCTCGAGCCGCTCGCGACCGCGCAGCCGTTCTTCACGTCCGACAGCCACGGCGAACGGGCGGCCGTAGACGATTCGCACCCGGGCGAAGGGGCGCGGTAGCAGAAAGGCGTCCCACGATCGGGCACGCCAGGCCGGGGCCGCCGCAGCCGCGACGGGGACGATCAATGCCCTGCCCAGCTGGGCGGCGGCCACGACGCCCGTTTTGACGTGACGGGCCGGCCCGCGTGGGCCGTCGGGTGTGAACGCGGCGTCGCTCCCGTCTTTGAGCGCCCTAACTGCGCGGCGCAGCCCGCTGGTACCGCCGCGCGTGCTGGAGCCGCTGATGATCCTGTAGCCCCAGCGGCGCGCCGCTTGCGCCAACCGCTGGCCGTCGCGGTGGCCGCTAACGAGCAGAGTGATTCCCTGCCCCCGGCGATGCCACAGCGGGGCTAGGAGCAGACCGTGCCACACCGCGTACACAACCGGCACGCCCGCATCCCTTGCAGCGTCGAGGTGTTCCTGACCCTGCACGTCGAGGCGCCAGGTGCGCCCCAGCAGGCCCGCCACCCAGCGAACGATCCCCTCTGCCAGTGCGGCCCTCACGCGGCGAGCTCCCGTGCCAGCTCGGCGACGCGTCCGGCCGCGCCGGGGCTTCCGAGCGCCGAGCGCACGGCCTCCAGCGCAGCGCGCTGGGTACGGGCTTCACGGCCCGCCCGCCTCCCCCTGCAGCAGTTCCGGTGCCACGCTTTGTCCGGCGATCAAATTGACCAATCCCACGCTGGGCACGCTCACGACCCGCTTCGCCAGCGCGAAGCTGGCCGGGTGCATCCGATAGGCGATCACCATCGGCATCCCGGCGAGCGCTGCCTCGAGCGTGGTCGTACCAGACTTGCACAGGCCGGCGTCGGCAGCCGCGAAGACGACGGCCGGGTCACCGCGCCACACCCTGAACGCAGGGTCCGCGGGCGTTACCCCGCAGGGTGCCTCGAGCAGCACTACCTCGAGCTCGGGCACGGCCGCGCGCAGCCGGTGTGCCGCTCTGCACAGAGCGGGCCATAGCCGCCGCACCTCTGCGCGCCGACTCCCTGGGCTGAGAGAGAGCAGCGGTACATCGTTGCCGACTCCGAGCGCGCGCCGCGCTGCGTCGCGGGTGGGAGCGGCCGGCCGGTCGAGCAACGGGTGACCGACGAACGTCGTTGGGATGCCGCGGTCAGCGAAGAACTCCTGCTCGAAGGGCAGGATCGTCGCCAGGTGGCTCACGCCCCGTCTGAGCGCCGGGAGCCGCCACGAGCCCCACGCCCAGAGCTGAGGCGCGATGTAGTACAGC
>JBDHIS010000022.1:0-48387 GCA_039587315.1 Gemmatimonadota bacterium | reverse complement strand
CGCTCGCAGTGGGGATATGCGCCTTGGCAGGCCTCGGAGGCGCTGTGCTGGCCGGCTCGATGGCGCTGGCCATACCGGTGCTCGCCCTGTGGCGCCGAGCCGGCTCCATGCCCAACCACCGGGCGGCGTGAAGCAGCGGCTGCGTCGCTGGGGCTACGCTCTCCTGCAGCGTAACCTGGCGCGTACGTTCCGCAGGATCGAGTGGCTGGGACGGCTGGAAGCACCCGCGCCCGACCGACCCGTGGTGCTGTACGCCAACCACCACGTCTTCCAGGACTCGTACGTCTTGGGCTGGTTCATCGAGCGCGTGTTGGGACGCCGCGCGGTCGTGTGGATGGAGGAGCTGGACCGATTCCCGTTCTTCGGAGTGATGGGCCCGCTCCCCTTCCCCGCTGACGACGCCGAGCGGCGCGCTGCAACGGTACGGCGCACCGCGCGGCTGATGCGGGAGGATCCCCGCACGGTCCTGTTCTACTATCCCGAGGCGAAGCTCCACTCCGCGGATGAAGGCCTGCTGAGGTTCGCGCCCGACCTGTTTCAGCGCCTCGAGCGAGTGCTTCCGGATGTCCAGTGGTGGCCGGTGGCACTGCGGGTCACTGCCTGGCATGACGCGCGTCCCACCTTGCTGATGACGGGAGGGCCGATCAGAGAGCAGGCGACGGGCGCGGAGCGGGAGTCGCTCAAGCGGCTCGTGGCGCGTCTGGAGACCCCTGGAGACGCCTGGCGCACGACACTGCTCGAGGGTCGTCCCGGCCCCCACGAGCGGTGGGACTTCAGCGTCACGCGGCGGCTGTTCTCCCGCCTCTCCTTGAGAGGAGCATGACCGCGGTGACACCGGCCGCCGTGTTCAGCGTTCTGTTCGCACTGCTCGGCGTCACCTTGCTCCTGAACCTCTGGTATCTCAGGCGTACCGCGCCACGAGAGTTGCGGCCTGCGAGCACCCCACGGCTGTCGGTGCTGATTCCAGCGCGCAACGAGGCGGACAACCTGCGGCGCCTAGTCCCCTCGCTGCTGGCACAGGACTACCCGGATTTCGAGGTCATCGTGCACGACGACGGATCCGAGGACGCTACGTGGGAAGTGCTGTCCGCGGTCGGCGATCGTCGCTTGCGCGCGTTCCGCGGCAGCGGACCGCCCAGCGGTTGGGTCGGCAAAGTGCACGCCCTTTACAGCGCGAGGCGGGAGGCGACCGGCGAGCTGCTGCTGTTCCTCGACGCCGACGTCGCCCTCAAACACCCGGCGGTGCTCTCACGGCTCGTGGCGCACTTCGAGCGGCTGCCGCAGCCGGCAGCCTTGACCGGAATCACGCATCTCAAGGGGGGCGGCCAGCTCGTGGTGAGCCTGGTGCCGCTGGTGATACTGAGCCTGCTTCCCATCCCGCTCGCCGCTCGGCTCCGCTCCAAGAGGATGAGCGCGCTGAATGGCCAGTGCTGGATGATCGCCCGCGGCGACTACGACCGGCTCGAGCCTCACCTCAACCACCGCGATGAGGTGCTGGAGGACATCCGGATCGGCCGCTACCTGAAGCAGAGTGGCGTGGCACCTGTGATGGCCGACCTGCAGGACCTTGTCGAGGTGTGGATGTATCGCAGCGTGCCCGACGCGTGGCGCGGGTTCCGCAAGAACGTCTACCTCTTCATGGGGGGAAGCTGGTGGAGCTTCCTTCCGCTGCACGTGCTGTACCTGGCGCTGTTTTTCGTTCCGCCACTGGTGTCACCGTGGTTCGTGGCGGCGTGGTACGGCCTGAAGCTCCTGTCAGATCGCTTCGTGCGGTGCCCGGTGGCTGTGACCGCCGCTACCCCGGTATCGCTACTGCTCGGGGCCGCCCTCCAACTAGACTCCGCGCTCGCTCATTGGAGCGGGCGGGTGAAATGGAAGGGCCGCTCGGTCGGTCGCGCCGCCTTGCAGCCGCCGTCCGCAGCAGCCGGGCGGACACGGCGGAACCCGGCGTAATCACAATCAACCCGCCTTGACGGGGTCCGCACCCGCCGCCAGGCTTGGGGTGTGGCATCCTTCATCGTGGGAGTAGCCGGCGGTTCCGGCTCGGGCAAAACTACCGTCGCCCAGCAGATCATCCGCGCGCTGGGCCACGAGCACGTCACGTTCATCCAGCAGGACTACTACTACCGCGATCGCAGCGGCGTCTCACCGAAAGAGCGCAAGCAGATCAACTACGACCACCCCGACGCCCTCGAGACCGAGCTGCTGGTGGAGCACCTCGAGGAACTGAAGGCGGGCCGCCCGGTCGAGGTTCCGGTGTACGACTTCACCGACCACGTGCGCACCGGCACGGTGACCGCTCAGCCCCTGCGCGTCGTCGTGGTAGAGGGGCTGCTCGTGCTCTCCGACCCCGCACTCCGCGGCCTCATGGATCTCAAGGTGTTCGTGGACACCGAGGCGGACCTCCGCATCATCCGCCGCATCGACCGTGACTTGAGGGAACGCGGCCGTGACCTGGACTCGGTAGTGCGGCAGTACCTCCAGACCGTGCGACCCATGCACCTCGAGTTCGTGGAGCCGAGCAAGCGCCACGCGGACGTCATCATCCCGGACGGCGGCTATAACCGGGATGCGGTGGAGATGTTGGTGGCGAAGGTGGAGGACTTGGTAGGCTAGAAGAAGATCGTCACCGACACATACCCGGTGGCAGGAACCGGGCCGTACTCCGACCCGGGCAACTGCCCCACTCCGGGCACCGTGATGTCCGACGTGCTCGCCCCCACTCCGAAGTAGGCGCCCGCCTGCACCGTAGTCTCCTCCGATGCCGAGAAAGAGATGGCCGGCGTCAGCAGCGCGCTCGGGTCGTTGATGTTCCAGATCGCGAGCAACTGGGTGGTCCAGAGAGGATCCACTTCGTAGCTCGCGAGCGCCACGACCTCATCCCGCCCCAACACCTGCATCTGCCCGCGCCGGTAGGGCTCCGAGAGGGCCACAGCGATCAGTTCCTCGGAACTGGCGGCCCCGAAGCCGTCGCGCTGGTACTCGGCCAGCAGATACAGGCTGCGTGAGAAGACGTTGAAGCTCCGATCTACTCCGATCGCGAAGCGGAGCACCGGCGCTTCGTATTGGGAGCCTTCCGGGGTCCACTGCAGCACCGCCTCGCCGCGCACTGCCGCCCCGGCCACCGTCACCGTGGCGGCAGCTGAAACCGCCGGCTCGTCGAACACGACCCCCGCCCAGGCCTCCAGATCCCAACTCCCAAATGAAGATCTGGCGCGGGCGAGTGCCGTGACGACGTCGCCCTCAACCTCGCTGGACGGCCGCACCACGACCTCCACCTCGGTCATCGGACCCGTAAACAGCTGCGCCCTGAGCGCATCCACCCCGAAGCGGTAGACGCGGAACGGATCGGCCGGGTCGAACGGCTGGAACGGATCCGCCGGAGTCAGGTAGATCGTGGTCGCCCACGATATGGGCTGGCGCCCAAGCGTGACTTCCAATGCGTCTCCCAGATAGGCGGCCGAGAGCCTGTCCACACGGTGGCGCCACACGGCGCGCTGTGACTCGGAGATCGTGCCCTGCAAATTCAGCCAGTCTCCACTCGAAGCGTCCAGCCCGGCGTCCGGGGCGAACAGACCGGCCGCCGAATCGCTGCGCCACGTTAGGGCCTGCTCGTATGCGACGTCGAACGCGAAGCGCCCGTAGGTGGGGGAGGTCATCAAACGCAGCCGCTGGAAGCCGAGCAGGCCGGCCTGCGCAAATGGGCTCTGGTCGGAGCCGATCCAGACGTTGAGATAGTAGGCGTTGAGCTCGGGGACCTGCCCCCTCCCCACCCCCAGCGGGAGGGCGACCAGCAGCAGCGCGCCGAGCAGCGCCCGCCGGATCATTGGGCTGCGGGCGCGCTCCGGCGGTCGTCGGTTTCGATCGCGCCATCCACGAGACGGATCAGGCGCTGTGCGCGCTCCATGAGGCGTTGGTCGTGGGTCGCGAACACGAACGTCGTGCCCATCTCCTGGTTCAGTTTGGTCATCACGTCGAGCAAGGCCACGCTCGTCGCCGTATCCAGGTTGGCCGTGGGCTCGTCGGCCAATACGAGCGCCGGCTCTCCCACAACCGCCCGCGCTACGGCCACGCGCTGCTGCTGCCCGCCCGAGAGCTTGGCGGGACGGCGGTTCTCGAGACCGGCAATCCCGATCTTCTCGAACAGAGCCTTCACCAGGCGGTGTCGTTCCGCGTCGGGCATGCCCCTCAGCAACAGCGAGAACTCCGCGTTCTCCAGCGCAGTGAGCACCGGCAGCAGGTTGTAGGCCTGGAACACGAACCCCACGCGCTGGAGTCGGAGCTGGGCGAGCTGCCGCTCCGACATCTCGGTCAGGTCGTTCCCGTCGATCCAAACCTTGCCTCGGCTGGGCCGGGTGAGCCCACCGAGCAGATTGAGGAGCGTGGTCTTGCCCGATCCCGACGGGCCCGCCATGACCACGAACTCTCCGGGCTGGATGTCCATCGTGACGCCGCGGACCGCTTCAACCGCGATCCCGTCGTGCTCGAAGACCTTCCAGACGTCCTCCGTGTGAACTGCCGGTTGTTTGCTCATGCCTCGAACTTCATCGCCTCGGCAACGTCTATCTTGGTCGCGCGGTAGGCGGGGTAGAGTGATGCTACGACTCCCACTGCAATGATGGAACCCAGGCTCATCACCACCTGGACCCAGCGGAAGACCGGAATGACGAGTGTGTCGAGCACGACGCCCGAGAACGTGAAGTCGTTCTCTATGGCACCGGAGTAGTCGAGTCCGTTGCGGAACAACAGCCACACGAGTCCGAAGCCGAGCCCCAGGCCGATGATCCCCGCCAGCCCGGTCAACAGCAGGCCTTCGGTGAAGACGACCGTCGCAGTCTCCCGCTTGGTGAGCCCCAGTGCGCGCAGCACTCCGAATTCACGAGTGCGGTAGAGAACGGACATCAGAATGGTGTTCACGATGGCCAGGGCGACGATCACGAAGAGCACTATGTTGAACACGTAGCCCCAGAAGTCGTCCAGCTTGATGGCCGCATCCAACTCGGGCATCGCCTCGCGCCATCCCAGGACGGCGACGCCATCGGTGGCCGCCCCTACCCGAGCGCGCACGCTACGCAGCACGCGGGGTACCTCCCATGCCGAGTTGAGCAGGATCGCCAGCGTCGTGATGTCGCCCTCCACTCCCATCCACTGCTGGGCCGTGGCCAGCGGGATGTGCACGATCCCCTCGTCGGATTCGGGCACACCCGTCTGGAAGATCCCCACGACGCGCACCAACTGCCCCGCGATATCGCCCATCACGTCCTGGGCGCTGAGCACGAGCCGCGAACCCAACTCCAGGTCGAGCCGCTCCGCGAGACGCTTGCCGACGTACACGTGAAGACGATCACCGGGCTCCAGGTAGCGGCCCTCGACAAGGCGCTGTTCCACACCCAGTTGAGAGAAAGCACCCTCTGCCACGGGATCCACACCCATAATCATCACCGGTACCGCGGTGGTCGGAGAGTTGGCCAGTCCGATCACTTCCAGCCGCGGCGTCACTCGCTCGACGTACGGCTCGATGTCGGGCGCTTCGAGAGCTACGGACACGGCCTCGAGGTCGGCCGCGCTGATGCGGTCTTCCAGCTTGCGGCTGGCGCGATACTCCGGGTCCTGCACCGCGAGGTGACCACTCCCCATGCGGACGCCGCTGTCGATCCAGTCCTCGTGGGCGCCATCGCCGAGGGTGCGTGCGAACACTAGCGCCGCGACACCCAGAGCCATGGCGGTTCCAGTGAGCAGCGATCTGCGCCACTGGCGCCGCACGTTGCGCCACGCGAGCCGGGGGAGCACGAGCCGCCGTCTATTCATCGCCCGCTCAACGTGTCAGCCGGAGGCACGCGCGCCGCACGCACCGCGGGATAGACGGCCGCGAGCACGGCGGTAACGAACAGAGCGAACGCCGCACCGGCTCCCATTGCCCACGGATACTCGACGCGCAGCACGGGGCGCATCAGCGCTCCCGACAGCGTGTACTCGCCGAACAGCCAACTCACGTCGGGGGGCGCCTGGTACCACCATGCCAGCACCGGAGCCGTCAGCACGACCCCCGCCACCAGGGCGATAACGCCCAGCGCGAGCGCCTCGAAGAGCACCGACTTGACCACGGACCACGGTGTCGTGCCCAGCGCCAGCAGCAGAGCGAACTCGTTGCGCCGCTCGAAGGTCGCCATGAGCATCGTGTTGGCCACACCGAAGATGGCCATCACGAACACGATCATGAGCAGAATCCACTCCATCGCCTCGCTCAGGTTGGCGTACTCCACCATCTCCGGCCGCAGCGTAATCCAGGACTCGGCCTCGGCCCCGAAACCTGCCGCGTCAATAGCGGCCTGCACGCGCGGCAGCGCGTCCACGGCGCGCCACGGGCTGCGTACGGCCGCCGCCACCTCATGCACCCGAGACGGCGCCATGGCCATGAGAATCTGCAGGACGTCTATCGGGAGCAGCGCAAAGGTGCGGTCCAGGTCGACGAGTCCGGTGCGGAAGATCCCCGCCACGATGAACAGGTCGTTTCCCAGAGAGCCGTCTATGGCCGGTGCGACGACCACGACCTCGTCGCCGGGCTCGGCGCCGAGGGTCCGCGCCATCTCGCTGCCAATGAGGATTTCATTGGTGCCTGCCACCGGTTGCCGGCCGCGGTCCACGCTGCGCATGAGCTTCGAGATCCGGGGCTCCCGCTCCGGATCCACACCCAGGAACAGACCCGCTGCAGTGGCCGACCCGGTGCTCACGAGGCCTCCACCGTAGACCCGGGGCGCGGCAGCCTGCACGTCGGGGTCGGTTGTCACGATCGCCAGGAGTGCCTCTACATCGACTCCCTCACGTCCCCCGATGGTTGCGTATACGTCCTTGTCGGGAAGGTAGGCCTCGCCGTGCACCTGGATCTGACCGGTGATGATACCCGTGCCGTTCTCGATCATCTCCGACACCAGGCCCTTGAGGAGTCCCACCATCAGAACGACGGAGAAGTAGCCCACCGCCAGCGCGCTCGCCGTCACCGCGCTGCGCCGGCGGTTGCGGCCGAGGTTGCGCCACCCAATGCGCCACCATGTGCGCTGGCTCATCGGTTACCGAGCGGCGCTCCGGAGCTGCCGTAGTGAGAAGAACGACTCGTCCAGGTCGATGTCGAACTCGATGTCGCGGTAGAATATCGTCGTGCGCTCGCCGGGCTTGTCGGCGGGGAGGATGTCTATCCGGGTTGGCACCATCCGTCCACCCATCACACGGAAGTCACTGAACGTCATCGTGCGCGATACCTCTCCCCGATCGTCGTAGTAGCGCGCCCACACGGGCATGAAGTCGTCCTTGCGGACCTGTTCCTCGATGCGCCCCCAGATCACCGCAGCCTCGGGCTTGGGCGTGAGCACGAACTCCCATACCTCGACGCCGTCGCGCCGGCCCTCGAAGCCGATCTCGATGTCGTAATCCTCGATCAGCTCGCTCTCCTTCACCAGGTCGTCATTGGTGTAGTGCGACCCCATCCAGGACGCGCTCATCAGGGACGGGGGCAGCTTGATGGTCCGATCGACGCGCGGCAGGTAGTTCCAGATGTCCTTGTCCGCCTTGAGAGTGGCGGTGCCCGCCTCCTTCTGCGGGCTCAGGATCCGGATCAGCGCGTACTCGGTGCCGAGCGACCACATCCGCATCTCCATCGTGCGGGTCCAGTGCTCGGTCACCACCTCCATCTCCACCGTACCGTCGCTCGACGCACCGCGCAGCAGCTTGTCCACCCGGTCCACGATCTCCCGGGCGGTCTCCTGCGCGGTCAACCCACCCACCGGCAACAGGGCGGCCGTCGCCACCAGTGCGGCGATGACGGGAATTCTCATACCCCCACCTCCGCCAGGTCGTTGGCAATGGCGCTCCCCACCCTTCCGGCACCCAACACGACTATCTTCACTACACGCCCTCCCTTTGAGCCGCCGAAAGATACCCAGGAAGGCGCTACTGCGGCCCACCCGCTAGCTTCTCTGGGAGCATCAGATGGAGCATGAAACCCGCAGACCGCGATACGCGTTGAGATATGCGGATAACACCGAAGGGCGGAGCCATATCCGCCCCACTCCAAGAGAGATCAACACCAGAATGAGAGAGATGGCCATGTCACGCAGCAAGTGGGTCAACGCCCTCGTGGCGCTAACCGTGGTCCTCGGTGCGGGCGCTGCCCAAGCCCAGGCTCAGACCGGCGCAAACGAGGACCGCCGACCGATTCCCTACCCCACCGTCATGTCAACCGGGTTCCAGGAGGCCCTGGAGAACGGCACTCGGACCCCGACCGGCGAGCCCGGCCCCAACTATTGGCAGCAGTGGACGGACTACACGATCAACGCTCGGCTGCTCCCGGAGGAGAAGAGGGTCGAGGGCACCGTACGGATCGTGTACCACAACAACTCACCCGAGCCGCTCCCCTGGGTCCTCCTGCAGTTGATCCAGAACGTCTACGCCGAGGGTGCCGCGCGCAGCGGCCCCGTCGAGGTTACGGGTGGCATGGAGATCACCCGGGTGGTCGCGGGAGGTGAGGTACTGTCCGACACCGCCGGGCAGGCGGCGCGCTACCGTGTGTTCGGTACGATCATGCAGGTGCGCCCCAGCAGCCCCATCGCGCCCGGCGAGACCATCGAGATGGAGATCGACTTCGGGTTCAAGGCACCCCAGCGGGGCCGTATGGGCTGGAACCTCGACAACCTGCTCTATATCGCGTACTGGTACCCGCAGATGGCAGTGTACGACGACGTGATTTCGTGGCAGACAGACCAGTTCCTCGGCCAGTCCGAGTTCTACATGGGGTACGGCAACTATGACGTGACCATCGAAGCGCCGGAGGGCTGGGTGATCATGGCCACGGGCGAGCTGCAGAATGCCGAAGAGGTGCTGTCGGAGACCGTCCACCAGCGGCTGCTCGCCGCCGAGCAGAGCGACACGGTAGTCCACGTCATCACTCCCGAGGATTTCGGCCCCGGGAACGCGACACGCACTTCGGAGACCGGTACGCTCTCGTGGCACTTCACCGCCGAGAACGTTCGCGACGTGGCATTCCTCGCTGCGACGGAGTCCCGCTGGGACGCGGCCCGCGCGCCCGTCGGCGACCTCGACGGCGACGGCGAGATGGACTACTCGCGGGCCGAGTCGTTCTGGCGTGAGAGCGCCCCCAAGTGGGAGCACGCCTGGCGCTACACGCAGCACTCGATCGACTTCCTCTCGCGCTGGACTGGTGTCATGTACCCCTGGTCGCACATGACTTCGGTCGAGGGCGGCGGGATCATGGGAGGCGGGATGGAGTTCCCCATGCTGACTCTCATCGGCTCCTTCAACCAGGCGAGTGACACATCCCTGTACGGCGTACACGCACACGAGATCGCCCACATGTGGGTGCCCATGATCGTCGGCAACGACGAGCGCCGCCGCAGCTGGATGGACGAGGGCACGACGTCGTTCAACACGGACCAGGCCATGAAAGAGTTCTACCCAGGCCAGAATTGGGACGTGGGAACACGGGAGAGCTATGCCGGCTTCGCGCGCACGGGCCGGGAAGGCGAGTTGATGCGGCGGTCCGACTACCAGTACCCTGGGGGAGCGTGGGGTGTCGCGGCGTACCCCAAGCCCGCCACCATGCTCGCCACGTTGCGTGGCCTCGTAGGCGAGGAGGCGTTCGTCGAGGCCTACCGGACGTACCTCACGAACTGGTCCTTCAAACACCCCAAGCCGTGGGACTTCTTCAACACGTTCAACACGGTGACCGGGCAGAACCTCGACTGGTTCTGGAGCACCTGGTACTTCGAGACGTGGACGCTGGACCAGTCGGTTGACGGCGTGACGACCGACGGCAACGAGACGACGGTCCACATCAAGGACCTGGGGCTCGCGCCGATGCCGGCGCGGGTCACTTTCACGCTCGCCAACGGTGAGGAAATGCGCGCCGAGGTGCCGGTCGAACACTGGCTCGCCGGGAACTGGACGGCGGACCTCTCGATTACGTCTGACTCGCCGGTGATCAAGATCGAGATCGACGCGGAGGGTGTATTCCCCGACGTGAACCGCGACAACAACGTGTGGGAGCGCACCTGACGGCTCTCACACGCTGAGAACGAAGAAGGGCGCCGCGCAGTGCGGCGCCCTTTTCGCTTGGCCAAGCCAGCGGCTACAGCGACACCGTTGTCGGCGGAGGCTGCGGCTCCAGCGCCACCTGTTGCATGTGGGTGGGCTTGAACACGGCCGGGTACTTGAGGCCAAATCCGATCAGCCGGTCGAAGCCTATGTGAGCCGCCCAGATGAGCGCCACGCCCATCACCCATCCGCGCTCGCCCCAGAATCCCAGCACCCACAGGCCCGCCGGCAGCGTGTACGTGTGCGCGACGTTGTAGACCATCGCTCCTATCCGGGTGCCGCCGAAGTAGCCGAGTAATGAAAGATCCGGCAGCAGAAACAGCAGCACGAAGAGCCACCAGCTGAGCCCAAGCTCTCTGTACAGAGCCAGGGTCACGATCAACGCGGCCGCACCTTCGAGGTGGAGCAGAAGCTTGGGTCTGGTCGGGTCTCGGGTCATGTGACCGATCGTCTCCGGAGATCGATGTGGAACCAGTCGGTGTGGGCCTGGAAGCGAGTCGGCTCGGCCTCGGGGCTCGTCCAATCGAAGGTAATCGAAGCCACCGGAAACGAGCCCGAGCGAACCGGCACTGTCATCACGTAGGCCGCGGACGTCGAGTCACGCCGCACAGTGAGCGCTACCGACTCCTGGACGGTGAGCAGGCGGGCCGTGCTCAACTGACTGTAGCACCCCGTGCCGCGTCCGCTGCAAGTTGCGCCCGGGTCCAGCCACTCCTCGCCGTCGAGTTCCATGGTGGCAGTGAGGGTCGCCGTGCGCTCGGTTCGGCGCCAGTCGCTCGAGTCCACCGGGGGTCCAATGAAGGCGAGTCCGCCCAGCACCATGTAGCTGAGGGTGTCGGTTCCAGCGGGGCAGTCGCTCGTGTACCCGCAGTCACGCCTGTACGTGCAGTGGATCTCGATGTCCCACACGCCGGCTAGCGCGGCGAGCACCGGCACTGTCGGCGAAGTTGGATCCTCAGTGCCGGTGGGGCCGCCGTTACAGCCGGCGCCGAGAACTGCCGCCAGAATGGCAATTGCTGCAATGTGGCGCACGATCCCCCCTCAAGGGGAATATGCGCTTAATCCCTCCCGTCGTCGACCGTGTACGGGCTCAAGTAGTGCGGCTCGGTGATGCCCTTCTTGCGCATCGCAATGCCGACCAGGCACTCGCGGATCAGCCGCTCCGAATTGAGCGTCGTGGTGTACCCCGGGTCGCGGTACGGCAGCAGCTCCACCAGCTCGAAGCCCACCACGTTGCTCTCGGCACACAACCGTCGGATCAGCGGGAACGCCTCCCGGGTCGTGAGGCCTCCGGGCTCCGGAGTGCCCGTGCCAGGCATGTATGCCGGGTCCAGTGCGTCGATGTCGAACGAGATGAAGATGTACTCCGGCCCGTCGTTGGCCTCGGCGATGATATCCTCCATCACCGCGTCGAACCCGCGCCGCTCGATCTCAGCCATCGGGTGGTAGCGGAACCCCTGCTCCCGCATCCACTCGAACGACTCCTGGTCGGGGTAATAACCGCGCAGCCCGACCTGGATGAAGTTGCGGCCTGGCACGTGGCCTTCGCTGATCAGCCGATAAACCGGCTGTCCATGGGTGATGATGTGCCCGAAGAGGTACTTGCTGGCATCGTAGTGGGCGTCGAAGTGGATCACGCCCACGTTCCCCTTGCCGTACACGTCGGCCAGCGCGGCGGCGTCAGAGTACATCAGAGAGTGGTCGCCCCCCACGATGATCGGGATCACGTGCTCGCCGGACTCCAGCTTCACCGCCGCGACGTCTCGCACCATCTCACGGATCGCATGAACCGAACGCTCGGTACTCCAGGGCTCTACCGGCGCGTCGCCATAATCAACGATCGTCATCTCCTCGAACGGATTGACCATGGTGTGCATGTGCGGCATCGAGAAGGCGCCCCACCCCACCGTGCTCTGCGCGTTGCGCACGGCGTTGGGACCCCAGGCGGCGCCGCGCGACCCTCCACCCATGTCGGTGTGCGCGCCGATGATCGCGACTTCGACGTTGCCCGCCGCCAGGTCCTCCGGCGTCAGCGCGACCGGGAGCCGGAAGAACGTGGGGATCCCGTACCATCCGGCACCGCCGTAGAAGCGCTGGATGTTGATGGGGCCCGGCTCCCGACCCTCGCTCAGGTCCTCGCGGACCTTTCTCCAGAGGTCGTACGTCGGGTCCTCGATGTTCAGCGGGATGACCGGCAGAACGCCTTCCTGGGCAGGCGCACGCTCCTCGGGCCGGTCCGGCGTGTCGTCGATGGGCACCTGGGCCGCCGCGGCGGTGGCGGTGGCGGCAGCCAAGAAGGAAACGAGGATCACCTCATTCATTGCGTCTCTCCTGCCTTACTGGACACGGGGGGTTCCGATTGGAGCGATGGGTGATCAAACTACTCCCCATACACGGTCACTGCAACGAAGGTTGCGGGCGTCAATCGACTCACTGCGACCATGCCGTGGATACTCGAGGAGGCACCGAATGCGCACGCTCTTCGACCCAACCGACCACGCCGACACGCTGGCCCGGCTCGGCCGACTCACCCCCGAGACCCAGCCACTCTGGGGCACAATGTCCGCGGGCCGGATGGTGTGCCACCTGTGCGACTACTTCGACCTCGCGCTGGGACACACTTCCGCGCGCCCCTACGGCAATGCGGTCGCGCGAAAGGCCGTCCGGTTCGTCGTCTTCGGGTTGAGGCTCCCGTTTCCCAAGAACGTCATGACGCTGCCGGCGTTCCTGGTGACAGAGCCCGGGGATTTCGAGGCCGACCGCGGCCGGCTCGAGAAACAGATGGAGGAGTTCGCGTCGCGGAAGGGCGAAGCGGATTGGCCGGTGAATCCAGTCTTCGGAAAGCTCTCAGGGAAGCAGTGGGCGGACCTGGCATACCGCCACAACGACCACCACCTGCGTCAGTTCGGGGTGTGACGCGGGGCGGCTACCCGCCCCACCCCTGTTCCTTCAGCACCTCTTCCAGCGCGCCAAGCAACCGCCCAATCCTCCGGGTGTCGGCGTTCACACCCATCAACCCGACACGCCACGTCTTCCCCTTGAGCGGGCCGAACCCACCCGAGATCTCGATGTTGCGCTCGAGCAGCGCGCTGCGGACCGCGGCGTCATCCACCCCCTCGGGGATGTTCACGACGTTGAGCATCGGGAGGCGCTGCTCCGCCGGTGTGAACAGCGTGAGCCCCAGCTGTTCGAGTCCGGCCGCAAAGAACGCGTGTGCGTCCCGGTGACGTCTCCAGCGCTGCTCGAGACCCTCTTCCAGAATTAGCCGCAGCGCTTCGTGGAACGCGTATATGCTCGAGACCGGTGCCGTGTGATGGAACACACGCTGCTTGGCGCCGTCCTCTCCCCAGTACTGGAAGAGCAGGCCCAGATCGAAGTACCAGGTGGGCGGCTTCGTCTTGCGGCTGCGCACTGCTTCCATGGCGCGCGGGCCGAACGTCACCGGACCCAGCCCCGGGGGCGCGCCGATGCACTTCTGGCTGCACGATCCGGCTGCGTCGATGCTCCATCCATCCGCGTTCACTTCCATCCCGGCGAGAGACGTCACGCAGTCGATCGCGATCAGCGCGCCGTATCGGTGCGCGATCTCTGCGACGTCCGAGATGGGTTGTGCAGCACCAGTTGAAGTCTCGGCGTGGACCAGCGCCACCAGCTTGGCGGGCTTCCGCTTCAGCTCCTCCTCGAAGCGCTCGGGAGGAATGACTTCCCCGAAGGGCGCCTCGATGGTGCGAACGTTGGCGCCGGCGCGAACCGCCATCTCGTGGAGCCGCTGCCCGAAGTAGCCGATGACGCCCACAATGGCCTCGTCTCCGGGCTCGAGCAGGTTGAGCATGATAGTCTCGAGCCCCGACGTGCCGGTACCAGACATCGGAATCGTGTGATGGCTCTCGGTCAGATACACTCCGCGGAGCATCGTCATCGTCTCGCCCATCACCTCGAGGAAATACGGATCGAGGTGCCCGACCATAGGCCTGGCCATGGCCTCGAGCACACGTGGGTCGGGGTTCGACGGTCCCGGGCCCATGAGCAGGCGCTCTGGCGGATTGGAACGCGGTGCGGCTGGACGGACGCTCTTGCCCACGGGTCATCCCTTCCGTTTTGGGGTGCGCTACGTTCTTGCCGCAGAAACTTAGCGCGCGGCGCGCACCTCTGGTATCGTTGGAGTCATGAGAGCAAACGGACACGTGTTGGGAGCCATCATCGCGTCCACGCTGTTGGCCGCGCAAGGTGGCTGTGCCGGCGAGCGCGGCAACGAGCCGGCGCCGGGGTTCGCCGAGACCGGGGTGATCGAGGGGTTCTACGGTCCGCCGTGGTCGCACCAGGACCGGCTGGACATGTTGCGGTTCATGGGGCGGGTGGGGCTCACTACCTACTACTACGCTCCCAAGGACGACCCATACCACCGGGAACGGTGGCGCGAGGCCTATCCGGAGGACGAGCTCGAGCAGCTGGGGGAGCTCGTAACCGTGGCCGAAGAGAGCGGCGTCCGGTTCGTGTACGCGATCAGCCCCGGCGGCAGCATGGTGTACTCCGACCGTGGTGACTTCGCTGAGCTGCTCGAGAAGCTCGACGCGATCGCGGCCCTGGGAGCTACGCGATTCGCACTCTTCCTCGACGACGTTCCACCCACGCTCGAGCACGGCCCCGACCGCATGGTGTTCGGGACTCTGGCCGCGGCCCATGCAGACCTCATCAACCGGCTATATCACGACCTGGGAACTCGAGGAGCGACGCTGGCCGTCACTCCCACTACCTACACCAACGCGTGGGGCGACCGCGAGTATCTCCAGCAGTTGGGTGAGCTGGCGGTGCCGGACGTGCCCTTCTTCTGGACGGGGATCGACGTCGCATCGCCCGAGATCACCACGAACCAGGCTCGCGAGTGGGCCGCGTTGATCGGGCGCCCACCGCTCATCTGGGACAACTACCCGGTGAACGACTACGCCCGGTGGCGGCCGTTCCTCGGACCGCTGGTCGGGCGTGAGCGGCGTCTCGGGCTCGGCGCGCTTGGCATCCTCTCAAACCCGATGAACGAGGCGCACGCCTCGATGATCCCGCTGGCGACGTTGGCAGCGTATACCAGGGATCCGGCGGGCTACGACCCGGAGACCGCGCTGAAGGAGTCGCTGGACACTCTGTACGGCCCGGATGCGGCGTTGCTGCTGCTGCCGTTTGTCGAGCTCTACGGCGACTACGGGTGGGAGAGAAACCTCTTCGAGCCGCTCTTCATCCCCGGTGCACCAATCGACATCGCCGAGACCGAGGCGGGACTCCAACGGCTGGAGCGGGCTCTAGAGAGGCTCGACTCCGCCGCGACGGCGGCGCCCGAGCTTGCAACGTTGGCCCGAGAGCTCGGACCCTTCGTCAGCCGCACGCGTGAGCGCTTCCGGCAACTGATGGACGACCCGAGCTACACGCAACGGGACGGCGAGCTACACATCCAGAGCGACGCACGGTGGGTTGCCGAGGCCACTACTCCCACCCTCGTAGACGGGAACCTCGAGGAGTGGCACGACGCGGAGTGGGAGAGCCTTGCACTCGCGCGTGGACCCGATGGGCCGCGCTCGCAGTTGGCTTTCCGCAGCGATGGGAGCGTGCTCTATCTGGCACTGCGCGTGCCGGGTGAGCCGAACGACGTGCGATCGGGCAATCGAATGGGCGAGGGCAGCCACATCGCGCTCGTCATTCAGAGTGACCCCGCCGAGGTCCGCAACTACATGACGCCCGATGACCTCGTCGTGCTCGTCACGCCTCCGATGGAGTCACAGCCCGCATCCTCACTGATTCGCTCGATGGCCTTCGAGGGCTTCATGGCCAAGTTCCTCGGCGACAACCGGGCACTCACGTTCTCGGAGTTCCTGCTCTCGACCCTCGCGATCGAGCCCTCGGCAGCGGTCGCGGCACTTGCAGAGGGAATGCAGTACGGCGTTCAGCTCACGTCTCGCGGATATGACGCGGAGATAGCGTTGCCCCTGGCAGGTTTCGACCGGTTGCGGCTCAGCCTGACGGTGGCGGGACGTTCGGATGGAAGGCGCACGGTTCACGCGCTCAGCCCGCTCAGCTATCCGGCCAACCCCGCTACGTTCGCGGAGCTGGCCCTGTTACGCGCTTCGTCTGAGTGATGGTGTAGCGACTACGCCGACGGCAATGCGTCACGAGTGCCGGCGAGTGGCCTCGTGTTCGTGGTCGAGGACCTGGCGCACCCGCAGAAACAGGTCCGTGAGGGTCCAGGGCTTGTGCAGGAACGGTACGTCGCGCAGGAAACCGGATCCGGCCTTCACGTCGTCCACCGAGTAGCCGCTCGTGAACAGGATCCTGGGATCCTTCCCTTCCTTCTTCAGCGCCTCGTAGAACTGGCGACCCCCCAGTCGCGGCATCACGAGGTCGGATACGATCAAGTCGATCTCCGCCTCGTGGCGATGAAACATCTCCAACGCCTCCTCGCCGTCCTCGGCGACCAGCACCTCGTACCCGCGACCCTCCAACGCACGCTTGGTGGCGCGCCGAATTCCGTCCTCGTCCTCGACCAGCAGGATTGTCTCGCCCCGGCCCCGGAGCTCCTCGAACCGGATGACTTCATCCACGGCGCTGCCCACTTCGCCGCTGGCGGCAGGGAAGTACACGTTGACCGTCGTGCCCTGCTCGACCTCGCTGTACACGTGCACGTACCCACCGTGCTGCTTCACCAGCCCGTAGATCATCGCCATGCCCAAACCGGTACCCTCACCCGGCGGCTTGGTCGTAAAGAACGGCTCGAATACGCGTTCCTGCGTGGAAGCATCCATCCCCATGCCCGTGTCGGAGCACGTGACACACACGTACTCCCCCGGCTCGACCCACGGGTGTGTGGCACGGTAGCCCTCATCCAGCCACGTACGAGTCACCTCGATCCGCAGGATTCCGCCGTCCGGCATCGCATCGCGCGAATTCGTAGCGAGGTTGAGCACGATCTGCTCTACGGCACCCGGGTCAGCCAGCACCGTCGCTTCGGCTTCGCCGGCAACGACCTGTATCTCGATGCTCTCAGGCACCACGCGCTTGAGCACGCCCGACAATTCGCTCACGAGTAGCGTGAGGTCGGTCGGGTGCACTTCCAGCCGCTCGCGCCGCGAGAAGCCCAGGAGCTTTCTGATGAGCGTGCTTCCCCGCCGCGCGGCCGCCTGCACGTCCTCCACGTCCGCCCGGGCCTGCGTGAGCTCGCGCGGAAGCCCGCTCGAGATGAGGTCGGCATTGGCCAGAATCACCGTCAGCACGTTGTTGAAGTCGTGCGCGATGCCACCCGTGAGCTGGCCGATCGCCTCCATCTTCTGTGCCTGTCTGAGCTGAGCCTCGAGTACCCGGTGCTCCGTCACGTCTTCGGCGATCATCTGGTACGCCTCGAGCTCACCGCTCTCGGTGGTGAGCGGCCGGCCGCTCAACCGAACGGTGACCCGGCGTCCGTCCTTCTTGCGCCACTCCATCTCCATCCCGACGATGCGCCCCATGTTGCCGCACAACTCGACGAGCCGCTCGCGCTCTGCGTCGTTGGCGTAGGTCTCCTCACAGCGCTCCGCCTGCAGCAGGTCCACCTCCGACTCGTAGCCAAGCATTTCCACCAGCGCCGGGTTGGCGGACAGAAAACAACCATCCGCGTTCGCCCGGTAGATACCGTACGTAGCGTGCTCGACCAACGCTCGGTACTTGGATTCCGAGCGCCGCAGCTCGTCCTCCACCCGGCGCCGTTCGGCGATGTTGATGCCGGTCCCGATGATGCATTGCCGCTCGTCGAGCTGAATGCGGTGCGCCGTGAAGAAATAGGGAATCCTGCTTCCGTTCTTGGCCACCATGTCCATCTCGACGGTCGCGTGCCCGCGGGCGAGCACCTCTCCCATGCCGCGCTGCATACGGTCCCGCTCCTCGCCCTCGAGAAAGTCGAGCGGATGCATCTGCGCGATCTCCTGATCGGTGTAGCCGGAAACGTGCGGCAGGTTCTTGTTCCAACGCAGGAACTTCCCGTCCTCGTCGACCAGATAGAAGATGCCGGGCAGCGCGTCGATGGACATGTCGGAGAAGTGCTTCTCCCGCAGCAGGACTTCCTCGGCACGCTTGCGCTCGGTTATGTCCTCCACCATCGCCTGCCATCCGGTCCCTCCGTCTATCTGAACGGGCGTCAGTGACAGTAGCGCGGTGTAGTGGCCCCCGTCCTTGCGCTTGAATCGCACTTCCTCCTGCCGCAGGAACCCCTGCTGCGCCGCCTTTGCCAGCACGCGGACACGCTCTTCCGGTTCCGCGTACAGAGCGCCCACGTTGCCGATCTGCTCGATGTCCTCACGCGTATAGCCACCCGGCTTCAGGATGCCCTCGTTGAAGGCGAGCAGGTTGCCCTGGCCGTCGGCGACGCCGAGGCCGATGGGAGTCGACTCGAATAGCTTGCGGTGGCGCTCTTCGCTATCGCGCAGCGCCTTCTCCGCCCTCTTGCGCCCGGTGATGTCCCGATAGATCCCGTACACCGCCACCTGACCACCGGAAACACGAATCGGCACCCCCAGGATGGACACGTCCACGAGAGTACCATCCTTGTGACGGCGCACTGTCTCGGCATAGAGCCGCTCCCCGCTGGCCGCCTGCTGCGTGTAGCCCAAGGCCTCGTCCGTCAGGTCGTCCGGAGCGAGGATCTCGTCGATGTTCTTGCCTACGACCTCCTTTTCCTCGTAGCCGAACACATTGGTGAAGAAGCGATTGGCACGCAGGATGAAGCTGTCGTTGGTGACCAGAACCACCGCCTCGGGGGCGTTCTCGAACAGCTCGTCGAGAAAGGCCTTCTCGGTGCGCAACGCTTCCTCGGCCACCTCGCGGGCGGCCGCCTGGCGCTCGAGCTCCGCCAGCTGCCGGCGCAGCTTCGTAAGCTCCTCGATCAGCTCGGCCTTGGTTCTCTTCTTGTCCGCCATTCCCTCTCGCAGAACGTGCCGCGGGTCGCCTACAAGCTAGTGCCGATACGGTACTCGGGGAAAGTCAGGGAGCCGTCGTAGGGGCTCGGTCCGCGAAGCAGCCGTCTGCGGCTAGGGAATCACGACCCCGGCGTAGGCCACGACCTCTGAGTCGTCTCCGGTCACCCACCCGCTGTGCCGATAGTCCACGACCTCGGCGTGCTCGGCCCCCAACAGGCGCGCAGCCTCGAGCGTTACCGCGGCCGGCGCCCGGCCGCACATGGTGACGCCCTCACGCCGGCACACTTCGAGGAGCTCCTTCGCGTCGAGCCGCCGCACCGCTGCCAGTGCCATCTCATCCTTCTTAGCAGCGCTGTTCGCCGACTCGTAGTGCGTCATGTCGGAGGACGCGACCAGCAGTACATCGGTAGGCCACGTCTGGATCGTGGCGGCCAATGCACCGGCCAACTGCTGCGCCGGCTCCCACTCATCCCACGCCAGAACGATCGGCGCGAGCCGCGCGTCCGGGGCCAGCACGCGCAGGAACGGCAGCTCCACCTCGATCGCATGTTCTCGCATGTGTGCCGCCCGGTCGTGCAGCAGTAGGGGGCACTCACCTTCAACGGCCTCGAGGAATTCCTGCGCGACGGGCACGTTCCCGAGCGGCGTCTCGAACACCCCGCGGTCCCAGGCCCCGGCTCCCTTCCGATTGTCGAGCAGCCCCGTATGGTTCGGCGCGATTACCACCACGACTTCGGGGATGTTAATCCGGCCCCAGACCTGTGCCGCGCACCGCCCCGAGTAGATGAGCCCCGCGTGTGGCACCATGGCCGCTCGCGCGGGGGTGCGCTCCTCCCCCACTTCGGCCAACATCTCGTCCACCAAGCTGCGGAGTTCGTTTGGGTCCGCCGGATAGAACATCCCCGCCACGGCGGGGCGACGTGTCTCGAACACCTGGCACCTCCTCGGCACACCCTCCGACTCAGATGCCGCCGGAAACCTCACTCCAGTCGTAGAACCGCAACCCGGGCCCACCGGGCCGATACACCTGTACCGCCGCCATTCCGCGCGGTCCTGCCATCGCCGTGTGCGGCGCTCCGGCCGGAATGCGCAAGGCGGATCCCTCCTCCAACACATGCTCTACGCCGTCCATTATGACCTGGACGCTGCCACAGGACACGAACACGATCTCCTCTGCATCGGGGTGCGCGTGCTCGGCCAACGCAACCTCGGGCAGAAGCAAAATGCTCCCCGTGTATACCCCCAACGAGTCCACTTGCTGGGCGGAGAGCAGAGGGCTCGCCAGCACCGTTGCGTTGGCGTTGCGCCGCACCGAACCGGACTGTGGGAGGGCGCAGTCGAGTTCGGACTGCTCCACGCACCCTACGGCGAGCGGCGCCACCACCGCCAGCGCGCGGAGGCTTCGCCAGGTCACTCGGTGGACTCCGGATACAAGGTCACTCGAACGCGATTCTCGCCGCTCAGGTAGCGCCGCGCAGCTTCCCGAATCAGATCCGAGTCGAGACCGTTCACCAGCTCCTCCCAGGCAGCGATCTCCCTGTAGTCGAGACCGTTGCGGCCATGCCGCACGAGGGCGTCTATCCAGGTCCCGTTTTGTTCCAGACTCGTTTCCCACTGGCGCCGCTGAGTCTCCGACACCTTGGCAATCTCCTCGTCCGTCGGGCCGACCGTGCGCAAGCTGTCGATCTGCCGCAGTACCACGTCAAGCAGCTCGTTCACCCGCTCCGGGTCGGAGCCAAACTGGATATACGCCCCGTATTCCTCATTCGGGTGAACCTGGGAGTACGTCTGAACCTGCACGCTGTAGGTCCCGCCAAGTTCCTCGCGCAGCCGCTCGCGAAGCCGCATCTGCAACAGCGTACCGAGTGACGCCAGAGCATAGCGGCCTCGGCGCGTGTAATCGAAGTCGCCGGTGTAGGCAACCATCGTGATGCTCTTGGGCTCGACGCCGCGATAGACCGCCTTGGTGATCTCACCCGCCGGTGGGCGCAGCCCCACGTCCCGCCAGGTCTCTTCACGGCCTATCGAGGGCAAGCCTCCGAGATACTCCTCCACCAATGGTCGCATCGAGTCCACGTCGAAGCTCCCAACGAACACGAACGTGAAGTCGCTCGCGTCGGCAAAGCGATCCCGGTAGAACGCGCCCGACTTGCCCAGATCAATCTCTGCATAGACTTCCGCGCTGGGCGGACGACGGCGGAAGTGATGCTGGGTGAGCGTCACGCTGACCGTGTCCCAGAACTCGGCCTCGGGGCTCGCGCTGCGGTTCTCGAGGCTGGAGATGACGCGACTCTGATATGATGCGAAGGCCGTGGAGTCCTCTCGCGGCTGCGTGAAGTACATATAGACGAGCTGGAACATCGTCTCGACATCCTGCGGCGATGCGCGTCCGGAGACGCCCTCGAAGAGCCCGGTCACGTACGGGCTCACGCTGACGGCCTTCCCTGTCAGGACCTTGTCCAGCTCCACGAGACTGAACTCGCCCAGGCCGCCCATCTCGATTATCTCGGCCGCAGTGCGCGCCGCCATGTAGTCCCCATCGGGAACCAGGGACGTTCCCCCCGGGCTCCAGGCGTCGAACATGATCTCGTCATCCTTGAAGTCCGTGGGCTTGAGCAGCACGGTGACACCGTTGGCCAATTCCCATATCGTGAGGTCGATCTCCTCGACCCGTCTCTCCTGAACGACGCTGGCGCCGCGGGGCGTCTCAGCCAGCAGCAGCGCGTCCGTGACGTCGTCCTCGTACGCCTCGATGCTCGACGCCGCCACGGCGGCGAAGACCTCTCGCAGACTCGAGTCGCTGGGCGGCTCGAGGCCCTCCTTCTCGGGCGCGTTCACCATCACGACCCTGTTGCCGTCCGTTACCCACTGGCTCGCCAGGGCGTTCACCTCTTCGAGACCGATTCCCGGGAGGAGCTCCTGAGTGAGCTCCAGCTCGTATGCGATCTCCGGGTATGGCTCGCCGCTCAGGAAGTTCTGCATGTAGTAGCCGGCATAGATCCGGGACTGCCTGTTCTCGCGCTCGGCGTACGCCTGCTCCATCCCACGCAGAAGGTCCTGCTTCGCGCGCTCGAACTCGGACACCGTGAACCCGTGTTGCGCTACTCGCCCGGCTTCGGTGAGAAGCGTCGCGAGTCCGACGGGGATTCCGCCCTCGGCAACCAGCGCGCCCAGCACGTACACCTCCTTGGTCCGGACGATCTGGCCCTGCCCGGAAAAACCGCCCAGGAACGGGGGGTCGGCCTGCTGCGTGAGCTCGAACAGGCGTTGGTTCAGCATCTGATTGTAGAGAGCCTCGACCAGGTCCCTGCGATAGTCCTTCAGCGTTCCGGTCGGCTGGGCCGGTTGCTTGAAGTAGACCGAGACTTGTGAGTTCGTGGCCTCGGGATCGGTGGCGATCGCAAACGACGTCCCGGCGTGGTCAGGCACCTCGTAGAGCGGTCGCTCCAGTGGAGTCGTCGGCACCGGGATGCGCTCGAAGTGCTCGCGGATCAGCCCCTCGACCGTCACAACGTCGAAGTCGCCCACGGCGACCACCGCCATCAGGTCCGGGCGATACCAGGTCTCGTAGTAGCGCTCGAGCGCCTCGTGAGTGAAGCTCTCGAGCACTTCCGGCTCCCCGATCGGCAACCGCTCGGCGTAGCGCGCACCCCGGAACAGAATGGGGAACTGTTCGTCTCGCATGCGGGAGGATGCGCCCCGACCCAGCCGCCACTCCTCGAGCACCACGCCCCGTTCCTTCTCGACCTCCAGCGAGTCGAACAGCTGCCCCCACGCCCAGTCTTCCAGAATCTGGAACGCTGTCGAGAGGAGCTCGGCGCTGTCCGTCGGTACCGTCAGCATGTAGACGGTCTCGTCGAAGCTCGTGAAGGCGTTCAGGTCGGGGCCGAACCGCATCCCGATCCCCTCTAGGTAGTCCACCAACTCCTGCCGGGGGAAGTGTCGGACTCCGTTGAATGCCATGTGCTCCACGAAGTGCGCCAGCCCTCGCTGGTCCTCGTCCTCGAGCACCGAGCCTGCGTTCACCACGAGCCGGAGCTCTGCCCGCGCCTCAGGCCGCCCGTTGGCCCGTATGTAGAACCGAACTCCGTTGGCCAGCGTACCCGAAGTGACCGCAGGATCGGCGGGCAGCGAGCCGTCGAGGTCCAATTCAGGCGCGCCCTGCTGAGCTGCGACCGGTACGCAAACGGCCCCGCCGAGCGCGGCGAGGCCGAGTACCAATAAGACGCTTCGTTTCATGCGCTCATATCCGACTGATCGTCAGCTCCTGAGGTCGAACACGTAGCTGTTCAGGAACTCGATCGTGTCCTCCTGTTCCTTGATCTGGTGGGCGAGAATGTCGCCGCTCGTGATCATCCCCTTGAGGCCCTCTTCGTCCGCCACCGGAAGGTGGCGCACGCGCTTCTCCGTGAACAGAGTGGCGCACTCCTCCAGCCTCGCCTCCGGGCGGCAGGCTATGACCGGAGAGGTCATCACTTCACTGAGCTTCGTCGCGGCGGGGTCCTTGTTGGCTGCCACCACGCGCCGCAGTATGTCCCGCTCCGTGAAGATCCCGGCGACATCGCTCCCCTGAAGAACCACGACGCTCCCGATGCCGCGATCGTTCATGGTGTGCGCCGCGTCGAGGACCGAGTCATCGGCCTTCATCGTTACTACATCGCCACCCTTCCGCCCCAGGATGTCGAGCACTGTTGCCATGGGGATGGTTCTCCTGATAGTTGAGGAATCTCCAGAGATACTATGTTTTTTTTGGGGCACGCGCCAGGCGTGCTGTGTGGCGGCCGTAGCGACGGTCCAATCCGGTCTCGATAATCCATAACCCGCTGAAGCACTGCGGTTCCCGCCCCAACCTGGGCGGGGTCACTTGCCGCGGGCACCACAACCGTGGAGATTGGGACCACTATGCCAGACGACAAGCCCGCCCGCAGCAACCGGGTGCCCAAGGGCACCATGCAGTCCCTCGTGAAGCTCGTGGATTACCAGCCCGGCGCGATCGTGAGCCGGCGGATCATCAAGAGCCAATCCGGCACGGTCACGCTGTTCGCGTTCGATATCGCCCAGAGCCTGAGCGAGCACACGGCACCGTTCGACGCGCTGGTGCAGGTCATCGACGGAGCCGCCGAGATCACGATCTCGGGAAAGGCTTCGAGCCTCCACGAGGGCGACATGATCATCATCCCCGCCGAGGCGCCGCACTTGGTCCACGCCGTGGGGCGCTTCAAGATGGTGCTGACCCTGCTCAGGGCGTGAGTTGTAGCGCGGCTAAGGTCTTATATTTCAAGGGGTTATCGCACAGCTCCGGCGCCTTTGATCCTCACCGAGCGGTCTGAAGGGTCTTTCACGCTCGCTTTCACACCGGTATAGTCCCATCATCAGACTATGGTTGTCAGAATGAGGACGCTCCGGCTCGTGCGATTGCTCGCGACCGCGGCCATGCTCGCGGCCGTCGTGAGGCCCTATGGGAACCCCACGGTGTGCGGGCTCGCCAACCAACCCGCTCCGGGTGAGGCGCAGCACCACGACCAGCACGACTCGGACGTCACGATCTCAGCTCACCACACATCATGCCACGAGTCGATGGGCTGCGACCTCGCGACGCTGGGGCTAGCACTCGACGCAGAGCCTGAGATCCCCACGATGGCGACGCACGCCGAGGCAGTGATCGCCCCGACGTGTTCACCCTCGAGCAGCACGATCCTCCCCGCCACACCACCTCCCAGAGCTTAGCCTCTCCAAGCACGTAGTGCGCCCACACGCGGCCTGAACAGGCGGCGTGCGGATAGTTGAGTCGTCTCAAATCGAGGCTCAGGAGAGGTATCAAATGCGAAGTCTATACAGGGCCTTCGCTCTGGTCGCGATCGGCGGGATGATGCCGTCGGCCACCACAGCGCAGGCGCCGACCGACACGCTGCGGCTGGAAGAGGCCGTTGCTGTCGCTCGCCGCGCGAACGGGACGCTGCAGGCCGCTCGCCTGCGCGCGGACGCCGCCACCGAACGCATCTCACAGGCCGGAGCATGGTCCGACCCCGTGCTGTCCTTTGGACTCATGAACCGTCCTCTCAACGGATTCGGGACCGAGGAGCCGATGACGATGAACGTCGTCCAATTGACCCAGCGGTTCCCGTGGCCCGGCAAGCTCGGCTTCTCAAGGGAGCGCCAGGAACACGTGGCTCTGGCCGAGGCCCTCGAATCCGACGAGGTGGAGCAGCAGGTGGTGGCTCGCGTCAAGTCAACGTACTTCCGGCTCGCCTACCTGGACCGCGCGCTGAGTGTGATGCGTGAGACCCGGGAGTTGCTCCGCAACTTCCACGAGGCGTCGGCCACGCTCTACAGCGTAGGCACCGGGCTCCAGCAGGATGTGCTACAGGCACAGGTCGCGGTGGCCAGCATGACGGAAGACATCACGGTCACGGAGCAGACGCGGGTGGCACTCGCGGCGCGACTCAACGCCTTGCTGGGCAGGGCGGCACCGGTGCCCGTCCCGTGGCTCGAGCTGGCGCCGCCGGTCGGAACTCTCCTTCCAGTGGACTCGCTGATCGCGCTCGCAGCGGAGCTGCGCCCTGCGATCGCCGCTGCGCGGGAGCGCGTCGCGGCCGCCGAGGCCGGATACCGAGCCGCACGCCGCCAGATCTACCCGGATTTCACCGTCAATGTCGGGTACGGCCAGCGGCCCCAGTTCGCCGATATGCTCACGATCATGGTGGGCGTGAGCGTCCCGCTGTTTGCGGGCTCCCGGCAACTCCCGCAGCGCCGCGAGATGCTGGCCACACAGGCGATGGAGGAGGCGAAGGCTCTGGATCTGTACAACGAGACGTTTGCGCGTCTCACGGAGCTGCGCGCCGACGCCGACCGTGCGCTGAACCTCACGGACCTCTACGCCAACTCGGTGCTCCCCCAGGCGCGGGCAGCAGTCGAGTCGGCGTTGTCCGCGTACCGCGTCGGCCGCGTCGACTACATGACCCTGGTCACCAACCAGATGACCGTCAATCGCTACGAGATCGAATCGGTGCGACTCGCCGCCGACTACCACCGCGCGGTGGCAGGACTGGAAGCGCTGGTCGGCACCGACCTGAGAGGTGAACGATGAATCGCCTCATTGCATCGCTCATTGCATCGACCGCACTGCTAGCCGCATGCGGCGACTCGGACAATGGCTCGGCAATGCCCGAGATGACCGCTGAGGAGCATGCGCAGCACCTCGCGGGAGGCAACCAAGGCGCGACTGACAGCACCGGTGCACAGGTGCGTCAGGTCGTGCACCTGTCGGCCAAGGAGGAGCGCGCGGCGGGCGTCGTCTACACGACGGTGCGGCGCCAGGCTCTATCGCGCACCATCCGGACCGTTGGCAGGATCGAGGTCCCGGAGCCCAACGTCGTCGACATCACACCGAAGATAGACGGGTTCGTGGAGCAGTTGTTCGTGAACTCCACGGGTGAGGCAGTGGAGCGCGGCCAGCCATTGCTCACGCTGTACAGCCCCCAGTTGGTCGCTGCCCAGGAGGAGCTGCTGACCGCGAAGCGGATGGCCGCTCGTGTGGATTCCGCGTCGGGCGACGCCTGGCGCAACGCCCAGGGCATGCTCGCCGCCGCAAGGCGTCGTCTGGAGTACTGGGACATCACAGCTGAGCAGATCCGGCACATCGAGGAGTCCTCGGAGGTGAGCAAGGCTCTGACACTCGTGGCCCCCTTCACCGGCATCGTGCTCGAGAAGCACGTCGTCGAGGGCCAACGGGTCAGAGAGGGGATGCAGCTCTACAGGCTTGCCGATCTCACCGACGTTTGGGTCGAAGGAGACGTGTTCGAGCAGGACCTGCAGTTCGTGCAACTTGGATCGCAGGCCCACATCGAAGTGTCAGCCTATCCGGGCCGGCACATCATGGGCCGCGTGAGCTTCATCTACCCCACGGTGGACGAGCAGAGCCGCACCAACCGCGTGAGGGTCACGGTGAGCAACCCGGACCTCCGCCTTAAGCCGGGCATGTTCGCAACGACGTACTTCGACGCGGAGATCGGCGGCGATGTGCTCGTCGTGCCGATCCAGGCGGTGATCCAAACGGGGGAGCGCACGCTCGTCTTCCAGCGGCACGAAGACGGATCGCTGCATCCGCACGAGATCGTCATAGGGGCGCGCGCCGGAGAGTGGCTGCAAGTCCTGTCCGGACTGGACGAGGGCGTGCAGATAGTGGCCTCGGCCAACTTCCTGGTCGACGCCGAGTCGCGGCTCGCGAGCACGGACGCGGCCATGCCCGGGATGCAGCACGGTTCGGTCGTCGAGCCGGAAACCGCCGTCGAGTCTGACACCACGGAGCACCGCCATGATTAACGCGATAATCGCGTGGTCGCTGCGGAACCGGGTCCTGGTGTTGCTCGCCACCGCCGGCGTGATCGGCGCCGGCATATGGGCCATCAGTACGACCCCGCTCGACGCGATCCCGGACCTCTCGGATGTTCAGGTCATCATCCAGACGGACTTCCGGGAGCAGGCACCCCAGATCGTCGAAGACCAGGTCACGTATCCCATTGCTTCGGAGATGCTCAAGGTACCGGGCACCCGAGTCGTGCGTGGCTACTCGTTCTTCGGACTCAGTCTGGTCTACGTGATCTTCGAGGACGGCACGGATCTCTACTGGGCGCGCGCCCGGGTCCTGGAGTACATGAGCGGGATCCGGCGCAACCTGCCGCCGGGAGTCGAGCCCACCCTGGGTCCCGACGCCACCGGTGTAGGGTGGGTGTTCGAGTACGTCCTCGAGTCGGACAGGCACGACCTGGCCGAGCTGCGCACACTGCAGGACTGGTACATCCGCTATCAGCTCACGTCGGTACCCGGAGTCTCGGAGGTGGCGAGCGTGGGCGGGTTCGTGAAGCAGTACCAGGTGGAGGTGGACCCCGAGCGACTGCGCGCCTTCGGCATCCCGGTCACACGCGTCGCTCAGGCAATTGGCGCCCACAACATAGACATCGGCGCACGCGTGCTCGAGATGGGCGGTCGCGAGTACATGATCCGCGGCCTCGGATACCTCGAGGACGTCGCGGACATTGAGGATGTAGCGGTCGGAGCCACTCCGGGCGGGACACCCATCCGTGTCGGCGACGTCGCCACCGTACAGCTCGGGCCCGCGCCGCGTCGCGGAGCGGCCGATCTCGACGGTCGGGGCGAGGTCGTGGCAGGCATCGTGATCATGCGCTTCGGCTCCGACGCGCTGGAAACCATCGAGGCCGTAAAGGAGCGCCTCGCCGAGATCGAGCGCGGTCTCCCCGAAGGGGTCACACTCCGCACTGCATACGATCGCTCCGACTTGATTCACCGGGCCATCGACACCTTGCGCGACAAGCTCATCGAGGAATCGCTGATCGTCGCAGCGGTGGCGGTGCTGTTCCTCTTGCACGCGCGCTCCGCTCTCGTGGCAATCGTCACCCTGCCACTCGGCATCATGATCTCGTTCATCGTGATGCGGCTGATCGGGGTGAATGCAAACATCATGAGCCTCGGCGGAATCGCGATCGCCATCGGAGCAATGGTGGACGCCGCAATCGTGATGATCGAGAACATGCACAAGCACCTCGAACGGGCGGAGGGCAGTCCCGACCGCTGGGACATAGTGCTCGCGAGCGCCAAGCAGGTTGGACCGCCGCTGTTCTTCTCGCTCCTGATGATCACGTTCAGCTTCCTGCCGGTGTTCACCCTGGAGCAACAAGAAGGGCGACTGTTCAAGCCGCTCACGTACACGAAGACGTTCGCAATGGCGGGCGCGGCCCTACTGTCCATCACGCTGGTTCCAGTGCTCATGGGTTACCTGATCACTGGCAAGGTCAGGCCAGAGAGTCAGAACCCACTGAACCGGGCCCTTCGATGGGCATACAGGCCCGTCATTGATTTCGTCATCCGCCAGCCGTGGGTGGTGATCGCCGGTGCGGTGGCGGTCCTCGCCGCAACGGCCATTCCCTGGAAACGCCTGGGGAGTGAGTTCATGCCTCCGCTGCAAGAGGGCTCGATCCTGTTCATGCCTACTACCGTGCCGGGCGTGTCCATTGGCCAGGCTCGGGAGATCATGCGGTACCAGGACAGCGTGCTCGCGTCGTTCCCCGAAGTCGAGATCGTACTCGGCAAGGTCGGACGTGCAGAGACCGCTACCGACCCCGCCCCGCTCGACATGGTGGAGACCACGATCACGCTCAAGCCGCAATCCGAATGGCGTCCGGGAATGACATACGACCGGCTGATAGCCGAGATGGACAGGGACGTGCGCATGCCCGGCGTCACGAATGCCTGGACGATGCCGATCAAGGGTCGCATAGACATGCTCGCCACGGGCATCCGGACGGCGGTGGGCATCAAGATCTTCGGGCCCGATCTCGACACCCTGCAGATGCTCGGTGAGCGCGTGGAGCGCATCATGCAGCAGGTCCCGGGGACGCGCAGTGTCTTCGCAGAGCGCGGCGTTTCGGGCTACTACGTGGACATCGAGATCGACCGCGCGGAAGCGGCCCGCTACGGGCTGAACGCCGGCGACATCCACCAGGCAATCCAGGCCACGGTGGGTGGCATCAACGCCGCGGTCACCGTGGAGGGGCGCGAACGCTATGCGGTGAACGTTCGCTACCCTCGTGAGCTTCGCGACCACGTGGACGATCTGGAGCAGGTCATCGTACCCGCGCGGGAGGGTGTGCACATTCCGCTGGGCCAGCTGGCTACGATCGAAGTGCTTCAGGGGCCGATGGCCGTGAAGACGGAGAACGCCTTCCCCGTAACTACCGTCTTCGTGGACATCCGTGACCGTGACGTGGGCAGCTACGTGGAGGAGGCGCAGCGCGTGGTGGCGCAGCAGCTCGTGCTGCCCACCGGTTACACGCTGATGTGGAGCGGTCAGTACGAGTTCATGCAGCGCGTGAGGCAGAAGCTGCGTATCGTCGTTCCGCTCACGGCAGCCATCATCTTCCTGCTGCTGTTCCTCAACTTCAGGGGCGTAACCGAGTCGCTGATAGTGATGCTCTCCGTACCATTCGCGATGGTGGGCGGCTTCTGGTACCTGTGGCTCGCCGGCTACAACATGAGCGTGGCCGTCTGGGTGGGGTTCCTTGCTTTGGCAGGAGTCGCCGCCGAAACCGGCGTCATCATGCTGATCTACCTCGACGAGGCGTACGGACACATGCGCGAGCAAGGCCTCATGCGACAAGCTTCGGACGTCGCAACCGCGGTGCGTGAGGGAGCGGTCGAACGGCTGCGGCCCAAGATCATGACGGTCATGGCAATCACGGCCGGGCTCATGCCGATTCTATGGAGCAGCGGGGCAGGCGCAGACGTGATGAAGCGAATCGCGGCGCCGATGGTGGGGGGAATGGTCACGTCGACCGTCCTCACCCTCGTCGTGATACCGGCGATTTACCTGGTGTGGCGCCGCTGGGAGGTGGCGCGGGAGACAGTGCCAGGGCACATAGACGACGAGACGACCCTCGCACCCCAGCAGTAGATGACGGGGGGGGCGGTGCGCCGGCGCCGCCCCCCTAGTACCGAGAGACGCTACTTGCGCTGCACGTAGAAGATCTTGTTCACGATCTTCCACTCTTCTCCGACCTTCAGGAGCTGCATGTAGTCCGTGATGAACACCTGCGGGTAATCCAGCTCGATCTTGGCCACCGCAGCCGCACCCGCTACGTCCACCATTACGACCCGGCGCATCCGCTCCGCCTCCTCCGAAGACGGCTCCCCACGCATCCCTCCCAGGTAGTCGTCCACGGAGCGTATCGTGACCTCGCCATCGCGAATGAACTGCAACCGGGCGCTCGGATGGAACGCCATTGCCATGACCTCGGGATCACCGGTCGCGTGGCCGTCGATGTAGTACTGCACCGCCTGACGGACGGCTGCGATGTCGTCGTCCTGTCCCTGTAGGCTGGACGCCGTGAGGCAAAGCGCCGCCAGGGGCAGCACGAGCCACGTAGCTCGCCGGTTCATGCGCATTCCAAACTCCTCTGTCTGAAGATGTCTTCCTACTGACTCTACAAGGATAGGGGCCGAATCAGTTCCCGGGCGCCCGCCGTGAAGACCAGTGGATGTGCGCGATCCGCCATCCGGCTGGAGTGCGCCGCAGGATCATCGTCTCGGCGACGACGCTGTCCACGGGCCGCTCCCGAAATGTCCCGCGCACGCGAGCCTCTCCAAGGACCCAGGCGACGTCACCCTCCATTCCCGAGAACTCTCGCATCACCTCGCGAGTTACTGAGCTCACGAAGGCCATGTCCGACCCAAGGTGGTGGCTCGCATACTCGTCGCGCGAAGCCTCGACGCCTCCCGCTTCGAGCACCACCACGTCGGGCGTGAGCAAGTTGATCGCGGCCGCGCTGTCGCCGGTCTCGAGTGCGACGTAGAACGCCCTGACGACCTCCACCGGACCCGGTTCCTGTGCCCGAGCCTCGGGTGCGGCGGCAACAAGCGCGACGCATAGAAGGCACGACATCCTCATGGCCCATCCTCCTGGGGTTCATGGCTCAGCGACCACACGTACGCCGCCACCGCCCTGACGTCTTCGTCGCTCAGTCCGGTCCAACCGCGCATCGGCATCGGCGTGTCCGTGTCGGAGTCCTTCCGGGACACCCCGTGCAGGATCTGGTCCACGATCTCCCCATAGGAACCCTTGCCGCGAGACCACTCGTCGTCAGTGAGGGCGGGGGCGATCTCGGTTCCCTGGCCCGCCTCCCCATGGCAGGAGGAGCAGTTGGCAGGCCCGTGGAAGACGCGCTCACCACGCGCGACGAGTGAGTCGGTAACCTCAGCAGGGCGATCCTGCGCCGATAACACTGTGGAGCAAAGGCACAGGAACACGAGGCACGCCCCCGACGTCACGACGTTCAGAACAAGAGGACGGGATGAGTGGATGGACGGCGAGAAGAGGCCAGTCATGATACGGCTCCGGCTTGCTAACCAGAATCACCTTCCCTACCGGAAGCTAGCGCCCGACGGCTCATGACGTAATGGTCCATATGGCGCGCCGGACCGAAACTGCTAGTTTGTCGGACGACAGATACATCCAACCGCCCCCAGAGGTGAAGCATGAGCGAAGCCCTCCTCGCACAGGCCCTCGCAACGCTGCACAACTTGAGCGACACCGCGGGCGTGCGGCTGTCCCAGGTTCGACTGGTGGTCGCGACCAAGGAGGATGCGCAGCGCCTCTGGGATGCCCTCCAGCCACCGGGAACACAGAGCCGGGTGAGCGTCACTACCGACATCGTGACGAGTCAGCAGGACATCCAATCCTGGGCCGGGGGTGCGGAGACCCAGGAGCCCGAGAGCTTCGACGGCAAACTCCAGGGCGTGCGCTGGGAAATAGACTGGCTCGAGACCAGCGGCCCCGCGGGGTGACCTGAAGACCGGCCGCGACCGGAGCCAGCCTCAGTTGATGTGGTACTTGACCCTGAGGCGCAGTATGATGTCGCTCAACTCGAAACTCTGTTGGGGGTTGTCACGAGAGCTCTGCAGCGTCGTCCACAGTTCCGCACGCCAGCGCAGGGTTATCAGATGCCCCAGCCCAAGAGTCGTGCGCGTACGAGCGGAGAAGTTCTCTGTTACCGCGCCGAGGTCGCTGAAGACCTCGAACGACGTCAATCCGTAGAACGGAAGCCCATTGAATCCGTGCCCAAAGCTCGGCGTGTGTAGCTGGACACGGAAGCGGCCGCGGAAGTCACTCTGGAAGTCCTCGTCATCGGCGGTCCAGACATTGCGCCATTCGATACGGAGGTAGTAGTCGAAGCGCCACCCGTTCAGATTGGGCCAGATGACATCCGCACCGATATACGGACGAATCTCGAACTGGCTCGTGTCCTCGGCCGTGTAGAAGACCCCGAGTCCACCCTTCAAAGTGAGCCAGTCGAGCTTGTACAGGCCGACACTGGGCCGGCCGTAAAACTTGGTCCACTGCCTCTCCGATACGAGGCCGCGGATGCCGTAATCCCCATCGTAGCGGATGTTGTTGTTGATCCAGTATAGCGACGTGAAGTCGACCCAGGTCTGGAAGTTGGCCCCGTCGTCCTGGGCCACACATACGTTGCCCGCAGGCGTCGCTATTGCGATGGCGATCGCGATCCGAACGGCCCGTCGCACGGTCGTCACCTATTACGGCCGCACGCTTTCCACTTTCTCCACGTTTCGCCACATGACGCTCAGGTAGTCCCCCTTCTCAGGTGCGCTACCGCACTGGTCGAACACCACTGGACGGACGCCGAACGATGCGAGCTCTGATGCAATCTCGGCACCCGGCTCGCCCTCCCACAGCATCACCTTCGCAGGATGGTCCTGCACCAGCTCCCGGAACCCGCGCCACATGACGCTCGTGGGCATCTCACCCGGCTCCCACATCACGCTCTCCAGATCCAAGTCGTAGCGGCGGGCCAGGTACTGGTACACAGGATGAGAAGCTACGAGGGGCCGGCCCCGCAGCGGCTCGAAGGCTGCGCTGAGCGTCTCATCCAGCGCGAGCAATTCGGCCGTCAGGCTGTCGAGCCCCGCTCGAAAGCTCGACTCGTGCTCCGGCCACGCCGCCGCGAAGGCGCGCTGGATGGCCGCGGCCTGCTCGATCGCCTGCGTGGGATCCAGCCAGGTCGTGAACGCGGTGCCCTCGTGCGCGTGCTCACCCCCTGGGCCGTGCGCATGGGTGACGGCGCCTGCCACCTGCACCAACTGCTCCTCGAACCCGCTCGACGTGTTGATCAGCCTCGAGCTCGGGAGGGTAACCAGCGTCGTCCACTTGGCGTAGCCGGCTCCGTTCAGCAAGACCAAATCCGCCGCCTGGTACTCCGCCACGATCTCCGCGTCTGGCGTCCAGAACGCCGGATCCTCGTCAGTCGGTGCTGGGAACTCCACTCGCACCAGGTCCCCACCGATCCGCTGAGCGAAGTACTGCAGCGGGTAGTTCACCGTGTACACGACCGGGGTGCCGTCTACAGTTGCGGCCGGCGTATCCGCTTCCCGCTCCCCACCGCCACACGCGGCGAGCATCCCGGCGAGCACGATCGCACCCCACCGTCCCCATCGTCCAGACGCACGTTTCAACATCGTCCCATCCTCCTCACATCACTACTCAATGCAAATCAGAATATCAGAGTCCGAATCGCCGAGGAGCCGAACCGGCTCGTGGCGAGTGTGAGCCCCGTCGCCAGCACTACGCCCGTCACCAGCACGACGGCGACCTCGGAAGTCATCACCCATGCAATGCTCCCGCGCGAGCCGCCAATCTTGCGCATCGTCTCGATCTCACGGCGCCGCAGCCTGAGTGAGAGCATGAACACGAGAACGGCTGTGGCCAGCGTGGAGAGCCCCACTACCACCACGGCCGCAATCACGAACGTCTGCACCGTCAGGATCGTGTCGAGCAGCTCGTCCATCACGGTGACGGGCTGCACTATCTGTGCCCGATCGTCGGGCGACTCGTAGCGCCCCCGCAGGATCGTCTCGGAGCGTTGGTCCCGAGGCACCGCGATGACGGCCGTGATCGGGTACTCGCTCAGGTCGCCGTGGAAGTGGAAGGACTCGATGTTGTCGCGCGTGATCTCCTGATACTGCACCACCGATGCGTTGGCAGTAATTACCGAGCTGTCGCGGCGGAGCACACCCGCCACCGCCTCAGGCTGGGACAGGTCAACGTGTCCGTGCACCAGACCCTGGATCACCCACGCGGTCTTCACGTCCACGAAGATCGCGCGGTCGTCCGGGCTGTCAGAGAACTCCAGCACCCCGGCCACCCTCATCTTCAGCGGGTAGATTCCCGCGATATCGAACACGCTCTCGGGCGAAGAAACGATGCTCTCGCCGGGTCCTACGCCGAGGGCCTCCGCAACCCGCGAGCCAATGACGCAGTCTCCCAGTGTCGTGAGGTTCGTGCCCTGGGCAATCCCTATATCGCGGAACTCGAAGTACTCCAGCGTCGTGCCGACTATGGGAAATCCGCGGGCTGTGAAGCGCACGTAGAGAGGTATCGGAAGCGCCAAGCCGGTGGTGTCTATGCGCGTCACCTGCGCATGGCGCATCAGCTCCGGTACGTCCGATTCGAAGTACAAGCTGTTGAGCGCAAGCTCGAGCGGGCTGCCGCGGGCGCCCACGATGAGCGGCGTGGCCTCTGCCCGGGCGGTGAGCTGGTCGGCACTCTGGTTGACGAGTACCCTGAGGCCAACAGGCAGGAAGATGATCAGCGTGATGGACGTGACGAGAATCGCCGTCTTGATACGGTGGTAGGCGAGGTAGCGCCAGGCGAGGTAGAGGCTGTCCTTCACGCCGCGCCGCCCGCGTGGAAGTCCCGGAAGTCGATCACCCTCCCGAACCGGCCGATCAGGTCATGGTCATGAGTGACCGTCACCAGAGTGGCACCGGTCCGCTCCGTGTACTCGAACAGAATGTCCAGCACGCGGCCCTTGTTGTTTGGATCCAGATTACCGGTCGGCTCGTCGGCCAGCAGCAGCGTCGGCTGCGGCAGAAGGGCACGACACACCGCCACGCGCTGCTTCTCTCCCTGGGAGAGCTTGGTCGCGTAACGGTCCAGCTTGTCGGCGATGTCCACCTCGCGCGCGAGATCGCTTGCACGTGCCCGTACCGCCCCGTCCAGCGTCATCGCCGGGTTGATGCGATACGGCAGCAGGATGTTGTCGAGCACAGTCAGGTACTCGAGCAACTCGAACTCCTGGAACACGAGCCCAATGTTGCGGATGCGGAATGAACGGCGCTCAGCGTCGTCCATCCCCGTGACCTCGGTCTCACCCGTGACGATGCTCCCAGTCTTTGGAAGAGCAATGCCGGCAATGAGGTTGAGCAACGTGGTCTTGCCCGAACCGCTGGGACCGATGAACGCCACGGTTGAGCCGCGCTCGATCTGCAGTTCGGGAACGCGAAGGAAGAAGTCCCCCTCCGCATAGCGGAACTGCAGGTCGGAAACCTTGATCACAGACGCTGCTCCTGTAGCAACTCCATGTCCGTGATCTTCCATACACCGTCGGCGGCCCGAACGACGAAGCGGGCCTCGTACTGGTTGGTGCGGCGGTGAATGTGGCCCCAGTGCCCCACCGATCCCATAACGTTCCACACCAGGCGCGTCTCAAAGCCGGCGCCGCCGTCCACAGAACGGAATTCGCTGTCCAGGATCTCGACCTCCTTCACCTTGGCTCGTGCCCCACCCTGGTTCGCTAATTCCAGGCTGCGCCGAGTCTCGAGGTAGATGTCGGTCAACAGATCGCCGGTGACGCTGCGCTCCAGCATGTCGTAGATCTGGCCCTCGTCACGGTAGTCGAACGCCAGGTACACGTTGCGCAGCAGCCCGTCCATCACGTTCTCCGCCTGCCCGGAGGCAACGCCCAGACCCAGGGCTCGCGGAAGCGCCAGCGCTACGAGCACGATCGAGGCGGCGAAAGCCGCCCACGTACGGCGCGGCGGCCACTGCCTCCGCAGGACGTCCTTACCGTGCCGCATCACGAGTACCACGAGCCCGATCAGTCCCATCAGCGCACCCGCGGCGTACAGGAGCCGGAACCGCGGCGGCGCCGCGACCTCCACGAGCGTCGGGAGCGTCGGGTTGGTCAGGAAGTTGTGCCACTGCAGCACGTCGTCACCGGGGCTCAGGATGTACGGCAGCGACCCGGCCTCGTCGGTTGCCGACGAGGGCACCATTGGGATGCGCTCGTTGAACAACTCCCACGTCATCGCCACGGAATCCGGCAGCCCGTCCACCGGGTATGTGAAGATGACGCCGAGCGTCGCACTGATGATGTCCAGGTCCTCAGGCGGGTCGATCACACCGCTGGTCCGGATGTTCCGGTAGATGAAATGCACCCGGTCCACGTAGCCCTCGACCGGGACGCCGTCAATGGTCAGGGGGTTACGATCACGCAGGAACTCCACGATCTGCCGTTTGAGTTCCTCCTGCTCCTCCACTCGGATCGTGTCTCTGCCTGTGAGCCCCAGGTCCACCCACTGCTGAAGGTCCTTGGGCCGGAGCACGATCTCCTTGCGCACCTCGTAGGGCTCGACGTAGAGGAACGCCGAGATCGGCGCAAAGAACTGGCGCCTGAGGTTGCGGTTCTCGAACTCGGAGAACCACGGGTCCTCCCAGTCGAGCTCGAGTGTCTCCTCGACCCCGAGGTAGCGGAAATCGTTGATCGGAAGCGTGTGGTGGTAAGTAACGAAGCCGACGTTGGCAGTCGTGGCGCCCCGGCTGCTGCCCGGCGGGGAGAACGACAGCTTTGCCGGCCGCCCCCCGGTCGGGTACACGACGCGGGCGAACACCACGGGCTCACCTTCACCGGGCTCCAGCGGGAGCGGCTCCCCCGTCACTTCGTCGCGTTTGATCCGCGTGCGCGGCTCGATCTCCCGCAGGTAGCCGAACAGCGGCCGCCCGCGCTCGTCTGCTACCAGGAAATCCTCGGCCACGAAGCGCTGCAGGCGGTCGATCCACGGCTCCGGCTCGTAGCCCATGCGCTCATAGAGCTGGTCGGGCAGCAGGTTGCGGAACGCCTGCAGGTCCTGGGCGCCGATCTCCAGCTCCACCACCACCGAGTCCTCCTCGACGAAGATCTCGGCTATGGTGGACGCCAACATGGCCCGGGTGATCACCAGGGCGTCGGATAGGACGGCGGTGGCTGCCAGAAGGCCGGCGAAGCCCAGCAGCACGGAGCGGCGCAGTGTTCTCATGGGGTGACGGGTAAGATAGGAGGCCCGGGCGCCTTCCGGCACCCGGGCCCACTCACATCACGCGAGCGCCTCGACAAGCCAGGTTGACGCCAGGCGACTCTCAGAACCGCGCGGCTATCTTGAACGCGAGTCCCAGCGACACGTACTCTTGCTTGATATCGAAGTAGGCCTCGAACGACCCTCCCCGGATTCCTCCGAACTGCGGCGACAGGGACGTGCCCACCCTGATCACCCAGTAATTGGCATTCTCATCCAGCTCGACCCCCGGTCCGGCAAAGAACTCCAGCCAGCGGGTTGCTTCCAAAATTCCCACTCCCACGGCGACGAAGACGAAATCACGCTCGACCAGGTCGCCCTCGTAGGTCTCCACCAGGTATGATCCGAGCTGGAAGTCGGTGTACACGCCGGCACCAAACATCTCGCTGAACTTGTAGTCGTAATCCAGCCCGATGGTGGGCGCGAAGATCACCGACGTCTCGGTCTGGGTCCCCTCGGGCACCCAGGTGACGCCGCCCAGCACGCCTAGCCTGTGCCGCTTGAAGACCTCCCCCTCAGCGGCTTCATCCTGAGCTGATAACGGGCCTGCCGCAATTAGCAGTGCCAGCCCGACCGCACCAAAGCGTCTCATCGCTCTCCCCTTCCCTCCACCGGCTCAGCTTCCCGACTCATCTACGCCCTCGGCTGACTTCGACCCGCCCACTGGTATGTCGAGCCCCACAAACAGCTGCCAATTGCGGACTGCGTCGCCGGTGTTGTCCTTTACCGTGTTGGTGAGACCGTAGTAGAACTTGGCCTCGACCCGCAGACTCCGCATCTGCAGCTTGGGCTTCAGCATGAAGCTGAGGCTGCCGATCAGCCCGGCGTCGAACGTGTTGAGCGAGTCGGTGTTGCTGGCTTTGAGGTTGAGACCACCCCGCTCCACGTCACTGACGAGCTCGTCGCTGGCTCCGGTCAGGATGCCGACCGACCCACCAGCGCCGAGGGTGAAACGCCCCGCGACGTATTTGACCATCAGCGGCAGCGTGATGTAGTTGGCAGAGCGCGTCACCGTGCCGGCCGCAGCTATCGAGTCGAGTGTCGGATCGCCCGAGGGCGACGAGAACGGACTCCCCGGCGTCGTAATGGGCAGGTTGGTGGCGCCGGCCGGCGTCTTGATGGTCAGCTCCGGCTGCAGGCGCCAGCGGTTGCTCAGCCTGACCTCGCCGTATGCACCGAAAGCCCAACTGAAGCGTGTGCTGGCTTCCCCGGTGCCCGTGAGGCTCGACCACACCAGGTCGGCGTTGATGCCGAGCTGGAACTTCTCGGTGGAGAGCTTGTCGCCGAACAGTATGATGAGCAGCGCCTGTCCCTGGGCCACGTTGACACTGGCGAGGCCCAGGAAAAGCGTCACCAACAGCGTACGCATCGTATTCCTCCCCGTTTGCAGTCGCATCACTGCGGCACCGGGATGTTCGTCCCGTACATCTCGTTGATCTCCGCGTAAATCTCCTCGAGGACGTCCGTGTGCACGACTCGGCCGCCGAGCATCATCTCCGAGAACTGCGTGCGCTGCAGCGACGGGTCGGGCGGCACGTTGCCGAGGGCCGACGGCATGGGCCAGATGTCCTCGTCCACCACCGCCATCCGGACCTTGATGTCGTCCTTGCTCACATTGAACACCATGTAGTCCACGGCGAGGGCCAAGGGGCCGTCGTACGAGCGGCGGACATCCCTCAACACGTCGGGCTGGGTATCGAAGTCGTTGAAGAAGTGATAGCCCACCGCCATCCGCGGGTTCACCTCGGCCATGACCTTGCCGAACTGGGCGGGGGACGTGTGGATCTGCGTTCCCACATTCAGCGCTGCCGCCGGCGTGAAGTTCTGCTTCGCTACCAGCGCCTCGGGTGTGACGAAGCACTCGTGGACCGCCAGGTCCACACCCTTGGTGTACTCCATCCACCACTTGTTGGGGTAGGTGTCGCTAGAGTATGCGAACTTGAGGCCGTTCCACTCCAGGATGAAGCTCACCGGCCCGTCGTAGATGTGGATTGCGGGTATCGTGCGGATCGTGACCCCGTTCTCCTGATAGATGACCTCGTTAATGCCCCGGTAGTCGAATTCGTTCACTTCCAGGAACAGGCCCCTCGTGTCCGTGTTGCCGAAGCGCGTGTCAACGTCCCACTTGAGCATCTCCTCCATGTGCTCCAGCGCGTAGGCAGTCCCGTACTCGTGCGTTTCGCTGCTCGGCCCCCACACCTTAAGCGGAGTGACCCGGTTGCCGACGACTCCGCCCACCCAAAGCGCGTCGAGATCCCCGAAGTGGTCCGAGTGCAGGTGGCCCACGAATACCTTGTCCAGGAAGTCGTAGGGTATCTTCAGCGCCGAGATCCGTTCGGCCGAGCCGGTCCCTATGTCGAACAGGAACTTGTCTCCATTGCCCAGCTCCACCAGCCAGCATGCCGCGGCCTGCTTGGGACGCGCGTTGGGCATCCCCGTGCCGCAGGCGGTGATGCGCATCTCGTCGGGGTCCAGTGCCTCGGTGCCGGGATAGTAGACGTCCCGATCCTCGACGGTACCCGTGGGAGACATCTTCTGCCGGTCCTGGGGCAGGACCGTGCCGGCCTCGACACCTACTATCGTGTTGGCGTCGGCGGCGTACAGCGCCGGGACCAGGGTCCGCTGGACGCCAGCGGTCTCGTCGGACCGGCCGACCTGGTAGCCGACCGTGGCAACCGCCGCCATGACACCCAGAACGGCGTACACCTTGAACACGCGCTTCATCGCATCCTCCTGCTCAATGTGAGGCCTCCCGCCTCCCTCCCCCGCACACAGTGATTTCGCTCCGCATGCGGGATCACGCAAGACCTCGAGCCACCGGATACGAGGAGGCCCGGGCGCCTTCCGGCACCCGGGCCCTTCGCGCGGTTTCGCAGCGACCAAACCGTCAATTCGGAGGATCGAAGTCCGTCCCGAACATCTCGTTGGTCTGGTCGTAGTAGAACTTGATCACGTCCTCGAACACTACCCGGCCACCCAGCAGGAAGTCCGTGAACCCGACCCGGTCCCTCGGGTCCGCAGCGACCTTCTCCGTGACCGACGGCTGCGGCCAGATGTCTTCGTCCACCACCGCCATGCGGACCCTGATGTCGTCCTTGGTCACGTTGAAGACCATGTAGTCCACCGCCAACTCGAACGGCCCGTCGTAGGTCGAGCGCACCTCCTCGACGATCTGGGGCTGGGTGTCGAAGTCGTTGAAGACGTGGTAGCCCACCGCCATCCGCGGTTTGATCGTGCTCATCACCTTGCCGAACATCGCAGGCGAGGTGTGGACCTGGGTGGCGACGTTGAGCGCGTCGCCCACCGCGAAGCGCTGCTTGTTGACCATGATGGACGGCGGTGCGAAGCACTCATGGATGGCCAGGTCGCTGTCCAACGTGTGCTCCATCCACCACTTGTTGGGGTAGGTGTCGCTGGAGAAGGAGAACTTGAGTTCATTCCACTCCAGGATGAAGCTCACCGAGCCGTCCAGGGCGTGGATCGCCGGAATGGTCCTGATGGTGACGCCGTTCTCCTGGTAGATGACCTCGTTGACCAGAGTGTAGTCGAACTCGGTCACCTCGATCTCGAGACCGAGCGTGTTCACGTTGCCCTGCCGCGACGCCATATCCCACGCATACATGTCCTTCATGCGGTCTACCATGTACTGCGTGCCGAGCCGGTCCTCCGTGCTGCTCGGGCCCCAGATCCGCAACTTGCGCTGGCGGTTGGAGATCACACCGCCGATCCAGAGGGCGTCCAGGTCACCTATGTGGTCGGCGTGCAGGTGCCCCACAAACAGCTTGTCGAGGTAGTCATAGGGGATCTTCATGGCGGCGATCCGCTCGGCTGAGCCCAGCCCGATGTCGAACAGGAATTTGTCTCCGTTCCCCAGCTCGACTATCCAGCATGCAGCCGCCTGCTTGGGGCGTGCGTGGGCATTCCCGTGCCGCACGCGATCACCCGCATCTCGTCGGGAGCCAGGTCCTCGGATCCCGGGTAGTAGACGTCACGGTCCGGTAAGGCCTTCGTCGGGCCCTGGCTTCCCTGAGCCAGCGCTGCCGACGCCAGCCGTATCTCCTTCCCGTTGGCATGGTCGGCATACCCCTGCAGGTAGCCGAAGGCGGCCACCACCGCGACCACTACCATTACGGCCAGGATCTTCACAACGCGTGTCGGCATATCAACCATCCTCTCCCATGACTTGCTTCCGTATAACGGGGCTTGGCTACAGCCGCGCCGCCACCTTCAATCCCAGTCCGATGGATATGTACTCCTCCTTGTAATCGACATACGCCTCGAGCGAGGCGCCGCCGATTCCGCCGAATGTCGGCGCCACCGAGCCACCGAGCTTGAGCACCCAGAAGTTCTCGTTCGTCTCCCACTCCATTCCCGGGCCGGCGTAGAATTCGAGCCAGGGCGTGGCCTCGAGAACGCCGACCAGCACCGTGGCGAACGCGAAGCTACGCTCGACCGCGCCTTCGTCGAAGGTCTGCACAAGGTAGGACGACAGCTGAAGGTCGTTGTACAGCCCGACGCCGAACCGCTCGCTGACCTTGTAGTCGTAGTCGAGACCCACTGTGGGCACGACTATCAGCTTCGTCTCCCCGCCTTCCTCGCCCTCGGGCACGAATGTGGCGCCGGAGTAGAGGCCGAGCCGGTGGCGCCTGAGCACCTCCTCCTCCTCCTGGGCAGCCAGGGGTCCCGCCGCTAGGACCAGTAGTGCAGCACCACAAGCCAGGTGTCCAATCGTGTTCAGATGCGCCATGATCCTCCCAATCCCGTGAATCGGGCCATCACGCAGGGCTTCTTCACAGAATACCGCCCGAAATTGGGGACCGTAAGAGCGCCCCGGGGAAGCCGAGTTCGGCCTGACAACCCCGCCATCCCCCCACGAAACTCACCCAACCCACACCCCGTAGTGATTTAGGACCCGAACCCCTCAGAGGACCGAGTGTTTCAATTGACGACACGACGCGGCAGCATCCCGAGCGCCATGGGCTGGATGATCGGCCTGTCCGCAGCGCTCTTCTGGCTACCCTTCTTCGGGGGCCTCATTGCGGGCTACGTGGGCGGCCGCAAGGCCGGCGGCATCGGCCCGGCCGTGATGGCCGTCTTCCTGCCGGGGATCGTCCTTCTCCTCGTCTCCACCCTGTTGGGGGCGCTTCTCGGATGGATTCCGTTAATCGGGCAGCTCTGGGCGATGGTGGCCGGTCTCGGTGTGTGGGCCATATCGTTCATGAACGTGATCCCGCTCCTGTTCGGGGCGGTAATCGGCGGCGCGACGGCCCAGCGCTGAGCGTTTCAGACTGAATATCCCGGCTCTCCGGCTCGGCTTTACCGCCGGGTCGGGGGGCCTCGTCGCGAGCGGCCCGGGCGCCAGGCACCGCCCGAATGCACGAGGCCCGGCTCGGCGGGAGCCGAACCGGGCCTCGTCACCTCGGTGTTACAACTTCAGTCGCCGAACGTGATCCCCTGCGCCAGGGGCAGCTCGGTGCTCCAGTTCACGGTGTTGGTCTGGCGCCGCATGTAGGCCTTCCACGCGTCGGAGCCGGACTCGCGCCCGCCGCCGGTCTCCTTCTCGCCGCCGAACGCGCCGCCGATCTCGGCGCCGCTGGTGCCGATGTTCACGTTGGCGATGCCGCAGTCCGAGCCGCGCGGCGACAGGAACAACTCGGCCTCGCGCACGCTGTCGGTGAAGACCGCCGATGAGAGACCCTGCGGCACGCCGTTGTGCAGCGCGATGGCCTCCTCGATCTCCTCGATCGCCTGCTGCGGCGACGACTTCTTGTTGCCGTACCCGATTATGTACAGGATCGGCGCGAACGTCTCCTCCTGCACGATTTCGTACTCGTTCTTGGCGGCCGCGATGCACGGCTTCACGTAATGCCCGCCGGGGTAGTCGGGCCCGTCCAGCGGCTCGCCGCCGTACAGGATTTCCCCGCCCTCTTTCTTCACACGCTCGACGGCGTTCTGCAGGTCCTGCACCGCGTCCCTGGTGACCAGCGGGCCCATCAGCGTGCCATCCTCGAGCGGGTTGCCGATCTGGATGCCCTCGTACGCCTTCACCAGACGGCTCACGAACTCCTCCCTGACCGACTCGTGCACGATGATCCGGCGCGTCGAGGTGCAGCGCTGTCCCGCAGTTCCGACGGCGCCGAACAGGGTGGCCCTGAGGGCCATGTCCAGATTGGCGCTCGGCGTGACGATGATGGCGTTGTTGCCGCCCAGCTCCAGGATGGTTCGACCCAGCCGCTTGCCCACCACCTGCGCCACGCGGTAGCCCATCGTGCAACTCCCGGTCGCCGAGACGAGCGGGATCCTCGTGTCGTGGAGCAGCCGGTCGCCCACCGTAGAGCCCTTGCCAATCGTGAGCGAGAAGATCGCCGGGTCCACGTCGTTCTCGCGGCACACCTCTGCGGCGATCTTGGTGCAGGCGATGGCCGTAAGCGGCGTCTGGCTGGACGGCTTCCACACCACGCTGTCGCCGCAGACGGAAGCTATCGCGGTGTTCCAGCTCCACACCGCCACGGGGAAGTTGAACGCGCTGATCACACCCACCACACCAAGGGGGTGCCACTGCTCGAACATGCGGTGGTCGGGGCGCTCGGACTGCGTCGTGAGTCCGTAGAGCTGACGCGAGAGGCCGACGGAGAAGTCGCAGATGTCTATCATCTCCTGCACTTCGCCTTCGCCCTCCGCCCGGATCTTGGCCATCTCGAGCGCAACGAGCTGACCCAGCTCGCTCTTGTACTCGCGCAGCTTGAGGCCGAGCAGCCGCACGATCTCACCGCGCCGGGGAGCGGGAACCTTGCGCCACTCCAGGAACGCCGCGTGCGCCCGAGCTACGATTTGGTCGTACTCGTCTTCGGTGACCTGTTTGACGGTGCCGATGCGGGAGCCGTCTATCGGGGTGATCACCTCGAGATCGGGACCCGAGCCCAGCCACTCACCACAGAAGCCGCCGGGGTTCGTGTCCTCGATCCCCAGCTTCTTCAGAAAGTCGTATGCGACTGCCGTTGTCATAGGTGTACCCTGCTGTAGTTGCCTTGCGCCCTCTACCGACCGGTGGGCCCGTCCCTCCGGTCACGACACTCGGATTCTACCACGGCGTCACGAAACGCAGAAGGGCGCCCGATTGGGGCGCCCCTCGCACCTCTGGTCTCGCCTCAAGCCCCCCTGGAATCCTACTGCACGGGCGCCGTGAGCCGCGCCAGCTTCACTCCGAGCCGGAATAGGAATGACTTCTGGTCGTACTCGCCGGGCTCCATCTTGCGCGAGTTGGAGAAGTCCTCCTCGAACATCTGTTCCACGTCAGCGGCGAAGGCGCTGTCGACCACCACCGCCGTGATCTCGAAGTTGAGCCGGAAAGACCGGTTGTCGAAATTGGCCGTGCCTACGGTGGCGATGTCGTCGTCGATCAACATCACCTTCTCGTGCAGGAACCCGTCGAGGTAGCGATAGAACTGCACTCCGGTGGCGCCAGCTTCGTCGAAGTACGAGTAAGCAGCGAGGTATACGAGGTAGTGATCCGGCTTGTCAGGAATCAGGATTCGGACATCCACGCCCTTCAGACCGGCGAGCTGCAGCGCCGCGATAACGGCCTCGTCGGGTACGAAGTAGGGACTGGCGATCCAGATCCGTTTCTCCGCGGTGTTGATGGCCTGGGTGAACATCAAGGCGGCGCTCTCCAGCTCGTCGGCCGGACCGGTGGGCAGTACGAGAACAGGCACGTTCCCGTCCGCCGACGGTTTGGGTGCCCAATCCACATCCGGCACCTCGCCTGCGGCCCAGTGCCAGTCCTCCACGAAAGAGAGTTGGGCGGCCAGTACCGCCGGCCCCTCGATTCTCATGTGCGTGTCGCGCCAGTGTCCGAACTTGGGGTCCTTCCCCAGGTACTCGTCACCCACGTTGTGGCCGCCGACCCAGGCGAGCCGGCCGTCCACCACCACGATCTTCCTGTGATTGCGGAAGTTGATCTGGAAACGGTTCCCAGGGCCCTTCCGGGTGTGGAAGTCGTACACCTGCACACCCGCATCGCGCAGCTCGTTCTTGTAGCGCTTCGGCAGATCGTGACTGCCGACCTCGTCGTACAGGAAGTAGACCCGCACACCCTCCTTCGCCTTCGCGATAAGGCGCGACTTGACCTCGCGGCCCAACTCGTCGTCATGCACGATGTAGAACTGGAACAGGATGTACTCCTGGGCCGCGTCGATTCCGGCGAGAATGTCGGCAAACGTGGCATCGCCGTCGATGAGGAGGTGAACGGAGTTACCCTTGAGATACGGTATCCCCGTCAGGCGCTCCGCGGCCCGGCCGGCCGCAGGGTAGAGCATCTCCGAGGGGGACACCCGAAAGGATTCTATCAGGTCGGCCGCATCACGCGCGGTGCCCCGAATCTCGTGGTCGCCCTCCTGGCGAGCGGTGACGTATCCCTTGAAGCGGCTACGCCCCAGAATCCAGTACGCGGGTACCGCTACATAGGGGAACGTGTTCAGCGATATGACCCACGCGATCGCGCCCTGGGACGTCCGCGTGCCCATGACGGCATGGATGGATGATATGAATCCGAGCACGTGGAACACGACCATCGCCACAGCGATCATCTTCCGTCTCCGTTTCCTTGTCCACTGCCAAGCGGCCTTGGCTTTGGCCGTGATCTCGGCGCGCAGAGAGTCACTCATCGTACGGGAGCACTTATTGCTGCTTCTGAGGAAACATCATGTTGATCTGGAGCCTGATCTGCTCGTCGGCGCCTCCTGTGGGGTGCTCTACGTTCTTGTAATACCCAATCAAGAGGTTCACCGGCATGCTTCCGAACCTCAAGACCTTGGAGCCCTGCAGGCCCAACGGGATCGTGCACTGCTCGCCGGAGGGCGCGTTCCAATCACACGTGATGATCGGGGCCGTTCCCAGTGCCCAGCCACCACCGAAATTGTAGTTCACGAACCACTGGGCGAAGAACTGATTGACGGACTCCCGATTGCTTTGCCCACCGACGGACCAAACGTTATTGGCGACTGCACCCAGCGTCCATTTTCCGGGTCCCCAGAAGAGGACTCCCGTTGGGCCGATGGAGAGCTTTCCGGTGCCGAGCACGTCAGGATTCGAGGCGGTCGGCAGTATAAAGGCAGGTCCAACCCCCCAGATCACAGCGCCGGGTTGGGCCGGCGATACGAAGAGGCTGAGCGCCCAGTCACCGACGCCGGCGATCGAACCCAACGAATCCACGGGGAGGCTGACGAACGGTATGATGGTACGAGCGATGATGTTGTACTCTCCAGCCGGGAAGGGTATGACCGGCTGGACGTTCCAGTTGGTCACCCTGCGTTCGAACTCCCCAACATTGTTGTTGTGGTTCATTTGCACCGGTAGGGTGACCAGATTCGCGAGCGGGTTCTGGACCTGCTTCGCCAGAGCCGCGGCCTCGTCGGACTGCGCGGCGCGGTCGGGATCCTGCCCGAGCAACGGACTGGCCCCGATGAGGGTCGTCGCCGCAACTACGAGAAGGACGCGGTTAGTTGTATGGAATCTCACTGAATGCCTCCAGTTCCGCGGTCGCATCAATTGGCCGAAGCCGGCGTGTACCAGATGGGTGAACTCCACGCGCGTTCCTGAGAGTTGGCTAGCCGGCCACCCTTCAGTTCCCCTGCGGCGCCGTTGAGTGCAGCGCGAACGCGGCGCCCTGCGGGTCCAGGCACTGCGCAACCTTGTCTCCGCCCGGAACCTCCATGGGGCCGTTCAGAACTTGGCCGCCCATCTCCTTCACCTGTTCGGCTGCAGCCTCGACGTCCGGCACCATGACGTAGTAGAGCCAGAACGGCGGTCCCGGCATCTCCGCCGGCTTGTTGAACATGCCGCCGAGAGTCTTGTCGAACTTGCCGTACATCTGGTAGATACCGCCCTCGCCCATGTCCATCGCCTCGGTCTGCTTCCACCCGAACAACTTGGAGTAGAAGTCGTAGGCGCCCTCGTAGTCGGTGGTGGCAAGTTCATGCCACGAGAAGTCACCCAGCTTGGGCGAGTGCTCGGTGGCCGGCGCCTCAGTCCCCGTGTAAACGGCGAACACCGCCCCTTGGGGATCCTGCAGCACGGCGAACTTGCCGGCATTCGGGATCTCGGTACCGGGCACCAGCACGTTGGCGCCCAGCTCCTGGGCCTGACTCACCGTTGCATCGACATCGGTGACCGCGATGTAGGCGAGCCAGTGGGGCGGCGCGCCCGCCTTCCGCGCGTCTTCGGGTAGGTCCATTACCCCACCCAGAGGGGTCTCCTTGTTGGTCCACATCGTGTAGGGCATGGGCCCCTCCCAGGGCTGGGTGCCCCACCCAATCAGCTTGGTGTAGAACGCCTGTGCCGCATCGGGGTCCGGGGTCATCAGGTCGTACCACACGAAACAGCCATACAGTGGCTCGTCAGCCATGGTGTCCTCCTTGGCGGGATAGCCTGCGATTGCGGTGGTGGTTCATGCTCAACGCAAGAGGCACTCGACCGGTTTCCGGAGGCGTTGCCTGGGGGCGCTACCGGCGACGCATCGACCTCCCGGCATCAACATATCCGCCAGCCACAGGGTTGGTTAGCCCGGTCGGCCGTTACGTCATCTCCCTGGGCGAGTCAGAGGGAGACGGGATTCTCGGCACCTTCGGAAAGCGGCCGGTCTCTCGACCGGCCGCTCGTC
>JBDHIS010000021.1:0-67016 GCA_039587315.1 Gemmatimonadota bacterium | reverse complement strand
CCCGGAACTCGCGCGCGGCCCACTCGGCCTCGTCCCGTTCGTCCGCTGCCGAGACCGTGACGACGAGGTCGCCGCCGGCTCGGGATGTGTAGAGGGTCTTGCCCAGGCGGAGCTGGTTCTCGGCAATGACCGCGTTGGCCGCATCCAGTATCACTTGGGTCGAGCGGTAGTTCTCTTCCAGCAGGACCACCTCGGTCTCGGGGAAGTCCTGCTTGAACTCGAGCATGTTGCGGATGTCCGCGCCGCGCCACGAGTAGATGCTCTGGTCGTCGTCACCCACGCCGCACACGTCCCGGTGCTTCTGGCCCAGGTGCCGGATCAGCAGGTACTGGGCCCGGTTCGTGTCCTGGAACTCGTCTACGAGGATCGAGTCGAACCGGTGCTGGTAGTAGTCCAGCCGGTCGGGATGCTCCCTGAAGAGAGTCAGCGGGTGCAACAGCAGGTCGTCGAAGTCCATCGCGTTGGCCTGGAGCAGCGCCCGGTCCATCTCGTGGTAGATCTCTGCCGCCACTCGCGTCAACCGATCCTGCGCGTCCCCGCCCAACTCCTCGGGGGTCGTCAGCCTGTTCTTCGCGGCTGAGATGATCGACTGCAGTTGTCGCGGTGGGAACGCCCGCTGCGTGTAGCCGGCGCGCTCCAGGAGCCGCTTGATGAGCGCCTGGCGGTCGTCCTCGTCATAGATGGAGAACTGCGGCGTGAAGCCCAGGTGTCGCGCCTCGCGACGCAGCAGCCGTGCGCAGAGGGAGTGGAAGGTCCCGATCCAGAGGCCCGCTGGGTCGCGTTCGAGCAGGCCTCCGACCCGGCGCCGCATCTCTCCCGCGGCCTTGTTGGTGAACGTCGTGGCGAGAATGCGCTCGGGCCGAACGCCGTGCGTGCTGATGAGGTGGGCAATGCGCGCCGTGAGCACGCGCGTCTTGCCCGAGCCGGCGCCGGCGAGCACGAGCAACGGGCCTTCGCGGTACTCCACACTCCTGCGCTGCGGCTCGTTGAGTGCTACGTCAATCATCACCCTTGTCCACGGCGGCCACCGGCAGCTCGGCCCCGAACAGCGCGCCCTTGGCTGACGGAAGGATCTCCAGCTTTCCACCGTGGACGTCTTCGACTATGCGGCGGGCGAGCGCGAGCCCGATGCCCCATCCGCCCGACTTGGTGGTGACGCCCGGCTCGAAAAGTGTCGCTTTGATGTCGGCGGGAATTCCCGGGCCGTCATCGGCCACCTTCACACGCGCGCAGTCCCCTTCGTCCCAGACCGTCACGTCGATCTTGCCACCACGCCCGCTGAGCGCGTCCACCGCGTTTCGAACCAGGGACTCGATTGCCCACTCGAGTAGCACGGCGTCGGCTTCGATGTTGGGTCCGGCCCGGGGAGCATCGACGGAGATCGTGATCGCGTGCGCGTGACGCGGCAGCCGCGGTCCGAAATAGGCGGCCACTCGCTCCGCCAGCGCGCCCAGCGCCACCTTGTCGCGCCGCGCCGGCCGGCCGATGCGCTCGAAGCGCTGCGCGACGCGGTGCAGCCGCTCCAGGTCGCCCCGCAAATGGCTTGCGATCTCGTTGGCGGACGAGGATCCGTTCTCGAGGCGGTCCACCCAGGCGCCCGCACTCATGAGTGGAGTTCCGAGCTGGTGCGCGGATTCCCGTGCCATCGCCACCCATAGCCTGTCGCGGTGGCGGTTCACAGCGCTGCGATACGCCCATATGCCGATGGCGACGGCGGCCACGAGCAGCGCGAACTGGATTATCGTCAGGCGGGTGAGGCGGCGGGCGGCCGGGATTCCCCCGAAGTGCAGTTCGCCTGCCCCCGGCAGCGCGATGGGATCGTTGGCGCGATCCAGCTCTCGGATCGCTTCGCGCATGGCCGTCTCGTCGTCCAGATCCGCCACCGGCACGTTGGCCACGGCTGTGGCTCGGCCCGCGCTGTCAGTGACGATGAGCGGTATGCCGCTGGCGCGGATCTCCGCGATCAACGCGAAGAGAGTCTCGGTGGCCGCACCGGGCTCGGGGTCGGCGATCGCGGGGATGATGCGGGCGTAGATGTGCGAGACGTTGCGCGCTTGCTCGCGCAGATGGCTTGCCACCTCCCACACCTGCCACACGGACACACCGGCAAAGATCACGACGAGCGCGAGGACGATCTCGGGCCCGGCGCGCCTCAGCAAGCCGGTGAGCCTGCGCCTGTTCACGGTGGTGTCAGGCGGTCCGTCCCCAGGTACGGGACGAGCGCTTCGGGGATCCGCACGCTGCCGTCCTTCTCCTGGTTGTTCTCGAGCAGGGATATGATCGTGCGGGGGAGCGCAACGCCGGAAGCGTTGAGCGTGTGTACGAACTCCGGCTTGGAGTCGGGCCGCGGGCGGAACCGCATGTTCGAGCGGCGCGCCTGGAAATCTGTGAAAGTCGAGGAGCTCGACGCCTCGAGCCATCCCCCCACTCCCGCTGCCCATACCTCCAGGTCATACGTCTTTGCGCTCGTGAAGCCCATGTCTCCCGTCGCGAGCAGAACCACGCGGTACGGAATCCCGAGCCGCTGGAGTATGACCTCGGCGTGGCCGGTGAGCTTCTCGTGCTCGGCGGGTGACCCTTCGGGCGTGGAGAACCGCACCAGCTCGACCTTGTCGAACTGGTGCACGCGGATCAGCCCACGCGTGTCCTTGCCGTGCGACCCTGCCTCGCGCCGGAAGCACGGCGTGTACGCTACATAACCGCGCGGTAGCTCATCGGCCGCGAGTACCTCGTCCCGGTGCAGGTTCGTCACCGGGACCTCTGCTGTCGGAATCAGGTACAGCCCGTCCTCGGTCACGTACATGTTGTCTTCGAGGTCCGGGATCTGCCCGGTGCCCTCTGCCGAGTCGCGCGTGACGAGATATGGCGGCGCCACCTCGGTGTAGCCGTGCTCTTCGGTATGCACGTCTATCATGAAATCGATGAGGGCCCGCACGAGCTTGGCACCCTTGCCGGCGAAGAGCGGGAAGCCGCTCCCCGCTATTGTGGCGCCCCGCTTGAGGTCCAGAATCCCGAGCGCCTCGCCGATCTCCCAGTGTGGCCTGGGCTCGAAGGCGAGTTGTGGCTTCTCGCCCCAGGACCTAACGATCTCGTTTGCTGATGCGTCGCCGTCGGGCACCTCGGGGAGAGGCAGGTTCGGCAGGAGGAGGAGCTGTACTCTCAGCTCCGAGTCCACCGCGCGGACCTTCTGGTCCAGCTCCTTGATTGCGTCGCTCACCGTCTTGAGCTCTGCAATCAGGTCGGAGGCGTCCTCCTTCGCTCGCTTCAGCCGCGCCACTTCCTCGGATGCCCGGTTGCGCTCAGCCTTGAGCTTCTCGACCCGCTGCAACAGGGCCCGGCGCTGCTCGTCGAGGTCCTGAATACCGGCCAGCTCCGCTGTACGATCCGTTCCGCGGCGCGCCAGTGCGCGCCGGACCTCGTCGGGTGACTCGCGAATGAGGCGGACGTCGATCACGTGATCAGGTCTCTGGGATCCCCGGCTCGAGACTCCGGTAGGCACAGTTCTCGTTCACGAGGAGCTCCAGCGTCACCGTGCGCGCGTCAGTGTCTATTTCCAGGACATGGAACTTCCCGTAGCGCGGCAGCGAGCCCACCGAGCAATTCGTGCTGCTGAGGCGCGATTGCCCAACGAACGTGGAGCCGAGCTGAACCGGAAGCGGTTCCTCCGAGATGTAGTCCACTTCCGGTGCGGTGATGATGGAATCGAACGGCAACTCGGACGGCAGCAGACCGGCCTCGTTTATCAAGCCGACCAGGAGCGCGGGCTCGAAGACGCTGGCGCCGGACGTGCTCATGTCGAACACGAAGTCGAGCGGCTCCTGGAGCGTGGTATTTGCCACGCGATTGGCGACCATGTCGAACGCGCTGGGCTGACTGACGGGGGTCCCCGTGACCGCCCACAAGGTGACCGTATCGACCACGTTGGGGATCGTCGCCGGAGGGACGGTGACGTCCTCTCCGCAGGCGACTGCAGCGAACAGAGCGCCCGCTGTGGCGGCGCCCAACCGAAACTGTGACAACGATATACGCATAATATGAGTCCGCCGAAGACTACTGAGAGCCCAACACCCGGTCAAGCCGCATTTTCGCTTGACTTCACTGAAGTGCGCGCCTAGCTTGCCGCCCATGCCGACGATTCGCGACGTTGTACAGGCCCTGGCGGGCCGTGAAGGCGTGGACGCCATCATCGTGCTCGGGCGCGACGGTCTGACGATCGACTCTCGCGCCGGCAACGGGCTCGACCCTGATGGGCTCGCTGCGCTGGTGCCATCAGTCGTGGCGGCCTGCAACCGGCTCGGAATGGCGGCCGAGCGGGGCGAGTTCGGCACCGGCGTCGTCGAGTTCGAGCGCGGCCTGGCCCTGGTCTCGGACCTCACGTCGGAGACGTTGTTGGCAATGTTCATTCAGCCCGGGGCGAACATCGGGAGCTTGCTGTACGAGCTCAAGCGCCACCGGGCATCCATCGCCGACCTTCTGTAAGCCCTCCACACGCCGGGATCCGCGATGAGTCGCTGGGCCACCGTTCTCGCTGGAGGGTCCGGGACGCGGTTTTGGCCGCTTTCTACACCGGACAGCCCCAAGCAGTTTCTCCCCCTCTCGGGTGATCGCCCTCTTCTCGTGGAGGCGGTGGATCGGCTGAACGAATTGATCCCTCCCGAGCGAGTCCTGATCGTCACCGGAGCACCGCTGGTCGAGCGCACCCGCGCTCTCCTGCCGAATGTCCCGGAGGAGAACGTGCTGGGCGAGCCGCGCGCTGCCTCGACGGCGCCGGCGCTCACCTGGGCCACTTCGGTCGCGCAGCAGCGCGATCCGGATGCGTCGCTGGTTTCGCTCCACGCGGACTGGCACGTCGGAGACTCTGCCGCGTTCTGCCGCACGGCGGAGCGCGCGCTGGAGGTGGCCGAGCAACACGACGTCTTGGTCACCGTCGGCATCGTGCCGTCCCGACCCGAGACTGGTTACGGGTACATCGAGCCCGGCGACGAACTGGACGGCGACGCCCGCCGAGTGCACCGCTTCATCGAGAAACCCAATGCACAAGAGGCCGCGCGGCTGATAGCCGGCGGCGCGCTGTGGAACAGCGGTTTGTTCGCCTGGACCGCGGTGCGGTTCTTTGCCGAGACCGAAGAGCTCGCGCCCGAGATCGCCCCCCATTTGCCGACGCTCGCGAGTGGGGCCGTTCCCGACTTCTTCGGCGCGGTCACCCCGATCGCCGTTGATGTCTCGCACTTCGAGCGCAGCAAACACGTCGCGGTCGTACCCGGCGCTTTCGCGTGGGACGACGTGGGCACCTGGGCGGCGCTCGCACGGGTGCGTGCCGCCGACGAAGCGGGGAACGTGACGGTGGGCGAGGCCTTCGCGCACGATGCGGGCGGCTGCATTCTGTGGGCGGACGACGGCCCGATCGTCGTGGACGGCGTTCGCGACCTGGTGGTCGTGCGGGCGAAGGGAGTCACGCTGGTCACCACCCGTGAGCGCGCCGCGGGACTGAAGGCGTTGCTCGAGACATTGCCGCAAAGCATGCTGGAGCGGCCCTCATGACCAAGTTGTTTCTGCTCGATCCGGAGCCGTCGGCGGCATGGTACCCGTTCGCCGACTGCCGGCCCATCAGCGAACTACGTGCGGGCGCCTGGCTGATCCGCGAGCGCTGGGAGGCGATCGCCGACGGCGAGACCGAGGCCATCTTCGCCGCGTCGCACCTGCACGGTTTCGCCGAGGACGGTGTCCCGTCCGTGACGGCCGCGCGGAGCGTGGAGGGTCCCGCGATCGTGGGCCGCGGCGCGTTCGCCCCGGCCGGCGTTTCGCCCGACTTGCCGGCGGGCATGGCGCGCCTGGTGAACGACGGCGATGTGGTCGGGTGGTGGGTTCCGGAAGGCAGCACCTGGGAGCCGGGCCAGGACGAGGGCGAAGAAGTGACGCTCGACGGCTTCCTGCTCCACGGAAGCTACGATCTCGTGACCGCGCTGGAGCACATGCTCGTCGCCGACGCTGCCGACTTCACGCACGAGCCCGGCGACCAGCTGGCAGACGGCTCGATGGTCATTGGGGATCCCACGGACGTCGTCATCCTCGGGGCCATGGTGGAGCCCGGCGTCGTATTCGACGTGCGCGGCGGTGCGGTCATCATGGAGCAACACAGCTACGTGAAGAGCGGCACGCGGCTCGAGGGTCCCATCTACGTGGGCCCGGGAACGGAGATCCTGGGCGGCGTCGTGCATCGCTGCAGCATCGGTCCGCGCTGCAAGGTGCGGGGAGAAATCGCCGACAGCGTCCTGTTGGGATACGCCAACAAGGCGCACGACGGGTTCGTCGGGCACTCCGTGCTGGGTCGGTGGGTCAACGTGGGCGCCGGCACTACTACGTCGGACCTGAAGAACACGTACGGCGACATCCGCCTCGAAGTCGCCGACCAGCGGATCGAGACTGGGCTGCAGCACTTCGGCTCGCTGATCGGTGACCATGCCAAGTTCGCCATCGGGACCCAGCTCAACACGGGAACGGTGGTGGGAGCGGGGGCGAACGTGTTCGGGGCGTCCCGCCCGCCCAAGTACGTGCCGCCGTTCGCATGGGGCTCCGGTGGGGAACGCATGAGCCGGGACGGCTTCCTCTCCGTTGCGACTCGGGTAATGCCACGCAGGCAAGTCGCCTTCACCGACGCCGTGCGCGACAGTCTCGGCCGCATCTGGGACCACGCCAACCGATGAGAGTGGCGGTCCTCGGCTCTGGCAGCCGTGGAAACGCCGTCGCCATTTCCAGCGGTACCACGTCCATCCTGGTAGATGCCGGCTTCGGGGCGCGCACACTCGCCAGGCGTGCGACGGCTTGCGGCATCGACCTCGCCGACCTCTCCGGGATCTTCCTGACGCACGAGCACGGGGACCACGCGCGCGGAGCGGCACGGCTCGCGCACAAGGTGGGCTGTCCGATCTATGGCTCGGCGGGGACGCTCGCCGCGCTGCGCAGCGGGCTCGATGGCGCGGGCACCCTCGAGCTCAAGCCGCTCGAGTCCACCGCTGTCGGGGAGCTGGGCGTCACAGCCTGCCACACGAGCCACGACGCGGCCGAGCCCCTCGCGCTGTCGGTGGCCGAGACGCGGACCGGTCAGCATGTGGGCATCGCCTACGACCTGGGCCGGCCCACGGCTCAGGTGCGTTACCTGCTGCGTGGAGCTGCCGCCCTGGTGCTCGAAGCGAACCACGATGACGTGCTGCTGCGCACGGGCCCCTACCCCGCTTCGGTTCGCGACCGCATCGCCGGTCCGGGCGGACACCTGTCAAACCGGGACGCGGCAGAGTTGCTGCAGGAGCTGTATCACCCGGGATTGCGCCTCGTGGTGCTCGCCCATCTCAGCGACCGGTGTAACCGCGAAGATCTCGCGTTGAAGGCGGTTCGCGCCGTGTTGGTGCGAAGGGGTTTCCAGGGGAAACTGCATGCGGCACGGCAGAGCGAGGCGCTGGGCCCCATAGAGCTGACGACGGAGCAGTTTGCGCTCGACGGCTTCAGCTGATCAGCGGAAGTCGATCGTCCTCGTCCAACTCCACCAGCTGCGGCTCCCATTCGCGCATCATCTGCGTGAACGCGTGCGCAGCCTCGCCGTCGAACTCGTAACCCGAGCGCTCCTCGATGTAGGCCAGTACCTTCGCCGACGGCCAGGCATCCCTATACGGTCTGTCTGACCTGAGCGCGTCGTACACGTCGCACACGTGCACGAGGCGGCTGGCTCTATGGGTCTTGCGTTTGAAGCGGAAGGAGGGGTAGCCGCCGCCGTTGATCATGATGTGGTGCTCGTAGGCCACCACTGCGGCGAGGTCCAGGTCAGTAGCCGACGTGATGATTATGTTGGCGCCCTCCGCGGGATGCCGACCCATGATGCGGCGGTCTTCGTCGGTGAACGTCCCGGTCTTGTGCAGCACCTCGTAGGGAATGCGCACCTTGCCGAGATCGTGCAGCAGCCCCGCGATCCCGAACGCCCTCACGTCCTTGTCCCCCAAGCCCATCCACTCGGCGAGCCCCATCGTCAGGACCGACACGTTCAGGGAGTGTGTCGTCGTGTACTCATCGTAGTGCCGCAGCTTGAGCAGTGGCATCAGCATCTGCTCGTCGCCGTGCATCGCTACAGCCAACGAGCGTACCACGGTCTCGGCCTCAACCAGGGGGAGCTCGTTCTTGTCCGTCACTTCGCGGTGAAGCCACCGAATGGTCTCCGCTTCGTCGCGCAGCGAGTACGACATGCCGGCCGTCGCGATCTCCTCGGCTTTGAACTCCTCGCTGCCGCGCACTCCGAGCACGCCGAACCGGATCCCGCTGGGCCGCATCTGCCGCGCTTCCGAGGTGTCGATCGCCTTGAGGGTGAGGCGCGCCATCGTCTCGTCCAGAAAATCCCCTAGCTGCGAGCGCGTCGCCGTTTCGTCGAACTGGAGGCGCTGGATCGCGACGTTGGACAGTCTCTTGCCCCAATCCCAGTCGCGCAGCTCGCGCAGCGGTCTGGTGCCGTAGACGACCTCGTCCCCCAGGAACGAGAACTCGGGGCTCGGGTCGAGCGCCAGCAGGTCCAAGAGGTGCTGGAATGCGCTGTCGATAGCACGCTCGCGGGACGCGTGTCCCGTGGGGTAGAGCGCCAGAGCCGAGAGGGCCTGGGCCAGCGCGTTGAGAAAGGCTGCGGCCTCGGACACTAGGTTCCTTTCCGGCCTGCGGCGGCCGCTGCGATCTCAACGTCCCGCGACTTGGCGGCGGCCGCCAGGGCGCGCTGCACCTGCGGGTCGTCCGGGTGGCCCTGCAATGCAGCAAGGGCGGCCAGGTACTCGGGTGTTCTGGGCGGGAGCTTGGTCCAGAACAGAAAGCGGCGCGGCGCGGCAATGGCGAGCAAGGTACGCAGGGCCAGGGGATGGTGCGTGCGTCCCAGGGCGCGGATCGCGAGCAGCCTCAACTCTTCGTCGCCGGGCTTCTCGACCCGCGAGACCAAGAGTGACACGGCGGTCTCCGGACAGTTCACCTGCGCTCCCGTGATGCCCACTCGCACGATTTTCGGTTCCGTGTCCGCCAGGGCCTGACAGATCGCACGCTCGCGGCTGGTCGGGTCCTTCATCATGATCCTGACGGCCTCCCGCCTAACGCGGCCATCGGAATGCTTGGCGTATCCGGTGGCGTTGAACCCCCGCGGCGGCTCGGGCAGCTCGGCGATGATGGTCAGCATGTTGCGCTGCACGTGGGGACGCTCGTCATCAAGCCGCGCCAGCGCGAGTGGGCCCACCTCGGAGCCCAGGCGGATGATCCGCTCCAGCAGGGAGCGCCGCGTCTGGGAGCTATCGGATTCCGCCAGCGAATCCAGCATTGGGTCCGCGCCGCCGATGCCGACCCTGGGGAGCAGGAGATCCAATGCGTCGGCGTCGAGGGGCTCGGAGTGCGCCACGGCACCGACCATCTCGGGTGTGGCGACGTGCTGCCAGACACCCTGGGTCACATTCGACGAGTCAACCTCCTGCAACGTGGTCAGAAGCCACTTGAGGTCGCCCTCCTCCGCGAGCCGATCCGCCGCGTGCGTCACCGCCTCGCCCATGGCTCCCGCTTCCAACGACATCTGGACCATGCGTTTGGGCTCGGGTGCGAAACGCTGCTCGGGTGAGACGGAGTAGACGGAGCGGGCTCTTGCCATTTCGGTCAGTGCCTGACCGTAGGTCCGCGGATTCGGGTCCTTGTAGGACCAACCTTCGATCAACTCGGTCACCTGCTCGCGCAGCGAGCTGTCGGCGTCGCGCTGCCGTCGTCCGCTGCCCGACTCGGCGTGGTGCGCGAGCTTCTGCAGCATGCGCATGAGGGAGCTGGACACCTCCTGTCGCTCTTCCGTCCGGTGCGCCGCGTGCACCAGGTCGACCACGGCGTCCGCGGCCATTCCCTGGGCCGCGTTCAACAGGAACTCGCGGCGCTGCGGCCGGTCGCCACCCATCTCGAGCAGGCGCTCCAGGGTTTGCGGATCAAGGTTGCCCACCAGCTTGGACATGCGTTCCTTGAGCTCGAGCGCCTCCTGTCCCCCGGCCGCGCGCACTTCCTCCGCTATCTGCAGCATGTAGCCCACGATCACCTGATCGTACGCCGCCGTCTGCGGGTGGTCCCGAATGGCATCGGCAACCACTGCGGGGTCGGCCTCGGCGTTGCCATCGGTCTCGGTCTCGGTCTCCGCCATGGCCGCGCGCGCGAGGCCCACCCACAGCTGCGCCCCACGGGTGCGTTTCTCGTCGCTGCCCTCCCCCTGTTCGTCCTCCGCGATCAACTCCAGCCTTTCGTAGGTGAGGGGATAGAGCTGGGCGTGGGGCCACGCCGCGAGTTGCTCGGGCGCACCGAGGCCGAGCGGCTGGCCCGTGAGGTCGGCTTCCTGCGCCAGCAGTTGGAACACCTCGTGTAGCTCATCCCGATCCAGGCCGCGCCGGAACGAGACGGCCCCCAAGTGATGCCTGTGCAGCCGGGACGCGAGCTCCTTCAGCACGGGGTTCTTGGGGTCCGTGGCGACTCCCTCAATGATGAGCTGCTGCCGAGCTACCCCGATCGAGAGCGTGCTCTTGCCTCCCAGCAACGGCTCGATGCGGTTGAGCACCCTGCCCGCGGCGGGCTGCAGCGAAGGGTGCCCACCCGGATACATCGCGTGCTTGTTGAGCGCGATGGAGAACTCGATGAGGAAATTGGAGAGCTCGCGCGAGAGTGTCGCGCGCTCTGAAGTCGACCCCTGGGCGCCTTGGGGCGGGTCGCTCATGCCGGGGCCTAGCGCCGCATCAGCGCTCCGACTCCCCGACGGTGCCCGCGAGCGTGGGTGGTGCCGGCGGCACCTCCAGTCCTTCGGGCAATGGTGTGGGTGGGCCGACTCGCTTGAGGTCGTACGGCTCTTCCAGGTCTCCGCCCGAGAGGGTCAGCGTGCGTCCCCTCAGAGCGAAGTTGTATCCGATCCACTCGTCACCGAAAGCCAGGTAAACGGTGTCCGGAACCACACGCCACCGGATAGTTTCCTCGCCAAAGCTCGCCGATGAGTCGGGGCGCACAACGACGGTCTGCGGGCCATCCGGTGTTTCCACTTGCCAAGTGCCGGTTATATCGGGCAGGTTCCCGCTCTGCGCGGACTGCCCGTTGAGCCCGGCTGGCCACAGGGCCAGGCCGAGTCCCATGATCGAGAGGGTTCGAAGCGTCATGTGTCGAAACTATCTCTCCATTGTGGAGGGCGCCACCAGAGAGACGCCCGCTGCAGTTGATACACAGACAGGAGCTCGATGATGCGGTTGCTCATTCCCATGTGCTTAGTCGTCCTGGCCGGGCCGGCGAGCGCCCAACAGGATCGCCCGCTCAGGCCGGTGCACACCTACTCCATCGTTGCCGTCGACTCCGTCACCGGCGAGATCGGCGCCGCCGTCCAATCGCACTGGTTCAGCGTCGGGAGCATAGTCACCTGGGCCGAGCCGGGCGTGGGCGCGGTCGCGACGCAGTCGTTCGTGAGGCCGGCGTACGGGCCGGAGGGGCTCGGGCTCATGCGCACGGGTGTCTCGGCACCCGAGACGCTGGCCCGTTTGCTGCGCGCCGATCCCGACAGCCAGGTGCGCCAGATAGGGATGATCGATGCCCAAGGCCGCGCCGCATCGCACACCGGCTCGCGCAACATCCCGGCCGCCGGAAACCACGTGGGGCGCTGGTATTCGGTACAGGCAAACCTCATGCGCAGCGATGCCGTGTGGCCCGCGATGGCCGAGGCCTTCGAGACTACGGAGGGTGACCTGGCGGAGCGGATGATGGCGGCGCTGGAGGCGGCCGAGAAGGCCGGCGGCGACATTCGCGGGCAGCAGTCCGCAGCGCTGATCGTGGTGAGTGGGGACCCGGAGGCGCCGGCGTGGGAGAAGCTGTTCGACCTGCGGGTCGAGGACTCCCCGAACCCTCTCGGGACGCTGCGCGACCACCTGACGGTGGCCAGGGCGTACCGCGCCGCCACGGATGGTGACAATTACCTCACGGTTGGCAACGTAGACTCGGCGCTCGCCTCGTATGCCACGGCGGCGAAGTACCTTCCCGACGGCGCCACGAACGGGGAGCTCGTCTATTGGCAGGCGGTGACGCTGGCAGACCTGGGACGGGTGGATGAAGCCATCCCCCTGTTCAGGAGGGCGTTCGAGCAGGACGAGAGCTGGGTCGAGCTGCTGTGGAGGTTGCCCAAGGTGGGGCTGCTCGGTGCGGACTCGGCTACGATCGCCAGGATCGTGATCGAGGCGCGCTGAGAGCGCCGGACGATCCTCGGGATGACGAAAGCGCCCCGGCCTAAGCCGGGGCGCTTTGCTTTCCGCCAAGTTAGCCCGAAGGCTCCTAGTACATCCCGCCCATTCCGCCACCGGGCGGCATCGGGGGAGCGGCCGGCTCGTCTTCCTTCTTTTCGACCACCACGCACTCGGTCGTGAGCAGCAGACCCGCCACCGACGCGGCGTTCTGCAGCGCGGTACGGGTGACCTTCGTGGGGTCGATCACGCCCGCCGCCACGAGATCCTCGTACGTGTCGGTCTGAGCGTTGTAGCCGAACTTCTTTTCCTTTTGGTTCCTGACCTTGTCCACGACGATCGAGCCTTCGACGCCCGCGTTGCCCGCGATGATCCGCATCGGCTCCTCGAGCGCACGGCGCACGATGGCGATGCCGACGGTCTCGTCGTCGTCGGCACCCGTCAACTTCTCGAGCTTGCCCTGGGCCCGCAGCAGCGCAACGCCGCCGCCCGGCACGATGCCCTCTTCGACCGCGGCGCGCGTAGCGTGGAGCGCGTCCTCGACCCGGGCCTTCTTCTCCTTCATCTCGGTCTCGGTCGCGGCGCCTACGTTGATCACTGCCACGCCGCCGGCCAGCTTGGCGAGTCGCTCCTGCAGCTTCTCGCTGTCGTAGTCCGAGGTGCTCTTCTCGATAGCGGCTTTGATCTCGCCGATCCGACCCTGGATATTGTCCTCTTCACCGGCACCGTCGACGATCGTCGTGTTGTCCTTGTCGATCACGACGCGCTTGGCGCGGCCCAGGTCGCTCAGCACGGCGTTCTCGAGCTTGAAGCCGAGCTCTTCGGAGATCACCTGCGGCGCTCCGGTCAGTACGGCGATGTCCTGCAGCATGGCCTTGCGCCGGTCACCGAAGCCTGGCGCCTTGACGGCACAGACCTTGAGCGTGCCGCGCAGCTTGTTCACGACCAGTGTGGCCAGAGCCTCGCCCTCGATGTCCTCGGCGATGATCAGCATGGGCTTGCCGGTCTGTGCGACCTTCTCGAGCACAGGCAGCAGGTCCTTCATTGCCGAGATCTTCTTGTCGTGGATCAGCAGGTAGGCATCCTCGAGGGCGGCCTCCATCTTCTCCGGGTCGGTTACGAAATAAGGCGACAGGTAGCCGCGGTCGAACTGCATTCCGTCGACGGTGTCCAGCGTCGTCTCGAGGCCCTTGGCCTCCTCGACCGTGATCACGCCGTCCTTTCCGACCTTCTCCATCGCGTCGGCGATCAGGTCACCGATCTCCTGATCGCTGTTCGCCGAGATGGCTCCGACCTGGGCGATCTCCTTCTTGCCGGCTGTCTCGACCGAGAGCTTCTTCAGCTCGGCTACGACCGCCGTGACGGCCTTTTCGATGCCGCGCTTGATGGCCATCGGGTTCAGGCCCGCGGTGACGCTCTTGAGGCCCTCGCGGAAGATCGCCTGGGCCAGCACCGTGGCGGTGGTCGTGCCGTCACCCGCCACGTCGGACGTCTTGGTAGCCACTTCCTTCACCATCTGGGCGCCCATGTTCTCGACCGGGTCGCTGAGCTCGACCTCCTTGGCGACAGTCACGCCGTCCTTGGTAACGGTCGGGCTGCCGAACTTCTTGTCGATGACGACGTTCCGGCCCTTGGGGCCGAGCGTGACCTTCACCGCCTCGGCCAGCTGATCGACACCGCTCTTCAGGTGGCTGCGCGCGTCGACGTCAAAGTGCAGTTCCTTCGAATTTCCCATGATCTGTTATGCCTCCTGTCCTCTACTCGATTACGGCGAGGACGTCTGATTCCTTGATGATGAGGAGCTCGTCGTCGCCGACGCGCACATCGGTACCCGCGTACTTGGAGTACAGCACCTTCTGACCAGCCTCCAGCTCCATTGGGACCCGCTCGCTCTTCTCGAACCGGCCGGGCCCGACCGCCATGATCTCACCCTGCAGCGGCTTCTCCTTCGCGGTGTCGGGGATGTACAGCCCGCCGCGCATCTCTTCGGCCTCCTCCAGCGGCCGCACGACCACGCGGTCGCCCAGCGGCTGGATCTTCATCTTCGACTTGCTCTTGGTAGCAGGCATGCACTTGCCTCCTATGCGTAAGTCTTGGGTGGACAGTGGTTTACGTGGTGTTAGCACTCACTGTCAGGGAGTGCTAATGACACCTCGAAAGATAGCCGCGGGCCTAACACTGTCAAGGGGACCAAACGCGTGGGATTTGGGGGGGGTCTAGGGGTCGGAGCGGCGTCTCTTCTCGATGAGCTGCCAGTACTCTTCCAGTTCCACGCCCAGGCCGTCTGCCATGCGGTTGACGTACGCGTAGTACGCGGCGACCTGGCACGCGTCGAGGATCTCACCGTCGCCGAGTCCTGCCGCACGCAGCGCCGCCACGTCCGCCTGCTCCATGGCGTGCGGTTCGTGAGTGAGCTTGGCCACGTAGTCGCAGATGGCCCGCTCCCGGCGATCCAGGGGAGCCGTCCGGTAGTCGGTTTCGATGGCCGTGGACTTGGCGTCGTTCTTGAGCAGTCTACGGAGCGCCGCCCCGTGGTGCTTCAGTCAGTAGCGGCAGTGGTTCGCCGCAGAGACCACCACGGCGATCATCTCGCGCTCCGCGCGGGAGAGCCCGGAGGGGCCCCTCATGATGTGCTCGTAGTAGCGGTAGTGACCTTCGAGCGACTCGGGGTTGAGCGAGTGGATCTTGAGGATGTGGTCCACTCCGAAGCGCCCACTGTGCTTCTCGTACAGCTCCTTGAGCTGTCCGGTCGCCTCGTCCTCGGGCACCCACTCGATCCAGGGAGTCAATTGAGCACCCTGCGCGCCACGATCCAGCGCTGGCGCCACCAGCGGCTCTCGGCATCCGTGGCCGTCAGGCTGGAGAGCTTTACGCCGCCGCTCGACGCGCTGTGAATGAACGTTCCGTCGCCGACGTAGAGCCCGACGTGGCTCACCCCGCTGCCCTCGATGGAGAAGCCGAGTATGTCGCCCGGACGCAGCGCGGCCACATCCTTTTCGATGAGGGTGCCGGCGCGGGCCTGATCGCGGCTCACCCGGGGAATCAGGATGCCGTGTTCGCCGTACGCAAACTGGATCAGGCCGGAGCAGTCGTACCCACCCTCCCCTGTCCCGCCCCACTGATAAGGCGTCCCCATCGCGTCCAATGCGGTTTGGACCACGTTGACGGCGAGGTCGGCCGACTCTCCCGTGACCCCTCCGCCGTGGGCTGCGTCGGAGATGTCCGACGTCGAGGGCGGCGTGTATGTCGGCCCGCTCGGTTGCGGCTGTCCGCCGCGGCCACCGCCTCCCGGGAGGCCCAATGCCAGACGGGCGTCGAGCGAGAATCCCTTGCGGTTCCCGGGGCCGGCGCGCCAGAAACCGCGCACGGAGGTGTCCTCCACCCTGTAGCGGGCCTCGAGCCCCAGTTGGATGAAACTGAGTAGCCTGAGGCCGTATCCTGCCCCGGCGCTCCACAACGCGTCCACGTTGCCGTTCTCATGGCGCACGCCCATTCCGAGCGAGCCGACCACATAGAGACCGCCGCCGCGGCGACCTACCGCGAGGGACAGTTCACCTCCGGTCTGGGTGCGGTCGAGCACGGACCTGGAATCGTCCATGTGGTACATGCCGAGGCCGAAGTCGAACGGGCCGAGGAGCCTGGCGTAGTACGCTGCGGTGAGCGTGGTGCTGGAGGAGGAGTCGTGCCACCAGCGGCCATAGGTGACGGCAAGTCCCCCCTGGGCCCGGAGAACCGGGGCCGAGCAGAGGGCGAGCACTCCGGCGAGTGCTGTGCGCCGCAACAGGGAGGAGGTTGCCACAAGCTGTAACTTCAATAGTAGCAACGAACTAGCGGTCGGTCAACGGACCGGCAGTCGAGTTCCCTCGCCACGCAGGCGCCAGTTGCTTGACGTTGCTGGTCGGGCCGAGGTAACTACCCAACATGCCAACCGTAACTGTCACGCGCAGGGTGCACTTCAACGCGGCGCACCGGCTGCACAGCCCTTCCCTCTCGGATGAGGAGAACCGCAGGGTGTTCGGGCCGTGCAACAACCCCAACTTCCACGGACACAACTACGAGCTCGAGGTCGCCGTCGCCGGAGAGGTGGATCCGGTAACCGGGTTCGTGGCCAATCTCGACGACGTGAAGCAGATCGTCGAGAGGCACGTGGTCTCCTACCTGGATCACAAGAACCTCAACCTGGACGTCCCCGAGTTCCGCGAGCTGAATCCCACTGCGGAGAATCTCGTGGTCGTGATCTGGCGGCTGCTGGAGGGACACCTGCCGGGAGCGTTGGCGCGGCTCGTGTTGTGGGAGACGCCTCGGAACTACGTGGTCTACGAGGGGAAGTAGCCGAGCGCGGCGGGCCCGGCGGCCCGCCGCATCACGACGTTGATCACTATCCTCCCGGCCAGAGCCAACCGAACACCCCGCCGGTGAACAGCCCGTACGCCAGCGCCTCGAACAGTGTCTTGACTGTCGAGCTCCACGGCCTGCCGAACCAGATGGACTCGGGAATCACGGCGAACGAGTATGCAACCCAGGCGACGCAGCCCGCAACGCGGTGTACCTGCAGGTACTCGGCACCCGATCCCAGCGTGCGGCTCGTTATGTACGCGACCACGATCCCGACGACTACGTAGTACAGGTAGGACAGCCCGAGGTTCTTGGGCATGTTGGGCATGCCCGGCTGCCACAACTGAATGATGCCGGTCGGGCCCTCCTTGTACTTCTGGTGCAGGCCCGCGTCCTTGAAGTCCTGGCCCCACGGCACCCAGTATTGTCCCGGCGCGGCATCCCTCAACGCGCTCCGTACGGCTTCTTCGTTCGGGGCGCCGCTGAACTCCTTCTTGCGATGCGGCATGACAGTCCAAACGAGTGAGCTGAGGACCCAGACGATGACCGCCGACAAGAGGATGGGGAGCCACAACGAGAGGATTGTGACGTCCATAGTTCGCCTCCGGCTCGAGTAGTTGGCTCCAAAAGCTACGGCCCGGCCCGAAAAGGGCCAGGCCGCAGCGGAGCGTGCCGCAAGTCGCGGCGCCGTGACCGTCTAGAGCGTTACCACCGCCCAGGTGCTCTTCACTGCCTCGGCGGACTTCTCGAGAGCCGCCTGCTCCTCGGCCGTGAGCTCGATCTCGACGATCTTCTCGAGGCCACCCGCACCCAGCTTACAGGGTACGCCCACGAACAGACCGCTCAGGCCGAACTCTCCTTCGAGCCACGCCGCGCACGGCAGCAACCGCTTCTTGTCCTTGGCGATTGCCTCGACCATCTGCACCGCGCCCGCCGAGGGCGCGTAGTAGGCGGAACCGGTCTTGAGGTGACTGACGATCTCTCCGCCGCCCTTGCGGGTACGCGTGACGATGGCTTCGAGCTTGTCGCCATTGATCATCTGTGTCACCGGAATGCCGGAGACGGTCGTGTACGAAATGAGCGGCACCATCGAGTCCCCGTGGCCGCCCAGAACCATCGCCTGGATGTCCTCGACCGAGATGTCGATTGCCTCGGACAGGAAGGCACGATAGCGCGCCGTGTCCAGAATGCCCGCCATGCCGATCACTCGCTCGCGTGGGAACCCCGTGACCTCCTTCGCCACCCAGGTCATCACGTCGAGCGGGTTGGACACGACGATCACGATTGAGTCGGGCGCCACCCGCTTGATTTCCTGGCTCACCGACTTGACGATGTCCGCGTTCGTCTTCACGAGGTCGTCGCGGCTCATGCCGGGTTTGCGCGGAATGCCGGCCGTGACCACGAACAGGTCGCTTCCCGCGGCCAGCTCGTAGTCGTTGGCTCCGATCACTCTGCTGTCGAATCCCTCGACCGGACCCGACTGTGTCTGGTCGAGGCCCTTCCCTGTCGGAATCCCCTCCAGGATGTCTACGAGCACTATCTCACGTGCCAGCTCTTTCTCGGCCAGGCGCTGCGCCGTCGTGGCGCCCACGTGGCCCGCTCCAACTACGGTGATCTTCTTCATCGTCCCGTCCCGTTTTGATCCAGAGTGTTTTCCAGCGCGTCCGCGCGGGCTGCGATCGTAGCCGGCTCCAGCGCAATGTCCAGTTGGCGAATCGCCTCATAGAGGACAATGCCCGTGGAAGCGGCCAGGTTCAGGCTCCGCACGGCCTCATCCATGGGAATGCGAAAGGTCCGCTCGGGGTGCTTCTCCAGGATGCGCTCAGGCATCCCGTGCGTCTCGTTCCCGAAGACGAGGACGGAATTCGGTGCATAGGGCGCGTCGAGGTATGAGTTGGTGCCGTGCGTCGAGAAGTAGAGACAACGCTCCGGCGAAACGGCGTGCCGGAACGCACGCCAGTGAGGGTGGAGCCAGAGGTCCACCGAGTCCCAGTAGTCGAGCCCACCGCGCTTGTAGCGTGAGTCGTCCAACGAGAAGCCGAGGGGCTCGATCAGGTGCAGCGAAGCCCCGGTTGCCGCACAGAGGCGCGCTATGCTCCCCGTGTTGGGGGGGATTTGCGGCTCTACTAATGACACCGCTAGCGCCATGACACCCTCCTCCTCACTCCCTCACCCGTTGGACCACGGTCGGTTCGTTCACTCCTCCCGCCAGCGCTCCGAGCCGTCGTCGAAACGCTCCTTCTTCCAGATTGGCAGCCGGTGCTTGGCCTCGTCGATCACCCAACGGCAGGCCTCGAATGCTTCGGCGCGGTGCCCCGCCGCTGCTACCACCGCTATGCTCGGCTCGCCGCGCGGCACCTCGCCGAGCCTGTGTTGCGCCGCGAACCCGGCCCCGGGCCAGCGCTCGCGCGCTTCCGCGATGATGCGATCGAACTCGGAGCCCGCCATCTCCTCGTAGGCGTCGTAGTCGATCGCGGCCACCGGCCCGTCCTCGGCCCCACGCCTCACCGAGCCGAGGAAGACAACGGTGCCGCCGCGCCCGTCATCGGTCACGACCCCCAGCAGACGCCCCACGTCGATCGGATCGCGCGTGAGGTAGTCCACCGTCACCCTCCCGCCAGCGGCGGAAGTAGAGCCATCTCGTCGCCGTCGGCGAGCGGCGTGTCCGGCGCGGCGTGCTCGCGGTTCACCGCCGCGAGCGGCCGCTCGGGCAGCAAGTCGGCCTTCGGGAGCGTGTCCCGCAGCCGGCCCACCGCATCGGCCACCGTCGCCCCATCCGGCATCTCCAGTGCCATCTCGTCGCGACCGAGTGCGTCCGCATACCGAGCGAAGAACCGGCAGTGGACTGTGATGGTCGCGGTCGCCGCCGCTCGGCCGTCGCGCGAATGCATAACACGGAAAATATACCCAGGTTACATATCGCCTACCAATGCTCCGCCTTGACCAGACCCTGGGGGGGCGGGCGCGCTTGACACTCGTCGTACACCCGATGAGGTTGCCGACTTCCGGCCCTATCCATCCTGGCACCAACCCACGGATCGAACCGATGCGCATTGTCCAGACATTGTTCGCACCCGCGCTGTGCGCCCTGCTGCTCTGCGTGCTTCAGCCGCGGCAGGCGACGGCGCAGCTCAACGAGCCGCCACCGCCGGCAGCCTACGCCCTCACGGGCGTGACGATCGTGAGCGCCGACGGCGCGGCTCGAGCGAACGTCACCATCGTGGTTCGCCGCGGCTTCATCGAGGCCATCGGGAGCGACGTCCAGATCCCGCCCGACGCGGAGCTGCTCGAGGGAGACTCCCTGGTGGTCTACTCGGGAATGATCGACGCGCACGGAAAGGCGAGCGTCGAGTTCCCGGAAGCCGAGGTAGAGCGCAGCGAGCTCGCGTTCTGGGCGCCGCCCCGCGAGGCGCAGGGGCTCACTCCGCACCGCCGGGCCGCCGACTACCTGACGGACACGGGCGACGACTTCGAGAAACAGCGAAGCAGCGGCATCGTTGCGGAGGGCATCATCCCGGACGGTCCCCTCATGCCGGGGCGCGGTGTGGTCCTGCTGCTGCGCCGCGGTGCCACTGCGCCTGCAGGCCTCGTGCTTGTACCCGAGCTCGGGCCCTCGATGGCGCTCCAGGGAGCCAGAGGCATGTACCCCTCGACAGTGTTCGGGGCAGCCGCGGTAATCCGGCAGAGCTTCGAGGATGCTCGGCACCACGGCCTGCTGCTGGCAGCCCACGAGCGTGACCCGAGCGGAATGAAGGCGCCCGCGTGGGATCCGGATTGGGAAGTGCTGCGCGCGGCGATGGCCGGGCAGGCGCGGGTGTTCTTCAACGCCGACCGGGCTTCGGACATCCGGACCGTGCTGGCAATGGCCGCGGAGTACGAGTTCCGACCGGTGATCGTTGGAGGGTCGGAGGCCTGGAAGGTGGCCGACGAGTTGCGGGCGGGCGCGGTCCCCGTGCTGGTCTCGCTGGATTTCCCCGAGCCGGATCGGTGGGAGCCGAAGGAGCCCTCTGATACGGCCCAGCAGGAGCCGCTCGACGCGGCCGCGGCTCGGGAGAAGCAGAACCTCGAGGAGCGCTACGCCAATGCGGCGCGCCTGGCGCAGGCGGGCGTCACCTTCGCACTCACGAGCGGGGGCGGTGAGGCCGACCTCATCGCGGGGGCACGCAAGTCCATAGAGTACGGACTCTCCGAAGACCAGGCGCTCGCATCCCTCACGACGGTTCCCGCTTCCCTGTTCGGCATCGAGTATCTGGAGCGGGTCGAGCCGCGGATGCCGGCCACGTTCGTCGTGACCGACGGTCCTCTGTTCGGCGAGGACACCAAGGTCCTGTACACCTTCGTGGAGGGTGAGCTAGAGCGCGGCAAGGCCAAGCGCGCGGGCGGCGAAGAGCCCACCGTGGATGTGACGGGATCCTGGACCATCACGATCGATGCGGAGGGACAGCCGTTCGGCGGCACTATGACGCTCACCCAGGATGGTGCGGATTTCTCCGGTTCCATGACGCTCGACATGGGCGCGGTACGGATACGTGACGGTGTTGTTTCGGGCAACGAGATCACCTGCGAGATCGTGTTCCAGTCCGGTGGCGAGACGGTGACGGGTGAGCTGAGCGGCACAGTCGAGGGAGAAGAGGCCAAGGGGTCGGGCAGGAGCGCAATGGGCCCGTTCACGTGGAAGGCAACCCGCAGCAGCACGCCGCAGGAGGTGCTCTGATGAGAGCCATTCGTACGACGTTGGCGTTGGGGCTGCTGCTGGCGAGCCTGCCCGGCAGCTCTACGGCCCAGTGGAAGGTGCAGATCGAGGAAGGCGCGGTGGACGTGCCGCGCGGCGATCTGTTCGTGAGCAATCTGGACGCAGTTTGGACGGCGGACGACACCGTGTATCACGGGGTGTCGATTCTGATCCGGGACGGGATCATCCGCCGCATCGGGAGCGACCTGACGCCCCCTTCGGGTGTGACGGTGGTCGACGGCTCCGGACTCACCGCCATTCCCGGAATCGTAGACGAGCACTCACACATCGCGATGCGCAACGTGAACGAGTGCACCGCCCCGGTGGTGCCCGAGCTCAAGGTCGCGGACGTGCTGGATGCAGGCAGCTACTCCATCTACCGCGCCCTCTCGGGCGGCGTGACGGTGGCGCAGCTGTTCCACGGAAGCTGCAACCCCATCGGCGCGCAGAGCGCGATCATCAAGACTCGCTGGGGCACGGATGACGAGCAGGGACTCCTGCTGCAGGGCGCGCCTCAGACGGTCAAGTTCGCGCTCGGGGAGAACGTGACCCGCAAGGCGTGGGAGAACGACGGACTGAGGCGCTTCCCGCTCTCACGGCAAGGTGTAGAGGCCGTCTACGTCCAGGCGTTTACCGCCGCCGAGGAGTACCGGCGTGCGTGGGAGGATTACCGCAATAATCGAGGCGACTACCGTACGCCGCCCCGCCGCGACCTGAGGCTGGAGGCCCTCGTCGAAATCATGGAGGGCCGGATCCTGGTCCACGCGCACTCGTACCGTAGTGACGAGATCCTGATGCTGATGCGTGTGGCCGAGCGGTTCGGATTCAGGATCAACGCGTTCACGCACGTGCTGGAGGGCTACAAGGTAGCCGACGAGATGGCTGCGCACGGAGCGGGTGGGTCCACTTTCTCGGACTGGTGGATGTACAAGCTCGAGGCCTACGACGCGATCCCCTACAACCCGGCCATCATGCTTCGGCACGGGGTGAAGACCAGCTTGAACTCCGACAGCCAGCTGCTCCAGTCGTTCTTCGTGTACGAGTTCAACAAGCCCGTGAAGTACGGCGGTGTGCCGCGCGAGGAGGCGCTCCGCATGCTCACGCGGTACCCGGCCGAGCTGCTGCGCATCGATGACAAGGTCGGGACGATCGAGGTCGGCAAGCACGGCGACCTGGCCCTCCTGTCCGGCGATCCTTTCGATGTCTACTCGAGGGTCGAGAAGACGATCGTGGACGGAATCGTGTACTACGACTGGCGTCGCGAGGCGGAGTTGAGGGGCGAGCCGATGCGCACGATCGAGCGCGTCGTGGGTGAGACGGCGGCGGCAGCCCCGACTGACGCCGTGAGCAACGCCCCGGCGGCAGCCATCGACCCCGCCGGCCTTCAGGGCCCCGTGACGGCCCTCGTGGGTGCCACGGTCCACCCCGTGTCGGGCCCGGCGATCCCGGACGGCACGGTCCTCGTCGCGGGAGGGCGCATCGCGGCTGTCGGTCGGTCCTCCGAGGTCCAGATCCCGGCGGGTGCCGAGGTCGTGAGCCTCGCCGGAAAGCACGTATACCCCGGTCTGGTCGAGCCAATCAACCAGTTGGGCATGGTGGAGATCGGTGCCGTACCGGCCAGCCGGGACGACGCTGAGGTGGGTCGCTACAACCCGCACATTCGCGCCCTCACCGGGATCCACCCTCACGCCGCAGCGATTCCAGTAGCTCGCGCCAACGGCATCACCACTGCGATGAGCGTGACTTCAGCGGGCACCGTACAGGGGCTTGGGACGGTCATCCAGCTCACGGGCGACACCCCTGAGCGCATGGCGCTCAAGGACAGTGCCGCCCTCGTGGTCAACTTCCCCAGCCCGGAAGGCGAACGGTGGGATGATCCGTCGCTCGAGGGAGAGCAGCTGGAGGAGCTGGTGGCGCTGTTCCGGCGCGCCACGCTGTACGCTCAAAGCCCCAGCACGAACGACGACCCCACGGCTCCGTTCGAGCCGAACGTGACGAATCGAGACGCCCTCGTCCTGGAAGCAATGGTACCCGCCGTTACCGGCGTCGTGCCGGTGTTCTTCCGGGCCGCCAGGGAGCGGGATATACGGTCTCTGCTATTGTTCCTGGACGAATTCCCGAATGTGCGGGCGGTGCTGGTGCACGGCGACCAGGCGTTTCGTCTGGCCGACGAACTGGCCGAGCGGGGAATACCGGTGATCGTGGGCTCGGGCATCGCGCTCACCCTGGATCGCGAGGATCCCGTGTCAGCCGCGTGGGAGAATGCCGCGATCCTGCACGCGGCCGGCGTGAAGGTGGCATTCGGCACCAACAACGTGGGTCAGGCCCGCAACCTGCCATATCATGCGGCCCGCTCCGCGGCGTTTGGGCTTCCCATGGACGTGGCCCTGCGCGGCGTCACGCTCACTCCGGCCGAGATCCTGGGGTTGGGTGACGAGTTGGGGAGCATCGAGGTGGGCAAGCGCGCGGACCTGATCGTGACGACCGGCGACCCACTTCAGATAGTCACCCAGGTCGAGCGTGCGTTCATCGCCGGCGAGGAGGTCTCGCTGGAGAGCAAGCACACCAGGCTGTGGGAGGAGTTTCGGGACCGGCACTAGGGAGCGCCGGGAACCGGGAGGTGAAAGCGGGGCGGCCGCCTCTTCGGGCAACCGCCCCGCTGCTATGTCGTTGTTGGGGTGGGACTAGGGAGACTGCGGCTGGTGGGCGGGGGCGCCCTCTTCCGCCTTCTGCGCCACCATGCTCCTCAGCTCCTTGGACGGCTTGAACACGGGTACCGGCCTCGCCGCCACTTCGACGGGGTCCCCGGTACGCGGGTTTCTGGCCATCCGGGTCTTCCGCATTCGGATCTTGAAGGTGCCGAAGCCCCGGATCTCGATATTGCTCTGGTCCGACAACGAGTCCTTGATGGCATCAAGGAACGCGTCAACGACCCTTGCGCAGTCCTTCTTCGAGATCATCGGACCTGCCGTACGGGCTATGGCAGCCGTGACTTTCTCGACGAGATCCGCCTTGGTCATTGGTCCTCACTTACTTTGGCCCGGGACGGCCAAGTGTGGCACTCCTCAAGTGCGCACTTGGGGCGCAATAAATAGGGGCTTACCTATTGACTGTCAAGGGGTTGGACGAATCTGCTAAAGTGCCCCATGGCATCGTGGGGGCCCGGGGAGGCCTCCGGATGGTACTGTACGGCACTAATGGGCAGCTCAAGGTGCCTGAGCCCTTCTACCGTGTCGTCATTGAGGTTACGGTGTGTCACCTCAAGTGCGTTCGTACCTGAGACGGCCTTACTCGTTCCCGTTACTGCAAATCCGTGATTCTGGCTGGTAATCAGAACCCGCCCCGAATCCAGGTCGCGGACCGGGTGATTGCCCCCCCGATGGCCGTAGGGGAGCTTGCCGGTGAGCCCTCCGAAAGCCCTGGCGATGAGCTGGTGCCCCAGGCAGATCCCGAAGGTCGGAAGGCCCGATTCCATCAACTGGCGGATCTCGGGGAGTACGTATTCGACCGCCGCCGGGTCGCCGGGCCCGTTGGAGAGGAACAGGCCATCGGGTTCCAGTTCGCGCACGCGGGCCGCGGAGGTCGTGGACGGCACCACCGTGACGCGGCAACCGAGCGAGGTCAGAATCCGCACGATGTTGCGCTTCATGCCGAAATCATATGCCACCACGTGCCGCGCGGCGTCAGGGTCTCCCTCAGCGTGCTCGGCCGGTACGGTCGCGCGCGACGCGAGGTCGAGGCCTTCCATTCGCGGACTGGCGTCCAGCGCGGCGCGCACCTCGTCGGACGGTGCTTCCCCTTCGGCCACGATACCGCGCATGGCACCCACGGAGCGGATGTGGCGGGTCAGCTTACGCGTGTCCACTCCCTCCAGGATCGGTATTCCCCGCCCCGCCAGCCACTCGTCCAGCCCCCCTGTGGCGCGCCAGCTGGAGTGCTCCCTGGCCAGTTCGCGCACCACGACGCCCGTCACCTGAGGCTTCCCGGACTCGAGGTCCTCCTCGTTTATCCCGTAGTTGCCTATCATCGGCGCAGTCATCACAACGATCTGCCCCAGATATGAGGGGTCGGTGAAGACCTCCTGGTAACCGGTGAGGTTCGTGGTGAACACCACTTCGCCGGGCGTCGGCGAAAACGAACGGCGCGCGGTTCCGGGGAACCACGCGCCGTCTTCCAACAGGACGTAGGCGGGGACCGTCACAGTCACGCGCTAGTTCGGATCCTGGGCTGGCGCCTGCTGGCTCTGAGGCTCGACATCCAGCGGGAGCTGCGGCGGCGGCGCAATCGGCGCCGGGGCCATCTGCTGCTGCGTGTCGAGCACGGACCGGGGCACTGCCGTGCGGGTGCTCATGCCGGCCAGCACCAGCGCGAGCCCCAGGAAGATCCCGCCGAGCCACCAGGTGCCCCTGGTCAGGATGGTCGCGGCCTGGCGCCCGCCCATGAAGGTGTCGGTGGAGGCACCCCCGCCCATTGCGGCGAGTCCGCCCCCAGTACCGGCCTGAAGCAGCACCGCTGCCACCAGGACGAAGGCGTCCAGAATCAGGATTATGAGCAAGAGGCTATACATTGTCGCGGCGGAAGATACCTGGTCCCTCGGCGCCAAGTCAATCGAGGGTCACACCCACTATGTCCGACCAACTCGCCGGGTCGAGCGAGGCGCCACCGACCAAGACTCCGTCTATCTCGGGCTCCGAGATTAGAGCGTGGATGTTGTCCGGCTTCACGCTCCCACCGTAGAGGACACGTGTCGTCTCGGGTGTAACACCGCGCTCCGTGAACCAGGCCCGGATGGCCGCGTGTACCTCGGCCGCGTCCTGCGGTGTGGCCGTCTTGCCGGTGCCGATGGCCCATACGGGCTCATAGGCTACGACTATCTGGGCCAGGGCGTCCGGTGCGAGACCGTCGAGGGCGCTCAGCTGGCGCCGGACGACGCTCAATGTCTCGCCCGCGTCACGCTGTTCCCACTTCTCTCCGACGCACAGCATCGGCGTCAGGTCGCTCCCCAACAGAGCGCGCACCTTGTTGCCGGTCTCCGGGTCGGTCTCGCCGAATACGTGGCGCCGCTCCGAGTGTCCCACGAGGCCAGCCTGGGCGCCGGCGTCCCGTGCCATCTCGACCGACAGCTCGCCGGTGAACGCCCCCTTGGGCTCCCAGTAGACGTTTTGTGCTCCCGTGCGTATGTCGCGCCGGTCGCCCGTCAGGCGGGCTACGGTCTCGAGGGCGACGGCAGACGGGAAGAACCACGTCTCACGGTCGGGAAGTGCTTCGTGGCGCTCGAGGAAGGTGTGAAGGAACCGGCGGGCCGCTTCCGGCCCGATGTGCATCTTCCAGTTCGCGGCGAAGATCAACGGTCTCATGCGTCGTCCAGCGCGGCCACTCCCGGCAGCAGCTTTCCTTCCAGCAGCTCGAGCGAAGCCCCGCCCCCTGTCGATACGTGTGATACCATGTTTGCGAGGCCGGCGGCCGCGATTGCCGCCGCCGAGTCGCCTCCCCCGACTATCGTCGTAGCTCCATCCTCCGTAGCGGCTGCGAGGCCCCGCGCCACCGCCACGGTGCCGGCATCGAACGGCCGCGTCTCGAACACGCCCATCGGACCGTTCCAGACCACCGTCTTGGCGTTGTGTATCCGTTTGATGAACTCGTCGGACGCGTTCTCGTCGATGTCGTACACGGCCCACTCAGAGCCGATCTCGTCTGGGCGGACGCTCCTGACCTCAGCCTCCGGCGAGAGCTCGCGCGCCACCGTGACACCGCGCGGCAACACCAACTTGTCGCCGCCTCGCTCGAGCAGCTCCTTGGCCATTTCGATTCGGTCGGGCTCGACCAACGACTTGCCGGTTTCGAGGCCCTGGGCGGCGAAGAAGGTGCACGCCATGGCTCCACCGATGAGGATGGCGTCCACCTGAGGGAGCAGCGCTTCGATCACGTCTATCTTGCCGGAGATCTTGGCCCCACCCAGCACCGCCACGAAGGGCCGGGCCGGCTGCGACAGCGCACCCAGCAGAAACTCCAGCTCCTTGGCCATCAGGAAGCCCGCAACCGCGGGCTTGAGGAGGTGGGCGATGCCCTCCGTCGAGGCGTGCGCCCGATGTGCCGACCCGAAAGCGTCGTTCACGTAGAAGTCGCCGAGTTCGGCAAACGCCTCTGCGAGGGCTGGGTCGTTCTGTTCCTCACCGGGGTGGTACCGCGTGTTCTCCAGCAGCAACACCTCGCCGCGCTTCAGGCGCCGGGTCTCCTGCGGCGCCGCCTCCGACACGGGGTCTTCGAGGAACCGCACGGGCGCGCCCAGCTCTCGCTCCAGCACCGGCAGTATTGGTCGCAGCGAGTACTCGGGCTTCCGCTCTCCCTTGGGGCGTCCCAGATGCGAGGCCAGGACCACCCGGCAGCCACGGTCCTTGAGCCAGCGGACGGTCGGGAGCGAGGCGAGAATGCGCGTCGCGTCCGCCACGCTGCCATCGCGCAGCGGAACGTTGAAATCCACCCGCACCCATGCCCGTTCGCCCTCGAAGGGCTGTCCCTCGAGCGACTCGAGGGTGCGCTTCATCAGAGGCGCTCGGCCATGTACAGCATGAAGTCCACGCAGCGGGCGGAGTAGCCCATCTCGTTGTCGTACCACGATGACACGTGCACCAGGGTGCCGTCGATCACGTTCGTGCTTAGTGCATCAACCGTGCTGGAGTTGGGGTTCCCGTTGTAGTCGATCGAAACGAGTGGCTCGTCGCTGACGGCCAGGAATCCCTCGAGAGAGCCGGCCGCGGCCTTGCGGAAGGCGTCGTTCACGGCGTCGATCGTGGTCGGCTTCTCCACCACGCACGTGAGATCCACCAGAGAAACGTTGGCTGTGGGGACGCGCAGCGCCACGCCGTCGATCTTGCCCTTCACCTCGGGAATCACCAGGCCCGTGGCCTTCGCCGCTCCCGTGGAGGTGGGGATGACGCTCATCGCGGCTGCACGTGCCCGCCTCAGATCCTTGTGGGGCAGGTCCAGGATCTTCTGGTCGTTTGTGTAGGCGTGGATCGTGGTCATGAACCCGCGCTCGAACCCGAACGTGTCGCGCAGAACCTTCACCACGGGCGCCAGACAGTTCGTCGTGCACGAGGCGTTGGAGATCACGTGGTGCTTGGAGGAGTCGTACTGGTCGTGGTTGACGCCCATCACGATGGTGAGGTCTTCGTTCTTCCCGGGCGCGCTGATCATGACCTTCCTGGCGCCGGCTTCCAGGTGTTTGCCGGCCGTCTCGCGGGAACGGAATATCCCGGTGGACTCCAGTACTATCTCCACTCCGAGATCGCCCCACGGCAGGTTGGCCGGGTCCTTCTCGGAGAACACCTTGACGGTCCTTCCGTTTACCGCGATCGCTCCGTCCTTCGCCGCCACTTCCCCTGGAAAGCGACCGTGTACCGAGTCGTACTTGAGCAGGTGCGCGAGCGTAGCAGCATCGGTGAGGTCGTTTACGGCCACCACCTCCAGGTCCGCGCCACCCTGCGTCATCCAGCGAAGCACGTTGCGACCGATCCGACCGAATCCGTTTATCCCTACTTTCGTTGCCATCGTCTCCTCGTCAGTCACGTAGCCCCAACTGCAACCAGCGCTCCAACTGATCCGTCGCCCTCGATCGCGCGACGGGCGAACGGCAGCGCGCGAGCAAATGTCACGGCTCTCACCGTGGGCCAACCGGCCCCCTCCAGCGCACTCGCCGCGGCGGCGAGAGTCGCTCCGGTGGTGAGCACGTCGTCAACCAATATAACCGAGGATCCACCGAGCTTCCCGCATCCCGTTTCCCGCTTCCCGAAGGTGGGCGGAGGCGAGCTGGCCGCGAACGCATCCGCCACGTTCGAGTGGCGCTCCTCGGGGCTCAGGCTGGTCTGGCTGCGCGTGTCACGGGCCCGTCCCAGGACGTGCTCCCACACCGGCAGCTGCCACCGCGCCGAGAGTGCCCGCGCGATCGCCGCGGCTTGATTGTAGCCACGCGCTCTCAGACGGCGCGTGCCCAGTGGCACCGGAACCAGCACTCCGGTCGGGGCGTGGGGTGCCGCGCGGCGGATGGCGTGGGCGATTGGCTCTGCGAGAGTCGTGTAGCCCTCGTACTTGAGATGGTGGATCATCTCGCGCGCCTCGGCGCCGAGCCACACCGCGCTGAGCACCGATTCCAGCGACCGGGGCCAGCTCTCACAGAACCTGCAGGGGCCCACCGGAGCGAGCGGCTGCCGACAGCGCTCGCATCCGGGACCCAGATACCGCAATCGACTGAGGCACGGACCACATACCAGTGCGTCGCGACGCCCAGGTTCGACAGGGCGCTCGCACGCCACGCACGCGTTTGGAAGGAGGAGTCGCTCGAGCGCCCGAAGGACACCCGCCATCATGCGGCGAGTGCGCGCTCTACCGCCGCCAGCATCACTTCCCTCGGGGCGTTCGCCCCGGGGAAGAAGCGCTCGAAGGCGATCGCGCCCTGTGCCACCAGCAGCCGCCGTCCGTCCTCGGCCCTGAGGCCGCGCATGCGGCACGCGCGAACCCACTCGGTCGCGCCGGGTGCATACACGAGGTCGAGCGCGACGGTCCCCTTCTCGAGGCGGGCTGCGGCGAACGGTCGCGAATCGTCGGGTGAGAGGCCCAATGGGGTCGTGTTCACCGCCAGGCCTACCCGCCTGCCGTCGTCGCTCTCGGCGCGAACACCCGCCGAGCGTGCCCACTCGATGAACGCGACTTCGCCGTCACTCGTGCGGGAGCTCACAAGCAGGGTCTGACGCCGCTCTCGGGCGGCTGCAGCAACGGCCCGGGCTGCACCCCCCGTACCCGCTACCAGCCACGGGCCCTCGGCCTCTAGATCCTGCAGCACTTCCTGCAGACCCGGTACGTCGGTGTTGTCGCCTACCAGAGCCCCATCCTCGGCCCAGAACGTGTTCACGGCCTGTAGCTCGTTGGCTATGGGGCTCAGGCGCTGGAGCACTCCGGCCGCGGCCACCTTGTGGGGTACCGTCACGTTGCCGGCTATCCCCATCGCCTCGAGCGCGCCGAACACAACCGGTAGGTCCGCCGGATCGACCTGAAGCGCGACGTACACGGCGTCGAGACCGAGTGCCGCGATCGCAGCGTTGTGCATGAGGGGGGAGAGCGAGTGCCGGACGGGGTCGCCCAGAACGGCCAACAGGCGGCTACGGGCGCTGATCCGCATCACGGGCCTCCTGCTCGATGCGGTCCGCCGCCTCGTCGATCAACTGCTCGAGTTCCACGTAGGTGTCGCGGTACACCTCCAGGTCGCTGCCGAACGGGTCCGCCACTTCGGCCTCCGGTCCCTTGCGGCCCACGTACTCGCCGACCACGTGCACCCGGCCCTCACCACCAAGCTCGTGAACCCGGGCGCGGTGGTGGCGCGCCATCGTGAGGATCAGATCGTAGTCCCGCACGACTTCACGGGTCAGCAATTGAGCGCGGTGCTCGGACAGATCGAGACCGTGTTCCAGGGCAACGAGGTAGGCGCCTTCCGATGCGGGGGCGCCTTCCCAGGCGCCGGTCCCCGCCGACGACACCACCACACCCTCCACGCCGCGTTGCTCTAGCTCTCGCCTGAGCAACACCTCTGCGAGGGGGCTGCGGCAGATATTGCCGGTGCACACGAGCAGAATCTGACTCACGGGGCGAGACCCCCAACCGCCGCGCGCAGCTCGCTCAGGGGTAGAGCGCCCTCGCGGATCAGCCGTGCAGCCTGCCCCGTGCAATCCACGACCGTCGAGGGCGGCACGCTACCCAGGGTGCCGCCGTCCAGCACGAGCAGCGTACCGTCGTCCACCGCTGCTTCGAAGGCTCCGCATAAGGCGCGCACGCCCGGAGCGGCCGGCTCGCCCGGCCGGTTGGCCGAGGTCGACGTGATCGGTTGGTTCATAGCGCGGAGCAGAGTGGCGATTCCGCCGTGTGAAGTCCAGCGCAGGGCGATTCCGCCCTCGGGACCCCGTAGCGCATCCGGGAGTCTTCCCTCTCCACCCGGGAGCACCAGGGTGAGAGGGCCGGGCCAGAATCGGTCTGCCAGCGCGCGCGCAGAGGCCGAGAAGTGGAGACCGTAGCCCTCTGCCATTGCCATGCTGCCCACCAGCAGGAGGAACGGCTTGTCCCATTCTCTTCCCTTGAGCCTCCCGAGCGACGCCACGTCGGCCTCCAGCGGGCGGGAGCCCAGGCCGTACACCGTCTCGGTGGGATACGCGAGCAGCCCGCCGCCCGCAAGGTGCTCTTCCACCCGGGGTACGGCCGCAGCGATTTCGTCGGTACTTCGAAACGGCAGCGCATCCATCAGGGGAGCAGTGCTTCGGCCACCGCGAAATCCTCCGCCGTGGTCACCTTCATGTTGCGGGAGAGGTCCGGGACTATCTCGACGGCGTACCCTGCCGCCTCAACCAGCGCGGCCTCGTCGGTGAACGGAGCACTCGCGTCCGCCGAGGCGAAAGCGTCCTCGAGCATCCGGCGCGGAAACCCCTGCGGCGTCTGGGCACGCCACAGCTGCCTGCGGTCGACCGTCTCGATGACGCGCGTGCCACCCTCGGCGACACGCTTGAGGGTGTCCGATACGGGGACTGCCGGGAGCGCCGCGATGCTGCCGGACGCCACCTCGATCACTCGATCGATCGTCTCGGGGGCCACGAACGGGCGCGCCGCGTCGTGTACCAACACCAGAGAGAAGCGCGGCTCCAGTGCGGCAAGCGCCGCGCGGACCGAGTCCGCCCTCGCGGATCCGCCGGCCACGATGGTCAGGCTGCCACCGGTCACCTCGGCGAGCCAGTCGGGCGGCTGGGCCGCGAACGCTGCTGGAAGCGCAACTACGATCTGCCCTACGCGGGGGTGCCGGGCGAAGGGGCGCAGCGCGCGCAGCAGCAGCGGCACTCCACCCAGAGGACGGAATTGCTTGGGCTCTCCGGGGCCCGCGCGCTCTCCCCGTCCTCCCGCCGCCAGCAGGACGCCGACGTCAGGCTGCGAGTCGCTCGGCGAGCTCTGCGACATGGGCTATCGGAACGAGATCGATTGGCGCGCGCGCTCCGCCGCGGGAGGAAACGAATGCGGTGCGGAAGCCGAGCCGCTCGGCCTCGGCGAGCCTGCGCTCGAGTCCGGAGATCGGCCGCACTTCACCGCCGAGCCCGATCTCACCGAGGAACAGTGAATCGGCCGCTAGTGGCCTGTCCCGCGCGCTGGAGCAGAGGGCCGCGGCCAGGGCGAGATCGGAGGCGGGCTCGCCGACCCGCATCCCGCCGGTCACGTTGACGAAGACGTCCAGGTCGTGGAACGATACGCCGGCGCGGCGCTCGAGCACCGCCAGCAGCACCGATAGGCGACGCTGATCGAGTCCCGTCGCGACACGCTGCGGCGTGCCGTAGCCGCTCTTCGCGGCCAGCGCCTGGATCTCGATGAGCACGGGGCGCGTGCCCTCCATCAGGGCCGTGACGGCCGAGCCTGCGACGTCCGAGTTGCGGCCTGCCAGGAACGCGGCGGATGGATTGGCGACGGGTCTGAGCCCCGCGGCGGTCATCTCGAAGATGCCGACCTCATCCACCGAGCCGAAGCGGTTCTTGACCGCGCGCAGCACGCGGAAGTCGCCGCTCGCCTCGCCCTCGAAGTAGAGCACGGTATCCACCACGTGTTCCAGCGTCTTGGGGCCGGCGATGATGCCGCCCCGGGTGACGTGCCCGACCAGCACCACGGCCGCGCCGGTCAGCTTCGCGAAGCGCATGAGCCGTGCTGCGCACTCCCTGAGTTGCCCTACGTTGCCGGGCGCCCCGTCCAACTCTTCGGTATAGGTGGTCTGGATCGAGTCCACAACGATCACGCGCGCGCCCAGCATCTCCGCACGCGCCGCTATCGCCTCCTGTCGCACCTCGGGCAGCACGTGAACGAGTCCGGCGTCCTCCTCGAGCCGGTCGGCACGCAGCCTCACCTGTTCGACCGACTCCTCACCGGAGACGTAGAGTGTGGACACGCCGGCCGCCTGGAGGCGTGCCGCGCACTGCAGCAGAAGCGTGGACTTTCCGATTCCGGGCTCGCCGCCAACGAGGAGCACCGACCCGGGCACGATCCCCCCGCCGAGCACGAAGTCGAACTCGTCGAGCCCGGTGCTCCAACGCGCGGGACCCTGAGCGACTATATCGGAGAGACGAACGGGAACGGCGTCGCCGGCGGCGACCGCGTGGGGTCGTGGAGAGGAGTGGGTTACGGGCTCTTCGACCAGAGTGTTCCAGCTACTGCAGGCGTCACACCGGCCGGCCCACTTGGGGTGCTCTGCCCCACACTCCCCGCACCGAAAGACGGAGCGTGCCTTACGGGCCATCTGCCCCCTCCGGTTCTCGCTCTGAGAAGCTCTCGAACCGGGTGTACTGCTTGTGGAAGCTCAGCTTCATGGTTCCGGTGGGACCGTTGCGGTGTTTCGCTAGGATGAGCTCGGCGAAGCCCTCCTGTGAGGCACCGTCCTTCTCCATCAGCGAGGGGTACATCTCCGGCCGGTAGATGAACATCACGAGGTCGGCGTCCTGCTCGATTGCCCCGGAGTCGCGCAGGTCGGAGAGCATCGGTCGCCGGTCGCCGCCGCGCTGCTCTGGAGCGCGCGAGAGCTGAGAGAGCGCGATCACGGGTGTCTCGAGCTCTCTGGCCAGCGCCTTGAGTGAGCGGGAGATGAAGCTGATCTCCTCCTGCCTGCTCTCCGACCGCGAGGGGCCGCGCAACAGCTGCAGGTAATCCACGATCATCAACCCGACGTCGTGCTCCACCTTGAGCCGCCTGGCCTTGGAGCGCAGTTCCAGCATCGTGAGCGCGGGCGTGTCGTCCACCCAGATCGGAGCGGTCCCGAGCAGTCCGGCCGCGCGTGACATCTTGGGGTAGTCGTCGTCACGCAAGTTCCCGCTGCGCAGCCGCTGGAGATCCACGAAACTCTCCGACGCCAGCAGCCGCTCCACCAGTTGGTCGCGCGACATCTCCAGCGAGAATATCGCGGTGGGCACGTTGTGCTCGAGTGCGGCGTTCGCCGCGACGTTGAGGCAGAGGGCCGTCTTTCCCATCGAGGGGCGCGCTGCCACGATGATGAGGTCGCTGCGCTGGAACCCGTTGGTCTTGGTATCCAAATCTGCGAAGCCGCTCGGGATCCCCCGCACCGATTCGTCGCCCCGATGACGCGCTTCGATGCGCTCCATCGTGCGCCACATGAGCTCCTTGATGCGGACGACTTCCTGCGTGCCGCGCTGGAACGAGACCTCGAACACGCGTTGCTCCGCGCCGTCCAGCAGAGCGTCCACTTCCTGCGGCCCCTCGTACGCGGCCTGCACGATCTCGGTGCCCGCCTGGATCAGGCGCCGCCGCAGCGCCTTGTCGCGTACGATGCGACAGTGGTACTCGACGTTTGCTGCAGTGGGGACGACGTCGAGCAGATCGGCGACGTAGTCGGTGCCCCCGGCGGCCTCCAGATCGCCGGTCCGCATCAACTCCTCGCGCAGCACAACCGGGTCCACGACGTCGCCGCGCTCGGTAACCGTCGCCATCGTGCGGAAGATCCTGCGGTGGGCGTCGCGGTAGAATGCGGCGTCGTCCAGCAGCTCGACGGCCTTCAGGGCAGCGTCGGCGTCGAGCAGCATGGCTCCGAGGACGGCCTGTTCGGCCTCCTCGCTCCAGGGTGTGTCCCGGCGCGGGCCGGGTTCAGCCCCGCTTGTCGACGAGCTGGCGTGCGATACGGACGTCATCCCACGTAGGCTTCTTCCAGTGCGGGTTCCTGAGCAGGGCGGCGGGGTGGTAGGTCACCACCAACGGAGTCCCTCGGAACTCATGTACCTTGTTGCGCAGCGAGCCAAGCGACTGCCGGGTGCCCAGCAGCGTCTCCGCTGCCGTTCCCCCCATAGCAAGTATCACGGCGGGCTTGAGGATTTCAAGCTGCCTGTGGAGGTAGGGCACGCAAGCGTCGATTTCGTCCTGTTGCGGCTTGCGGTTACTGGGCGGCCGGCACTTCACCACATTGCAGATGTAGACCTGCTCGCGCGGCAGGTCGATCGCAGCCAGAATCTCGGTCAGCAACTCTCCGGCGCGGCCCACAAACGGCCTCCCCGTCTTGTCTTCGTTGGCCCCCGGCCCCTCACCCACCACAACGAGTGATGCGTCGCCCGGGCCCTCTCCAGGGACCGCGTTTGTGCGGCTCTCACACAGCCCGCACCGGGTGCAGTCGTGGACCATCGCCGCCACTGCCTCGAGGCTGGCTCCCTTCAGCGGATCCTCACTGAACAGGTCGGTCGAGGGGTTGGCGATGGTCATTCCCGCCGGCGGGATGGGGGGCAGATCTCGCCTCCAACGTGGCCCGGCTTGGGCCTTCTTCTTCGAGCCTTTGGGCCGGTCCCCCTGGGGAGCCTCACTGCGGGCCGGCGGCGCGGTCTGCCGCTTCGGCGCCTCGGTCGACGTAACGGTGGCCTCGGGCGCGGGTGGTACGTCAGCTGCTTCGGGGGGGCTCTGGCGCACACCCTGCACTACGAGGGGGCTCTCACCCAACTGCGCGCGCTGCTCCAGATAGCGCGCCCACAGCTCGCGCGCGCCGCTCACAGGCGCCGCTCGACCTCGTCCAGTATCTGCTCGGCGACCTCGCGCTTGGGTTGCATCGGAAGCTCTCGTACGTCGTCGGGGGACACCAACGTAACCCGGTTGGTCTCCTCTTCGAAACCGCTGCCCGTCTCGTCGGCATGGTTGAGCACAATGAGGTCGAGGTGCTTCGCCTCGAGCTTCTGCCGCGCCCGCTCCAGACCGTCGCCCGTCTCGAGGGCGAAGCCAACGACGACGCACCCCGGGGCCCGTTTGTCGGCGGTACGCTGCAGCACGTCGGGCGTGGGCTCCAGCGTGACGGTGAGCGCTCCCTCGGAGCGTGGGCGCTTGGCATCGCCCGGCTCGGCAGGGCGAAAGTCCGCCGGTGCCACGGCCATTACCAGTACGTCGGCTTGCGGCAGCAACCGTTCTACCGCGGAGAGGAGTTGCTCCGTGGTCTCGACCGCAACCAGCTCCACCCCCGTAGGCGGTGGCAGCGTAGAGGGTCCTGAAACGAGCGTAACGTCGGCGCCGCGCGCGAACGCGGCTTCCGCCACAGCGTAGCCCTGGCGCCCACTGGCTGGATTCGTGATCACGCGGACCGGATCGAGGTGCTCCCTGGTGGCGCCTGCCGTCACCAGCACGTTGCGCCCGTTCAAGGGGCTCTCCGGAGCGCGTAACGCGCGCTCGACGTGCGCCAGGATCTCCTCGGGCTCGACCATTCGCCCGGGCCTCTCGCTGGGTCCTTCCGCCAGGGGACCGATCGCGGGACCCACGACCTTCCAACCACGCCCGCGGAGCGTCTCGATATTCTGCCGGGTCGCCGGGTGGGCGAACATCTCGTCGTTCATTCCCGGTGCGACCAGCACGGGGGCCGTGGTGGCGAGCAACAGGGAGGTCAGCAGATCGTCCGCCAGCCCCTGCGCCGCCCGCGCCAACAGGTGGGCCGTCGCGGGTGCCACGACGATCAGGTCGGGTTCACGGGCGAGGTCAATGTGCGCAAGCGCCCGGCCGCGCTCCCACAGGGATGTCGCTACCGGGCGTTTGGTGAGTGCTTCGAATGTGAGGGGACGAACGAACTCGGCGGCCGCCGCCGTGAGGACCACGTCCACCGCCGCGCCTGCCTCGGTCAGCCGCCGAGCGAGTGTGCAGACCTTGTAGGCCGCAATCCCGCCCGACACGCCGAGGAGGACGCGTCGGCCTGAGAGGTTCACGTCTCCTGGCGCCGCCGGCGAACGAGGCGATAGGCGAGCTCGTCGCCGGAAAGGCTCTCCAGCGCCCTCGTCGTCAACTTCTTCTCCTCCAGCGACCGATCGCGCGGAAAGTCATTGACGTAGCGTGCAAACTTCGCGGCGACGAGCACGCCCAGGTACTTGTTACCGGCGCGCCGTGCCACGTCGTCGGGGGTGAAGATGTACATGCACTCTCCGATCAGGCTTGTGATGACAGTTGTTGCGTTATCTCCGTCAGCTCTGCGCGCAGTCCGGAGATGGTCCGTTCCAGCTCCGGCCCGTGCGATTCCCGCTCCACCTCTCCATCGACAATCGCCGCAACGGCGGCGACGGCCATATCCAGGTCGTCGTTCACCACGACGTGATCATACGCAGTGGCTTGCTGGAGTTCGCTGTCCGCCTGGGCCAGACGCCGGGTCAGGCTCTCCCGGTCGTCCAGTGCGCGCGCCTCTAGCCGACTTACCAGGGCAGCCGCCGACGGCGGCAGGATAAAGATACTCACGACATCGCTGCGGCGCTCGCGGACCTGTCCCGCGCCCTGTACCTCTATGTCCAGCACCGGTTTACGTCCCCGTGCCAGGATCCGTTCCACCTCGCTCTCCAGCGTGCCGTAGAGGGCCCCGCTGTACTCGGCCCACTCCAAGAAATCGCCGTCGTCGCGCCTCCGCTCGAACTCGGCGCGCGAGAGGAAGTAGTAGTCCACCCCCTCTCGCTCCCCGCCCCGCGGCGGCCTGGTGGTGGCCGAGATGCTGTGCTCCAGATCGTCTCTAGCCCAGATGAGCCGGTGCGCGATCGTGGTCTTCCCGCCCCCGGAAGGCGAAGAGAGAATCAGGAGAAACGGGTTCACTCGATGTTCTCCACCTGCTCGCGCACCTTCTCCAGCTCCCCCTTCATGCCGATCACCACCTGGGCGATCTCGGCGTCGTTGGCCTTGGAGCCGATCGTGTTGATCTCGCGCAACAACTCCTGCCCCAGGAAGGCCAGCTGCCTACCCGCCGCTGCGTCACCATCCATGGTCTCGCGGCAGGCCCCCAGATGGGTCTTCAGGCGCACGATCTCCTCGGTGACGTCCAGCTTGTCGGCCAGCAGTGCGATCTCCTGGCTGAGGCGATCCTCGTCCAGCTGGCGCCCATCCAGCAGCTCCGTCACCGCGGCCCGCAGCCTGTCACGCTCCTGCTCGGCCCGCCGGGGGGCCCGCTCTTCGATCCGTGCCAGGCCCTGCTCCAGGTTGCCGAGTCGCTCGGACAGCTCAGCGGCGAGGGCCTCCCCCTCCCGCTCCCGCATCGCTACGAGGCCCCCCAGGGCCTCGTCGAGCAGCGCCAGAAGCTCCGCCGCGTCGAGTTCCGGTTCCTCGGCCGTACCGGCAGAGAGCACCTCGGGCTGCCGCGCCACGAACCCGATGTCTATCTCGCCCTCGAGCTCGAGTGCCGCCTTCAACTCCCGCAGCGCGTCGGCCACCGCCCGGGCCCGCTCCAGGTTGAGCGAGACCTCCGTGGGGCGCTCGGGCTCCTGGGTCCAGCGGGCAGATACGGTCGCGTGACCGCGGTCCAACCGCTCCCGGAGCCTGGCCCGGAGGTCACTCTCCATGCGCTGCAGCCCGTGAGGGAGCTTGAACTGCACGTTGAGGTGCCGATGGTTGACGCTGCGCACCTCGAGCGCAAGCCGTCCTCCTCCGAGGGCGCCCTCGGCCGACCCGTAACCGGTCATTGATTTCAGCACAGGTGTCACACCGTCCGTTTCTCGCGCCTCAACGTAGTGCAAGTCACTCGATGCGCAATCCGGTCAGCTGCTGAAGGTCCACGACACGCCGAACAGCTGCGCGTTCTTGGCGTAGTCGAAGCGCGGCACGGACCCGCCCTCGTTCAGCAGTGCGTTGCGCAGGTTCCAGAACAGCGTGAAGCTCATGAGCTGGACCGCCAGGTATGTATCGTAGAAGGAAACCCCAGGCAGCACGTTCACGTTGCCGTCTGCATCCAGCCCCGCGGTACCGGTGCTCCACCACTCCCCGGACAGCTGCACCTTGAACTGGAACGCGCCGCTGCGGAACGTTTGCCAGAACTTGGATCGGAACGTCACCTCCGCGCGCGCGTGCTTGGGCGGCTGGAAATCGGCCGGGAAGCCGGAGATCGGGTCGGAGTACCAACCCGAGAGCGTGAGCGCCTTGAACGGTCTGAAGTGAACGTCGCTCACCAGATAGGTGGCTTCCGGAGAGGGCCGCAGCTCGGGGATTCCCGGGAAGTTGGGGTAGGCTAGCGGATGGAAGGCGTCACGCTGCACAACCCCGACCCAGCCGGTCACCGGCTTCGTGTCGACCCCGACTCGGCCGCCGTAGTCGAACGTGCCGATGGCGGTGTCGGCCAGCAGGGCCGGCGCCTGCACGACGTCCTGCACGGTGGCCTCGCCGACGAGCCACACCGGTCCCCGGAAGACACCCAGTGATGCGTGAAGACGGGTCGAGTTGCGGCTGCCGTCGTGCCTGCGGTAGCGCGCGTCGGTGGACAGCACCACACCTGGTGCGGGGACCCAATTGAAGATCCCTTCCACCGACCACGGTGTGCGCACGTCCGCCGCGGTGCCCCGCACCGACGCGGTGAGGTTGGCGCGGACGTAGCGCAACTGGAGCCACGCCTGGCTCAGGCTTTGATCGGGTACCGGACTCGCCGAGTCCGAGTTCCACGAGCTGGAGGCGAAGCCGCCCTCCGCGCGAAGCCCCAATCCGTCGCCGCGGGTGCCCGCGAACAGCGTGAAGATGTTGTCGGTGCGCACACCCTGGAATGGGAGGATCGAAGCTCCTTGGTCGCTCACCGCTTCACGGTCGTGATCCTGCCGGATGATCTGGTAGCTCGCGCCCACCTTGTCCGTGGGGTTCCACGTGAACTTGCCCCACAGATCGAACTGATTGCTTTTGGACCGGGGTTCGTTTACCCCGTCCGTCCCCAGGAAGTGTGCCGCCAGGTCCAGCCCGAGACCGGAGCGCCATCTCTTCTGGAACAGCGCCGTGTATTCGCCGGTGGAGAAGCGTCCCGACACGACCCGGATCAGGGATCTCGCCTCCTCCACCTCGTGGCGTTCCGACACGAGGTACACCCTGATTCGATCGGGCAGAACCTCGACGTCCACACGCCGGACGTAGGTGAGCGGTATGCGCCCGGGGTCCACGAACAGGCTGTCCCCGCCCATGGGCTGATACGGCATTCCGTCCCAGTAGACCTCCAGAGCGCTTCCCCCCCGCCCGGCGTACTGGATGTTCTCGGGCTGTCCCACCCAAAGCGGACGGGTCACGAACACACCTGGCACGTCGCTGAGGAGCTCCCCGAGCGTCTGCGCCTTCAGCCAGAGGATCGAGTCACGGTTGAACGAGTAGCGAGAGGCGGGCGGGAGCGGACCCTGCGGCACCGCCGCGGGCTGCATCGGCAGCACCGGGCTAGGGACGACACTGTCTTCAGCAGCCTGGGGAGCCGAGTCGGGCCGCGCCAGGGTCGTGTCCTGAGCGGCGAGCCCGCCGGTGAAGAGACAAAGGGTGGCGAGTGGGACTACCGCGACGACGGTGACCCGCCCGAGGCGATTCACCCCAGGGCACGCCCCAGGACGAATTCGGTGAACAGCCGGACTCCGACGCCGGTCGGGCCCTTGGCCATGTCGGGTCGGTCCGAGTCCGTCCATGCGGTGCCGGCGATGTCGAGGTGCGCCCAGGGGAAGCCGTCCACGAACTCGCGCAGGAACCAACCGGCAGTGATCGTGCCGGCGGGTCGCCCGCCGATGTTCTTGACATCGGCGATGTCCGACTTGATCTGCTCGCGATACTCATCCCACAGTGGCAGCGGCCAGCACCGCTCCCCACCGAGGTCACCCGCGTGCCTGACCTCGTCGAGCAGGTGATCATCGTTCCCCATCAGGCCCGTGGCGTGATGCCCCAGGCCGATGACGACGGCGCCGGTGAGAGTCGCCGCGTCGATTACGCAGGCCGGCTTGAAGCGGCGCGCGTGAGCCAGCGCGTCACTCAGAACGAGGCGGCCCTCGGCGTCGGTGTTCTGGATCTCGATGGTCTTCCCGAGGAGGGAGCGCACCACGTCGCCCGGCTTGATGGCGGTGCCCGACGGCAGGTTCTCGCTGGCCGGTACGATCCCGACCACGTTGGCCTTGGGCTTGATGTGGGCGAGGGTCTCGAACAGTCCGAGCACGGCGGCGGCGCCGGACATGTCGTACTTCATCTCCTCCATTTTCTCGGCCGGCTTGAGGGAGATCCCGCCCGAGTCGAACGTTATGCCCTTGCCAATGAAGCAGATGGGTGGAGTCCGGCCGGCGTTGCGGTACTCGATCGTTATGAAGCGCGGCTCCTGGAGTGACCCTTGCGCCACCGCCAGCAGCCCTCCCATGCCCGCCTTGGCCATGTGGGCGCGGTTCAGGACCGTGACCTTGTACTCGTACGCCTTGCCCAGCCGCCGGGCGATGTCGGCGAGATAGGAGGGAGTGCACACATTGCCCGGGAGCGCCTGGAGGTTGCGGGCCAACTGGTGGCCGCTAGCCACGGCCGCGCCGAGTTTGCGCCCCCGCTCCACGTCGGGGCGCTCCTCCCGCGTGGCGATTATCTCGAGCACGCGGACGCCCTTCTTCTTCTCGGTCGCCTTGAGGGAGCCGAACTGCCACGCACCCTGCGCCACCCCCTCCACAGCAACCTGTCCCACCACCGCGGGCGGGACTCCGCCGTGGGTCTCGTGTGCCAGGTGGAAGGCCATCGCCTCCGCTTCGAGTTCCAACGCCTTCCGCGCGGCCACCGCCGCGCCGCGGCGCACTGCGCCGCGCGTGATCTCGGCCGGCGGTCCAAGGCCAACCAGCAGGAGTCGCTTCGCACCCTTCTTGGGATAGACTACCGCCTGCTGGTCACGCTTTCCCGTGAAGTCGCCGCTACCGATCAGCCTGGACAGCTCACCGGCTGCGTTCGCGTCCAGTCCGAGCAGTGAGCTGGGCACCTTCCCGCTGCTCAGCTCGCCTACGGCGACGGCGAGCAGAGGCGCCGCAACCCTGTCGAGCGGAACGACTTTGACGGATGAGTTCACGCGGCTTCTACCATGTCGGGTGTTTGACGAACGCGCGGTGACCCTAAAGAGGGCCGCGACGGAGGGCCGGCCCGGCGTCGCGGTGGAATAAGGTTAGCGGAAGGCCAAATCGACGGCAAGATGGCCCGAAGTCTCGGTGCTCCATCATATTCAGAGGTTCGCATCTCACGATTTCAAATCGACCGGAGGACCATGTGCTGTACCTCACCGGGCTGCTATTGCTCGTCGTTGCCCTCATCGTCCTGGTGCTGCGCTCGCGCGCCAGAGGCGTCCAACGCATTGCCGCCGTGGGCGTCGTCGCCGTGATACTCGTCTGGACCGCCGTCAACAGCGTGACCGTGGTCCCTGCCGGCCACGTCGGAGTGCAGGACGTCTTCGGGCGGGTGAGCGACCGCTACCTGCAGCCTGGGGTGCGGTTCGTCAACCCGATGGTCACGATTCACAGGATGTCGGTGCGCACCCAGGAGATCATGGAGACGGCGGCCGTGCCCTCCTCCGAGGGGCTCATCCTGAGCCTCGACGTGTCGCTGCTGTTCAATCTGGACCCCGAGATGGCTCCCGAGGTGTACCGCACGCTGGGGCCACGGTATCAGGAGGTCTTCGTGAGCCCGCAGCTCCGCTCTCACGTGCGTGGTGCGACCGCCGCTTTCGAGGCGAAGGCGCTGTACACCTCCGGGCGCGAGGTGATCGCGCAGCAGATCCTGAGGGATCTGGGACCGGTCTTCGTGGAGCGCGGGATGGCCAACGCATCGATCCTGCTGCGCAACATCGAGCTGCCGCGTGTCGTTTCCGACGCGATCCAGCAAAAGCTCAAGGCCGAGCAGGAGTCCGAGCAGATGCGCTTCGTACTGGAGCGGGAGCGCCAGGAGGCCGAGCGCAAGCGAATCGAGGCCCAGGGTATCGCCGATTTCCAGCGCATCGTCTCCCAGGGGATCGACGAGCGACTGCTCAGGTGGAAGGGTATCGAGGCGACCGAGAACCTGGCGCAATCGGCCAACACCAAGGTCGTGATCGTGGGCGGCGCCGACGGGCTGCCACTCATCCTGAACAGCGGACAGTAGGCAGCTTCAGGCCGCGCTTCGCGGAAGGGGCGCCAGGACGCAAGTCAGCGTCTTGGCGCCCCCCGGGGTCTACAGTTCCACCCTGCCCTTGGTGTACTCCCAGTTGCTCCAGAACTCGGCGTAATAGAACCGGCTCTTGCTCTGCGGCACGTGCTGCCAGGCATGTCGCGGGTCGTCTGCCGGGCGTCTCACCAGGGCCTTGGAGACGATTACGCGGTCGCCGCAGAAGGGGCAGCGATAGGCTGCCACCTTGGGTGCGACCCACCAGATGTACGGCGCGCGGGCGCAGCTGGGCCATTCAGCGCAGCGATGAACGGTGGGGCGGTAGCGCTGGGGCTGGCTATCCACCTCCTGGGTGAAGCCGCAGAACCGGCACTGGCGATAGCGCCGGTCGGGCTCCTCGATACGGGGGCCGAAAAAGCCTGTCCTGCCGCAGTCCGGACAGGTCGCGGGATCGCGACCCTCTCCAAAGGCTGCGTAACACGCCGCATCCCAATCGGCACGGGAGAACGGCAGCCGGGGCAGGAAGTGGGTTCCAGCGGCTGCGACGATGGTGGACGTGCCCGGCAACTCGGTGCCTGTTTGGGGCGCCTGTGTTGGCGGCATTGTCGCGGGGGGGTTGGGCCGCTGAGGGCGTGAACTCGGGGGCCACGCGATTACTGCAATGGCGCTGCCTGCTGCCTACAACCTATGACACGGCTCACGCCGTCCCCGTGCGCTGCGTCACCGTGGGGGAAGGGACACGTGGAGGTGATCCGCCGTCCCCACATGCCTTACGGTGCGGAATCCGAGGAACCGGAAATAGCTCTGGGTCAACACGTTACGCCACTCGGCGCGGCCTATGGTGCGGAGGTCCATTGCGTGGACGTAGCCGTCGTCCTGCGGGTAATGCAGCGACGCCTCGTACACGGGGAGCCCCATCGCAGCGTAGTCCTCCGGGGACCTGCTGAGATCCGTCACGACCAGCTCGTCGTCGGCCAGGATCAGTGTGGACACCGCCACGCGCAGGATCGGGTGCAGTGAAGTGTAGTAGCTCTGCACCCGCTCAGTCTTGGCGTTCACGCTGGCGAGATGGAGCAGAGTGTAGCCGCAGTACAGGATGACGAGTGGCAGCGCCACCCACTTGGCGACGAAGCGAGCTCTGGCCTCACCCGTCAGGCGCTTCGAGGCCCACGCCCCGTAGAGAGTGAGCACGACCAGCGCCAGAGCCCCGCCGCAGGCCAGTGCCACCCACCCGGGGAACCCGCGAGACAGGTAGAGCCACGTGGAGGTGCGAATGAGGACCACGAACGGCAACACGACCAGTACGGCGACCTTGAACAGGAGCCATCCCAGTGCAAACAGGAGGCCTCTCGCCGTGACCCGCCGCCGCGGCTGAGCGTCCCGAAGCAGGTCCTCGATGTCGGGGATGTCCGGAATGTCCGGGATCACATACGGCATGGCGCCTCCAGCATCTCTACGGCCCGGGGCGCAGCCCGGTTTCCTGAAGCGTTGACGCGGATTGCCGTTCGCCGGCCGGACGGGTAATTAGATTTGGCGATACCCAGAACCCTCCCGAGGATACGACATGAAGAAGCGCAGCCGGACAGTGGCACTCATAGTGGCGGTGGTGGTGTTCGCCGTCGCGATCGTCATGGGCAGCATGCGCACGGTGCAGGCCGAGTGCGAACTCTGCGTGAGCTATCACGGTCAGACGTACTGCCGTCGGGGGTCGGGGGAGAACGAGGCGGCGGCGCGAGCAGCGGCCCAGAAGGCCGCGTGTGCGCTGTTGGCCAGCGGCATGAACGAGAGCATCGCCTGCGGAAACACTCCTCCCACCAACGTTCAGTGCCCGCCCGCCGACTGAAGTAGAGGTAACCCCGAATGGCACCGGAAGAGCAGCGAGAGGCCAAGGCCAAGACCGACACGCCGCCCCGCGGTGGCCCCCGGGTCGGCCCCTGGCTCCGCAGCTATGGGGCGCCGGCCAAGCCGCCCTGGCGTGAGCGAGTGGTGACGGCGCTGATCGGGCTCGGCGTGGCGGCCGCCTTCGCCGTGGTGCTGTTCGGTGTGCTGTGGGCGTTCGTGCGCTGGCCCCTGTTTACGTTCGCGGGACTCGTGCTGGTGTGGATTCTCGGGATGGTGGTATTCGCCGTCAAGCGCCAGAGGGCGCGGCTGAGAGACCAACTCCTGCGCCAGGCAAGGCAGGCCGGAAGGCAAGCCGGCTCGTAACGCCCTTCCCTACTCGATCGTCAACGCAAACGCAGTCCCACTCCCTTGGTTGGCCCACGAAGAAGCGCCCGGCACATGCCGGGCGCTTCGTGTTGCCTGGTCCCTCTGACCCTACGGCAGCTGGAACTCCCAAGAGATGCCGTCCGGGTTGGTCAGCGTGATGATGCTGCGGGTTATGAGGCCCGTCCAGGTCTCCTGCAGAGTCAGCATCTCAACCGTCATGCGCTCCTCGTTCAGGGTGTAGGTGCACTGATCCGTGAGCGTGATGGTGTCAATGACCCGGACGAACGTGCAGGTCAGGTCGACGCGTACGGCCAGCGAGCCGCTCTCCACGACGAAGGATTGATTGGGAAGGTTGACGGTAGCCGGCACGGGCCGGCCCGCGACCGAAGTGAGGACATAGTCGCCCGCGATATCCTCCGGCGTGGGTCCGCTGTCGCTGCAGGCTGCAACCATAGTGGCGGCCGCAACCAGCGCCACGGCTGCCAGAACTGACTTGAAGCGTCGCATCGTAACTCCTGTGTATGACCCGGAAGTTGGTTCTCTCTCGTACCACCCGAAACCCGCCGAAGTCTCGCTAGTTGCCTGCCCTCTCGCAATCCGACCAATCGACTCCCCGTTGGAGGGTCCTGAACTTCGAAACTGCAGCTCCGGCCGAAACGTAATTGAATGGACCTAGGTAACCGCAACCACGAGCGTCATTCAATGAAACGATTCACACAGATACTCATCCTCACCGGCTGTTTGACCATCCCTGCCACGCAGCTCGCTGCCCAGGCACCGGCCGCGAGCGCACCGCACGTGGCGTCCCAGGCAGACGTAAGCGGCGCCCTCGAGACGATCACCGAGGCGGACTTCCGCGCCAAGCTCGGGGCATTCGCTCACGACTCGACCCGTGGCCGCGAGAGTCCGAGTCCAGAGTTGGAAAAGGCCGCCGAATGGGTGGCAGCCCAGTTCCGCAACGCTGGGCTGAGCCCGGGGGGCTACGCCGGGAGCTACTACCAGCCATTTCAAATGGCCCTGGCGCAGGCAGACTCGCTGAGCGCGATGTGGGTTTCTGGACAGGGCATGGAGCTCGAGTGGCTGTTCGGCGGCGACCTCATCTACACGAGCCACCAGGCGCCGGCTGACTTGGGTGCGGCCCCGGTCGTCGTGCTTCCCGGCAACCCACAGGACCTGTCGAACCCCTTTGGCGGCGTGTCGGTGCACGGCGCCGTGGTAGTTCACGTAGCCCAGTTCGGGGACATACGCGGCTCCGTGCTCAACCCGCTGATTCGCGCGGCACAGGGGGAGGGCGCAGTAGCCTGGGTCATCGTCACGGAGATCCCGCCGGAGATCTTCGAGCAATTCCTCCAGCCCACGTTCATGCCTCGCTGGACGCTCGTGGGTGCGCCGCCGGATCAGCGGGGGATGATGGTCTTCGGGGTCCGGGCCGCTGCGGCCGAAGAGCTCCTGCAGAGGACCGGAGAGGAATTCACCACCCTGGCAGCGGGGGCCGGAGAGGGTGTCCGGGCCCTGGAGGGCGTTTCGATTTCGTTCACCCCCCACTTCGTGGCGCAGGACCAAGCGACCGTCGCCAACGTCGTGGGCGTACTCGAGGGCAGTGATCCCACGCTGCGTGACGAGGCAGTGGTGTTCACGTCGCACATGGATCACGTGGGCACGATTGCCGACCGATGCCGTCCTTCCGAGGTCCTCCCAGCCGACTCGATCTGCAACGGCGCCGACGACAACGCCTCCGGGACCATCGGTATTATCGAATTGGCCGAGGCCTTTGCCGCGCTCGACCCGCGCCCGGCCAGGACCCTCATATTCGCGGCCGTGACCGCTGAGGAACGGGGTCTCTTTGGTTCCCGGTTCTATGTGGATCACCCCATCATCCCGCTCGACAAGACGGTGGGAGAGATCAACCTCGACATGATCGCACGGAACTCGCCGGACACGGTAGGGTTCGTGGGCAGGAACTACAGCTCAATGGGAGCGCTCGTGGATCAAGTCCTCGCCGCGCATCCGGAGCTTCAGCTCACGCCGGTGGAGCACGAGGGGCTCTATCCCAACTCGGACCACTACCCCTTTGCTCAGCGGGGCGTGCCCGCGCTGTTCTTCTTCAGCGGCATCCACGAGGATCTGCACAGCGCTTCCGACAACCCGGACAGAGCCGATCCTGAGCAGGCTTCCCGCATCGTCAGGCTGGCGTTCCTGGTTGGTCTAGAGGTGGCGAACGGAGCCACCGCACCGACCTGGGATCCGGAAGCACGCGACCGCATCGTGGCGCCCGAGTGAGGTTCTGACCCGCTCCGCAACGTGTCTGGGATGAAAAAGGGCCGCCAGTGATTCGCTGGCGGCCCTTTCTACTGCTCCTCCATGCGGTTCCTACGAGGTGGATGAAAAGTGGTGTTAGAACTGCACCAACACCGGTCGACGCTCGTCGGCCGCCCGATGGGCCGCCTCCATGAACGCCTGCTGAACCTCCTCGAGAGTAGCGTCCTCACGAATCGATACGTCTGGCTGACCTGCCACTCGGTCCCCACCGTCGGCAGCGCAGGTGACCTTGATCTCCATGGGCGTGTAGATACCCAGAGTCAGCACCGCGACGAGGCCGTTCAGGAAGGTCTGTTGGGTCTCCACCTTCGCCACTCCCGACGGGCACTTCTCGGCAGTTTCGATAGTGCTCGGGGGCACCAGGCCGGCAATCCAGCTGTTGGCCCAGGGCTCGTGGATGGTCTGCGCCGACGGCTCGAGGCCGGTCTCGACCGTTGCATGAAAACACGCACCCACGGCGACGCAGAGCGAAAGCAGAGAGAGCGGGCGAATGATACGCACGTCGTACCTCCGTGTCCCTTCATGGCGATGGCGGACCCAGATCGGAACTTGATGATGCCACTGGGTACAATGCCAAAGCAGCTGGTTACCTTAGCGTGATACTCAACCGATCCCGCCAGGTTCCGAAGGCGGGCCCGATTGGACGGGGACCACATGAAGCGGACGTACGTTGTCGCGAGTCTCGCAGTGTTCTTCTCGCTGGTGCCTGGGGCGACGGCGGCGCAGGAGGAAGCCCGACGAGCCGGGTTCTGGGTCAGCGTCGGCCTCGGCGCGGGCGTGACTACGGACGATGTCGCTCCCGATGAGAGTCACTGGGGAGGCGCCGGGTTCGTGAGAGCGGGCGGCGTTCCCGACGAGCACGTCGTGCTCGGCACCGAGCTCATGGGATGGGTCACGGACCAGAACGATGTGGTCACCAGCCGCGGCGTGTGGACCCTATTCGTGCAGTATTACCCCAGCAGGACCGGCGGGCTCTTCTTCAAGGGCGGTTTGGGGGCCGCCGGAGTTTCTTTCACGACCGATTTGAACCCGGGCCACCTGGTCACGACGAACGGCGGCTTCGGGATGAGCCTTGGCGGTGGCTACGAGTTTCGCCTGTCACCAATAGTGTCGCTGACGACGAATGCCGATTGGGCTCTTCAGGTGATTGACGACTCCGCCGGCGGAACGGACACTTCGTCGCTGTTCCTGGTAACCGTGGGGCTGACCTTTCCGAGAATCGGGTAGGGGTCCCGTGCAGCAAGACGGCCCGCCAATGGCGGGCCGTTCGTCTTAACGGAGTGTCTGCCTCCCGCGGCTCGCCTCAGCCCTGCTTGGGCGCACGCCCGGCGGTCAGCATGCGCTCCGTGAAGTCGATGCGCTCCTGCATTTCGGCCAACTGTGCTCGCGCGTCGTTGAGCTCTTCGCGCATCGCATAAACCTCCGCTCCCAACTCCGGATCACCGCCCTGCACTTCCAGCTCCTTCTTCTTGAGCTTGAAGTGGACCACCGCCCACGCGGTCGAGGCTACTGTCCCAGTGAACGCGAGAGCGCCCATCACGATGCTCACCATCAGCACATCAGGCGTCACGATATCTCCTCCGCGGGATTCTGAGTCGTGCCGGCTTGTGTGAGTATCGAGCACCACCGAGTCACACCCAGCAGGATACGTGGCCCTTCCCGCCTCCGCCAGACCAACGCCCTCGCCGAGAGCGTCCCGAGCCCCAGGTGGTGGTGGAGCGCAACGGCTGCCAGGGTCTCTTGTGGCAGGGCAGCCAAACCCCATTGCATGGCCGAGAGGCCACACGTATCCTGAGAGACCGCTCGAGGAGGGGCATTGGGTTCCTGGGAACGTTACGCCGCGAACTTTCTCCACGCCTTTCGACTGGACAGCATCAAGCGCAGGATCTTGGTGTTTGCCCTGATCGCGACCCTCATTCCCTCCCTGACCACGACGTGGCTCTCCTACGTCCACAACAGACGGGCACTCACGGAGAAGATCACCGCCGAGCTGCAGAACGTCAGCCGGCATGGTGCGCGGGTGACCGACCTGTGGCTCAAGGAGCGGTTCTACGAGCTGCGGGTCTTTGCCGGCTCCTTCGTCGTCAGAGAGAACAGGCGGCCCGCCGCCTCAACGACTATCTCACGTCCGTGCGCGACCGCACCACGGACTACGAGAACATCTCGATTCTCACGCCCGACGGCGCCGTGGCGGCCGGCACGGCGCCTCCAGAAGAGCTCCAGCTCCCGGAAGACTGGTTGAGCCGCGTCACCGAGGAGGATGAAGTCCGGGGGCAGGTCTACTGGGATGAAGGTCTGAAACAGGTAGCCATGACGATCGTCGTGCCAATCGACGACGGGGGCATCTTGCGCGGATCCCTCGCCGCCAAGGTCACGTTCCACGCCATCGATGCGGCGCTGCGCGAGGTGGTACCGGGTGCGACGGGACACGTGTACGTCTTCCGCGGCGACGGCGCCATCATGGTGAGTTCCCGCCTCGTGCCTGCGGGGCTCATGAGGACTCGGCTCACGCCGTCGATTGCGCGGGCACTCTTCGCAGTCCAGGGAGACGGGTCCTTGGAGTACGTCGACCCTTTGGGCAACGAAGTGGTCGGGACGCTGGATCCGGTCCCGCAACCCGACTGGGCGGTAGTGGCCGAGATCGCGACGGACGAAGCGTTCGTCCAAATCGCCGAGTTGCGCAACCAGACCATCCTGGTCTTATCCGCGCTGTTGCTCAGCATTGGCCTCGTCGCGTACGTGCTTGTGCTGTTGATCGTGCGGCCGCTGAATCGCCTCACGGCCGGAGCCTCCCGCGTTGCCGGAGGCGACTTGGAGGTGGACCTGCCGGTCGTCACGCGCGGCGAGCTAGGGTATCTGACCGAAGTGTTCAATGCCATGGTGGGCCGGCTCCGGAGCGGACGCGAGGAGCTGGAGAAGCTGTCGGTCACTGACGGGCTGACGGGCCTGTACAACCGCAATCATCTCATGGTCTCGGTCGCCATGGAGATCGCGCGGGCCGACCGACATGAAGAGCCGTTCACGGTTGTGATGATAGACTTGGACCACTTCAAGAAGTACAACGACACGCACGGGCACTTGGCCGGCGATGAGATCCTGGCCAAGATCGCGGTAGTCTTCGCTGCTTGCATTCGGGAAGTCGATTACGCGGCGCGATACGGCGGGGAAGAATTCCTCGTCATGCTCCCGCAGACGGGGCTCTCCGGAGCCCGGGAGGTGGCCGAACGCATTCGGACCCGGTTTGCCGAGGAAGCGGCGCAAGGCGCCGAAGGCGTTCCCCTCACCCTGAGCATCGGGCTGGCCGAGTATCCCCAGCACGGCGACACAACCGAGTCGCTAATTGCCGCCGCGGACGCTGCGTTGTATCAGGCCAAGCGACGTGGCAGGAATCGTGTCGTGGGTGCCGCAGTGCGCAAGGCCAAGACGGCGCCCCGCGCGCGCGGCAAATCGGCGCGCGGAAAACCGTCTAAGAAACCGAAGGGGTCGTAGGTCTCAGCGGTCCGATCCGCGGACCAGCGCGTGGAAAATCCAACCCGTGCGGTCGCGGGCATCTCTGACCCGCACCCACTGATCCTTGTAGGCGAGACCCATCAGCGGAGCGTCGGCCTGCAGGGTGAAGAGAACGTCGAAGTTGAGCCCCGGTCCTTCCCGCACGTTGCTGGTTCTCGCTACCTCGATCCGAAGCGGGATGGGAAACAGCACCTCACCGGTGCGTCCCGGTAGATCGTCTCCCCCCAGCCGCACCTGTCCGATGCTCACGAGACTCTGGGCCTGGCTCGCCAGATAGAGCGACCCGCCGTAGTTCTCGTTCTCGAACTCCCGGGCAGCCATCTGCAGGAGTTGCTCGGCCTCGAAGACCTCCGGGCCCGGCTCGGCGGCTGCGTCCCGCACGGTCCTCAGGGCTATCTCCGCCTCCGCCATCGTGGAAGCGGCCTCGGCCCGGCTCTCGACGCTCTGGAGCTTCGCCTTGGTCCGTACGACTTCCTGGATGGCTTCATCGAGCTTCGCTCGAAGCTCCGCGACCTCCGCCTCCTTCCCCAGGACCTGGAGCTGAAGATCTGCCGATTCTTCCTGCAACGAACGAATGCGCTCGGCTTGCTGGTCCACGGTCCGAGCGAGATCCGCACTCCGGTCGGAGGAAACAGGCTCAGGCTGGGGAGCCGGGGCGGATTGTCCCCCGGAGCAGCCCGACCACGCCAGCACCGAGGCCAGCAGGCTGAGTCTCAAGAACCGCTTGGTTTGGTTTGGCTTGGAAGTGTGCATTGGAGCCATTCGACATGCGTTGGAGTCGGCCGTACCAAAGTAGAGCCGGTTTGGTGGACGGCCAGTGAGCCTGATCACTCAAGGCCCACCGAACTTCGGCGGGCCTCCAAGTTGTCCTCCTTGCTGTCATGCCCGAGGTGGGAGTCGAACCCACACGCCGTTAACCGGCACGGGATTTTGAGTCCCGCGTGTCTGCCATTCCACCACTCGGGCGTGGGAGTGGGAATATAACCCTTGGGCATGGACCACCGGCGCGCGGGATCGATCCGGTGCATCGCCGTTACCTGTGGGCCTCCCGGTCAGTCAACCAAGTAGCAGGGCGCCACCTCTGGCGAGGGCTCCCGTGGGACGTCGCCTATGTCCGGTGCTCGATCCGGGTGACACCGGTTGGGAATGGGACCGGCCGCTGAAGGAGGGCTGGACCCTCGAGCACGTAGAGCGCGAGTACATCATTGCGGTGCTGCACCAAACCGGTGGCCATCGGACCAGAGCGGCATCCATTCTGGGTATCGACCGCCGCACACTTTACCGCAAGGTCCGCGGCGCCTGCCGGCACCACAGGGGGTGGGCGCTGGTGGACCACTAGCTCCTCGGCCGGCCTATGGAGTGGCCTCCGCGATGCGTGTGTCCCGCAGGGCAAGTCCGCCCGAGGGGTCAAGCAGGGCGGTCGTTGTTGCGTGGCCGAACGTGCTGGCCACGGACCCCCACGGGCGGACCCCCTTCCACTACTTGTTCGGCAGGTGCACTACCAGGTTCCCGCCGATGATCGTCTTCTTGCACAGGTGGGGCCACTCAGTCGGCCCCGCCTTGTCCGCGCCCTCACCTGCGAGCGGACCCAGCGCCGGACGCAGCCCTTCCACGTCCTCGAACCATTCCCAGCTCTCAGGGGCAAACCACTTCCACGTGACACCGTCGCCGTCGGCACCCGGGGTAGCGACGTCGTGCATCTTCAATACCACTACCTGCCCCACTCGAGGATCCTTGCCGGGCACGCTCCCGTGCCCACCGCCACCCGGCTCCGAGCCCCCGCCGTCGCAGCCACCGTCGTCGTGCGTCGTGCCGTCGTCGTGGGTGCATCCACCGTCATCGTTAGTGGTTCCGTCATCGTGGGTGCAGCCACCGTCGTCATGCGTTGCGCCGTCATCGTGAGTGCATCCGCCATCGTCGTGCGTCGTACCATCGTCGTGGGTGCATCCACCGTCATCGTGAGTGGTTCCGTCATCGTGGGTGCAGCCACCGTCGTCATGCGTGGTGCCGTCATCGTGAGTGCATCCGCCATCGTCGTGCGTCGTACCGTCATCGTGCCCGTCGCACGAGCCCCCGCCCCCACTGCAGATCTTGACGTCGGACTCCACCAGGCCCACGAACCAAGCCTTTGCAGTCGCGGGGTCCACGAAGGCGCCGGTCACGTTCGCCGTGATCTCCCGGTGCGGGCTCTCATCGGCGTTGAGCACGCGGTATACAAACGTTCCCCGTGCGAGCTGCCTGTCGGTTGCCGGAAATGCATTGAACTCGGCAAACGCCAGTTTCTCTTCCCCAGGGGCGATCTCCTTCCCCTTCCCGCCAGGCCATACGATCTCGATGTTGCCCGTCGCGTGGCCGGTGCTGCTGAGTCCTGCCGCCGCGAAGTCCGGTGCCGGTCCGACACCGCCATCCACGGCGCAACCGGCGACACCAATCAGTGCGCCGAGCCATAGGGCGCGCCGCCCTGCGCCGCGCGCCGCCGCCCTGCTCTTTCCATTCATGATCCCCTCCTCAGTCAACCTGCCCGGGATCTGGGACTTGGGTGGCCGGGCCCAGGACAACGGCGTCTTGTGCGCGCCCTTGGGGGGGTGGCCGCAGCGCCGCTGAAGCGAACCCGGCCGAGAGTGATTTCATCTATGGCTTGCCGCCACCTCCACCTCCACCACCGCCTCCACCGCCTCCGCGCTCGAGGATCCGGATGTCGATGTAGGTGAGGTTGTTCCCGGTATCCAGCATGGCCGTCGCACCGCCGGTGTCGCCGCCGTCGTCGTCGGCCGTCAACAAGGCCTCTTCCTCCAGCGGCACGATTATCTCGGTGACGCCCTCCACGAAGAACGTGTTGAGCGTCGCGGTACCACAGGTCTGGTCGAAGCTGAACGTGGCGCGATAGTCTCCAGCCCCATCGTCGTTCAGTCTGCGCACGTTCCAGGTGTAGCCAAAAATGATCCGACCCTTGACGTTGATCTCGGCGTTGTAGTAGCCGGGACCGTCGCCGGCGGACCATACGGGGAGGTTGAAGATCGGCGCGTTGACGTCGCCATCCCACTGGTGGGTCTCTGAGTTCCACGTCGTGCTGAGCGTCGGATCATCCCGGTCCTTCGTGAGCTTCTGGATCGTGAGCCGCGCGCAAGGAGAGAACACCGTCGCCATCGATCCTGGGCCGATCTCGGGAACATCGCCGGGTATGCTGGCCGCCAGACCATGGACTTCGTCGATGCCCCAGCCATCCACGTGGCGCATCCCGTACTCGAGCCAGGGGACCAGCGGATCGGGGTTCTCCTGGAACAGGACCACTTCGGTGCGCACCTGTGACTTGGTGTACCAGTCTACCGACTCCAGGTTGTCGCCCCAGTCGATCCAGTCCACGTACAGCGAGCCGTCCAGTTGGTCCACACCGAACTCAGCCGGAGTGCCGGAAGCTGCCTGCCACTGGTTCAGCGGGTCCTTCTGAACGAACGCCTTTACGAGGTCGGCCTCGTGCCCGACTCCCGGCGTCGCGCCGGTCGCCTGCCCCTCGACGCCGTCGTCGCATAGCGCGTTGTCGTCCGGATCCGGCAGGCAGCTGAGCGGCGTGATGTCAGGATCCGCTCCCTCAGTGCCCCACCAGTACCACCACTCACCCTGCACCACCGGCACCATGCCAGGCGTACCGGGCAACACTTTCTGCACACCCTCCGACCAGATGACGGGGTACGACAGGTTGTTGCCCGCAGTCTCCTCGCCGTTGGGCTTGCCCTTCCCCTCGGGTGCACCTGGGACGCCGCCCTTCGCCAGCGCAACATCCGTCGGTGTGTCGGCGCAGCCGCCCAGGAACACGAGGGCGACGGCAGCCGTCACTACACCCAACCATCGTCTCGACCGCCTCATGCGAACCTCCTTGTTTCGCGCCGGCCTATTGACTGCCGACGCGGTCACGAGTTGTGCGGAGGCCCGCCATGCAAGTTTCCGGGAAACGACCCGCCCCGCCGGCTGTCGGCCACCGCCGTGGATCTCGGCACCTCTCGTGGTGGCAACTGCCGTGCCGAGCGCCCGGGAAGCGCACGGAAGGGCACAACCACACACCGGCGAGTGGGTTGTCCAATCGGGACCGAGTTGTTCCTGGTTTTCGATGTGTCGCAGTTTGTCCCACTCCCTTGTGGCCCAGGAGGCCGACTGCGACATTGGCCTCAACCCGAAGATCGGGTGTGCCGCTCCTTGGCCGGCGCCCAGTCCAAAGGGGGGGAGGTAGCGGTGGCTGCCGATTCTGCCCGTCAGCCGCAGATCCTCGTCGTCGACGACGACGAGTCGGAAGGCCTGGCAGTCGCACGCGCGGCGGTTGGCCGCGACTGCTGTGCCTTGTCGGTGTCGCCGTGCGGGCAGCGGGCCATGGACGAGCTGGCCCGGCGCGACTTCGACATGGTCGTGCTCGCCGCTTGCAAACCGGGCCAGGAGGGCCTCTGCCTCCTCATCAAGGCCCGCGCCATCCACTCCAGCGCTCAGGTCATCGTCATAGCAGCCGACGACAACGTACGCACCGCGGTCAACGCGATGCAGATGGGCGCCACTGACTACATCACACGACCGTTCGAGATCGGTGAGGTCGTGCTGAGATGCGAGCGCGCCCTCAGGCAGGCCGACATGCACCGCGAGGTAGCGCGCCTCCGGCGGCGCAGCCCGAACGGCACGGCGCCGTTCATCGGTACCACGCGAACAGTCGACCGCGTGCTCGACCTGGCCGAGCAGGTGGCCCCAACCCGTGTCACCGTGTTACTGAGCGGCGAGACGGGAACGGGCAAGGAGTTGATGGCTCACATCATCCACGAGCTATCCCCCCGCAGGGGGAAGAAGTTCGTGCCGGTGAGCTGCTCCGCCGTGCCCGAGCAACTCTTGGAGTCCGAGTTCTTCGGGCATACCAAGGGGAGCTTCACCGGCGCCGTGGTGAGCCAATCAGGTCTGTTCGAGCAAGCCGCCTCCGGCACCCTCTTCCTCGACGAGATCGAGACTCTCACACTGCCGATGCAGGCCAAGCTCCTGCGGGCGGTGGAGGAGCGCACCATCCAGCGGGTTGGCGCCGCTCACGACATGCCGATCGACTTCCGTCTCGTTGCCGCGTCTAACGTGGATCTGCAAGCGGAGGTAGCCGGAGGGCGCTTCAGGGAGGACCTGTGGTTCAGGCTCAACGTGTTCCCGATTCAGCTGCCCCCTCTCAGGGAGCGACGCGCCGACATACCGCTGCTGGTGCTGCACTTTCGGGACACGATCGCCGCTGACCTCGGCATGGAGCCCGTGGATATCCCGGAGCCGGTGATGGAGGGCCTTTCGGCGTACGACTGGCCCGGCAACGTGCGCGAGCTGCGGAATTGGGTGGAGCGTGCGCTCGTCGTGGCGACCTCCGGACCGGCCGCCGTGCCGCCCCCGCCCGCAGGCGGCCCGGGGCCTCACAAATCCTCGTGGGATAAGCCCATCAACGAGGGTTGGTCGCTCGACCGGCTGCAGCAGGAGTACATAGGGGCCGTGCTCGACCACACCCACGGCCACCGCAGTCAGGCAGCCGACATCCTCGGAATCGACCGCCGCACTCTCTACCGCAAGATCCGCCGCCCCACCCACTAGCCCGGCGACCGGCCAGTCCGTGCCCCTGTGGCCGCCAAATCGTGGCGCTGCGTTACCTCCGTGCCCTTCGCGCTGTCTGTGTGTCAGCAGGGCGGGCAACGTGGGAGGTACGGATGCTTCGGATGATGCTGGTGCCGGTGGCGATGCTCGCTCTTGTCGGGTGCGAGCGGGCGTCCCCGGCCGCCCCAGACGCGAGTGCGGCAGCCCCGATGGAGCCGGGGCTGTTCGCAACGATCCCGGACGACGCCCGGGAGCTGACCATCGACTTCAAGCCGGCGCTGGGCTCGGACGAGAGCTTGGGTTTCGACGTGCTCAGCCGGAAGAAGAAAGGGACTGTGACGGTGGCCCTCCTCGGGGTGCCGGAGTCGGAGGGCGAGCCCTTCGACGTGACCACGGTCGCCACCTCGACCATCCTGTTCGGCCGGGGCGATGTGTTCGCTTCCCCGAAGCATGACTTCAGCGGGGACGACGTGCTGATCGAGCACCTGGTGGACGTCGATGGAAATGGCGCGCTCGATCTGTTGTTCCACTTCGCGGCCACCGAGCTGGGTCTCGGCGGACTGAGCGGAACCGTGGAGTTCTGCCTGGTGGGCGATGCCACGAGCGGAGCCTTTTACGGCTGCGTCGACGTGAAGATCGCGGGCTGAGCCTCGCGGCGGCGCGGCTCGCCCAGCGCGCGATTAAAAACGGGCAGGTACGAGAGGACCCCGGGAAACCCCGGGGTCCTTTCGTTCGCGGCTCGCAACCCCACCCCTTTCCCACCGTCCAGTTCCACAATCCTGCTTGACGTCCACTTGACACGCTCCGGCCACGTTCGACCCGTCGCACACAGGAGCTCACCATGGGGCGGACACTTGCTCTCCTGTCACTCATCCTCGCGGCCCTCTCGTGGGCTCGGACGGGCCAGGCACAGTCCAGATTCGTGGCCGTCGATTCCGGAGCCCGGATGCGCGTCACCGGCTGCCTGCCGGATTGCGGGACGCAGTTGAGGGGATCGCTTCTCCAATTGGAGGGCGACTCGATGATCCTGGCGGAGGTTGACGACACGATAGCTGTGTCTCTGAGCGATGTCACCCGGCTCGAGGTCGGCACCCGTCACCGGTTTGACGGGAAGAAGGCCCTCTACTGGGGTACCGGGACAGCCGTGGTGGTCGGTCTGCTCGCAGTCGGCAACGGGGGTGCGCCGTCCGGCGAGGTGGTCGGAGCAGCCGCCTTCTGGGGCCTCAGCGCGGCAATCTTCGCGGGCGGCGGAAAGAGAGCCTTGAAGACCGGATTCGTTGGAGCTCTCCTCGCCGCGCCCGCCGTCGGTTTACTAGCCGTAGCCACATACCAGCCCTGCACGGGGTGGTGCATCATGGCCCCCAGCAGCGAGGGGGAGGCCTTTATGCTCGGAGCCCTCGTCGGGGGCGGAGTTGGCTTCCTCATCGGTGGCGCGATAGGTGCCTTTACAGGGGGCGAGTCTTGGAGTGAGGTCGGCGGCCAAGGGGTGCGGTTGAGCATCACGCCAACCGCAGATGGCGGTGTAGCTGTTGGTGGTACCGTTCGATTCTGAGCCCACAACGCGCAAGACCCCGAGCGAGTGCCCGGGGTCTTGCGCGTCCGGTTTACGGCGATGGTTGCCGCTACTGTCTTCCCCCCGGCGGTCCGCGCTGGCGCATCCGCGCTCCTTCGATCTGGTGCTGTAGCCTGCGCAGTGAGAGCATCAGCTGCGCCTGCTGAACCGGCGTGAGGAACTCGCCGTAGGCTGCCATCTCCTCCCGAGTCTGGTCCACACGCTCCTGCTGAATGTCGATCAACGCGGCCATCAGGGTCCGGAGGCTGTCCTCGTCGGCGCCCACGCCGGGCCGCATCTGACCCTGGAGCGCCATCCATAGCTGCCTTTCCCTCTGGAGGGCGGTCGTGCGGTGTTCCATGGACCGCTGCGCCGTCTCCTCGAAGCGGGCCGCTTGCTCATCGTCCAGACCCACCTGCGCCCGATAGTTCTCGGTGAAGCGGCGCATCACCTCCTGCTGCAATTGCTGGCGGCGCTCAGGGGGCTCTTGTGCGGTCAGCGGCTGTACCGTGAGAGCGGCCAAAGCGGGAACCAAGAGAATCGTACGCATCATCCCTCCAACGACTCGAGGAGCGCTGTCAGCTCGTCCTCGTTGAGATCGGCCAGGGCCACGGGAACCAGCTCGTGGACCGGAGCTTCGTAATCGAGCGAATCGAGCACGGAGTTGAGCTCGTCAGCCGCCAACTCACTCAGGCTGACCGCAACAGGGAGTTCGGCATCGGTCGGGGTCGCTGGACCCCGCAGCTGCTCGACGCCCAAGACGGTGGCTGCCACCAGGGCCGCTGCCGCTGCGACGCGAACCAAAGGTCGGCGCGTCCACGCCGGTGCCCGAACCGAGGGCTCCTGCTCCGATTCGGCCTTCAGCCGGTCCAGGACGGCGCGAGCGGTAGCTTCGGGATCCACCCGGTCACCTGCCCTGCCGAGCTGCTTCGCCAGCCGTTCCAGTTCGTGGTCGTTCATTTCAGCTTCGCCTTCAGCCGCTTCACGGCTTGGTGGTAGTGCACTCGTGCCGCCCCGACCGACGTTTCCAGCGCCTCGGCGATCTCGCCGTACTCGGCTCCCTGCTGGGCCCGCATCAAGAAGACGTCCCGTTGCATCGGAGGCAGCTTCTTCACGGCCGCCTCGAGCCGCCGCAACAGGTCCCGCTCCAGAGCGAGTGAATGCGGATCTCCATCCTCCGCCTCCAGCTCCCGGTCGTCCAACGGCACCACTGTTCGCCCTTTGGCGCGGCGTCGCAAGTCCTTGAGCGCGTTCGAGCCGATCGCCATCAGCCAGGTCGAGAAACTCGCAGTACCCCTGAAGCTCTCGATCTTCCTGAACGCCCGAAACAGTGTCTCCTGCACCAGGTCATCCAGGTCTTCGCGCGCGCCCGAAGCCGCCAGGAACCGCGCCAATGGCGGGGTGTGGCGCCGCACCAGCTCCGCCGCCGCCACCTCGTCGCCGGCGCGCCAGGCAGCGATGAGCTGGGCGTCATCCGCCGGCCCTGCGGGCTCAGGCACGGTCACATTGAGTAGGACGTCTCACGGCGGGCAAAGTTAACCGGGATGGCCGGAATTGGGCCCCTGGGAGCCCGGGCGTTGACCAAACGGGACCATCCCTATAGGTTTTCCGACCGAACGTACGTTCGAATGACTCCAAAGACCTACGATCAGCGACTCGACGACCTGTTGGCCACTGCGGCGCGGGTGTTCGCGGCCAAGGGCTACCACCCCACGACCATGCGTGATCTCTCGCGTGAGACGGGGATGAGCCTGGCCGGGATGTACCACTACGTGCGCGGCAAGGACGAGCTGCTGGCCCTGGTCCAAGAGCGCTGTTTCACGGAGGTCCTGGAGGGCGCCGAGGCGGCCGTGGGGGCTGCCAGGCACCCGGCCGATGCCCTGCAGCGCTTCATCCACCACCACGTGACGTTCTTTGCCGAGCACATGCCCGAGATGAAAGTCCTCTCGCACGAAGCCGAGACCCTCTCGGCCCCGCGGAGCGAGGCGATCGACGGACTGAAGCGGCGCTACGTGGACCTCCTGCTGGGGTTGATGGAAGGCGCAGGATTCGCGGCCAACGGCGCTGGCGGGAGCAAGGTGGCCGCTTACGCGCTGTTCGGGATGATGAACTGGATCTACACCTGGTACGACCCCGCGGGAGCGATCCGTCCCGATGCCCTCGCTGAGCACTTCACGGAGCTGTTCCTGCGCGGAGCCGCGCCGGAGCGCGCCGGGGGCGCGGCGATCAACCAGAACCAGAGAGGCTGACGCGGTGACGAGCAAGAAGCCACGCGACCCCAGTGAGCAGGCCCTCATCGACAGGATAAACGAAGGCTTCATGGTCGAATCCGAAGAGGACATGACCCCGGGGTACAAGAAGGCGCTGCTCACGCAGCTCACGGTCCAGGGGGACACTGAGCTGATGAGCGCTCCGGCCTACTATCTGGCCGCCCGCGATGCACCCACGATAGACAGCCGCATCGCGGTGACCGCCATCGTGCACGACGAGCTGGGCCACGCCAACATCGCCTACCGCATCATGGAGGACCTCGGCGTGGACAAGCAGCACCTCGTGTACGGACGCCAGCCGCACGAGTTCAAGCATCCGTACGGATTCGATCAGCCGCTCGAGAACTGGGCGGAGATGGTGGTCGCCAACGGCTTCTTCGATCGCGCCGGCATCACCCTGCTCGGCGACGTGCACGAGCACACGAGCTACGGTCCGCTCAAGCGGGCGCTCGTGAAGGTGGACCGAGAGGAGATCCTCCACCTGCGGCACGGCGAGTCGTGGATGAAGCGGCTCTCCAAGGCCGGCGGTGAGGCCAGGGAGGCGCTGCAGCGTGCGGTGGACTGGATGTTCGTGATGACCCTCGAGTGGTTCGGCCTGCCGGACGACCTCAAGCGGCACAGCGGGCAGCTTGACTACCGGCTCAAGGGCAAGACGAACGACCAGCTGCGCCAGACCTGGATGGCCGCCACGGTGCCGCTGTGCGAGGGGATAGGGATAAGCGTCCCGGCCCATTGGGACGGCGACAACGAGGAGTACGTCATCGACTGCACGTTTCCCTGCCAGTACGATCCGGGCGAGAAGCGCTGGCTGCACGACGAGGCGCTGACGTGGGACCAGGTGTTCGAACGCTGGAAGGCGCGCGGGCCGATGAACGAACGCTATGTGGAGATGGTCCAGGGCAACGGTGGACTTTTCGGAGGCCGCCGGTGGCAGGCGTAGAGGCGGTGTGGGAGGCACTCGGGGCCGTGACCGATCCCGAGTACCCCTTGAGCATCGTGGACATGGGCATGGTGTACGGCGCGAGCGTCGAGGGGGACAGAGCGCACGTGGACATCACGTTCACGTCCATCGGCTGCCCCGCCATCGACATGATCTGCTCCGACGTGCGTGAGGCGGTACTGGCCCTTCCCGACATCAGCGACTTGGAGCTCGAGATAGTCTGGAGCCCGCCGTGGTCCAAGGACCGCATCAGCGACCGGGGACGGCGCGTGTTGCGCATATACGGCGTGGTCAACTAACCGAGGGGATCGAGGATGACTTACGCGCAGGTCTACGAGGTGTTCGCGCGCAAGGACCATACGGAGGCGCTCAAGCACGTGGGGAGCGTGAACGCTGCCGACGACGACCTGGCCAAGGCCTACGCGTGGACGATGTACGACGAGGAAAAGTGGGTGGAGATGTGCGTCGTGCCGCGCAACGCCTTCATATCGATCACTCACGACGGCGCACTGCCGCTGTGGGGCAACTGAGCGGAGCATGATTCAGACAGCCAAGCAATACGACTCCACGGAAGGCATGAGCGACGCGTGCGCCGACGGATTGCGCAACCTGCTGACCGCCTGTGCCGACACGAAGCTCATGCTGGGATACCACTACGGTGAGTGGACGTTCGGCCCGCCCGAGCTGGAGGCGGCGATCGCGGGCTGCTCGCTATGCCAGACGGAGCTGGGACACGTCCGGCTGCTGCACGGCCTGCTAAAGCGGCACTACGGTGCCGATCCCGTGCAGCTGGTCGAGGGCCGGAAGCCCGGAGAGTTCGCCAGCATCTCCTACCTGGATCGGGATCTCACGGACTGGGCCGAGCTCGTCGCCGCGAACTACGTGGTGGACCTGGCGCTGACGCGCCTGCTCCACTCCCTCAAGGGCTCGTCGTTCGCGCCGCTCAGGATGAGTCTCGAGAAGATGCTGGACGAGGAGCGCTACCACATTCACCACGGGCAGGGCTGGTTCCGCACGCTGTGCGGCAAGAGCGAGGAGTGCCGGCGCTCCGCTGAAGCGGCCGTGAACCGTGCCCTGGCTAGCGCTAAGGAGTGGTTCGGTCCGGCGAACGAGCCGGAGGACGAGGCACTGGTGGAAGCGGCGGTGAAGTCCAAGACCAACCCCGAAGTCTTCGCGGACCTGGTCTCGGACATCGAGCAGGTTGCCGCGCCCTTGGGGGTCCGAATCGAAGTGGCTGGGGCGGCGCCCGACGGCTGGAGCCCCAGGACGCGACGGGCGCAGGGCACCGGCCCGAGCGATGACATCCTGTACCACTTGCGCGGCAGCAAGAATGCCGTCTTCAAGCTCAAACAGTGAACGCGCCGAGCAAGAGCTGCCCGTTCTGTCAGTCCACCGAAACGGAGAAGCAGTCCGACTTCGGGACGTCGCTGATGGTGGCCCTGCACTACTGCCGAAAGTGCCGGTCGTCGTTCGAGGCGATCAAGTGGGGCGACAGGGAGGCAGAGCTGGATCTTCCCGAGTTCCTCGACGAGGAACGACCCTAGAGTGATACTACTGGCCTGCGGCCGGTGTGGCGAAGCCCTCCGACCGCGCTACGGAAACCCAAGGAGGAAGCACCGCAATGGCGAAGACCGCTAACAACACGCTGGTGGAATACCGCACCGAAAATGGCCTGGCGATCCTGGAGCTGAACGATCCGCCGGCCAACACCTACACCTACGAGATGATGCGCCAGCTGGACGAGGCGATCCTCACCGCGCGGATGGATGACGAGGTGGAGGTGATCGTGCTGCGCGGCAAGGGCGAGAAGTTCTTCTCGGCGGGAGCCAACATCCAGATGCTGTCGGAGGTGACGCCCCGCTTCAAGTACTTCTTCTGCCTCCACGCCAACGAGACACTGAACAGGCTCGAGCAGACACCAAAGCTCGTGATCGCCGCGCTGAACGGACACACCGTGGGCGGCGGTCTCGAGATCGCGATGGCCGCCGACCTGCGCGTGGCCTGCAAGGACAACGGCAAGATCGGGCTGCCGGAGGTGACGCTGGGCGTGCTGCCGGGAACGGGCGGGACGCAGCGCCTGTCGCGCATCCTCGGCAAGTCGCGCTCGATCGAGATGATGGCGACCGGACGCATGTTCTCGTTCGAGGAGGCCAAGGAGATCGGCCTCGTGAACGAGGTGTTCCCCAAGGAGAACTTCTGGGACGACGCGGTCGCCTACGCAAGGCAGTTCTGCACGCCGGGCAAGGCTTCCAAGGCGGTGGGCAACATCAAGCGCGCCGTGTGCTCCGGACTCGAGGTGCCGTTCGAGAGCGGGCTCGCCATCGAGCGCGAACTGCAGCAGCAGCTGTTCCAGAGCGCTGACGCGACCGAGGGTCTCTCGGCCTACACCGAGAAGCGCAAGCCCGAGTTCAAGGGCGTCTAGTGCGCACCCAGCTGTTCATAGACAACGAATGGCGGGCGGCCGCCTCGGGCAAACAGCTCGAGGTGGTCAACCCCGCCACCGAGGAAGTGCTGGCGTCGGTCGAGGCGGGCGGTGCGGCTGACGTGGACGCAGCGGTCGAGGCCGCGCGCAGGTGCCTGGAGAGCGAAGAGTGGCGTGCGTTGTCGGGCCGCCGGCGCGGCGCCCTGCTCCACCGCGCGGGTGAGTTGCTGCACGAGCGACGCAAGGAGATGGCGGAGCTCGAGACGCGGCAGAACGGCAAGCCACTGTTCGAGTCCAAGATAGACGTGGCATCCACGGTGCAGACGCTGAAGTACTACGGCGGCTGGGCCGACAAGGTGGCCGGCGCGGTCCTCCCGGTGGACGGCCAGGACTTCGTGTACACGGTGCGCGAGCCCGTCGGCGTGGTCGGCGCGATCGTACCATGGAACTTCCCGCTCAACCTCGCCAGCTGGAAGTTCGCCCCTGCCCTGGCCGCGGGATGCACGATCGTGCTCAAGCCCGCCGAAGAGACGCCGCTGACGGCGCTCCTTATGGCAGAGATCATGGCGGAAGCCGGCTTCCCCGCCGGAGCGTTCAACGTTGTACCGGGCGACGGGCCGACGACCGGGGCCGCTCTGGTGCGGCACCCTGGCGTCGACAAGATCGCGTTCACCGGGTCTACCGCCGTCGGCCAGCAGGTGATGCGGCAAGCGGCCGACACGCTCAAGCGCGTGACGCTCGAGCTGGGAGGCAAGAGCCCCAACATCATCTTCGCCGATGCCGACCTGAAGGCGGCGGTAAAGGGCGCCCAGAACGGCATCTTCTACGGCAAGGGTGAGGTGTGCGCTGCGGGCTCGCGGCTTCTGGTGGAGCGCTCCGTGCACGACGAGGTCGTGGAACAGCTAGCCTCGCGCGCCAAGAGGCTCGCCGTAGGCGACCCGTTCGATCGGGATACGAGGCTCGGCGCCATCGCGTCGAGGCGACAGCACGAGAAGGTGATGTCCTACATCGAGAGCGGAAAGCAGGACGCCACTCTCGTGGCCGGCGGGAACGCCGTGCAGGTAGACGGCAAGGGCTACTTCGTGGATGCCACCGTGTTCGACGGCGCTGAGCCGGGCATGAAGATCGTGGACGAGGAGATCTTCGGCCCGGTCTTGTCGGTCGTGACCTTCGACGACGTCGAGGACGGCATTCGGCTTGCGAACCAGACGATGTACGGACTCGCCGCGGGACTCTGGACCAAGGACATCCAGAAGGCCTTCCGCGTGGCGCGCGCAATCCGCGCGGGCACGGTGTGGGTCAACACGTACAACATGTACGACTCCGCGGCCCCGTTCGGCGGATACAAGGCGAGCGGGTTTGGCCGGGACCTGGGCCGCGAGGCGCTGGACGGTTACACCGAGACCAAGACGGTTTGGATGGGCCTGAGGTGAGGGACGCCCTCATCTGCTCCGCAGTGCGTACCCCCGTCGGACGCCACGGTGGAGCGCTTGCCGACGTGCGGCCCGACGACCTGGCCGCTCTGGTGGTGAAAGCCGCGGTCGATCGTGTCGGGTTCGACGCGGCGAGGCTGGACGACGTCATCCTCGGGTGCGCCAACCAGGCCGGCGAGGACAACCGCAACGTGGCGCGCATGGCCGCGTTGCTCGCCCGGTTCCCGGTCGAGGTCCCGGGGCAGACCGTGAACCGGCTCTGCGGCTCAGGGCTCCAGGCAGTCGCCAGCGCGGCTCACGCCATCAAGGCGAACGAGGGCGACGCATTCGTGGCCGGCGGAGTGGAGAGCATGACCCGCGCCCCGGCCGTAATGCTGAAGCGCGGTGCAGGCTGGCACCGTCGCCTGCCCCAGATGGCCGACTCCACCGTCGGATGGCGCTTCGTGAACCCGAAGATGTCTCCGCAGTGGACGATCTCCCTCGGCGAGACCGCCGAAGTCGTGGCCCGGAGCCACGGAATCACCCGCGAGCGGCAGGACGAGTTCGCGCTCGAGAGCCAGCGCCGCGCCCGGGCGGCCATCGAGTCGGGAGCCTTCGACGACGAGATCGTCCCCGTGGTAGTCGAGGGACGAAAGGGCAAGTCGCACACGCTGAGCGTCGACGAGCACCCCCGCCCCGAGCTCACGCTCGAGAAGCTGGGTAGTCTCGAGCCTGCGTTCGTGGAGGACGGTACGGTGACGGCCGGCAGCTCGAGCGGCATCAACGACGGCGCTGCGGCGCTGCTGGTGCTCGGCTCCGATTCGGGCGGCCTCGACGGTGTTACCCCACTGGCCCGCGTTGTCACGACTGCGGTGGCCGGGGTCGATCCGTCGGTCATGGGCCTGGGTCCCGTTCCAGCCACAAGGAAGGCTCTGGAGCGTGCGGGGATCGGCGTCGCCGACCTGGACTTGATCGAGCTGAACGAGGCGTTCGCAGCACAGGCGCTGGCCTGCATCGGCGAGCTCGAGATGGACCCCGCCAAAGTGAACGTGTACGGCGGCGCCATCGCGCTGGGGCATCCGCTGGGAGCCACAGGGGCCAGGGTGTTGGCGACTCTGGTTCACGGGCTGCGCCGCACAGGGGGCCGCTACGGACTCGCCACGATGTGCATCGGCGTGGGTCAGGGCATCGCGATGATCGTGGAGCGCGCATGAGCCGCTACGAATACGTGCTGGTTCATCAGGAAGACGCGATTGCCACGATCACGCTCAACCGGCCCGACAAGCTGAACGCCTTTGCCGGCCGCATGCGACAGGAGGTCGCGGAGGCCGTGCGTGAGGTGGCGGACGACGACTCCGTGCGCGTGCTCGTGATAACCGGAGCGGGGCGTGCGTTCTGCGCCGGCGCCGACATAGCCTACATGCGCGAGCTGTTCGAGCAGGAGGACTGGGAGAACGCCGCGGGGCTCGTGGAAGCGGGCCGTGACGTCGTCAGCGAGATTCGCTCCGTAGCCAAGCCCGTGATCGCCAGCGTGAATGGTGCGGCGGCAGGGGGCTGCGCCAACCTGGCTCTCGCATGCGATGTGCGCATCGCGTCGGAGCGTGCCACT
>JBDHIS010000020.1:71388-121517 GCA_039587315.1 Gemmatimonadota bacterium | reverse complement strand
CGGTATGAGGAGAACACTGTCTCGCCCGAGCTGGTACGGCTTCGTCAGGATGCCGGCGGCGGGCGCGTGGTCTCCGATCCTGTCAGCGGCCTCGAGGCGATCGACGTGCGTGACTGCAGCGTGATCGCCGGGCCGTGGAGTGGTTCAGGTGGCGCGGCAGACTGTCTCCTTGTGCAGCAGGCCGAGGCTCGCTTCGGCGACGGCAACGGTCTGTACGACACGGACGAGATAGACAACGCGCTCGCGCAGTGGTACCAGATCAACAACGGCGTGCAGACCTTCTATGGTCAGCCGACGAGCATTCGTTTGGGCATCGAGTTGCAGTTCTAACTGGAGCCAATGGGGGCGGCGCCCGGCCACGGTGGCCGGTGCGTCGCCCACCTGGGAAACACCATCTGAGGATCGGATGACTATGAGGACAAACTTGTTTACCCGCGCACTCCGCATTGGCGCGGCGGTCGCACTGCTCGGAGCCATGAGCTTCCAGCCCGCTTCGGCGGAGCGGAAGCCCGGCGCGACCAAGAGCGGCCGCATGAACCTCCAAGCGCTGGTGTTTGGCGTCATGGAGGTGAACCGCGTCTTCTGCGGCATCAACGTGCTCGGCGAGGTTTGCGTCGATCCGACCAACTCGCCGGTTATCGGGGGCGGCTTCTGGCCTAAGGGAACCCCGAACCAGTACATCTTCAATTCGGGAATGCAGCTCGCCGGGATCATCCCGAGCGACGCTGGATTCGATTGGGCCGGCGACACGACCGGAGTCTTCTTTATGGACCCGCGGGGCGATCAGAACGCGGGCGACCCGATCTCGCTGGTCTTCAACTCACTGGACCCCGGCGACGCGTCCAATTGGCCCGTCGGCGCCCTGGTCCGGGACACCCTGATCTACAACGACGTTCTGATTGGGCGCGAGACACTGTCCCAACAGGACCTCTGGGTGCGGATCTGGGACGGTAACCCGACCATCGCGGGCGCGAGAGCGCACCCGATGGGTATCCTCGTGGAGGAGCGCGGACTGGGCTGGAACTTCCCGTCCGGCAACGAGGACATCGTCTACTTCATCTACACCTTCTACAACATCACGGCGTCTGACAGGTCCGTTTACGACGGCCTGTACGACGACATCCAGGACAGCATCGCAGACATCGCGCAGTCGTTCGTTGCGGGTGTCGAGGACAGGTTCAACGTCGACATCCCGTCTACCGGTTACGACCTCACGGAAATGTACGCCGCGTTCTTCATGGACCCGGACGTGGGTGATGCCGGCTCGAACTACTCGACGGCGATCCTGCCGTTCGCGATGGCGATCGCCTACAAGGCCGACTTCCTCGAGGCCACCTGGTCGTATCCGCCGGGCATCAACGGCTTGCCGTTCTACCCGGCTCCAGGTTTCGTGGGCGTGAAGTATCTGCAGAGCCCCTCGGACCCGGTTACGGGTCTGGAGATCGGGCTCTCGATGTTCTCCAACACGCTCAACTCCTCGGCCGGGTTCCCGGATCCTGTCGGCGTCATTCAGATGTGGCGCTACATCTCCGGTAACGTGAGTCCGGCTGCAGGTGACAACAACTGCACCTTCCCCAACCCGAAGGAGCGGGGTCTCTGCTTCCTTTATGACCAACAGGCAGACACCCGTTTCTTCCAGTCGTCCGGCCCGTTCACGCTGGCGCCTGGTGAGGCAGCGAGCATCGTCGTGGCGTACATTCACGCCGCGCCGGTCGCCGCTCCTCTGGTTGCTTCCGGTGAGATCGGTGGCGACCTCAAGCCGCTGTGGCCGTATCCCGGCGACTCGATTGGCGCCAACAGCTGCACCGGTAACCCGGGCAACGCCTGCATCCGCGACGTTGACATGGTCGCCGGATGGGAGTCGCACTTCGACGCGGACGCCGACGGATCGATCACGCAGGACGAGGTGACCGCGACGCCGCGTTCGCTGCTGGGTAAGGCCCTGGTGGCGCAGGCGGTGTTCGACAACGCATTCCTGCTGCCGTTCGCGCCCGAGCCGGTAGTGTTCTACCCGGTGGCGGGTGACAATCAGGTGACGGTGGTTTGGCAGAAGTCGGCGACGGAGTTCGTGGGCGATCCGTTCTTCGCGATCGCCTCGGTTCCGGGACCGCTGTTCGATGCTAACTTCCGGGAGTTCGATGTAGAGGGCTACCGGATCTATCGCGGCCGCACCAGCGGTCAGCTCGTGCTGCAGGTCCAGTACGACTACGCCGGCACGGTCATGACGGATGTGACCGGCGAGTTCGACTACACTGGTAACTGCGCGCCCGAGCTGGGCATCACGACAGACTGCCCGGCGTTCCCGAACGACGTAGCACTAACGGGCGATGTCATCCAGATTCGGCCGGGTGGCCGCGTGCTGCTGTCGGATCTCGTCACGGTGTTGAACGTTGACGCCGATACGGCGGTTACCGGCAACGCGAGCAACCTGCCCCCGATTAGTGATACTGGCGTTCCGTTCGCGTTCGTGGATCTGGGCGTGCGTAACGGCTTCACGTATCACTACGCGGTTACCGCATTCGACATCAACTCCGTCGCGTCCGGCCCGAGCTCGCTCGAGTCGGCGCGCGTGACCAAGACAACCCAGCCGCGGTCGGTGGCGAGCAACGCACTGGCAACGGTGACGGTACAGGGTGTTGCCGGCGACGACGGCGTTCTGCTCGATCCGCTCACGCCGTGGCCGGACATCAATGAGACCGACGGCACGTTCGACGGTCCCATTCCGCCGGTGAATACGGGGCTCCTCGAGCTCACGGCGGCCCTGACCGAAGCACTTCCGCTCGGCGACATCTTCGTGCGCACCGACTCGGTGGATCGTGGTTGGGCCGGTGGTTTCGGTTCCCCGCCGACTCTGTACACGACGATGGGGGCGGCCGGAAGTAACGTCGCGGTGCCGATCGCGGTCACCGAGCCGCAGTTCAACTCGGCTGTGCCGCATTCGGGCTCGGTCTCGCAGGCGCTGGTGCCTTACGACTCCAACGCCATGGACGTGCTGGGCATCGAGTTCAACCAGGACGTTCGGATGCCGATCCAGTTCACCTGGACCACCACCGGGATGGCGCATTCGTCACCGGCGGTGGCAACGGCATCGGGCCGGTACGGCGTGGCAGGATTCGCTGGATCGCGTTATCTGGGCCACTCGCGCTGGTACGATGAGGGTGGCACTCAGGCAGCCGATCCGAACATCGTGGCAGCGGCGAGTGCTGCGAACAACGCTGGACAACTGACTGGCGTGAACCAGATTTGGGCTCCGTCAGCATACCGTGACCCCGCCATCGCCGTGGTGCTGCGCGGCCAAGCTGCCAGTGGCATGACGGCCTGGTACAACGCGGACTTCGTGGTGACCTGGGGCGCAGGTGGCGCCGTCACGGTCCGCGACGTGACGCACAACGTCACGTTGCCATTCAACAATTCCGGCGGTTCAGGCTACGGGTTCCTTACTCTGGCCGGTGTGACGGCTACGGGTATGGACCAGGCCACGTTCGACGCGCAGGTGGCTGATGGCGTCGGCACGCCGGCTTGGAACATCATCAACTATCAGCATCTGTACATGACCAACCCCACCTGCACGAACACGTGGTGGGCGATCCCGGCATACTGCGTTACCCTGGGACAGACGGCTGAGTTGCAGGCGATGGACATGAACTCGGCGCCGGACGGAGTCTCGGACGGCAACGGCTTCGTGATGATGATCAATGGTGAGTACTTCTACTTCCAGGCTGACGCGCTGCCGGCAGACGGCACCGAGTGGCACCTACAGGCGGTTTCCGGTGTGTTCAATGCTGAGTGCACGCCGAGCCTCGGTGCGGCGATGACGGACTGCACGGATTACACGTTCTCACCGAACAACCTCAGGCCGTCCATCGTGCCTGGTCTGAACTATCAGATCAGCGTGACGCAGCAGGCTGGCGTCCGGGCCGACACCACGGGCGACCTCGAGGACGTTCACACGGTTCCGGATCCGTACTACGTGACCACGAGTCTCGAGGCGATCTCGGACCAGAAGTTGTTGCAGTTCGTGAACCTGCCCACCCAGGCGATCATCAGGATCTACTCGGTGAGCGGAATCTTGGTTCAGCTGATTGAGCACAATGATCCGATGGGCGGCGGTACCGCTTGGTGGGATATGCGGAACCGGAACAGCCAGATCGTGGCGAGCGGTGTGTACTTCTATCACATCGAGACGCCCACCGGACTGGAGAAGATTGGCCGGTTCACCATCGTGAACTTCGCGCAGTAGACGACACCAGCGGCGGGCGGGGCCCATCGGGCTCCGCCCCGCCGAATTGGAGGCACGTATGAAGCGTCTGTTTATTCGAGCGATGTGTGCCGCGGCGGTGATCGGCCTGTTCGTGGGGACTCCTGCGAACGCGCAGAGCGACATCGATAACACCGCATACGGCTCCACCGCGACGGAGTTCCTGCTCCTCGGAGCGGGAGCACGGGGGGCGGCGCTCGGCGGCCCGTTCGCGACGATCGCGAACAACGTCGACGCAATGTTCTTCAACCCCGGCGGCCTGGCCCTGATGGACCGGGCTGGAGCAATGTTTTCCACCTACAACTACATAGCCGAAACGCGCTACAACTGGGCGGGAATCGCGTTCCCGTTCGGCGGCGGCGCGCGGGCGGTCGGCGTACAACTCGGCACGTTCGGCTTTTCGGACCAGCCGGTGTACACGGTCGAAAACCCCGAGGGTGACGGCACGGTCTACGGAGTATCGCAGACCTTCGTCGGCCTGACGTATTCCCAGAACTTCTCCGACCGGTTTTCGGCCGGCCTCACCGGTAAGGTGATCTCGGATCAGCTCGGGGACGTGTCGGGAAGCTCGTGGGCGCTCGACTTCGGTACGAACTTCCACGCCCGGATCGGCGAGCGGCCGATCTCGGCGTCGTTCGTGATCCAGAACCTGGGTCCTGCGATCAAGCACAACGGGTCGGCACTGGCGGTCGGAGTGGATCGTGAGCCCCCGCTGGATCAGCAGAACATCCCGCAGGAGCCCGCCGACGCGCGCCTGCGGACCAAGGAGTGGAACCTGCCGATTCAGTTCCGCTTCGGACTCGCGTTCGACTTCATCAACACCGGGGCCAACAGGCTCACGGTGATGGGTGAGTTCTCGCAGCCGAACAACAGCAACCCGACGGCCGGCGGCGCCATGGAGTTCGCGCTGACCGACATCAGCCAGTCCGGATTCGGCGTGATGCTGCGGGGTGGTTACCAGTACCAACCCGACAACAACCTCAATCCGACGGGATCAGCGGGCTTCGACACGGGCCTCGCTGGCGATGAAGGTCTGGACGGGCTGTCGCTGGGTGGCGGTCTGATGTTTGACCGTGGGTCGGGCTTCGGACTCTCGCTCGACTATGCGTACCGTAGCCTCGGCATCCTGGGTGCGACGCACTACTGGAGCGCGGTAGTCAACTGGTAGCAACGAGGACTTCGGGGCGGTCTTCGGGCCGCCCCGGGTCCCAGCTCTTTGGCATGAATAGACTGGGTTGGGCTCTTGCACTGGCCGCCGTACCCCTGTTTGCAGGGGTGTCGGTGGCACAGACAGACGGGGATGTGGAGTTGGTCGCCGCGAGGTTCTTCCGCGGCGGTGGCTTGACCATGGTGGACGCGTTCGTAAACGTGCCGTTTTCCCTGGTCCAGCCGCTTCCGGGAGAAGCCGCGGGAGGCGCGTACACGCTGGCCGTGTCCGTCCGTGACAGTACGGGACTCGCGTTGTTCGAGGACCGTTGGTCGCAGTCGGTGCCGGCAGCGGCCCTCCGCATGGAGGGTACGTCCTCAGTGGAGCACCTCGGCTTTGCTGCGCAGGCAGGATTGTACAGCATCGAGGTGGTCCTGACCGATTCCGCGACTGGTCGGGTGATGCGGCGAGCCACGGAGGTCCGTGCGTTCGATGAGGCGCCGCCGCTTTCGGATGTGTTGCTCGCAGCCTCCATGCGGAGGGGAGGGCCGGGCGACACGGTTGCGGCGCCAGGGGAGGTTCGCAAGGGAGCGATCTTCCTCACGGCGGCTACCCGACCCGTACTGACGCCGAGCCAGGCAAGCCTGTACTACTACCTGGAGATGTATCCGGGGCAGGCGGTTACGGCGAGCATCGTGGCTCGGGTGCTGGGATCAGGCGGTCGCGAGTTGATCGCCGCGCCGGCGCTCGAGGTGGCCGTTCCGGAGGGCGGTGGGGTTGCCTCAAGCGGGCTCAACCTCACGGGGTTGCCGCCGGGTGACTACCGGCTCGAGTTGGTTGTCGGGCTGCCGGGTGGAGAGGCGCGCCGCGAAGCAGGATTCATGATGGCGAGTTTCGACACCGACGTTGCTTTGGCGCAGACCGAGACGGAAGAGAGCGGCCGGTTCCGGCACATGACGGAAGCGCAGCTCGATACGGCTCGTGCACCGCTCATACACATCGAGGACGCAAGCGAGCGGGGCGTATACGAGAACCTCTCGGTCGAAGGGAAGCGCAACTGGCTGGAGACGTTCTGGGCCAAGCGCGACCCCACGCCGGGAACGGCGGAGAATGAGTCGGCCGACGGCTTCTATCAGTTGGTCGCGGTCGCCAACCGGCGGTTCCGGGAGGGTGGAGCTGGCGCAACACCGGGATGGCGGACAGACCGAGGACGTATTCTGCTCCGCTACGGAGAACCGGAGTTCCGGCTCCAGGAGGCGGTGCCCGAAAACCGGTTTCCCTGGGAAGTTTGGAGGTACGCGAGGGGCCGGGGCAACAAGTTCGTGTTCGTGGACGAGACAGCCTTCGGCAACTGGGCGTTGGTATGGACCGACAGAGTGACAGAGCCTACGAGGGGAGATTGGGAAGAGTTCTTCTCCTCCAACGACCTGAGACGAGTACGAGATTTTTGACCAGTAGTGTTGACACCAACGGATTTTCTCGCGGCAAGAGACCGCAAGACATCTAAGGAGTGAGGATCCTATGAAGCGACTTCTCTTTGGGATGTTGAGCCTCGGGCTCGTGGCTGGGTTTGCCACGGGGTGTACCTCGGATCCGACTTCTGCGTTCCGAGGCACAGCAGCCAGGGTGCAATCCAACCGTAGCTTCGCCGTCATCTTTATCGGCGATTCGATCGGCGTTAGCTCATGGGTAGTAGACGACCAGGGCAACACACTGACCACCCTGCCCACGCCTGCTAGCGCAAACACTGGCGTCGCCTCGGTTTCCCCGGACACCACCCTGACGAACCGGCCTGCCAACCAGGCGTTCTATTTCGTCAAGGGAACCGGGCACGGGACGACCATCGTCATCGCGACCTCGGACGCGCTGGCCGATACGATCGAGGTCGAGGCGTATCCAGCCAAGGTCGAGTTCGTGTCGCCGCCCGACACAGTGGGATCGGGTGAGACCGGCACGTTCGTGTGTGACCCACAGGACCGTGGGGGCACGACAGTGACGGGTGATCCGGTTACCTGCGTCTATGAGTCGTCCGACTCCGACGTGGTCGAGGTGGTAGACTCGACCGGTGCCTGGTCCGCAAAGGCGCCCGGTACCGCGGCCGTCACCGTCACGGTGGACGGAGGGGCTAACAGCACCACTCCGATGACGGTCGAGCCCGGGACCTTCGCCGGCACTTTGTCGGCAAGCACCGGTACACCGGGACAGATCATCACTGTTACGAAGGATGCTGCAGGGCCGGATTTCGACAGCGACACGCACGTGTTCTTCGGCGGCATCGAGGCATTCATTGACGACCTGGCCGCCGGAGCCATCGATGTCGTAGTGCCGGCAACCGGGGCGACCGGCGCGATCGAGCTCCTGTTCACGAACCTGGGTACCGGGCAGCTCGCCCAGACGACGTCGTGGACTTCCGACCCGACGCTGAACGATGCGTACGATCCGAACGCCACTTGCAGCGCCGCAGCGCCGGCGATCACGGTCGGGAACAGCTACTACCTCGTGCTGGACCCGGCTGATACCGACAACTTCTTCACGGTAGACGCCTCGGGCGGCGACGTCACGGTCACCATAACGGCCAGTTGGTTCACTGGAGCCGACGTGGACATCCTGTGGCAGGACACGGCAACGTGTTCCGGTTTCGTGGGCAACTTCGACGGTGCGACGGGCGCGAACCCCGAGCACTCGACTGTCACGGTGCCGTCAGGGTCAATCTGGAACCTGCGGATGAACCTGTACACAGCCGGCTCCGCGGCGGACAACGTCATGTTCACCGTTACGCCGTAACAGCGATACCTCTACGCAGGACACGAGGCCGGGCAACTGCCCGGCCTCGTTTTTTCTGCTCTGCGGTGGAGTGCGGTGTTGCTACTGCGTCGGCTCGATGCGCTCGGAAGCGTACAGCGATGGAATGCGCTGGGCCCGGAACACGTAGACGCCGTCGATCCCGGTTAGCTCCCAGGCACGGGTGCCCGAGGAATTCACCTCGATGACCCGCCCCTCGCGGCCGAACGACACCAGCCCATAACCGTTGGCGTGAACCTGGGTGGAGCCTCCCACGAACGTGTGCGTCATGTCGGAGTCCCTGAACTCCCAGACGAGCTGCGCGGTCCCGGCAACCGGATCCATCTGAAAGCGGACCACCCGGGACGGCGCCACGTCACCGTTGTCGAGGAACTGGATCTGGGACGTCCCGCTAGGCCTCACGCCGTGCTGGCGCTCGAACGAGCCCTTGGGGTCGCCGAGCAGCGCGAACTGGTTGGCCAGCCCGCCAAAGCGCCACATCACCGCACCGGTCGTCGTGTTGACCTTCGTGATCTCGTTCAGGCTGCGGAAAGACAGGATGAGGTTGCCGTCGGTGTCGAGCGCGACCGAGTTCCCGTGAGTGAAGTTCACGTTGGGGCCGCCGCGGCTCGTTGCGGGAAGGTCGGTGATGTCGAAGTGGTCGAACGAGTTCCACTCCCACAGCACCAGTCCTGCGGCGCTGACGTGCTGCACTACCGTCGCCGTGACCTGGGCGGTGTCGACTCCGCCGAGACCTGAGAGGTCCATGGTCCGGGTCTCGTCGCACAGCATCCACGCGTCACTGCCGCTCACGACGAGCAGGTCGTGGAACCGCGTCGGGCGTCCGACGCAGCTGAGACCGCCCACCTCCTCACCCAACTCGTCGAGCACGTGGAACTGGTTGGTCGTGTCGTCGAGGCCGAGCACGGTGTACCGGCCGTCCGCGAAGGACTGGAACGAGTTGAGCACGCCGTTCGGGAAGTGGCGGTACCAGACCACCTTGCCCGAGTTGTCGATTATGACCGGTCCCTCGGGATACGAGAGCGCGAGAAAGCCGGGGGTAGTGTCGCTGCCCTGAACGCCGGCCTGGGGGACCCAGGCCGGCAGCGACCCGCTCGTGAAGTTGGTGGTGTCGAACGCCTCCGACAGCGTGTCCGCCCATACCAGGTTGATCTCGACGGCGTAGGTCGCGCTCGTGTCGAGGCCGAGCATGGACACCAACACGAGCGTGTCGCCGGCAAAGGTGTAGGCGGGCGAACGGTGTGATGCCCCGCCGTCCTGCCAGAACCGCACGAAGGCGCTGTCCGCTCCGGACGCGGCCACGGTGACGACGGCGCTGATCGTGTTGTGCGGGTTCGCGCGCGCCACCGCGAAGAAGAACGTGGGTGGCGGCTCCGGCTGAGGCTCGATCGGCCCCTCCGAGCCGCAGGCTGCGAAGACCAATGCCAGCCCGACCAGGCCGAGCGTGCCACGGCGGGGCTGTGCCCGCGTCATTGCGCCTCCCCCCGGCCCACTGCGAGCCAAGTCAGGTACACCAGCCCCACCCACACCGCCGTCCCGACCGCGGCGTGGAGCCAGCGCCACACTGGGGGCAGGTGGGTGAGCACCATGACGGCCCCCACGATCACCTGGAGCACGACGAGCGCCGTGGCTGCCCACCCGGCGGCCTGAACCCGCTCAGGGGCGCCCTTCCGGCGCAGCCCCATTCCCAGCCCCACCACGTGGAAGAACAGGGCGTACGCGAGCAGTCTGTGCGTCCAGTGGATGTGCTGCAGGCCGCCGGCGCTCGCCGAGGGCCATATCTGTCCGTTACACAGGGGGAATCCCTGGCAGGCCGGTGCGGCTCCCATGGTGGCCGTCATTCCACCCAGGAGCACCACCACGGCGCCCAGAACGGCGGCCGCTACGATCCCGCCCTTGCCGGAGCTTAATCCCGGCGGCGCCACCGTGGTGCCCGCGTTGACCCCCGCCCGGAGGCCGAGTATCACGAGGGCGGCCAGCAGGGCCATTCCGGTGCCCAGGTGCATCACCACCGTGTGCGGCGGGAGCTCCAGCCACACCGTGACGGCGCCCAGCATCGACTGCACCAGCAGCAGCCCCAGCGCCAGCAGGGCAGGGCGCAGCGTGCCGCCCGGGCCCGAGCCGCCCGGAGAGTCCTTGAGGCGCCATGCGGAGACCGTCACCCAAACGGTGAGCGCAGTGAGGCCGAGGACGGCAAGCCGGTGGAGGTACTCGATCACCGTCTCCATGGAATCGAGCGACGGGATGAGCTTGCCGTTGCACAGCGGCCAGTCGTCGCCGCACCCCATTCCCGAACCCGTGATGCGCACGACGAAGCCGAGCACGATGACCGCGTACGCGAAGCCGGCGGTCACGAACGAGAGCTGTCTGAGTGTTTTCATGCAGGGGAAACTGGCGGGTAGGTGCCTTCGGGACAAGAAGGATGCTCCGCCCTCTATTCGGCGGAAGGAGAGTCATTCACTCGGGAACGAGTGCTCGATCCACTGGGCTGGGCTGCCCGCTGTACCTCCCCCTACAGCACGAACCCCACGACCAGGAACAGCAGCGTAGCGCCGCCGGCCGCGAGCATGGCGTACGGCAGCTGGGTGCGCACGTGGTCGATGTGGTCGGTGGCGGACGCCATCGATGCCACGATTGTCGTGTCCGATATCGGCGAGCAGTGGTCGCCGAAGATGCCGCCGCCCAGCGCGGCGCCCAGCATCAGCGCCGGGTGCACGTCGAGCAGCTCCACCATCGGGATCACGATCGGGATCATGATGGCGAACGTCCCCCACGAGGTGCCGGTCGAGAACGCGATGAAGCAGGCGAGCAGGAATACCAGTGCGGGAATGAACCCCGGATTGAGTGCGGCCTCGGCGGCCTGGGCGACGAACACGCCGGTTCCCAACGCCCGCGTAGTGGCCCCGATGGTGAACGCCAGCGAGAGTACGATCACGAGCGGCACGAGTCCCTGGATTCCCTTGATGATCTCCTGCGTCGACTCCTCGATGGTCATTATGCCCTGGAGCCGGTACGAGACCACCGCCAACAGCACGCCCACGATCACGCCCCACAGCACCGCCTGCGATCCACTTCCCGCGGAAAGGTCGCCGTCGCCCGTGAGCCACAGAACGACGGGAACGGTGAGCACCATGGTGGCGATGGGCAGGACCATGTTGATCCCCCGCCTGGGCACGCCCTCCTTGGCGCGCTCCGACGACACCTCCTCCGACACCATCGGCTTGGCGCCGTCGCGCAGGAGCTTTCCCTCTTCCTCCACGCGGCGCTCGGCCTCCCGCATCGGCCCGATGTTCCAGCCCGTGAGGATCACGACCAGCGCCAGGGCCAGGGCCAACACGCTGTAGAAGTTGAGCGGCACCGCCGCGATGAGGAGCGTGGCGGGGCGCTCGACACCCTGCGCGATGAGCAACGCCGCCACGTACGCCCCCCAGGCGTTGAGCGGGAGCATGCTCCCTATCAGGATGCACTTGGGCGAGCAGGTCGCGTCTATGACGTACGCCAGCTTCTCTCGCGAGATTCGGAACTTGTCGTACAGGGGCCGCGCGACCGAGCCGGACACGAGGAGCCCGAAGTTGGACTCGAGGAAAACGGCCATGCTCACGCCTGCAGTGAGCATGCCCACTGAGCGCTTTGAGCGGGCGAGCCCGAGGCGCTCTATGGAGTTCACAAACCCCTCCATGCCGCCGGAGGATTGCGTGAGCGTGATGATGGAGCCGATCAGCACGCTGAACATCAGTACCCGCGCGTTGTCGGCGTCCGTTACGGCCGCGACGTACGCGTCCACCGAGCGGATGAGTCCTTCGATCGGGTTCCAGCCGCTCATGACGGTCCAGCCGAGCCAGACGAACAGGGCGAGCGACAGGTAGACTTGCTTCGTCTTGATGGCGAGACCGATCGCGATGATCGGCGGCAGGATGGACAGCCATCCAAAGGACTCCATGGGCCTCCCCGTGGTGGGTCGTCCGAAGCTAATTGCGGCGGCGTCCGCTGCCAAACGGGGCGGCTTGACCCCCGGTCCCAGCGGGAGTAAGCTGCGAGTCCGGCCGCCCGTCGAGCGGTCGGGATGCCAGACTTGGACGTGATGTAAGGAAGGTGCAGCACCAGATGTCGCTTTCCCTCCCGGTCATCGAAGAGACGACGCTCACCTCCGCACAGATCGGGGAGCTGCAGGAGGAGATCCGCGCGCTCGCCGCCCGGCGCAACGCGATCCTGATCGCGCACAATTACCAGCGTCCGGAGGTCCAGGACGTCGCCGACTACGTGGGCGACTCGCTGGGCCTGGCCCGCGAGGCCGCAGCCGCCCAGGCCGACGTCATCGTGTTCTGCGGCGTGCACTTCATGGCGGAGACCGCCGCCATCCTCGCTCGCGACCGGCGCGTGCTGTTGCCCGACCTCAGGGCCGGGTGCTCGCTGGCAGACTCGATCACGGCGGAGGACGTGCGACGCTGGCGCAAGGAGTTTCCCGACTACATCGCCGTCGGTTACGTGAACACCACTGCCGAGGTGAAAGCGGAGCTGGACTACTGCTGCACCAGCGGAAACGTGCTGGCGGTAATAGACGCCATCCCCGAGGACCGCGGCATCTTGTTTCTGCCGGACTTCTTCCTGGGCGCGCACGTGCGGCGCAGCCGCCCCGAGCGCAACGTCGAGGTGTGGATGGGGGAGTGCCACGTGCACAAGGACATCCGGGCCCGATCGGTGAACGCGGCGCGCAAGGAGCATCCCGAGGCGGAGGTGCTGGTCCACCCCGAGTGCGCCTGCGCCGGGCAGCTGATCTACGAGATGGGGGTGGGCGACGTGGACCCCGAGGGCGTGCACATCGCGTCCACCGAAGGAATGGTCCGCCTCGCGAAGGAGAGCAACGCGCCGAGCTTCATCATCGCCACGGAGGTGGAGATCATTCACCGGCTCAAGCGCGAGGCGCCGGAGAAGGAGTTCTTCCCGGCCGACCGCAAGGCGCTCTGCGGCTACATGAAGACGATCACGCTGGAGAACGTGCGTGACTCACTGCTCGAGGATCAATTCCTCGTGACCGTACCGGACGACGTCGCGGCGCGCGCCAAGGCGGCGCTCGATCGCATGGTCTCCATCGGCTGACCAGGGTGTCCGACCCCGCCACCGCAGCATCCCTTCCAGACATCGAGGCCGACGCGCGTCGTGTGGCCGCCGTGGCCCTCGCCGAGGACGGCGAGCGCGACGTGACTACAGAGCTGCTGGAGCAGCCCGACGTTTCGGTAGCGGGTGAGTTCCAGTATCGGGGCGGCGGAATAGTGGCGGGGCGGGTCTACGCTGCGGCGGTGGCCGAGCTGGCTGGATGCGATCGCGTCGAGTGGGTGCTCGAAGAAGGCGCCATGGCCGCGCCTGGCGATTCGCTCGGCTGGGTTCGGGGCGGGCTCGCTGCCGTGCTCATGGCCGAGCGCCCCATGCTCAACCTGTTGCAGCGCGCCTGCGGGATCGCCACTGCTACGCGGGCGTTGGTGACGGCACTGGGCGACCTCCCCTGCAGCGTGCTCCACACGCGAAAAACCGCACCTGGCCTGCGCGGGCTCGACCTCCAGGCGGTGCTGGCAGGCGGTGGAGTGCTGCACCGCCGGGACCTTGCTACCCAGGTCATGGTCAAGGACAACCACTGGTGGGCGCTGGCCGGCGGCGGGGGAGAGCTGGCCGCGGTGCTCGAAGCTGGCCGCCGGCGCGGCATTACCGACCTCTACGTAGAGGTCGAGTCGCTGGAGCAGGTGAAGGTGGCGTGCGCAGCCGGGGCGACGCGACTGTTGGTGGACAATCAGTCCCCCCACACGCTACGCCTCTGGGGTGAAGCAGCGCGCGCCTCGAGTCCGGATATCGAGATCGAGGCGACGGGCGGCATCACTCTGGACAACGTGCGCCAGTACGCCGAGGCGGGAGCCGACTTCATTTCGGTCGGCGCGCTAACGCATAGCGTGGTGGCGGCAGACCTGGCGATCGAGTTGTCAGACGCGACCGGCGGTTAGGTGGGCGCTCTCCGCAGCATCACCAATCCCAGACTTCCAAACACGATGTTGGGCAGCCACGCCGAGAGCGTGGGCGGGATCAGTCCTCCCAGCCCGACCGTGCGGGAGAGCTGCACCAGCACGAGGAACACGACGGCCGTGCCGAGGCTGACCGCCACGCCGAAGGCGCCGCTCATTCGCGGGCCGCTCACTACGAGTGGGATCGAGAACAGGGCGATGATGAAGCACGTGACCGGCACCGCGATCTTGAGTGCCTGTTCCACCCGGAGCAGGCGGGGGTCCCCACCCGAGCGCTCCAACGCGTCCACGTAGCGGTCCAGCTCCGCGTAGCGCATCTCCTGCGGCTTCTTGGGCTCGATCAGGAGCTCGAACGGGTCCTCCACGAGGCTGCTCACTCGCATCGAGTCGAACGCGAACGTGCTGACGGTCGCCGGGTCGGCGGAGATGTGGAACCGGCCCTGACGCAGCGACCAGTACCCAAGTGTGTCGCGGTAGCTCGCCCGATCGGCCTGCACCGAGAGGGTGGGGTAGTCGGCGCCGGCACCTTCCCGCTCCAACACGACGTCCTGCATTCGCTGGCGAGTGATGTCCAGCGTACGGACGGCGTACACCCAGCCCTCTTCCGCCCGGTAAACAAAGTTGTAACGAGCCAGTTGGTTGCGTTGCTCCAGCTCGCCAAGCAGCTCGAGCTGCCTCCGCGTCGCGGGGGGGGCGAGCTCGCCGATCACGAGCCCCAGGCCCGACGCCAGCAGCGCAGCGATGAGGACCGGCGCCACCGTGCGGTGCACGCTGCGCCCCGATGCCTTGGCGGCGGTCAGCTCAGCCGTGCGGTTCATGTTCCCGACGCTGAAGACGGTGGCGAACAGAACCGCGGCGGGGAGAATGAGGAAGATCCGGTCGGGCAGCGAGAAGAAGTACGCCAGCGCCACCTCGGAAAACGTCAGGTCCTTTATCAGGTAGTCGTCGAGCTTCTCGGCGAGCTCGATCAGGATCACGAAGACGGGCAGCCCGAAGGCGGAGAGCAGGAAGATCTTCACCCACTCCCGCATCAGGTACCGGTCGAGGGTCGTCATCATGGCGACAGCATCCCCCGCAGCCGTGACGCCCAACCGGCTCGTCCCGGCCGGCGCGGCGCGCACCCCTCCGTGCGCACCAGCCAGAGGCCAATGAGGCCCAGCGTGGCAATGAGGATGTTGGTGCCCCACATGGCGAGGAAGGGTGGTACGATCAGCCTGTTGGCGGCACTCTCCCCTGCTATCAACCCCACGTAATAGAGGGCGAAGATCGACATGCCGGCGCCCAGCACCAGCCCCAGGCCGCCGCGCGGGAACCGCACCGCCAGTGGCACCCCTATGAGCACGAAGAGAATGCAGGCGGCGGGGATCGCGTACTTCTTGTGGAGCTCCACCTTGTAGATGGCCTCGCGAATCCGCGCCGCGCGGGCGCGGTCGCGCAGGAGCCTGACGTCCCGGCCGCGGTTCTGGGGTATCACACCGGTGGCGAACGCCCTCCGCGCCGGCTCGTTGAACTGCTGGCTGAGCTGTCGGGTCACGGTGTCCTGGGCGGCTTCCTGCGCCTCGAGCTCCGCCGGGGCCAGCCAGCCTCGGATCAGGCCCAGGGCGCGGCAGTAGAGGCCGTGCCGGAGTCGCGGTGTGGTGGTATCGGCCTCGAGGGCGGGCAGTCCGACCAGGCTCCGCAGCCCGTTGACCGCCGCGGCCTCGGCCTGCCGCTCGCTGGTCAGTACCTCGCGCCGCGCCCGCATCGTGACCTCCTCCAGCTGGCACACCCCCATCTCCCGGTCGCCCCGATAGTCGTCGCCCTCGCGCCGCATGAACTCGCTCCCGATGCCCCTGATCAGGATTGCCTGGCGCTCGAAGGCCGTCTGTTGGAACATGCGGGGGTCTTGGCGGTCAAACTCATGTATGGTGCCGTCGTACAGGGTGAGCTGGAGGTCCTCCTGGTTGGGGGCGAATGCCAGGTAGCCGCTGTCGGCGTAGATGGTGCGGGTCTGGTCCACCAGGTTGTAGAGGGTGACGTCCCTCATGCGGTAGGTCGCCTGCTCTATCTGGGCCGCGCGCAACAGGGTCTGTCCCTTCCGCACCTCGTTGACGACGTGTTCCTTGAGGGAAAAGGTGGGCTTGGTGCGGTAGATGGAGGTCATCAGCGTGCGCAGCCGGTGGTTCGTTCGCGGCAGCACCTGATCGCCGAATAGGAACGACACGAAGGCCACGACCGTGGCGGCCGCAAGAAGCGGCCGCACGAGCTGTCCCAGCGACACGCCTCCCGCGCGGATGGCGGTCAGCTCGCGGTCGCCGGTCATCCGGCTCATCGTGTACAACACGGCAACCAGGACCGCCATCGAGAGCGTGATTGCGATGAGGAAGGGGATCGTGAGGAGGAAGAACTCGAGGATGATGGTCCAGGGGATACCCTTCCCGATCAGGTCCCCCAGCTTCCGCGCGATTTGACGCAACAACTCGAAACTCGTCAACGCGGCCAGCGCGAAGAGGAACGGCAGGGCGTGCTGCCGAAGCAGATAACGGCGCAGGATCTTCATGAAGAAGCGTAACTTACCAACTTGTAACGACTTGTGGCGCTCATTATATTGACCAACCTCGCCTCCCACAAGGCTTACCCTCTCCCAGGCCGAATGTGTCCTACCGTCGCGTAGCGCTCGTTCTGGTCGGTCTGATGGTCGCGGCGGTTCCGGGACGTGCCCAGCAGGAAGGGGCGCCGGCGCCGCGGGTGAGCCTGCGTCTGACCCGGGATACCCTCACGTATCGCAGTCACGCCGCGCTGGAGCCAGGCGGATGGTTGGGTGTCAGGACGACTCCCGGGCTGGTCGCGGATGAGTGGCAGCGCGAGACACTCAGGCAGGTGGACCTGGCCCGCTGGGGGCGCCTCAGCGCCGGTTTCCTGGCCGATCTCAGCCTTCTTGTGGAGCAGCCGGCCGACACTACGGGTCGGCGCCGCGTAGCTATCCCGCAGCCGGGCGACATCGCTGCGGGGCAGGAGGGGCCCGGGACGTTCGCCGCGTTGGGCCGCTACGCCGATCTCGGCATCGATCTTCGCGCTCGTCTCGAGGTGAGGTTCGACCGGCTGCGCAACGCCAACTGCACGGCCGCCGACGTGGGGAACGCTGGCGTGGGCTGCGAGGGCGGCTTTCCCACCCCCACTCTCGACGAACAGTTCCGCGTGCTTGCGGGCGGGATCGTGAGCCAGCGGTTCCACATCAACGTCGACTTCGACACCGAGCGCGAGTTCAGCGTCAACAACAACATCAACGTGTGGTACCAGGGTCTGGAGGACGAGATTCTGCGGCGGGTCGAGGTCGGGAACGTGACGTTCCGGACGCCGCCGTCGCGCTTCGTCACGGCCGCGATTCCGGCGAACTCGTTCGGCATAATGGCGGACGCGCAAATGGGGCCGGTGGAGTTCACTGGCATATATGCGCAGCAGAAGGGCTCCGCGGTGCGCACACGCACGTTCATGGTGGGAGATGTGACCACGCAGCCGGTCAGCTTTCTGGCGCGCGACCTGGATTTTCAGCAACGCAAGTTCTTCTTCGTGGTCAGCCCCTTCGACATTCCCGGTTACCCCGCCATCGACGTTCTCAACATCAACCGCGAAGTCATTCCGCTCGAGCACCGTCCCACGGCCGTTCGCATCTACCGGCTGCGTGCACAGGCCAGCAACCAGACCGCCAACGCAAACCTCGGCGGCGTGGACGCCATCGCGCTCAGGCTCGACAGCCCGCAGCAAGTAGGGCCGTTCTCATGGGAGCTGCTGGTCGAGGGCCGCGACTACTATCTGGACAAGTCCGGCCTCTGGTTCGGCATGTCCTCTCAACTGGGAACGGACGACTTCATGGCGGTGTCCTACACCACCGCGGCGGGCGATACGGTCGGCACGTTTCCGTCTGTGAACGGGACCGGGGACACACTGATGCTGATCTTCGAGCCCCGGCAGAGTACGGCGCAGCCGACCTTCTTCCACGAGATGCGCAACGTCTACCGTGTCGGCGGCACCGGGGTCGACAGGACGACCGTCGACCTGACGATACTGGTGAACGACTCGGAGCGCCCGCTCGACGGCAGCGGGACCTACCTCTCACTGCTTGGTCTGTCTACGGTCGTCGACCCGTCCACCATTGACGAGTTCAACCGCGTGTTCCCACGGCCGCGCGATCCCAACAACGGCCTGCCGCTCAGGAACTACTACGTGGTGTTTCCCCACGTGACACCGTTCGCGGACTCGACGATCCTGGCGCCCGGCGATCTCAACGACTCGCTGTACAAGACCCCGACGTACCTGATCAGGACCGAGGGGCCGCCGCCCAAGTACAGTCTCGAGCTGGGCTACGAAGCGTCCGGGGCGGGCGACCGCTCGACGCTGAATCTCGGAGCGCTCCAGATCCGTGATCGAAGCGAGAAGATCTTCATCGGCACCCGACAACTCGAGCGCGGTCTCGATTACGACATCGACTACACGATCGGCCAGGTGTTCTTTCTGAATCCGGATTCCCTCTTCACCGGGCCGACCGAGGTGAGTGCGCAGTTCGAAGAGAACCAGCTGTTTGATACCGCGCCGAGGAGCATCTTCGGGTTTGCGGCGACGTACAACCTGAGTCGGGACAGCCGGTTCCACGCCGTTGGCATGTTCCAGCGCGATCGCACACAGTTCACGCGGCCCCAGCTCGGGTTCGAGCCGCAGGCCGGGTTCATCGGCGGCGTGATGGCGGACCTCCTGTTCCGACCCCAGGGACTGACGGAGCTGCTCAACGCCTTACCGCTGATCGAGACGGACGTCGCGTCGCGACTCGATATCGACGCCGAAGCGGCGGTCTCGGATCCCAATCCCAACCGCACCGGGACGGCGTACCTGGAGGACTTCCAGGGTGTGTCGTCGCTCCCCGTCCGGCTCACCGAGCGCGACTTCCAGTTGGGGAGCGCCCCGGTATCCGGCCAGGGGCTCCCGCCTCAGTACCTCAACGCGGGTCAGTTCTCACCTACCGACGTCGTGCCGATGGTGTGGCAGAACGTGCTGCGTACCGGCTCGGGCACGCTGGAGTTCGAGCCGCGGGAGATCGACTCGAGCATCGTCCTCGTGGGAGCCGGCGTGGCGGCAGAGCCGGTGCTCTGGCTCACCCTGTTCCCGGACACCGTCGGAGGCGCCCCCGACCCGAACACCGGTGAGCCGCGCTGGTTCCTGCCTCACACGGCAGGCCCGCGATGGCGCAGCATAACGCAGCCGTTCGGATTCGGCTCCGGCGTCGGCGTCGACCTCTCGCGCGTGGAGTTTCTGGAATTCTGGGTACTGGAGGATGCGGAGTTCACGGCCCGGCAGCAGAGCGCGGCCCTGGTGTTCGACTTCGGCACCGTTCAGGAAGACGCGCCCGGCACGGCGCCCGACTCGCTATTCGTGTCCAACGGCGACACCACGTTCAGCGGATTTCGATTCGTGGGCACGGACGGGCTCGACACCGAGCGGGATTCCGTAACCAACACATACAACGCCACGGTTGACGACATCGGTATTCTGGGCGACCTGCTCGACTCGATCGTGGACGGCAATACCGGAGAGGTCATCGAGGACTTCCCGATGTGCGACCTGAGTGGCGTGGCCGGACTGTCCGCGTTTCCCCTCGGCGACCTGGAGGCGATCTGTACGCGCCGCAACAGCCGACTCAGCACGGAGGACTTGAACGGAGACAACCGGCTGGACAAGGACCTGGGCGTGCTCGAGGAGGACGTGTTCCGCTACGTGTTCCCGTTGGGCGACGACCGCTATTACGTACGCGACGGGGTGACGCACCAGGACGGATTGGGACGGCCTCTGACGTGGCGCCTGTACCGGATCCCGTTCCGCGTCGACTCGTCGGAAGTTGGCACCCCCAACATCCGCCAGGTACAGGCGCTGCGCACGACGCTCGTTTCGCCGGATCAGGGGTCAGCCGAGGCGGAAAAGGAGTTCTACGTCGTACTCGCACGCATGCGGCTCGTGGGTGCACCGTGGCTCAAGCGTTCGGAGACGCCGATTCTGGGCGTCGGTGGAGGCGACGTACAGTTCGACGGACTGGTGAGGGTGGCGGTCGCGAGCACCGAGGACCAGCAGCTGGGCTACGAGCCGCCGCCGGGCACTACGGATCTGCCGGAGCAGACGAGTCAGGCGTTCGAGACCGGCGTGACCCAGGTGAACGAGACTTCGCTTCGCGTGCTGGGCTTCGGTCTCGAGGAGCGCGAGCGGGCCGAGGCGTTCATCCGGTACACGGCCGAGGGCGACAAGAACTTCCTCCTCTACAAGACGCTGCGGGTGTGGGCGCGGGGCCGAGGGAACGGGTGGGGTCCGAACGGCGACCTGGAGTTCTTCATCAAGGCGGGCTACGACGTCGACAACTACTACCTGTATCACTCGCCCGCGGTCACCGACTCCTGGGAGCCGGAAGTCCTGATCGACATCCCCACGTGGCTCTTGCTGCGGACTCAGATCGAGGAGCGGTGGCTCACCGGCGAGCCGCCGGGTGGGGCGGCGGCATGCGGCCTGGGTGACACTACGGCGTACGTGGCGTGCGACTCGACGGGTCGCTATCTGGTTCAGGTGAAGAACCCGGGCGTGACGCCTCCCAGCCTGGCACGCGTCTCCGAGGTTGCGACCGGCATCTTCCGCGTAGCCGATAACATGGCCGTGGACACGGCGGAGCTGTGGGTGGACGACATCCGGCTCAGCGATGTCGTCGACGATGCAGGTTACGCCGCGGCCATCGATGTGCGGCTTTCCGGCGCAGACGTTTTCGAGTTCGATTTCGGCTACACGATGCGGGACGACCTGTTCCGTCAACTCGACCAACGTCCGACGTACGTTACGGACGTCGCGACTCGAATTGGGGGGATGTTTCGGTTCGACAAGCTGTTGCCGGAGGCCTGGGGCCTGACGATTCCCATCAACCTGCGATACACCAAGACCGACCAAGACCCCTTCTTCCTCCGCAATACAGACATTCTGGCTGACGCGCTGACGAATCTGAGACAGCCGCGCTCATCATCCACAACCTGGGACATTCTGCTGCGGCGTTCGAAGCGCGGTGCCAGGCTGTGGGAACGTGCGCTACTCGACCCGGTCGTGCTTCAGGTGCGCGGCGACAACGCGACCAGTGTAACGTCGCTGAACAGCGCGGAAACGCGGAACAGGCAGTACCGGATGGGATATGCGCACAGCCCGGGCGCCAAAACGGTCGCAGGCGCTCCGCGGTTCCTGGTGAACTTCGTCAACTCGCTTCCGGCCTTCATCAGCGAGAGCGAGTTCGGCAGGTCGTTGCGCGAGTCTCGGTTGCGGTGGAATCCGTTTCAGTTGAACTTCGCGTCTCTCCTCACGAACAACGTGACCAAACGCGTGACGTTCCGCGTTCCCGTAAATCTGCCTACCGACGTAGACCGCGTGCCGCTTCCCAGCATCGTCAACACGTGGCGCAACCAGGCCGGCATCAACCTGCAGCCGTATTCCTCGCTGGCCCTGCGCATCAACTGGGTGAGCACTCGTGACCTGCAGGACTACGGGGACACGACGGCGGTGGGCCGCCTGCTGAGACAGGACAGCCGGGAGTTTCTGGGCATGGACGTCGGGTTCGAGCGGCAACGCCAGTTGACCACGGCGCTCAACATCGCGCCGCCGCTGAGCAGCTGGCTGCGGCCCCGGTTGGTGCTGGCGACCAACTTCCTGTTCAGTCGGGATCCGAACCAGCAAGTGCCGGTGCGCACGGACGGAGAGTCGGAGGGGGCATTCAAGGTTGCCGAGACCCTGACGAACTCCAGGCGCGCTGAGCTGGGGGCGACGTTGGACGTCGCGCGCCTGTGGCAGAACATCACCGGAGATTCCGGCTTCGTCGCGGGCGTACTGCGCGGCCTGCTGCCCGCAGATTTCACCTGGGAGCGGCAACTCCGCTCCAGCTACGACCGTGCTCCGTTCAGCGCGGGCCTGGGGTATCGGCTGGCACTCGGAGGACTGGAGGACTTTCGGGTGCAGGAAGGCACGCCTGCGACGGCTGCGGGCGAGACCTACCTGACCAACATCACCGCTGGAACGCGGCTGCCGTTGGGCGGGCAGCTCCGGGTGAACTTCCGCAAGCAGACCAACACCGGCTGGTCGCGGCGCGGGGACGCGCAGAACCGGGTCACGGACGAGAACCGGGAGTGGCCTTCGTTCAGCCTCTCGTGGGTGTACAGCCCGACGTGGATTCCGGTTAGCGCCATAAGCGGACAGTTCCAGTATCGTGAGGTGAAGACGTCGACCGTGCAGCCAGCTGCGCTCGAGGGGGCCGGAGGCACGACTGGATCGGGCGCGGTGACCTTGGGGAACAGGTCCAAGTCGGTAGCGCCGTCGCTCTCGGTTTCGCTCCCGTTCGGAATGACCATCTCGGGGACCTACAGCAACGCGCGCAGCGAGTCGGAGACCTCGGGGAACCTGACGAAGAGCGACCGGCAGGAGTGGGGAGCGAACACGAACTTCGCATTTCAGCTCCCCGGCCTGCTGTTCCGGCTCCCGAACCGGATTCAGACCACTGTTGGGTACAACTCGTCCATACTCTCCGTGTGTATTTTGCGTACCGGCGAGAATGATTGCGTAGTCGTGTCCGATAGCCGGCGAGAGCAGTTCGACGTGCGAATGACTTCGGGTATCAGCTCTGCCTTGCGGGGCGGGCTCACATTCAGCTATGTGGTAAACGACCAGCGGCACACGTCGCAGAAGATTACGCAGATCGTGTTCAGCATATACGGAGAAGTCAACTTCCGGGCGGGCCAGCTACGATGAGATACAGAGTCGGTGTTGTACTGCTAGCAGCGTTTGGGTGCGGCGCGGGCGCCGCCGCCCAAGGTGAGTTCGACGGCGAGGTGGCGTTCGGGTATGTGGAGGCACAGATGGCTTTCGGCCCGAGATTCCCGAACAGCGAGGGCCACCGTAGGGCGGGTGACTGGATCCTGGCGCAGCTCGAGGCGCGCGCCGACTCGGTCGAGGTGCAGGAATTCAGCCACATGACGGTCGGCGGTGAGTTGCTGCAGCTGCGCAACTTCATCGGCCGCTTCCGTCCCGACCTCCCCGACCGGATTCTCTATGTGGCGCACTGGGACACCCGCCCGCGAGCCGATCGCAGTGCCAACCTGGGTCAGCAGCGGATGCCCGTGCCCGGCGCGAATGACGGCGCCTCGGGCGTCGCCGTGCTCCTCGGCGTGGCGGACGCGCTCGTCCGCACGCCGCCCACGATCGGCGTTGACCTGCTGTTCGTGGACGGCGAGGACTACGGCCAGTTTCCGGGTGCCGACGTACTCTTGGGGTCGCGCCACTACGCAGCGACGCTGGACCCCTCGAGGCTCCCCCTGTTCGCTGTGGTCTGGGACATGGTGGGCGACCGCGATCTCCAGATCTACCAGGAGGGCAACTCGGTGAGCGGCGCGCCCGAGGTAGTGGACCGCGTGTGGACCCGAGCCGACGAGCTGGGCTACGGGTCGGTCTTCCGGGACCGCGTGGGCTACTCGATGACGGACGACCACATCCCCCTACTCGAAGCCGGAGTACGGGCGATCGACGTGATCGACTTCGACGATGTCCCTTGGTGGCATACCACCGAGGACACGATCGACAAGGTCAGCGCCGAGAGCCTGAAGATCGTTGGAGACGTGGCGGTCGCGCTGCTCAGATGACTCGCGCGTTTTCCTGAGCATGCTCCGTCGCCGGTGCCGAGGCACTCTGAGGCATGTCCGGCGACTCCGACCACAGAGCGACGCTAATCCTGGTGGCGCTGCTCGCCGCCGGCCTCGTGGTGCGCCTGTTGCTGGGCGCCGGTACCCCACCTGGGTCGGTCGGCTTCCGCGCCGCACCAGCACCCCGCCCGGAACGCGATTCGCTGGCCGCCGGCTCCGCCCGCCTGGCCCGGCCATTGGGCAGTGGCGAGCGGATTGACGTGGATCGGGCAAGCGCGGCGGAGCTCACGCGCCTTCCCCGCATCGGGCCCGGCCTCGCCGCCCGGATCGTCACGAACCGAGAGGCCGAGGGTCCATTCGGGTCGCTCGAGGGGCTGGATCGCGTGCCCGGGGTGGGCCCGGCGCTGCTCGATGCCATCAGGCCACATGCCGCGTTCTCGGGTCGCTCACGCAGGCCCCCGAAGCCGCAACTGGCCGGAATTGTGACGCTTAACACGGCGACTGCCCGTGACCTCGCGCAGCTTCCGGCCATTGGTCCGACGAGGGCTCAGGCGATCGTGGAGGATCGCGAACGCCGGGGTCCGTACAGGCGCCTGGAGGACCTTATCCGGGTGCCCGGCATTGGCAGAGGGACGATAGAGCGGCTGCGAGGCCGGGTGCGCGTCCCTTGACACCCCGCAGGGGGGTCGTACTTTAGCTCGTTACTCGTTGCGCCCAAAGGATTTGGCCTGATTCTCCTCACCCTCCTCAGGCAGTAATGTCTACCGCTGCGGCAAGCACCGAACGGCTGGGCGATCTCCTCGTCCGCGAGGGGCTGATTACCAGCGAGCAGCTCCAGCAGGCTCTGGAGCAGCAGCGCGCCACCGGTATGCGGCTAGGCTACACCTTGGTGAAGCTCGGTCTGATTCAGGAGATCGAGATCACCAAGATGCTGGCCAGGCAGTACCGCGTGCCGGCCGTCGACCTGTCCCGCTTCGAAGTCGATGAGAAGATCGTCAAGCTCATCCCGCCCGACGTGGCCGTGAAGCACACCGTCATGCCGCTCAAGCGGGAGGGGCGCACTCTGACGGTAGCGATGGCGGATCCCACCAGCGTGACCGTCATCGACGATCTCAAGTTCATCACGCGGTTCGACATCTTCCCGGTCATCGCCGGCGAGTACACGCTGCGCATGGCGATCGAGCGCCACTACGAGCAGACGGACGCGCAGCTGGAGACCCTGCTCAAGGACATGGAAGAGGAAGACTTCGAGATCGTCGAGGAGCAGGATGAAGAGGAGGGCCAGGCGCAGCTCATGGACGACGCGCCTGTCGTGAAGCTGATCAACGGGATCCTGACGGACGCCGTCAAGCGCGGCGCCAGTGACGTCCATATCGAGCCGTTCGAGAAAGAGATCAGGGTGCGGTACCGCATCGACGGCGCGCTGCAGGAAGTCATGAAGCCGCCCGCGAAGCTCAAGGCTGCGCTCACGAGCCGCGTCAAGATCATGTCCAACCTCAACATCGCCGAGCGTCGTGTGCCGCAGGACGGGCGCATCAAGATGAAGATGGGCAAGCGCGTGATCGACTTCCGCGTGTCCACGCTGCCCGTGATCTTCGGCGAGAAGATCGTGCTCCGAATCCTCGACAAGGGGAACCTGACACTCGACCTGACGAAATTCGGATTCGAGCCGCAGGCGGAGCAAGACCTGATGAAGGCGATCCTGAACCCGTACGGAATGGTGCTCGTCACCGGTCCGACGGGATCGGGAAAGACGACGACGCTCTACTCGGCGCTGTCGCGCATCAACACCATCGATGTGAACATCATGACTGCCGAGGATCCCGTGGAGTACAACATCCACGGCATCAACCAGGTGCTCGTGCGAAACGAGATCGGAATGACCTTCGCCGCCGCGCTGAAGGCGTTCCTGCGGCAGGACCCGAACATCATCATGGTGGGAGAGATCCGCGACCTCGAAACCGGCAGCATCGCGATCAAGGCCGCACTCACGGGACACCTCGTGCTCTCGACGCTGCACACGAACGACGCTCCGTCCACCATCACGCGTATGATGGACATGGGCATCGAGCCGTTCAATGTTGCCAGTGCGGTGAACCTGATCGTGGCCCAGCGGCTGGTGCGGCGCATCTGCGAGAACTGCAAGGTCGAGCACCAGTACTCCGAGGAAGAGCTGGCTGCGCTGGGCGTTGAAGATGCTGCGCAGGGCGCCGACATGACGACGTACCGCGGCGAGGGATGCGACCAGTGTGGCAAGACCGGATACAGGGGGCGCCAGGGACTCTATGAGGTGATGTCGATGACTCCCGAGCTGCGCCGTATGGTTCTCAAGAGCGCCTCCACGGCGGAGCTCACCGAGCAGGCGGTGAAGGACGGGATGCTCACGCTGCGCATGGATGGCATGATGAAGCTGAGGCGCGGTGTCACGACCCTCGAAGAAATAGTCAAGGAAACGGCGGAGTAACGATATGACGGCAGACGCAGGAAAGGGAGGCGACTCCGGCTCGGTCAACCTTCGGGAGTTGCTGGAGGAGATGATCAAGCGGGAGGCTTCTGACCTGCACATCACGGCAGGCGAGCGTCCCAAGGTGCGGGTGGATGGTGACATCACAAACTCGAAGGTCGAGCACCAGCTGACCCCGAAAGAGACGCTGCAGATCGCCTACTCCGTGCTCACTGACAATCAGAAGAAGCGGTTCGAGAACGAGGACGAGCTCGACTTCTCGTTCGGCATCCAGAACCTGGCACGGTTCCGCGGCAACGTGTTCAAGCAGCGCGGCTGTGTCTCTCTGGTGATCCGGCAGATCCCCTTCAGCATCAAGACGTTCGATGATCTGGGATTGCCGCCGGCGCTCAGGAAGTTCGCGGAGCGTCCGCGCGGTCTCGTGCTGGTCACTGGTCCGACTGGGTCAGGAAAATCGACCACGCTGGCGGCGATCATCGACAAGATCAACAAGGATCGTCGGGGCCACATAATCACTATCGAGGACCCGATCGAGTTCATCCACCGTCACCAGGGCTGCCTCGTCAATCAGCGCGAGGTTGGGACGGATACCAAGTCGTTCTCCAATGCCCTTAAGTACGCGCTGCGGCAGGACCCCGACATCGTGCTGATCGGTGAGATGCGGGACCTCGAGACGATCCAGGCGGCCCTCACCATTGCGGAAACGGGCCACCTCGCATTCGCAACGCTGCACACGAATTCCGCCGCCGAGACGATCAACCGAATCATCGACGTCTTCCCGTCGCACCAGCAGTCACAGGTGCGGGCGCAACTTGCGTTCGTGCTGGAGGGTGTGGTTACGCAGATCCTGCTGCCGCGGGCCGGTGGCAGGGGGCGTGTGATGGCATGCGAAACCCTGGTGGTAACGCCGGCGATCCGGGCGCTGATTCGCGACGACAAAGTGCACCAGATCCACTCGGCCATGCAGTCCGGCAAGAAGCATGGAATGCAGACCCTGATGGACTCGCTCTATCAGTTGTACACGGGCCGCCAGGTTGCCCTGGAGGAGTGCCTCCGGGTGGCGCCCGACCAGAACGAGTTCTTGCGGGCGATCGGTGAGGACGTGCCCGGCGACAAGAAGGGTGCCGGCAAGGCCATGGCGGGCAAGCGGTAATCCAGGCGGAAACTGAGGAGTCTAGTTATGCCAGTATTCGAGTACACTGCACGCACGGCAACCGGCGAGGAGACGAAAGGAACCGTCGATCTCCCCTCGCGCGAGGATGTCGTGAAGCACCTGCGTCAGAACCGGATGATGGTCGTCCGGGTTCGGGAGCAGCAGAAGAAGAAGCGCTCCAGGCATGTTCCGACGCGTGACATCGTGATCTTCACCCGGCAGTTCGCCACGATGATCAACTCGGGGCTGCCGCTGGTGCAGGCGTTGGACATTCTCGTACAGCAGACCGAGAACAAGGCGCTGTCTGATACGACGCGTCAGGTCGTGTACGACGTGGAGAGCGGAAACACGCTCGCCGACGCGCTGGACAAACACAAAGGCGCCTTCAGCCAGCTGTTCGTGAACATGGTGGCGGCTGGTGAGGCGGGCGGTATCCTGGACACGATTCTGCTGCGTCTGGCGACATTCCTCGAGAAGAACGACGCGATCATCCGGAAGGTGAAGGGGGCGATGATCTATCCGGCCGTGATCTTCTCGGTCGCGGGCATCGCGGTGGTCGTGCTCCTCATATTCGTGATCCCGACGTTCGAAAGCATGTTCGCGTCGGTGAACCTCGAGCTGCCCCTGCCGACTCGAATCGTCATCATGTTGAGTCAGCTCCTCCAGGGCTTCTGGTGGCTGTTCATCCTGGTGGGAGTGGGTCTGTTCTTCGGCACCAGGCAGTACTACGCCACCGACAGCGGGCGCCTCAACCTCGACCGCTTGTTGCTGATGATGCCTGTGCTCGGCGACCTGCTGCGCAAGTCGGCCGTATCGCGGTTCACGCGCACGCTCGGTACGCTGCTCTCCTCCGGCGTCTCGATTCTGGAGGGACTGGAGATCACGGCGCGTACGTCCGGCAACCGGGTGATCCACGACGCCGTCATGCAATCGCGTGGCTCGATCGCGGGTGGTGAGACCATCGCGGCCCCGCTGGAGAAGTCCGGCGTGTTCCCGCCGATGGTGACGTCCATGATCGCGGTCGGTGAGGCCACCGGTGGCCTCGACGAGATGCTGTCCAAGATCGCCGACTTCTACGACGACGAGGTCGATGCGGCCGTGAGCGCTCTGCTATCGCTCATGGAGCCGATCATGATCGTTGTGCTCGGTGTGGTCGTGGGTGGCATGATCGTCGCCATGTACCTGCCGATCTTCGACATGATCAACGCGGTGCAGTAGAAGGAGCACCGGCGAAGGAGCGGCAATTGGAGGGGGTCGGGCGGCCCAGCGCCGCCGGTCTCCGACGACATCTCAAAGTTCAAGGGAGTGCGGCATGCGTACGACCGGAAAAGTGAAGTGGTTCAACGACGCCAAAGGCTTCGGGTTCATCACGCCCGACGAGGGAGAGCGCGACTGTTTCGTACACTACTCCGCGATCCAGGGCGACGGATTCCGGTCCCTGGCGGAAGGCGAGAAGGTGGAGTTCGACATGGTCGTGGGGGAGAAGGGCCCAGCGGCCCAGAACGTGAACAAGGTCCCCGAGTAACGCCCGGCGCTCGCTGAGCGCCTCCACGGGGCCGGCCCGGTAACACTGGGCCGGCCCCGTTTGCATTGCCGCCGCCTTCCGGGGCCTGAAGTCTGGCCCGATGCAAGGATCGGCCCCGGATTGTGCCACAAGACACGGCGTACGGCCCTTCAGGACATGAAGTTAGGGGTCGTTTCCCGCAAGGCATCCAGGAGTATTGCATTTTGCGAGAGTGGACAGGATACTGTAGGCCATGCGCTGGATAGCCGAGCGGGCCCTTTCGGCCCCGGACGTTCAGATCCACGCCGGCGGCATCGCTTCGGTCAGGGGACTCCTGAGATGGGTATACCTCGGCCGTCTGATCGTCGCGATCGTCGTGTTCGTCGCGGCTGCGTTCTATTTCAAGGCCGTTCCCCCCGAGACGATCCTCATCCTCGCGATCGCAGCTCTGGCAACCGTCATCGCGACGTCCCTGTCGGTGTGGTACACCCACATCCTCGGTGCCGAGCCGGGGATGACGTTCCTGTACACCCAGGCGCTGTTCGACCTCGCTCTCATAACCACGGTAGTCCACGTGACCGAGGGACCGGCGAGCCAGTTCCCCGCGCTCTACATCCTCGTGATCGGTGTCAGCGCCGTGATGATGCCGCTGGCATCAAGCTTGCTGATCACTTCCATGGCGAGCCTGCTGTACCTGGCGGACATCGTTTGGTGGCAGCCGGTGCAGCTGTCTGTGGCTGTCTGGCTTCAGATAGCCGTGTTCGTGGTCGTCTTCATGACCACTGGCCTGATTGCGAGTCGCGTACGGGTGATGGGCAGAGAGCGCGAGGTGCTGGAGCAGGAGGTGCACCGTCTCAAGCTCGAGGCGGGGGACATCCTGGGGAACATCACCAGTGGGGTTGTCACCGTGGACGGCGCGGGCAACGTCGTCTACAGCAACCCCGCGGCTCAGAGCCTGCTCGGCATCTCGGGTCCGGAGTCGGTGGGGCGACCGCTCGAGCAGGTGTTGGGGTCGAGTGCCCCGGAGCTGCTCAAGGCGATCGAGCTCACGCAAGCGGGAAACCATCGGACACTGCGCGCGGAGGGCACCGTCCGGCGCGAAGAGGAGTCATTTCCCATCGGGCTAACGACTACGAGCATCAGCCTGGGCGGTGGCACGGTGCCTTCGGTGACGGCGATCTTCACCGACATCTCCGATCAGAAGCGCATCGAAGAGTTGCACCTCCGCACCGAGCGCCTCGAGGCGGTGGCCGAGTTGTCGGCGTCCCTGGCGCACGAGATAAAGAACCCGTTGGCTTCGATCCGCTCGTCGGTAGAGCAACTGGCGCCGCGAGAGGACGAGGACGAGCGATTCCTGACGCAACTAGTCGTACGCGAGAGCGACCGGCTGAGCCGCCTCCTCACTGAGTTCCTCGACTTCTCCCGCGTGCAAGTCGCGAATCTCAGGTCGATCGAGCTCGGCAAGGTGGCGGAAAAGGCCGTGGACGTCGTGCGCAAGCATCCTGACTGCCCCGCGGACGCAGCCATCGACGTCACGGTCGAGAAAGCCGCCCTGGAGGGCGACGAGGACCTGCTCCATAGGGTCGCCGTGAACCTCATCCTGAATGCGGTGCAGGCAACCGATGCGGAGGTACGTGTGACGGTGGAGGCGCGTGATGCCCGGGGGTCCGACCTCCCGCCGGGCGTACTGTTGGATCACGCCGTCCTGTTCCGGGTCAGCGACCATGGTCCGGGTGTGCCGGAGGAACTGCGGGAGAGGCTTTTCGAACCGTTCGTGAGCGGCCGGGTCGGTGGATCCGGCCTGGGCCTCGCGATCGTGCAGCGGGCGGTGGAAGCGCATCGAGGGGTGATTCTAGTGGAGTCGAGTGAGGGTGAGGGGACTGTATTCAGCGTTCTCCTTCCCAAGAGCGGGACCACGGAGGTGGCTGCGTGAGCCCTTACAAGCCGAGCATTCTCGTCATAGACGACGAGTCCGGGATCCTCGATTCACTGCGGATCCTGCTCAAGAAATCGGGTTTCGCGCCGGAGACGGCGCAGGGTGGAAAGGCCGGCCTCGAGGCAATGAAGGCCGCCGAGCCCGACATAGTCCTGACCGACGTGCGCATGCCGCAGGTCACGGGGATCGAGATTCTCGAGGCTGCCCGCGAGCAGGACCCGGAGATGCCCGTAATCCTGATGACGGCGCAGGCTTCGCTGCAGTCGGCCATCCAGGCGGTGAACCAGGGAGCGTTCTACTACATCCAGAAGCCGTTCTCCAACGACGACATGCTGGCAATCTGTCGCCGCGCTGCCGAGTACCGCGCGTTGCGCTCGGAGAACAAGCAGCTGAAGCAGGAGATCTGGAAGCGCGAGCGCTCGCGCTCGATCGAGCCGCTGGGCAACGCGAAGAGCTTCATGGACGTGTTGCAGCTCGCACGGCAGGTGGCGCCTACCGAATCCACCGTGCTCGTCCTGGGTGAGAGCGGGACCGGCAAGGAGGTCGTGGCGCGCTTCATCCACGAGCTCTCGGAACGGGCCAAGGGCCCGTTCTACTCGATCAACTGCGGAGCGCTGCCGGAGAGCCTGTTGGAGTCGGAGTTGTTCGGACACATAAAGGGCTCCTTCACGGGCGCCGTGCGCGACAAGCAGGGGATGTTCGCTGCCGCACGGGGCGGGACGTTCTTCCTGGACGAGATCGCCGAAATGACTCCGTCTACGCAGGTGAAGCTGCTCCGCGTGCTGCAGGAGCGCGAAGCCCTACCGGTCGGTGGCACCGACCCGGTTCCGGTTGACGTTCGCGTGATCGCGGCGACCAATCGTGATCTGGACGACGAGATGCGGCGCGGCACGTTCCGCTCGGATCTCTACTATCGACTCAACGTGATCTCGATGCACCTACCCCCACTGCGATCGCGCCGCGAGGACATCCCGCTGCTGGCGGAGGGCTTCCTCAAGCGACTGGCGGCGGAGCGCGCCCAGACGCCCAAGCGACTCGCCGAGAACGCGCTCGAGGCCATCATGGTGTACGACTGGCCGGGGAACGTGCGCGAGCTGGAGAATGCGTTGGAGCACGCGGTGTTGCTGAGCGCCAACGACACCGTGACGGTCGAGCACCTGCCCGAGCGGGTGACCTCGCTCAAGGTGCAGCCGCTGATCACCGAACAGGCGCCGCACAATCCGACGCTCGATGCAATCGAGCGTGCCTACATCAACTGGGTGCTGCAGGCCGAGGGCGGCAACAAGACGCGCGCCGCCGAGGTGCTGGGCATCGACCCGTCGACTCTCTACCGCAAACTCGCGCGGTACGAGGCCGACACGGGAAGTCCTCTCTAGGGAGACGGCGTGCGGCTACTACTCTTCTTCGTCTTCGTCCTCTCGGGCGCCGCCGGACTCATGTACGAGTCCATTTGGGCGCGCTACTTGGGGCTGTTTGTGGGGCACGCTGCTTACGCGCAGATCCTCACGATCGGGATCTTCCTCGGCGGGATGGCTCTCGGAGCGATCCTGGTGGGGCGCCGCTCCGAGACTCTGAAGGACCCGCTGAAGTGGTACGCGGGGGTGGAGCTGGCTGCCGGCGTCATCGGCCTGTTCTTCCATGAGATCTATGGCTTCGCCACCGAGTTTGCCTACGCGTCCGTGTTCCCCCTGCTGGGCACTGGCTTAGGGCTCACGCTCGCGAAGTGGATCGTGGCGGGCGCCCTCATTCTGCCGCAGTCGGTCCTGCTCGGCACGACTTTCCCGCTCATGGCGGCCGGCGTCCTGCGCCGCTATCGGGAGCGCCCCGGCGGAACGCTGGCGATTCTCTACTTCACGAACAGTCTTGGCGCAGCGGTAGGTGTGCTGGTCGCCGGCTTCTATCTGCTGCGGATGGCGGGGCTCCCGGGTACGCTGCTCGCGGCCGCCATGCTCAACCTCGTCGCCGCCGCCGTGAGCTGGGGCGTCGCGGCGCGGAGCACGGCATCGGAAGTGCTGCTGCCACAGACCGGAGAACGTGTCACGGCCGGCGACGCCGCAGGACTGGAGATTCGGCGCCTCGTCGTGTTGCTGCTCACAGTGAGCTTCGGTACGGCAGTCGCTTCATTCATCTACGAGATCGCGTGGCTTCGCATGCTGTCGCTCGTGCTGGGCAGCGCGACCCATTCATTCGAGTTGATGTTGTCGGCGTTCATACTCGGGCTGGCGCTCGGATCCTTCTGGGTCAGGCGGCGGGCGGATCAATGGGCACGGCCGCTTCGTGCCCTCGGCATAGTGCAGTTGATCATGGGAGCCTCGGCTCTGGCCACGCTCCCGCTGTACGGCCAGTCGTTCTACTGGATGGCGGATCTGATGGGGGCGTTCGCGAAGACCGACGGGGGCTACCAGGGCTTCACTGTCGCGCGCTACGCCATATGTCTCGCTGTGATGCTGCCGTCGACATTCTGCGCCGGGATCACGTTGCCGCTCATCACACGCACGTTGCTGACGAACGCCACCGGCGAGCGAGCGATCGGCTCGGTTTACGGCGTGAACACGCTGGGGTCGATCGTCGGGGTTGGCTTGGCGGGGTTGATCCTCATGCCACTGCTGGGAGTGCGGCTGTTGCTCATGGTTGGTGCTGCGCTCGACATGGCCTTGGGCGTGAGGATCCTGATGGTGGCTGCCAGCGCAACCGGCGGCACGCGGCGGCTGGCACACGGCGCCGTAGTTGCCACAATCGTGGTGGTCCTGTTCGTAGGAGTGCAGGGAGGGTTCGACCAGCGGGTGCTCGCGAGTGGGGTGTTCCGCCATGGCAACCGGCCTCGCACGGTAGAGCTCGAGATTCTGCTCCACGAGGATGGACGGACGGCCACGGTGACTACGTGGCGCCAGGGTTCCACGATTGCGATCGCCACCAACGGAAAGGTCGACGGCAGCCTGCCCGAGAGTTGGCTGAGCGCGTGTGTGGACAGCACGCCGCGTCGCCCGCTGGTGGGAGACGCCTCCACACAATCCCTGGCGCCGCTGATCGCACTGGCGCACGTGCCCAACGCGCGCCTTGCGGCAGTGATCGGTCAGGGGACGGGAATGTCTTCGGACGCGCTGCTCGCGAGCCCTCTGCTCGAGCGCCTGGTCACGATCGAGATCGAGCCGAAGATGATCCTTGCGTCCAGGGCGTTCTATCCGGCAAACGCAGCCGTCTTCGACGATCCGCGCTCCGAGATCGTGATCGAGGACGCGCGCACCTACCTGGCATCTGCCGGCGAGCCTTTCGACCTGATCGTGTCGGAGCCGTCGAACCCCTGGGTGAGCGGCGTGGCAAGCCTGTTCACTAGTGAGTTCTACGGACGCGTCGCTCGTTGGCTCGATGACGACGGAGTGTTCGCACAGTGGGTGCAGCTGTACGAGCTGAACGACGGGCTGGTGCTGAGCGTGCTGGCTGGGCTCGAGGAGAACTTCGGGGACTACGAGGTGTTCCTCACCGAGTTCAACGACATGCTGATCGTGGCCACCAAGTCGGACAGGCTGCCCGCTCCGGACTGGTCGATCTTCTCGTCTCCCAGTATCCAGGAGCATTTCTGCCACTCGGTGGTGCCCACAGCAGAGTCGCTCGAGGGTGCCCGCCTAACGCATGATGGCGTGTTGGCACCGCTGCTCTACGGGTGGGGCCAGCCCAACTCCGATTTCTACCCGGTGCTCGACCTCGGCGCCGAGCGAGCCCGCTACCGCCATGAGACGGCGCAGGGATTCGCCGACCTCAGCACCGAGCGAGTCGATCTGGCGGGGGTGGTGTCGCTCAGGCGTGTGGAGCCGGCACGAGTAGCAAACGTTCCCATGGGCAGCATCCCACGGGTTCACGCGCTCGCGCTCGCGGCGGGACTCAGGGATCCGGCCTCGACTCAGGGGGTGGATACCGCCGGCGTGCCCAAGGGTCTCGCTGCGGCTCGATACCGCCAACTTCGTTGGGACGAGCTGCTCGCGGGCAATCAGGGGCCCGACGACTGGCGGGACTGGGTGGATGATCTTCGCGAGGTCGAGCGTGATCGGCACGGCGGCACGTCGGGCTTCGTCGACGGGGCGTTCTACGGGCCGGTGCTCAGCTACCTGGACCGGTTCGACGCTCCTGATGAGGCGCGGCTCGTCACAGCGTTCTACCGCGCTCTGGCGGGGTGGGATTTTGCACGCACTGCCGAGACGGCCGATGCACTGCTCGACCTCGACGCTGAGAGGCATGGGTGGATTACACCCGCCGAGTTGCTCGAAGGAGCGGTCGTGGCCAACCTCCGCATCGGGGACGTGGCCGCGGCACGTCGCAAGTTCGGTCTGCTCGTAGCCGACGCAAACGGAGGATTCGGCCTGAGGCTGCGGTTGCTGGGCGCCTATGTGGACGCCATGTCGAACGAGATCGGGGAGTGATCGGATTGTGACGGTCGATCGAGCCTCGACCGCGCCAGCGGAGGACGTTCTCGGTGCGGCGACCCTGGAGCGAATGGCTCTGGCGCCGGCGTACAACCGGTGGATGTTCGACCGGCTCGAGCGATGGGTCGGCTCTCGCGTGCTCGAGGTCGGCTCGGGCATCGGGAACATGTCGCAGTTCTTCGCGGAGCGAGAGAAGGTCGTGCTCACCGACACGGAGGCGGCGTACCGCGAGCGGCTGCGCGAGCGATTCCGCGGCCAAGCCGGAGTGAGCGTGACGGAGCTGTCGCTGCCGGGAGTGCCCCCCGATCTGGTGGGCCAGCGTTTCGATACCATCATCTGCCTCAACGTGCTGGAGCACATCGAGGACGATGTCGGCACGCTGAAGTCGCTACACAGCCTGCTGGAGCCTGGCGGGCGGCTCGTGTTGCTGGTGCCGGCGCTGCAGTCCATCTACGGGTCGCTGGATCGAGCGCTGGGGCACTACCGCCGCTACAGTCGCAAGCTGCTGCGCGAGCGCTACTCCGAAGCCGGACTTCGGATGCGACACCTGGAGTACTTCAACATGGCCGGAATCATGGGGTGGTGGTTCACCGGGCGCGTGCTGCGGCGGGAGCTGATCCCAACGGGATCGCTCGCGCTGTACGACCGCCTGGTGCCGCTGTTCCGGCTCGAGCGTTTGCTGCCGGTGCGTATCGGCCAGTCGCTGATTGCAATTGGGGAGCGGAGCGAATGAGCGTCCCGAGTGCGTGGAACGAGATCGTACTCACGGTCATCATGCCGTGCTACAACGAGGAAGCGACGATCGAGGCGTGCGTTCTGCGCATCAAGGACGTGCCCATCGAGGTCGAGTTGATCGCCGTGAACGACGCGTCGAAGGACGGTACGGCAGCAATCCTCGACCGGCTCAAGGAAGCCGGTGAGGTGGATCAGGTGATTCACCATCCGCTGAACCGCGGAAAGGGCGCCGCGGTCCGCAGCGGGATCGAGGCCGCCACCGGTCACGTGGTCGTCGTGCAGGACGCCGACCTCGAGTACGACCCGACCGAGTTTCCGCAACTGCTCGACCCGATCCGCCTCGACAAGGCGGACGCGGTTTACGGCTCCAGGTTCCAATCGGGTCCGCGGCGCGTGCTGTACTTCTGGCACTCGGTGGGCAATCGATTCCTCACGCTGCTGTCCAACATGCTCACCGATCTCAACCTCACGGACATGGAGACCTGCTACAAGATGGTCCGGGCCGACGTTCTCAAGTCGTTGCCCCTGGTCTCCAACCGGTTCGGCATCGAGCCCGAGCTCACGGCTCGCCTGGCCAAGGCGCAGGCGCGGATCTGGGAGATGCCGGTCAGCTACAGCGGCCGGACCTATGCCGAAGGCAAGAAGATCGGGTGGCGCGACGGCATGGCGGCTCTGTGGCACATCATTCGGTTCAACATCTTCACCTCCAAACCGCGCAACAAGTGAAGTCGGTGCCGCGGCCGCTTTGGGTGGCCATAGGAGCTGCGCTCCTGTTGTTACCCGCGCTGCCCCTGCCCACGTGGACTGGTGCGCCGGACCCCGGCCCGCTGTGGGCCCCGCACGTCCTCAGTTGGGTCTGGGGTATGCTGGTCGTAGTCGTTGTGGCACTACTCATCGGACGCCTGGCCGGCCAGAGTACGCTGCCATCGTTCGACTGGCGCGCGCCGCGCGACCGCTGGTGGCTTCTGGCGCTCGCCGTGCTGCTCACCGCCGCGGCCGCGTGCACCACGCAGCTCGTGTTCGCGGGCAATCCTCACCTCGTGGACGAGATTGCGCAGTTGATGCACGCCCGGGCATTTGCGGCCGGACGCCTTGCGCTGCCGCCTCCACAGCCGCTGGAAGCGTTCCTGATCATCCACACGTGGGTCACCGAAGCCGGGTGGGTTTCGCAGTTCCCGCCAGGACAGACAGTGCTGTTCGCCGTCGGGTTGCTGCTGAACGCCGAGTGGCTCGTGAATCCGGTGTTGGGCGGGGTCGGAGTCGCGCTCGTGTACCTGGTCGCACGTGGCCTCTACGGAGTCGGGACGGCACGCGCCGCGGCGGTTCTCTGGGCGGTCTCCGCCTGGGTGATGTTCATGTCGTCGACCTACATGAACCACGTGGGTGCGGTGACGTTCGCGCTCGCGGCCTGGGCGGTGCTGTGGGCGTATCCCGCTCCCGGAGCCCGCCGTTTCGCCGCTGCCGGTTTGCTGATCGGGTTCGCTACCGCGACACGGCCGTTGGATGGAGCGGCAGCGGCGCTGCCGGTGCTCGTGTGGATCGCCAGCCAGAGACGGTGGCGCGGCATTCTCCCGTTCGCGCTGGGCGGCCTGCCGGTGGCGCTCGCCTGGGGATTCCTGAACTGGCGACTGCACGGACACCCGCTGACCATGGGGTACACTGCCGTGTGGGGTCCGGAGCTTCGCCTCGGGTTCCACGTGGACCCGTGGGGCGATCCGTTCACGCCGTTGGTCGCGCTCAGCAACGCGGCGGTCGCAATCAGGCGGTTGCACATCTACATGTACGAATGGCCCGTACCGGCGCTTCTTTTGCTGGCGGTTTGGGCCATCGTGGCGCGGCACAGGAGCCGCAGCGACTTGATCGTCGGCGTCGGCTTGGTGGCGGCGCCAGTGTTGTACTTCTTCTACTGGCACTCCGGCTGGCACTTGGGGCCGCGCTTCTACTACGCGGCGGCGCCCATGCTGGTGATTGCACTGGCCCGGGCGTGGCGCTGGGCCTGGGTGCTCGCGAAGAGAACCGGATCTCGAGTGCTGCGCTGGGATGTGGCGCTCGTGACGGCCGCGGCAATCGTGTTGCTCTGGGGCTGGGTTGGGCTCCTCCCATCCCGCGTGGACGTGTATCGCCACGGTCTGCGCACATTGAAGTTGCACCCGGAGAGGCAGCTTGCCGAGCTGGGCGTGAAGCAAGCGTTGGTCATCATGCCGGGTAGCTGGGGCAGCCGCATCGCCGTGAACCTCTGGGGGCTGGGCGCACCGCCGAGTACGGTGGAGCAGGCATACCGGCAGATCGACGCCTGCGACCTGCATCACTTCGTTACGCGTGCGCGGTCCGGGAACTACAGCACGGAACGCGTGCTCGCGGGACTGGACAGTCTGGAGGCGGCCGCGCCGGATTCGGTGCCTCACGTTGAAGGATGGCCCGACCCGACACTCAAGCTCATTCCGGGCCGCAACCTGGCCGACGACTGCTTGCGAGAAATGCGGCGCGACCTGGAAGGGTTCACTCTGTACGGCTATCTGGCGTGGCGAAACCCGATCGGACTCGATTCGGGTCTGGTGTTCGCTCGTGACCGGTTCGAGGAGAATGACGAGCTGTTGCCGTTGTACGAGGGATGGGAGGTGTGGCGCTTCGCTCCCCCGTCCGGCGAACCCAACGCCATGCCCGAGCTGACACTGCTTCGTCCGGCGGAGGGCGGCGGCCAGTGAGCATTCCCGGGCCTTCCGCTCTGACGGCGCCGGGCGCCGGGCGGCGAGACCCCTCGGACCGACTGGGCCTCGTAGCCGCGTTGCTGCTCGCCGTCGCGGCGTACGCGACCAGCATCGGACACGACTTCGTGTTCGACGACCTGCACGTGATCGTGGGCAACCCGCTGCTTCACTCCATCGGCAATTGGCGAGCGATTCTCGCATCGCCGTGGTGGGGAGTGGAGCTTTACCGCCCGCTGACTTCGCTGACGCTGGCTTTCGACTGGTGGGTGGGGGGTGGTTCACCTCTCCTCTTCCACCTGGTCAACGTACTACTGCACGCGGTGGCGACCGCCCTCGTGTTCGTGCTGGCGCGCAAGTACTTGCCGGCCTTCGGCGCCACTGTGGCGGCGCTCGTCTTCGCCGTTCATCCGGTTCACGTCGAGGCGGTGGCCAGCGTGGTCGGTCGCGCAGAAGTGCTGGCCACGCTCTTGGTGCTCGGCGCGGTCCTTGCCTACAGCCTCGACGGAAGGCTCGCCGCAGCCGGCGACATCGGTCGGCGCCGCTGGTTCTCTTCGTTCGGCTGCCTCGCGCTCCTCGCCCTGGCTCTTGGCTCCAAGGAGATGGCGTTCGCCACTCCGGGCATCTTCCTGCTCGTTGACTGGCTCGACGCGAAGCAGAGTGATGCGCGACCGGGGGACCGATTCCGACGGCACTGGGTGCTGTGGGCGGCGTCGGTCGTGACGGCCGCGGCGTTTCTGTGGCTGCGCTCGATGGTGGTAGGAGGCTTCGCTGGCGTGCATGCCGCTCCCGGCCTCGAGGGCGAGGGCCTCACCGCCCGCACGCTCGTGATGGCGCCGGTCGTGCTGGAGTACGTGCGGCTCCTCGTCTTCCCGCTGCACCTCTCTGCCGACTATTCTCCCGACTTCCTGAAGCCCGTTGCGCGGATCACCCTCACCGGCTTCGCTGGATTCGCCACGGTGTTGTTGGCGGTGCTGGTCGCGCTGCAGAACCGGGATCGCGCGCCCGTAGTGAGTTTTGGTCTCGCCTGGATCGCCGGCACCCTGCTGATCATCTCCAACGTGCTCGTGCCCACGGGGCTCCTCCTGGCCGAGCGCTCGCTTTACCTCCCCTCGGTGGGCGCGGTACTGCTTGCGGGCTGGGCCGCGGGCTGGCTCGCCATGAGGCGCAAGGACATCGCGGTGGCGGTAGTCGCCGTGGTGGTTTGCGCGGGGCTCGCACGCACGATCCTCCGGGTGGAGGTGTGGCGCAGCCCCGGTCCCTTCCTGGTGCAACTGGTCCGGGATGCGCCGGGGTCGTACCGGTCATTCTGGGTCGCCAGCCTGGTGGCGTACGAAACAGGGAATCGGGAGCGGGGGGAGGAACTGGCGCGGCGCGCACTCGAGATCCAGCCGTCGTTTCCCAACCTGTGGCAGGACGTGGCGCGGCGCTTCGTCGAGGAAGAGCGCTGGCTCGAAGCTGCGCAGGCGTTCCGAATGGAATTCCAACTCGACAGCGTGCGGCAGCTGGCCGCGGCCGAGGCCATCGTCAACTTCGTTCGGGCAGGTGGGCTCGACTCTGCCGCGGCAGTGGGAATTCAGGCCCAGCGAATCGACCCCAACGACTACCGAGTGAAGATCGCGCTGTCAGACCTAGCGCTGGCGCGCGGCGAGCCCCTCGAGGCGATGACGCTGCGGCGCCAGGTGGCGTGGCAATACCCCGGTGTGTGGCAGTACTGGCAGCTCAGTGCCGAGGCGGCACTCGACGCCGGGCACTGTCCCGAGGTGGAGCGCTCGATGGCCCGGATAGAGGCCCTCCACGGAGAGGGTGAGCCGCTGCCATCGCTTGCCGAGCGGGCCGAACTTGCGCGCTGCGAGGTGGGCGAGTGAGCTGGGGCGAGATCGCGTGGCGCCGCTGGCCCCAGCTGCTGGGCCTTGGCGTGTTCGTCGTCGGCCTGTGGGCGCAGGGCGATGCACTGGTGGGCGTCTTCTACGACGACGGCATCTACGTCGTGTTGGCCAAGGCGCTGGCGACGGGAGAGGGGTACCGGAACATCCACCTGCCGGGCTCACCAGCGGGTGTGCACTACCCGTTCCTCTATCCCGCCCTGCTCAGCCTGCTGTGGCGGCTGTGGCCGAGCTTTCCCGCAAACGTCGTCCTGTTCCAGCTGCTCGATTCGGCGGCGCTCGGAATAGCGGCGTGGGCAATCGCCCTGCACGGCCGCCGCCTCGAGTGGCCGGCTGCGGTTCAATACGTGGCGCTCCCGGCCGGGTTCCTGGCTTTCCCGTTGCTGACCATCGTCGGCGTGCGGTTCTCCGAGCCGCTGTTCCTCGCGCTCTGGGCTACGTCGCTTCTCGTCGTGGACCGCGACGAGGTGACCGAGCGCCGAGCCTTTGTTGCAGGCCTGCTCTCGGGGCTGGCCACGCTCACACGGACGATCGGTGTTGCCGTCGTTGCCGGCGTCGTGGTGGCGCTCTGGATCAGGCGTCGCCGTCGCGCCGCAGTCGCGGCCGCAGTTGCGGGCGCAGTGGTGATGCTTCCGTGGTTCGCGTGGTTGTTGACGCACCCGGGGGCCGTCGATCCCCGCATCGCGTCCAACTACGGCACGTACGTCGATGCTGCCGGCCAAGCGGGAATCCTGGGACTCCTTCCCGGCGTCAATGTCGGCGTGCTCGGTCCCCTCGCTCGTCTTGCGCTCCCCGCTCTCCCGGGTGCCCTCTGGTATCCGCTTGCCGTGTTGCTCCTTGGCGCGCTGCTGTGGGGCGCCGCGTCGGCGTGGCGCCGAGTGCCGGCGTTCGTCATCTCGCTGGTGTTCTACGTGATCGTGGTCGCGCTCTGGCCGTACGCCTCGGACCGTTTCGTTTGGATTCTGGCTCCGTGGGCGGCGCTGCTCGGATTGGGAGGTGGCTGGTTGCTCTGGCGCCGCGGTGCGCCCACGCGGTGGGTGGTAGCCGTTCTCGCGGTAGCGGTATCGTCCGGCTACCTGCCGCGTGAGGCGGCCTCTCTAGGGGGACGCGGCTTCGCCCGAACGGCGGAGGGGATCAGCGCGCCGTTTCACCTCCTGCTGCCGAGCATCACGGAAGAGACACCGCCCGGGACGGTGCTCGCCGTTTCCGATGAGGCGTTGGTCTATCTCTACTCGGGCCGCGCCGCCGTGCCCAGCTACCTGTTCCGCTGGCAGGGGCGCCGGACCGACCCGCTGACCACCGACGAGAGCGTGGCGTACTACTGCGAGAACGGTGTGACCCACCTGGCCCTCACCGGTCCCGGCGCCGCCGCCGGCCCCGTGGTGCGTGAGCTCGCGTCCGCAGACGAGTCATTGCTGGAGCCTCTGTTCCAGGTGACCTCCGGACCCGCCTTGTTCCGGTTCTCATGTCCGGACTGACGGTGCGGCGGGCGGCACTCCTGGCGGCGGCGGTGGCCTGCCTGGTGTATGCCAACGCCATCCGTAACGGCTGGGCACTCGACGACCAGCTGACTATTCCCGAGAACCCGGCAGCGCATTCTCTGACCGCAGCGTGGGAGGCCCGGTTCTCGCCCTACTGGCCGGTGCGGGACGGCGCGACGGCGGGTCTCTATCGGCCGGCCGTGATCGCTACCTATGCACTTGACTGGACGCTCTCCGGGGGCCGTGCCTGGTGGTTCCACCTGAGCAACGTGTTGTTGCATGCCCTCGCGACCGCGCTCGCGGTCCTGGTCGCGGCGGCGTGGCTCACTCCGGTGGGCGCGTTGGTGGCGGGGCTCGTCTTCGCCGTACACCCGGTGCACGTGGAAGCGGTGGCCAACGTGGCCGGCAGGTCGGAGATCATGGCGGCAGTCGGCCTCTTGCTGGGCGTCCTCGCGTTTCGTCGCTATCGGTTTGCCGCCGCCGGGCGCGCTCGCGCGGCCTGGCTCGCTGCAACAGTCGCCGCCGTCCTGCTCGCGCTGCTCTCCAAGGAGCACGCTGTAGCGGCCGTGGCCATCCTGGCGCTCGACGCCTGGTTGGTGCGGGATCCTGCGCGGCGGCCGGTTGCCGGCCCGCTATTGGCGGTCCTGGCCGTCACCGTGGTGTGGCTCGTCGTGTGGCGGGCGGTGGCGGGGGGCTGGGTGGGGATAACCTCCGGGGCTGCTCTTCGGTACCTCTCCTTCGGGGAGCGGCTGGATACCGTGTTGCCGGTGTACCTGGAAGTGATCCGATTGCTGACCTGGCCCATGAAGCTGGCCGCCAACTACAACCCGCAGCTGATCCCGCAGCGCACGGAGTTCACTGCCGTGGCCGCGCTCGGCGCCGCCTCCGCCGCGGCACTAGTGGCGTTGGGGGTGGCGAGTCTGCGCCGCGCGCCGGCCGTGGGGTTCGCGATCCTGGCCGGGATCGCGACGTACGCGCCGACCTCGAACCTGATCCTGGTGTCGGGCACGCTACTGGGCGAGCGGACGCTCTACTTCGCAGCGCTGGCGCCGGCGTTCGCCGCGGGCTGGATCGTGCAAAGCGCGCTGCGAGACTCTCGTTGGCGCAGGGCGGTGCTGCTCGGTCTTGCGGCCCTGCTCGTGGCGTACGGCGTTCGCACCTGGACCAGAACTCCGTTCTGGCGGGACAGTCGCACCGCAATGATCGAGACGCTGCTCGAGTATCCTCAGAACTACCGCTCCCACCTCCAATTCGGGCGCCACCTGGATCTGCGCGGGTGGTCGGCCGTCGCGCTGGCCGAGTATCTGATTGCCGGCGCCCTGTTCGAGCGGGACCCGTTCGTGGCTTCTCGCTCAGTGCCCCTCGCGCTCCATCTCGGCCGCTCGGAGCTGGCCGTCGCGGAGGCTGAGCGGGCCTGGGAGTTGAGGCCAGGACACCCGGCCATCACGGGCCTGCTAGTGGCTGCGCTTCAGGCGACGGGTCGGTCGGACTCTGCGCTGGCAGTGGCGCGAAACGGGATCGAGTTGGGCGCGCTGGGCTATACGCCGGCCGTCATCTACCGCGAGGCGTTGCGCACCGCGGACGCTCCCGCGTGGCAGCTGGCTCTGGCCGAAGCCAGGGTATCCTGGCGCGCCGGACACCTGGCGGCCGCATCGGCGACGCTGGACAGCGCGGCAGCCTGGATCGATCCCCAAGCCGACCTCGAAGGCCTGTGCTGGGAGCTGGGCGAGCTCGAGCCGGTCTTGGCGACTCTGCGCCCGGATCTGCCGGATCGGGCGCTCGAGGCCGCTGGAGTGGCGGGGGCCCGCTGCGAGGGCGGCCTCTTGCGCCAGGCGCGAGGGCTTGCAAATTGAGAGCCTGCAGCCTGGCCGCGTCCGATTGGCGCCCTCCGCGCGGGCAGCGTAAGGTGCTATGCTGCAGGTAGTTAGGTGGTTGTGGTTCGTTCAGGCACGGAGCTTGCTATAAGGGGTCACAGCAGCACTGCCGTCCGGAAGTGCGGGCGGCCAAGGGAGTTACTCGTTACACGTTCCGCGGAGGTGTGTAGATGAACCGCAAGGGTTTCACTCTGATTGAGCTTCTGATCGTAGTGGTCATTATCGGTATTCTGGCCGCAATCGCGATTCCGAAGTTCGCGAACACGAAGGAAAAGGCCTACGTCGCTTCGATGAAGTCCGACCTGCGTAACCTCATCAATGCTGAGGAGAGCTACTTCGCGGACTTCGTGACGTATGGTACCGCCGCGCAGCTCGGCACGTCGTACGGCGAGTCGCCTGGCGTCACCGTGACCATCGCCAACGTCAGCGGTAAGGGCTGGCAGGCGAGCTCGGTGCACAACGGTACGGCCAAGACCTGCATCATCTATGTCGGCGACCGTGCTACAGGTACGTCCAACGAAGGCGAGCCCTACTGTAAGTAGCATCCTGGGCTAGTCTCTTTTGGGAGTGAGGCGGTGGAGTTCCTCCACCGCCTCGTTCCTTTCCAGAGCCAGTGTCGAGGGAGCGCCCCATGCACAGCGATTCCAGAGGCTTCACGATCATCGAGTTGATGATAGTGGTGGTGATCATCGGGATCCTGGCTGCGATTTCGATCCCGAAGTTCGTCAACACGAAGGAGAAGGCGTATCTCGCCTCGATGAAGGCCGATCTCAGGAACCTCGTCACGGCCGAGGAGGCCTACATAGCTGAGTTCTACACGTACAGTTCGAATCTCGGCACCACTTATCAAACGTCGGCTGGAGTGACCGTGACGTTGCAGAACGTCTCCGCATCCGGCTGGGCGGCGACGGCCGCGCACAACGGCACCGCCAAGGGTTGCGCCATCTTCTACGGCACCGTCGGCGCCCCGCCGGCGCCCGCCACACAGGAGGGCGAGCCCGCCTGCAACTGACGGGTCCGAGAAGCGCCTCGACGCTGAGCGGCAGGGTTTCCTGCCGCTCTTTTTTTCGGCAGGCCCCAAGGCGCGTTTTAGGGACCTGGAGCCCGAGAGCTTTGCGCCCGGCTCTGCCCGCGGGTCTCCATAGCTTGGCGCCATGTCGTATCGAGGGTTCACCCTGCTGGAAGTCCTAGTCGCTCTCTTCATCCTCACCGTCGGGCTGCTGGCGCTGGCCGCAACCGCAGCGAGGACCACGGGTCTGATCACCGATGGGCGCCGCCGGGAACGCGCCACGCTCGTGGCGTGGTCCGAGTTGGAGCGGCTGCGGCAGGGTGGCTGTCCCGAGCCCGGCACGGGGGCCGTGGCCCGCGGGGCGTTCGACGTGACCTGGGCCGCCTGGGCGGACCCCGGGGGTGGGGGCCGGCGGCTCCAGGTAGTGGTCCGCTCCAACAGAGGGGGAGAGGGCGGAGAGCACGCGCTGTCGACCGTGGTGGCGTGTTGAGGGCGCAAAACGGGGCGTCGCTCGTGGAGCTCTTGGTTTCGCTGGCCCTGGCAGGCGTTGTTGTAGTGGCAGTGCACGGCGTGATGCTCGAATCGCAGCGTGTACATGGGCGCCAGGCTGGTTGGGTGGAGGTCAACTCAACACTGCGCCTGGCGGCTGCGCTCGTCTCGCTGGAGCTGGCGGGACTGGACGCCGGCGACACGGCCTCGAGCGACCTGATCGAGCTGGCGCCGCACGAGGTCACCTACCGGGCTCTGCGCTCGACGACCTTTCTGTGTCGCCCTCCCGAGCCGATCGGTCCGGGGTCCTGGCACCTCGTCGTGGCGGCTGAGCCCCGCTTCGGGCCGCGCCTGCCGGAACCGGAGCGCGACCTCTTGCGCATCTACGCCGAGGCCGACCGCGCGACCGCCCGCGACAACTACTGGGCGCGCGCGGACCTGGAGAGTGTGTGGGCGAGTGCCGCGTGCCCGGGCGGTGGCCAGGGGTACGAGCTCACGGTCCGGAACGTCCGTCCGCCCGCCGCCCTGGGGGGAGTGGAACGCGGGGCGCCCGTCGCGGCGCTCGAGCTCTCCCAACTTCGCTCCTACAGGGATCGCCACGGGGACTGGTGGCTGGGCTCGCGCCGAAAGCGAAGGTCGGGTGGCTGGAGCGGCACGCAACCCGTGCTCGGGCCGCTGGTCCCGGGTGGGATCCGGTTCACATACCGCGATCAGGGCGGTGCCCAGACCGCCGAGCCCAACGCGGTCGCGCGCATCGGGATCGCCATAGTGGCGCGTCGCGCATCCGGAACTCCCCAACCGGACTCCGTCGCCCCGGGCGATTCCATCACCCTTCTGGTGGCACTGCGGAACAACCCCCGCCCCGATCGGCAGGATCGTCGGTGAGCCTTGCGGGGCGCTCCGGCGCCGCGTTGCTCCTCGTACTGATAGCGCTCCTCCTCGCGTCCGCGCTGGCAGCGGCAGGGGCCTCCCTGGGGCTCAAGGACCGCCGTGCGGTTCGGGATGCAGTGGGGTTTGTCGCGGCACTCCACGCCGCGGAGGAGGGTGCGGCTCTCCAGTTGGAGGCCTGGCGCACCGCCGGCCATCACCGGATGGAGATCGGGGAGTGGGCCGCCTTCGAGGGCTCGGCTCGGGTGGGAGGAGCCCGGTTCGAGGGCCGGGTGCTACGCCTCGGCCGCCTCCTCTACCTGGTCGAGTCTGAGGGCAGGAGCGCCGGTGGAGAGGCCACCCAGCGGGTCGGGCTGCTGGTCCGGCCGCGGCCGCTGGAGCTCGGCTACCGCGCGGCCCTGGAATCGGCCGGGCCAGTCTCGCTGGCGAGCCTGGCGACCGTGAACGGGCAGGACCTGGCTCCGCCCTGGTGGCTCTGCCCAGCGCCGGAGTCCGCTCGCACAGGGCTCCGCCTCCCGTCGGATGCACCGCTCGACACTTCCTCGTGCTCGGCCGGTCCCTGCCTGGCCGGGGCGCCTCCGGTGCTTCGCGGTGCGGCCGCCGATGGCAGCCTTCCGGCCTGGGCGACCCAGGCTGCAGCGGAGATCAGATCGCTTGCGGACAAGCGGGTCCAGGCCGGATCCCTGGCTCCGGCCCCGCGTACCTCCAGCGGGGATTGCCTGGTCGGCGACCCCACCAATTGGGGCGACCCCGATGCTCCGGCCTCGGCCTGCGGCGAGCACTTCCCGGTGATCCATGCGAGAGGCAATTTGGAGCTGGTCGGCGGGCGGGGTCAGGGCGTGCTCTTGGTGGATGGCGACCTCACTGTCCGGGGCGGATTCCGCTTCCACGGGGCCGTGGTCGTAAATGGTCATCTGACAACGACTAGTGAGGGAGGTCACTTCAAGGGAGGGGTGGTAGCAGCTAAAGTTGTGCTGGCTCAAAACGCCCCAGGTGCAGCGGCAGTTGGGTTTTCGAGCTGCTCATTGGACCGGGCGCTGGCCGCCAGCGCGACGGGAGAGCGTCTGGTGGATCGAGGGTGGCTGAGGCTGACCCGAACTCCGTAAGTGACGATAGGGATTGGCCTTGGTGCCTGTGGGTTAAAGTAGGTTGGAGCTTGACAAAAATTGGGGTGGGCCCTACTGTAGTCTGCCGCTCCAGCCTCTTATCTCGTTTAGCGGTGGGCAGATATGGCGCTTTTCGGACTCGGTGGTTCCAAATCGACGGTCGCCCTGGACATCGGCAGCGGGTATTTGAAGCTCGTTGCCGTGGACCATGGCAAGGGTGAGCCAATTCTGAGCCGCGTGGCCGTGGCTCCGATGCTGGCGGACGCCATCGTCGAAGGTGAGGTGATGGATCCCGACATCGTGGCTGACACGGTGCAGGGCCTGTTCAAGAGCGCGGGGATCAAGCAGAAGCAGGTGGTCGTGGCGGTCGGCGGGCGCGACGTGATCATCAAGAAGATCCAGGTCGACCGCATGAAGGAGAGCGACGCCTACGAGGTGGTCCGGTGGGAGGCCCAGCAGCACGTGCCGTTCGACATCGAAGCCGTGGAGCTGGACTTCCAGATTCTGGACCCCGATGGCGAGGGGCTCCAGATGGACGTGCTCCTGGTGGCGGCCAAGCGCGATCTGGTCGAGGACAAGCTCCAACTCCTGGCCCAGGCCGGCCTCGAGGCCGCCATCGTGGACGTCGACGCCTTCGCTCTGCACAACGCGTTCGAGCTGAACTATCCGGATGCGAAACAGGGTGTGGTGGCCCTGCTCAACATCGGGCACGAGGTCACCAACGTGAACATCCTGCTGGACGGGATTCCGCTGCTCACGCGAGACCTGAGCATCGGTACGCGGAAGTTCCGCGAGGACCTCCAGCGGGAGCGCGGAATGTCGGCCGAAGACGCCGAGGGCCTGTTGCAGGGCTACGAGCTGACGGGCGACCTCGAGCCCTACGTGCAGAACCGGGGTGAGGAGATGGCAGTCGGCCTCGAGCGGGCCGGCGCGTTCCTCCAGACGGCTGCCCGCGATGCCGGGACGTTGCAGCGCGTGTATTGCTGCGGCGGCGGCGCCCGGATTCCGGGTCTTTCGGACGTGTTGGGACAGCGGCTGCGCCTGCCCGTGGAGGTGGCCAGTCCACTCCAACGGCTGAGGGTGAAGGACCAGGTGTTCGACACGGTCAACGCCGACGAGGTCGGACCGCTGCTGATGCTGGCGACGGGTCTCGCGCTTCGGGCGCGCGGCTGAGCGCCGGGGGATTTGAACGATGATTATCGAAGTCAACCTGCTCGGGGGCCCCAAGAAGCGGAAAGCCGGTGGCGGCATTTCGATGCCCAACTTCGGCGAGCTGATCAAGGGGGTGAAAGACCCGCTGCTGCTCGGCGCCGTGGGCGCCTGGATCGTGGTTGGCGCAGCCGGTGGGTTCTTCTTCGTCACGATGCAGGCCCAGTTGACGGGCCTCCAGGAGGACGCGCAGCGGGTTCGGAGCGAGGCCCGGCGGTTCTCCAACATGATTGCCCAGAAGCGACGGGCGGAGGGGCTCCGTGACTCGCTGGTGCTCGAACTCCAGGACATCCGGCGCATCGACTCGGATCGCTACGTCTGGCCGCACGTCCTGGAGGAAGTCACCAAATCGCTGCCCGACTACACGTGGTTGGTCAGCATGAACGTGGTCCAGACGGCGCCGATTGCGGGCGCCGAGACCGACGCGACCCAGCAGCCGGCAGCGGTGCGCTTCATGGTTGACGGCCGTACGTCGGACATAAGCGCGTACACCCGCTTCCTGCGGAATCTCGCGAACTCCCCGTGGGTCACGAACGTGGTCCCGGGCGCGAACCGCACGGTCGTGGAGGACGACAAGGCACTCACAGCATTCAGCATCACCGCCACCTTCAGGCAGGCCGATTCGAGCTTCATGCGAACGGTTCCGGTGGCGGAGTCGGTGCGGTAGGGGAGGACGGACGCATGGCGCTCTCCCAAAAGGATCGGCAACAGCTCCTCGTGTTCGCCATTCTCCTGGCGCTCGGCGGTGGAGCTGCCTTCTGGTTCCTGTGGCGGGCTCCCAGGGTGGAGCAGATCTCCAGCTTGGAGGTCGAGATCGATTCACTCCACACGGTGGTGGACTCGGCCCGGCGAGACCTGGCTTCAGGCACCGTCGAGAGCCTGCGGCAGCGCATCGCGGGCTACGAGGGCAGCCTGAGTCTGATGCGGCGATTGGTGCCTCTCGAGAACGAGGTACCCAGGCTGATCGACGACATCGCTTCCCGCGCAACGCTGCGCGGGGTGCAGATCCAGGAGATCAACCCGCAGTCCGTGGATGCGGCCGGGATGTTCAACGTCCACCGATACCGCGTGAGCGTGGTCGGGCACTATGACCAGATCGGCGAGTTCCTGGCGGATATCGCGTCGCTGCCCAGGATCATGGTGCCGTACGACCTCACGCTCGGAACCGCGCCGCTCACGGCGCAGGTGACATACGGCGACACGACTGGTGCGCTGCTGCAGGGGCAGTTCCAGCTCAGGACGTTCGTGAAGCCGCCGTCGCCGGGAGGCAGCGGTGCGATTGAATAACAGACTGGTCTGGTTCGTGGCGTGTGTCGGGCTCATGGCCGGCGCATGCGGTGGAGATGAGGCTCCTCCCCCACCGGAGCAGCCCGCTGCCACCCC